>NZ_JOCQ01000033.1 GCF_000720725.1 Streptomyces rimosus subsp. rimosus
CCCCCCCCCCGCCCCCTCCACCGCGCTCATCCGCCGCCCCGCGCCTACATTGGGAGCACGTTCCCGTACGAGGCCCGGAGCACGCCATGCCCGCCACCACCGCGTCATCCCGGAGCGAGACCACGGCTGCCCGGCGGACGGCCGCCGGGCCCGGGGCGGGGGAGGGCGGCGACTCGCCGCCGCCCTGGACCCCCGACTTCGCCGGGCTGCTGGACCAGGACCCCGAGATCGCGGGGGTGCTGCTGGCCGAGGTGGCCCGGCAGGACGACGGGCTGCAGCTCGTCGCCGCCGAGAACTTCGCCTCCCGGGCCGTGCTGGCCGCCCTCGGTTCCCCGCTCGCGAACAAGTACGCCGAGGGGTACCCGGGCGCCCGGCACCACGGCGGCTGCGAGGTCGTGGACCTCGCCGAGCGGCTCGCCGTGGAGCGCGCCAAGGCCCTCTTCGGCGCCGAGCACGCCAATGTGCAGTCCCACTCCGGCTCGTCCGCCGTGCTGGCCGCCTACGCCGCCCTGCTGCGCCCCGGTGACGCCGTCCTGGCCATGGCGCTGCCGCACGGCGGTCACCTCACCCACGGCTCGCCGGCCAACTTCTCCGGCCGCTGGTTCGACTTCGCGGGCTACGGTGTCGATCCGCACACCGGGCTGGTGGACTACGACGAAGTACGGGCGCTGGCCCGCAGCCACCGCCCGAAGGCCATCGTCTGCGGCTCGATCTGCTATCCGCGCCACCTGGACTACGCCGCCTTCCGGGACATCGCCGACGAGGTGGGCGCGTACCTGATCGCGGACGCCGCGCATCCCATCGGGCTGGTCGCGGGGGGCTCGGCGCCGAGCCCGGTCCCGTACGCGGACGTGGTGTGCGCGACCACCCACAAGGTGCTGCGCGGCCCCCGCGGCGGCATGATCCTGTGCGGCGCGGAGCTGGCCGAGCGCATCGACCGGGCCGTGTTCCCCTTCACGCAGGGCGGCGCCCAGATGAACGCGGTCGCCGCCAAGGCCGTCGCCTTCGGCGAGGCCGCCACCGACGCCTTCGCCGGCTACACCCGGCAGGTCGTGGCCAACGCGCGGGCGCTGGCCGCCTCGCTGGCCGAGGAGGGGCTGCCGGTCACCACCGGCGGTACGGACACCCACCTGATCACCGCGGACCCGGCGCCGCTGGGCGTGGACGCCCGTACGGCCAGGGGGCGTTGCGCGGCGGCGGGCATCGTGCTGGACACCTGCGCCCTGCCGTGCCCCGACGACCCGTCCGGCCGCCGCCCCGGCCTGCGGCTCGGCGCCGCCGCGCTGACCACCCAGGGCATGGGCGAGGAGGAAGCCGCGGGCGTCGGCGCGCTGATCGCGGCGGCCGTCCGGGAGAACCCGGCGGCCCGCGCGAGGACCGCGGCATTGGTCCGGCGCTTTCCTCCTTATCCCGATCAGACCTGAGCTCCTGCAACCATTCGGGGGACGGGTATGTCTTCCCCTACGTGCACGGAGAGGGGGCGGACACGCATATGGTGTGTGGCTGTGATGGCCAGCGATACCAATGGGGCAGCCCGTGCGTGAATACCTGCTGACGCTGTGCGTCACGGCCGCGGTCACTTACCTGCTGACCGGGCCGGTACGGAAATTCGCCATCGCCGCCGGTGCGATGCCGGAGATCCGTGCGCGTGACGTGCACCGCGAACCCACCCCGCGGCTCGGCGGCATCGCCATGTTCGGCGGGCTGTGCGCGGGTCTGCTGGTCGCCGCCCACCTCACCAACCTCAAGTCCGTCTTCGAGCACTCCAACGAGCCGCGCGCGCTGCTGTCGGGCGCCGCGCTGATCTGGGTGCTGGGCGTGCTGGACGACAAGTGGGGCGTGGACGCGCTCGTCAAGCTGGGCGGCCAGATGATCGCCGCCGGTGTGATGGTCCTTCAGGGCCTGACGATCCTGTGGATTCCGGTGCCGGGCATCGGCACGGTCTCGCTGAGCCCTTGGCAGGGCACGCTGCTGACGGTCGCTCTGGTCGTCATCACCATCAACGCCGTCAATTTCGTGGACGGCCTGGACGGCCTGGCCTCCGGCATGGTGTGCATCGCCGCCGCGGCCTTCTTCATGTACGCGTACCGGATGTGGTTCGGGTACGGCATCGAGGCCGCCGCGCCCGCGACGCTGTTCTCGGTCGTCCTGATGGGCATGTGCCTGGGCTTCCTGCCGCACAACATGCACCCGGCCCGGATCTTCATGGGCGACTCCGGGTCGATGCTGATCGGCCTGGTCATGGCGGCCGGCGCGGTCTCGGTGACCGGCCAGGTGGACCCGGACCTGCTCAACCTGAAGGCGGGCGGTGTCCGCGAGGCCACCCACGCGATGGTGCCGGTCTACATCCCGCTGCTGCTGCCGCTGACGGTCATCGCGGTGCCGGTCGCCGACCTGGTGCTGGCGATCGTGCGCCGTACGTGGAAGGGCCAGTCCCCGTTCGCCGCGGACCGCGGCCACCTCCACCACCGCCTGCTGGAGATCGGCCACTCGCACAGCCGGGCCGTCCTGATCATGTACTTCTGGTCGGCGCTGATCGCCTTCGGCGCGGTGGCGTATTCGGTCAACAACGCGAGCGTGTGGGTCGTGATGGGCATCGTGCTGCTGAGCGCGATCGGGCTGGTGCTCCTGCTGCTGCCGCGGTTCACGCCGCGGGCGCCGCGCTGGATGGAGTGGATGGTGCCGCCGCGGTACCGGCGCAGCGTGCAGGCGGCGGCCGTGGCGGCCGCCGCCGAGGAGAGCGCGGCGGTCGGCGAGGCCGGGCACCTGGACGGGGACCGGTCGGCCGAGGGGGCGCCGGGACGGGAGCGGCAGCCGGTGCCGGCGGGCGTCAACGGGGCCACCGCGATCGGTGACCGTTCGCGCTTCACGGACCGCCGCAAGGCCGGAAGTCATCGCTGAGACGCGTTTTCGCTCCTACGAGCGACGTTCGAAAATTACCCCAAATGGGTTCCATAGCAGACAGAACGGCACCGTGTCTCGCTCCAACGCGCGGATTACCGCTCACGTGTGACGGGTAGCACACCGAGCAGGTAAAGACCTCATCAAATAGTTTGTGATACCGTTCACGAAACCCGGCAACAGAGCCGAAGGACCGGAGTGCGACGGTCTTTCGGCCTCAGGTTCTCCCTCAGGCCGGGTCTACGCTCGTCCCTGACGACAACACCCCCATTTTCCTGACGGAGCGCCGCCATGCAGTCCACTGACGCCCGCCTACTTGCCAATGTCTCCGTGCCCTCGCTTGCCACCGGCGCCGTCGGTGTCGTGATCAGCGCTGTGGTCGCGGGCGGGCAGGGCGCGATCGGTGCTGCCATCGGCACGGTGCTGGTGCTGCTGCTCATGGGGTCCGGTCTGGTGATCCTCCAGCAGACCGCCAAGCGGCTGCCGGATCTGTTCCAGATGATGGGACTGCTGCTGTACGCCGTGCAGATCCTGGCGGTCGCGATCTTCATGATCGCGTTCAAGGACACCACGCTCTTCAACGTCAGGGCGTTCGCCTTCACCTTGCTCGCGACGGTTCTGGTGTGGATCGCCTTCCAGGCCCGCAGCTATATGAAGGCAAGGATTCTCTACGTGAATCCCGAATCCGCCGAGTCCAAGAAGGCGGAAACCGCGGGGTCGCGGACGTGACCCGTAGGGCCGGAATAAAAGCCCATGCGAGAGCCTGCTATCGTCCGGTGCCAACTGCGGCGCAGTCGGCGCAGGCGGCCGAGCTTCCAGGTCCCGAGTCAGGGGACCGGTTGCGTGCACGGCCCACGCCTGTGATCCGGACCGGCCCCGCGCCGATCAGCCGCCCCCCAATCCGTAAGACCAGTCCAGTGCCGCACCGTGGCTCAATGCCGCGCCGACACAACGAGGTTGCCGTACCCATGCGCCACGCTGAAGGAGCTCGCGGTGAGTGCTGAAACGATGCTCGCCCTCGACACGGAGTGCCACCTCTTCATCCCGGGGTGTGGCTTCGAGGCCCCGGGCCTTCATTCGTTCGTCTTCGAGCCCCTTTTCACCATCGGTGGCTACGAGTTCAACAAGCCGATGCTGCTGGCTCTGGTCAGCACGGTGATCATCGTGGCGTTCTTCTGGGCCGCCTTCGGCCGCGCCAAGGTGGTGCCCGGCAAGCTGCAGATGATCGGTGAGGCGGGTTACGACTTCGTGCGCCGCGGGCTCGTCTACGACGCGCTCGGCAAGAAGGAGGGCGAGAAGTTCGTCCCCTTCATGGTCGCGCTGTTCTTCTTCGTGTGGATCATGAACCTGTGGTCGATCATTCCGGTCGCCCAGTTCCCGGTGACCTCGGTCATCGCGTTCCCCATGGGTCTGGCCCTGGTGGTCTACATCACCTGGCTCGTGCTGACGTTCAAGAGGCAGGGCTTCGTCGGCGGTCTGAAGAACCTCACCGGCTACGACAAGTCGCTCGGCTGGGTTCTCCCGCTGATCATGTTCCTGGAACTGCTGCAGCACCTGATCATCCGGCCCTTCACGCACGCGGTCCGGCTGTTCGCGAACATGTTCGCGGGCCACATGCTCATCCTGATGTTCACGGTCGCCAGCTGGTACCTGCTGAACGGCATCGGCATCGCCTACGCGGGCGTCTCGTTCGTCATGACCATCGTGATGACGGCCTTCGAGCTCTTCATCCAGGCCATCCAGGCGTACATCTTCGTACTCCTGGCCTGCAACTACATCCAGGGCGCGCTCGCCGAGCACCACTGAGCCCCCAGGTACCCCAGCAGTCCCCACCAGACGTCCGGTGGCCAACCCCCACCGGTCCATGAAAGAGAAGGAAGACACGGCATGTCCGCGACTCTCGAACTCGCCGCCGGCCTCACTGGCAACGTCGCTTCGATCGGCTACGGCCTCGCCGCCATCGGCCCCGGCGTCGGCGTCGGCATCATCTTCGGTAACGGCACCCAGGCCCTGGCCCGTCAGCCCGAGGCCGCCGGCCTGATCCGCACCAACCAGATCATGGGCTTCGCCTTCTGTGAGGCGCTCGCCCTCATCGGCATCGTCATGGGTTACGCGTACCCGTCGGCCTGATCACGGAACGCACCGACGACGCCACTTAGACGGAAGGCATTGATGTGAGCGCCCTGGTGAACATGGCGGCGGAGGTTCCTGAGAACCCCCTCGTCCCGCCGATTCCAGAGCTGGTCATCGGCCTGGTCGCTTTCTTCATCGTCTTCGGCTTCCTCGCGAAGAAGCTCCTCCCGAACGTCAACAAGGTTCTGGACGAGCGCCGCGAGAAGATCGAAGGCGGTATCGAGAAGGCGGAGGCCGCACAGGCCGAAGCCCAGCAGGTCCTCGAGGACTACCGGTCCCAGCTCGCCGACGCGCGCCACGAGGCCGCCCGGCTGCGCCAGGAGGCGCAGGAGCAGGGGGCGACCCTGATCGCCGAGATGCGTGCCGAGGGTCAGCGGCAGCGCGAGGAGATCATCGCGGCCGGCCACGCCCAGATCGAGGCGGACCGCAAGCAGGCCGCGCAGTCGCTGCGCCAGGACGTGGGCAAGCTGGCCACGGAGCTGGCGGGCAAGCTGGTCGGTGAGTCCCTGGAGGACCACGCCCGCCAGAGCCGGACCATCGACCGCTTCCTCGACGAGCTCGAGGCCAAGGCGGCGTCGGACCCGACGAAGGCAGAGGCCGGCCGATGAACGGAGCGAGCCGCGAGGCACTGGCCTCCGCACGCGAGCAGCTCGACGCGCTGACCGACAACACGGTCGTCGACGCGGCGAAGCTCGCCGAGGAGCTGGCTGCCGTCACCGCTCTGCTCGACCGCGAGGTGTCGCTGCGTCGGGTCCTCACCGACCCGGCGCAGGCCGGCGAGGCCAAGGCCGAGCTGGCCGGGCGCCTGCTGGGTGGCCAGGTCGGCGGCGAGACCGTCGACCTGCTCTCCGGCATGGTCCGCTCCCGCTGGTCGCGCTCGCGCGACCTGGCGGACGCGGCCGAGGAGCTGGCGTACGGCGCCGACCTCGTCGCGGCGCAGCGGGCGGGCGCCCTCGACGACGTCGAGGACGAGCTGTTCCGGTTCGGCCGGATCGTCGCCTCGTCGCACGACCTGCGCGCGGCGCTGACCGACCGCACCGCACAGGGCCCGGCCAAGGCCGAGCTGCTGCGCTCGCTGCTGGGCGGCCGGGTGAACCCGGTCACCGAGCGGATCGTGGTCCGGCTTGTCGCACAGCCGCGGGGCCGTAGCCTGGAGGCGGGGCTGGACGCCCTGTCCAAGCTGGCCGCGGCGCGCCGGGACCGGATGGTCGCGGTGGTCACCTCCGCGGTCCCGCTCAGCGACACCCAGCGGCAGCGCCTCGGCGCGGCACTGGCGTCGGTGTACGGACGGCAGGTCCACCTGAACCTCGACGTGGACCCCGAGGTCCTCGGCGGCGTCCAGGTCCGGATCGGCGACGAGGTCATCAACGGCAGCATCGCGGCACGCCTCGAAGAGGCGTCCCGGCGGATGGCCGGCTGACCCACCCACCAACTCAAGAAGTAGTACGGCGGCCCGAGTTGGGCCGTGGACGCAGTGACATCACGGGGGCAACCGCCCCTGCCTGCGGCGGGGGACGTGCATGACCCCCGTAAACGACGACGGGCCCAACAAGGAGAGCAGGGAACCCAGATGGCGGAGCTCACGATCCGGCCGGAGGAGATCCGGGACGCGCTGGAGAACTTCGTCCAGGCGTACAAGCCGGACGCGGCCTCGCGCGAGGAGGTCGGTACGGTCAGCGAGGCCGGTGACGGCATCGCGAAGGTCGAGGGCCTTCCCTCGGCGATGGCGAACGAGCTGCTGAAGTTCGAGGACGGCACCCTCGGTCTCGCGCTGAACCTGGAAGAGCGCGAGATCGGTGCGGTCGTCCTCGGTGAGTTCAGCGGTATCGAGGAGGGCCAGCCGGTGCGCCGCACCGGTGAGGTGCTCTCCGTCCCCGTGGGCGAGGGCTACCTCGGCCGCGTCGTCGACCCGCTGGGCAACCCGGTCGACGGCCTCGGCGAGATCGAGTCCGAGGGCCGCCGCGCCCTGGAGCTGCAGGCTCCGGGCGTCATGGTCCGCAAGTCGGTGCACGAGCCGATGCAGACCGGCTACAAGGCCGTCGACTCGATGGTGCCGATCGGCCGCGGCCAGCGTCAGCTGATCATCGGTGACCGTCAGACCGGCAAGTCCGCCCTGGCCGTCGACACGATCATCAACCAGCGCGACAACTGGCGCTCCGGCGACCCGAAGAAGCAGGTCCGCTGCATCTACGTCGCCATCGGCCAGAAGGGTTCCACCATCGCGTCCGTGCGCGGCGCGCTGGAGGAGGCCGGTGCCCTGGAGTACACGACCATCGTCGCCGCCCCGGCGTCCGACCCGGCGGGCTTCAAGTACCTGGCGCCCTACACCGGCTCGGCCATCGGCCAGCACTGGATGTACCAGGGCAAGCACGTCCTGATCATCTTCGACGACCTCTCGAAGCAGGCCGACGCCTACCGCGCCGTGTCCCTGCTGCTGCGCCGCCCGCCGGGCCGTGAGGCCTACCCGGGTGACGTCTTCTACCTGCACTCCCGCCTGCTGGAGCGCTGCGCGAAGCTCTCCGACGACCTCGGTGCCGGCTCGATGACGGGTCTGCCGATCGTCGAGACCAAGGCGAACGACGTGTCGGCGTTCATCCCGACCAACGTCATCTCCATCACCGACGGCCAGTGCTTCCTGGAGTCGGACCTGTTCAACGCGGGCCAGCGCCCGGCGCTGAACGTCGGTATCTCCGTCTCCCGCGTCGGTGGCTCCGCCCAGCACAAGGCCATGCGCCAGGTGTCCGGCCGCCTCCGCGTGGACCTCGCCCAGTTCCGTGAGCTGGAGGCGTTCGCCGCCTTCGGTTCCGACCTGGACGCGGCGTCCAAGGCCCAGCTCGCCCGCGGTCAGCGCATGACCGAGCTGCTCAAGCAGGGCCAGTACGCGCCGTACCCGGTCGAGGAGCAGGTCGTCTCCATCTGGGCCGGCACCAACGGCCACATGGACGACGTCCCGGTCGCGGACATCCGCCGCTTCGAGCGCGAGCTCCTGGACTGGATGGGCCGCGAGAAGAAGGAGCTGCTCACCTCCATCGCCGAGGGCGCCAAGATGTCCGACGACACCCTCCAGGCGCTCGCCGACACCGTCACCGCCTTCAAGCAGCAGTTCGAGACCTCGGACGGCAAGCTTCTCGGTGAGGACGCACCGGTCAGCACGACCAAGTGACGACGGAAGGGACCTGATCCATGGGAGCCAAGCTCCGGGTCTACAAGCGTCGCATCCGCTCCGTCACCGCGACCAAGAAGATCACCAAGGCGATGGAGATGATCGCCGCCTCGCGCATCGTCAAGGCGCAGCGCCAGGTGGCGGCATCGACGCCGTACGCGAGTGAGCTGACCCGCGCGGTGACGGCGGTTGCCACCGGTTCGAACACCAAGCACGCCCTGACGACCGAGGCGGAGAACCCCACGCGGGCCGCGGTGCTGCTCATCACGAGCGACCGCGGTCTGGCCGGCGGCTACTCCTCCAACGCCATCAAGGCCGCCGAGCAGCTCACCGAGCGGCTCAAGGCCGAGGGCAAGGAGGTCGACAGCTACATCGTCGGCCGTAAGGGTGTCTCGTACTACGGGTTCCGTGAGCGCAAGGTCACGGAGTCGTGGACCGGCTTCACCGACAGCCCGACGTACGCGGACGCCAAGGCCGTCGCCGGGCCGCTGATCGCCGCTGTCCAGCAGGACACCGCCGAGGGCGGCGTGGACGAGCTGCACATCGTCTACACCGAGTTCGTCTCGATGATGACGCAGACGCCGGTCGACGACCGGCTGCTGCCGCTCAGCCTCGAAAAGACGGCCGAGGAGGCCCAGGCCTCGTCCAAGGGCGAGATCCTGCCGCTGTTCGACTTCGAGCCGTCGGCCGAGGACGTGCTGGACGCGCTGCTGCCGCGGTACGTCGAGTCGCGCATCTACAACGCGCTGCTGCAGGCCGCCGCCTCCAAGCACGCCGCCACCCGGCGCGCGATGAAGTCGGCGACCGACAACGCGGAAGAACTCATCAAGTCGCTCTCGCGGCTTGCCAACGCGGCCCGCCAGGCCGAAATCACCCAGGAAATCAGCGAGATCGTCGGTGGCGCGAGCGCACTGGCCGACGCGACCGCGGGGAGTGACTGACAACTATGACCACCACTGTTGAGACGGCCACGGCGACGGGCCGCGTCGCGCGGGTCATCGGCCCGGTCGTCGACGTGGAGTTCCCCGTCGACGCGATGCCGGACATCTACAACGCGCTGACCGTCGACGTGGCCGACCCGGCCGAGGACGGCAAGACCAAGATGCTGACGCTGGAGGTCGCGCAGCACCTCGGTGACGGCATGGTGCGCGCCATCTCCATGCAGCCCACCGACGGCCTGATCCGCCAGGCCGCGGTGACCGACACCGGCGCGGGCATCACCGTCCCGGTCGGTGACGTCACCAAGGGCAAGGTGTTCAACACCCTCGGCGAGATCCTGAACGTGGACCCGTCCACGGTCGAGGTCAACGAGCGCTGGCCGATCCACCGCAAGGCCCCCAACTTCGACCAGCTTGAGTCGAAGACCGAGATGTTCGAGACCGGCGTCAAGGTCATCGACCTGCTGACCCCGTACGTCAAGGGCGGCAAGATCGGTCTGTTCGGCGGCGCGGGCGTCGGCAAGACCGTCCTCATCCAGGAAATGATCTACCGCGTGGCCAACAACCACGACGGTGTGTCGGTGTTCGCCGGTGTCGGTGAGCGCACCCGTGAGGGCAACGACCTGATCGAGGAGATGACGGACTCCGGCGTCATCGACAAGACCGCGCTGGTCTTCGGCCAGATGGACGAGCCCCCGGGCACCCGTCTGCGGGTCGCGCTGGCCGGTCTGACGATGGCGGAGTACTTCCGTGACGTCCAGAAGCAGGACGTCCTCTTCTTCATCGACAACATCTTCCGGTACACCCAGGCGGGTTCCGAGGTGTCCACCCTGCTGGGCCGCATGCCCTCCGCGGTGGGTTACCAGCCGAACCTGGCGGACGAGATGGGCCTCCTCCAGGAGCGCATCACCTCGACCCGTGGTCACTCGATCACCTCGATGCAGGCGATCTACGTCCCCGCGGACGACCTGACCGACCCGGCGCCGGCCACCACCTTCGCCCACCTGGACGCCACGACCGTTCTGTCGCGTCCGATCTCGGAGAAGGGCATCTACCCGGCGGTGGACCCGCTGGACTCGACGTCCCGCATCCTGGACCCGCGCTACATCTCGCAGGACCACTACGACTGCGCCTCGCGCGTCAAGACGATCCTGCAGAAGTACAAGGACCTCCAGGACATCATCGCGATCCTCGGTATCGACGAGCTGGGCGAGGAGGACAAGCTCACCGTCCACCGCGCCCGCCGCATCGAGCGCTTCCTGTCGCAGAACACCCACGTGGCGAAGCAGTTCACCGGTGTCGACGGCTCGGACGTGTCGCTGGACGAGTCCATCGCGGCGTTCAACGCGATCGCCGACGGTGAGTACGACCACTTCCCCGAGCAGGCGTTCTTCATGTGCGGTGGCCTTGAGGACCTGAAGGCGAACGCCAAGGAGCTGGGCGTCTCCTGAGGCCCGGCCGCGTTCCGGGGGCGGCCCTGGCCGCCCCCGGCCGTCACGACCACTAGTATTTGACCCAACATCTGCCGCACCCGGCAGGTGGAGACCCGAGGAGCCATCGTGGCTGAGCTGCACGTCGAGTTGGTCGCCGCCGACCGTCAGGTCTGGTCGGGCGAGGCCAGCCTGGTCGTCGCGCGCACCTCGTCGGGCGACATCGGCGTCATGCCGGGGCACCAGCCGCTGCTCGGCGTGCTGGAGTCCGGCCCGGTGACGATTCGTACGACCGGCGAGGACGGGGACGGCACCGTCGTCGCCGCCGTGCACGGCGGCTTCATCTCGTTCGCCGACAACAAGCTGTCTCTGCTCGCGGAGATCGCGGAGCTGTCGGACGAGATCGATGTCCAGCGCGCGGAGCGGGCCTTGGAGCGGGCGAAGTCGGAGGCCGACGCGGCCGCCGAGCGCCGCGCCGATGTCCGGCTGCGTGCGGTGGCGGGCGTCCACTGAGGCCCACCACCGACAGGCAAGTCCCTCAGCCGCGGGCCGCGCTGGAATTCTCCAGAGCGGTCCGCGGCTGAGGCAATGCAGGTGCGATTTGCTCCCCGGCGCCCGACCGGCGCCGGGGGTAACCCATCGAGGCGAGGAGGTCGGTTCGGATGGTCCTCGCTCTGCTTGTGAGCGGCGCGGTCGTCGTGCTGGTGCTGCTGGGGCTCTTCGTCTTCGGACTACGACGACGGCTCATCCAGCGCTCCGGCGGCACGTTCGACTGCAGCCTGCGCTGGAACGTGCCCGAGGAAGAGGCCGAGCCCAGCGGCAAAGGCTGGATCTACGGCGTCGCCCGCTACAACGGCGACCGGGTCGAGTGGTTCCGCGTCTTCTCGTACGCGCCCCGCCCCCGCCGCGTCCTGGAACGCTTCTCCATCGAGGTCCTCCAGCGCCGCACCCCCCAGGGTGAGGAAGAGCTGGCCCTCCTCTCCGACTCCGTCGTGCTCGCCTGCCGCCACCGCGGTACGAGGCTGGAGCTGGCGATGAGCGAGGACGCCCTGACGGGCTTCCTGGCGTGGCTGGAGGCGGCGCCTCCCGGGCAGAGAGTCAACGTGGCGTAATCCCTGTTCATCCCGAGCCGAAGGCCGGAAAGGCGGGGGCGACGCCGCCTTTCCGGCCGGTCCGGGGAGGGCCGGGGTTACTTCAGGCCGCTGTCGATCGCGGTCATCAGTTCGCCGTCGGCCGTGTCACCGCTGAATTCCCAGAAGAACGCGCCGCCCAGACCCTGCTGCTTGGCGTAGTTCATCTTTCCGGTGATCGTCGCGGGTGTGTCGTAGCTCCACCAGTTGCTGCCGCAACGGGCATAGGCGGTGCCGGCGACGGTTCCGGTGGACGGGCAGCTCGCCTTGAGGATCTTGTAGTCCTCGATGCCCGCCTCGTACTTGCCGGGGGCCGGGCCGGTGGCGGTGCCGCCGGGGGCGTCCTGGGTGACGCCGGTCCAGCCGCGCCCGTAGAAGCCGATGCCGATCAGCAGCTTCTTCGCGGGCACGCCCTTGGCCTTGAGCTTCTGCAGGGCCGCGTCGGTGTTGAAGCCCTGCTTCGGGATGCCGGGGTAGGACGTCAGGGGCGAGTGGGGGGCGGTGGGGCCGGTCTTGTCCCAGGCGCCGAAGAAGTCGTACGTCATGACGTTGTACCAGTCGGCGTACTGCGAGCCGCCGCCGTAGTCGGCCGCATCGATCTTGCCGCCGTCCGAGCCGTCGGCGGTGATCGCCGCGGTGACCAGCTGCTTGCCGAACTTGGCGCGCATCGCCTTCATCATCTCGGCGAACGCCGCCGGACCGCTGGTGTCGCAGGTCAGACCGCAGGCGTTGGGGTACTCCCAGTCCAGGTCGATGCCGTCGAAGAGGCCGGCCCAGCGCGCGTCGTTGACCAGCTGGTAGCAGGAGTCGGCGAAGGCGGCCGGGTTCTTGACCGCGTCGGTGAAGCCGCCGGACCAGGTCCAGCCGCCGAACGACCACAGGATCTTGATGTTCGGGTACTTCGCCTTGAGCTTCTTGAGCTGGTTGAAGTTGCCGCGCAGCGGCTGGTCCCAGGTGTCGGCGACGCCGTCCACGCTCTGGTCGGCGGTGTAGGCCTTGTCGGTGGCCGCGTAGGCGTCACCGACGGTGCACTTGCCGCCCTGGACGTTGCCGAACGCGTAGTTGATGTGCGTCAGCTTGCCCGCGGAGCCGGAGGTGACCAGGTTCTTCACGTGGTAGTTGCGGTCGTAGACGCCCCACTCGGTGAAGTAGCCCAGCTTGACCGCGTCGACGGGCTGCTGGCCGCCGCCGGTGGTGCGTACGGTCGTGGCGGCGCTGGCGGGGCCGGTCTGGTCCGCGGTGTCACGGGCAACCACGGTGTAGGTGTAGTCGGTGCCCTTGGTCAGGCCCGAGTCGGTGTAGGCGAGCTTTTCGACGGTGGCGACCTTGGTGCCGTCGCGCAGGATGTCGTAGTTCTTGACGCCCTTGTCGTCGGTGGCCGCGGTCCACGTCAGCCGTACGGACGTGTCGGTGACGTCGCTCGCCACCGGCTTGCCGGGCGCGGACGGCGGGTTGTCGCCGGGCTGGCCGCCGCCGGTGGTGCGCACGGTGGTCGGCTCGCTGGCGGGGCCGGTCTGGTCGGCGGTGTCGCGGGCGACGACGGTGTAGGTGTACGAGGTGTCCTTCGTCAGGCCCGAGTCGGTGTAGGCGAGCTTCTCGACGGTGGCGACCTTGGTGCCGTCGCGCAGGATGTCGTAGTTCTTGACGCCCTTGTCGTCGGTGGCGGCCGTCCAGGTCAGCCGTACGGAGGTGTCGGTGACGCTGCCGGCCACCGGCTTGCCGGGCGCGGACGGCGGGGTGTCGCCGGGCTGCGCGCCGTCGCAGGAGCCGCCGTTGAGCTTGCAGCCGCTCACGTCACCGCCGCCGCTGCCGGCTCCGGTGAAGCCGAAGCTGACCGAGGCGCCGGGGGCGATGGTCCCGTTCCAGTTGGCGTTCTGGGCGGTCCAGTGGGTGCCCGAGCCGCTGACCCGGGCGTCCCAGGCGGAGCCGACCGAGGTGCCGGCGGGGAAGTCCCACTCGACGGTCCAGCCCTGGATCGTGGTGTCGCCGGTGTTCTTGACCGTCCACTGCCCCTGGAAGCCGGTACCCCAGTCGGAGACCTTGGTGTACGTGGCGGTCGCCGATTCGGCGGCGTGCGCCGGGGTGGCGCCGGCCAGGCCGATCAGCGCGGCGACGGGCAGCAGGAGTGCGGTGAGGGCCGCGAGGGCTCTTCGACGGGCGTGGGTGGTGCGTATCAGGGTTCCGGGTGTCACGGATGCTCCCAGGTAAGGGGGTGGGAAGGTGGGGGAACCTGCGCCGCCCGGTGAGCGCTGTGGGGCGCGCTCACCGCAAAGATGTGAAGGGAGCGTAAAAAGGTCCAGACCTACGGTCAAGAGGTCTGGACCAAAGTGGTTGGCGGCCTCCGCCGCGCCCGTCCGCCCGGCGGCGGCCGGCCCGGTCAGTCGCCGCCCACCCCCAACTCCTGCGCCAGCACCGCCGCCTGCACCCGGCTGCGCAGCTCCAGCTTCCCCAGCAGCCGGCTGACGTGCGTCTTGACGGTGGCCTCCGCCACCTCCAGCCGGACCGCGATGTCGGCGTTCGACATCCCTCGCCCCAGACAGCCCAGCACCTCGCGTTCGCGGCGGGTCAGGGTCTCCAGGACGGCCGGGTCCGGCGCCTCCGCGTCGGCGGGGCGGCGTGCCGTACGGGGACTGGCGAACTCCGCGATCAGCCGCCGGGTCACGGCCGGGGCGATCAGCCCCTCCCCGGCGGCCACCGTGCGCACCGCGTCCACCAGCGCCGCCGCCTCGGTGTCCTTGAGCAGGAAGCCGGCGGCGCCCGCGCGCAGCGCCCCGAAGACGTACTCGTCCAGGTCGAACGTGGTCAGCACCAGGACGTCGGCCAGCCCCTCGGCGACGATCGCGCGGGTGGCCGACACCCCGTCCAGCCTGGGCATCTGTACGTCCATCAGGACCACGTCGGGGCGCAGTTCGCGTGCCAGGCGCACCGCCTCCTCGCCGTCCGCGGCCTCCCCGGCCACCTCGATGTCGGGGGCCGAGCGCAGGATCAGCACCAGCCCGGCCCGTACGGCGGACTGGTCCTCGGCGATCAGCACCCGGACTGGGCGCCCGGTGGCAGCTGTCATCGTTCCTCTTCCTCCTCGCGGACCGGGAGCGTGGCCCGTACCCGCCATGTCTTGCCGTCTCCCGCGTCCTCGGGACCGGCCTCGAACGCGCCGTCGAGCAGCGCGATCCGCTCCCGCATGCCGACCAGCCCCGCGCCGGAGCCGGGCGCGCGCGGGCCGGGACGGTCGCCGAAGGGGCTGGTCACGCTGACGGTGAGCGGGCTGCCGGGAGCGTACGCGATACGGACCACCACCTCGCCGGGCGCCGCGTGCTTGAGGGCGTTGGTCAGCGACTCCTGCACGATGCGGTACGCGGCCAGCTCCACCGGCGCGGGCAGCCGCGTGCCGCCGCCGTCCGCCCGGGTGTCCTGCCGGGCGTCCCGGAGGGTGAACGTCAGCCCGCTGCTCGCCCCGTTGGTGCGGGCCTGCGCCAGCAGCGCGTCCAGCCCGTCCAGGGTCGGCGTGGCCTGCGCCTCGGCCGTCGCGCCGGGGTCCTTCGCGTCCCGCAGCAGCCCGATCAGGCGCCGCATCTCGGCCAGGCCCTGCACGCTGTTCTCGCGGATGACGCCCAGTGCCTCGCGGGTGGCGGCCGGGTCGTCTATGGACTGCGCGGCCGTGGAGTGGATCGCGATGGCCGACAGGTGGTTGGCGACCATGTCGTGCAACTCGCGCGCCATCCGGGCGCGTTCGGCGACGACCGCCTGCGTACGGTCCATCTCGGCCAGCAGCGCGGTCTGTTCGGCCTCCAGCCGGGCGGCCCGCGCGGCGTCGCGGTGCTCGCGGATGATGACGCCGGTGAAGGCGGGCGCGGCCGTGAGCACCCCGACGCCGATGCCGAGCAGCAGGGCCCGCGGGTCGCGCAGCACCGCGACCGGGACGACGGTGGCGGCGACGGTGAGCAGGACGGTGATGACCGGCAGCCGCCGGGCGGTGGCCGGCGACCCGTACAGCACCGCGGCGTAGACGACGTCGGTGAACATCACGATCGTGATGATCAGCCCGCCCGTGCACACGTCCAGCGCGAGCGCGGCGGTCGCCGTGGCCAGCGCGGTGCGCGGCGCGCTGCGGCGCATCAGCTCGGCGCCGGACATGGCGGCCAGTGCCAGCAGGATCAGCCAGTCCGGCAGGTCCACCAGCGGCCCGTTGTTGCGCAGCCCCAGCCCCCACACCAGCAGGCCGCCGAGCAGCCCGCAGACGGCGATGCGCAGGTCGTCGCGGTGCGGGCGGGGCAGGGCGGTGCGGGGTCGCGCGGTCACCCCACCATCAAACACGGCCGCGCGGCCCGCCGCCTCCACGCCCCGGCCGAACCGTGTGCCCCGCGCGGTCCATCGAAAGATGCAGTTCCGGGCCGTCGCGGGACATCGAAAGATGCAGTCCCGGGCCGTCGCGGGACATCGAAAGACGCAGCGGCGGATCGTCACGGGCGACGAGGGAACGCGGGAATTCCGGGGCGAGCCTGGAAGGGACAGGAAGAAGGGGAGCCCCGTGATCGCTGTGCTGATCGTTGTCTGCGAGGTCGGCTTCTGGGTGCTGCTGGCCGTCGGACTGGCCTTGCGCTACCTGGCGAAGATGCCGCGTACCGGCGTCGCCGTGCTGCTGCTGGAACCGCTGCTGGAGCTGGTCCTGCTGATCGTCACGGCCGTCGACCTGAAGAACGGCGCGGAGCCCGACTGGAAGCACGGACTGGCCGCCGCCTACATCGGCTTCTCGGTCGCGCTGGGGCACCGCACCGTCAAGTGGGTGGACGTCCGCTTCGCCCACCGCTTCGCGGGCGGCCCGCCGCCGGTGCCCGCGCCCAAGTACGGCCGGGCCCGCATCGTCTTCGAATGGCAGTCGGCGGCCCGCTGGATTCTCGCCGCGCTCATCGCGATGGGCCTCCTGGAGGCCGCGATCCGGTACGTGGGCGATCCCGCGCAGACCACCTCGCTGCGCGGCTGGCAGACCAAGATGCTCTTCGTCATCGGCATCAACCTGGTGATCGCGACGAGCTACACGATCTGGCCGAAGCAGGCGCCGAAGACGGACCTGCCCCCGGCCGGTAGGCCGGTCGACTGTCCCGGGCGGGCCTACCGCTCGCCGCCCGGCACCCACAGTACGTCGCCCAGCTCCTTGTTGGCCGTACGGGCCAGGATGAACAGCAGGTCGGAGAGGCGGTTGAGGTAGGTGGCGGTGAGGTGGTTCATGGTGTCGCCGTGCATCTCCAGCGCCGCCCAGGTGGAGCGCTCGGCGCGGCGTACGACCGTGCACGCCTGGTGCAGCAGCGCGGCGCCGGCCGTGCCGCCGGGCAGGATGAAGCTGCGCAGCTTCTCCAGGCCCTCCAGGTAGTGGTCGCAGTCGGCCTCCAGCTTGTCGACGTAGGACTGCTCGACGCGCAGCGGCGGGAACTCCGGGTTCTCCACCACCGGCGTCGACAGGTCCGCGCCCACGTCGAAGAGGTCGTTCTGCACCCGGACGAGCACCTTGACGACGTCCTCCGGCAGCGAGCCGAGCGCGATGGCCACGCCGATCGCCGCGTTGGCCTCGTTGGCGTCCGCGTAGGCCGCGATCCGCGTGTCGGTCTTGGCGGTCCGGCTCATGTCGCCGAGGGCGGTGGTGCCCTTGTCGCCGGTACGGGTGTAGATGCGCGTCAGATTGACCATACGGGCGAGCCTACGCGGCCGCCCTGCGGAAGGCGCGGGCGCACACGGTCGCGGCCAGTACGGCGAGTCCGGCCGCGACCAGCGCGCCGTACAGCACGCTCGCCGCGGTGTAGTCGCCCACGTAGGCCGCCCGGACGCCGTCCACGAGGTAGCGCAGCGGCATCACGTGCGAGAGCGCGTCCAGCCAGCCGGGCGCCAGGGCCATCGGCAGCATCAGGCCGGACAGCAGCATCGTGGGCATGGTGGCGGCGTTCACGACCGGCCCGAACTCCTGCGGCGTGGCGACCTTCAAGGCCAGCGCGTACGAGAACGAGGACAGGGCGACGGTCGTCACGGCGACGAACGCGAACCCGACGAGGATGCCGCCCAGCGGCGCCCGCAGCCCCATCACCACCGCCGCCAGCACCAGCAGCACCGCCTGGAAGGTGAACAGCGCCGCGTCCCGCAGCACCCGTCCCAGCAGCAGCGCGAGCCGGCTGACGGGCGTCACCCGCATGCGGTCCACCACTCCGTACTGCTTCTCGACGATGATGCCGAAACCGCAGAACGACCCGCCGAAGAGCGCGAGTTGGAGCAGCAGGCCGGGCACCAGGACCTGCCAGGAGCTGCCCTCGGAGGCCAGCGGCACATCGGTCAGCAGCGGACCGAAGAAGAACAGGTACAGCAGCGGCATCAGCACGCCGAAGAACATCTGGAGCTTGGAGCGCAGGGTCTGCCGGGCGTAGCGCCCGAAGATCAGGGCCGTGTCGGACAGGACGGAGGGCAGGACGGAGGACATACGGGGACTCCTGGGGACGGTACGGGGACCGGGGCGGGCGGTCAGACGGCGACGGGGATGGTGTCCGCGGGGGCGGGGCCGCGCCCGGTGATGGCCAGGAAGGCGTCCTGGAGGGACGCGTCGGGCGAACCGGTGTACTCGGTCTTGAGCGCGCGCGGGGTGCCCTCGGCGGCCACCACGCCCTGGTCCACGACCACGACGCGGTCCGCCAGCGCGTCCGCCTCGTCGAGGTAGTGGGTGGTCAGGACGACCGTGGTGCCGAAGTCCGTACGCAGCCGGCGGACCAGCTCCCACAGGCCGGCCCGGCTGCCGGGGTCGAGGCCGGTGGTCGGCTCGTCCAGGAAGAGCACCGCCGGCCGGTGCACCAGCCCCATCGCGATGTCCAGCCGCCGTCGCTGCCCGCCGGACATCGCCGCGCACTTGCGGTCCAGCAGCCCGTCGAAGCCGAGCGCGTCCGCCAGTTCCTCGGCACGGGCCGCCGCCTCGGCCTTCGGCAGGCGGTACAGCCGACCCTGGGTCACCAGCTCCTCCCGTACGGAGACGTTCGGGTCGACGCCGCCGGACTGGGCCACGTAACCGGTGCTGCGCCGCACCCCGGCCGGGTCGCGGGCGAGGTCGCAGCCGGCCACCGTCGCGCTGCCGCCGGTGGGCGCGAGGAGCGTGGTGAGCATCCGCAGGGTGGTCGTCTTCCCGGCGCCGTTCGGGCCGAGCAGGCCGAGGATCTCGCCGCGCTCGGCGGTGAGGTCGATGCCGCGCACCGCTTCGACGGTGCCGCGCTTGGTGGTGAAGGTCCGGGCCAGTCCGGACGCGGTGATGACTGCCATGCCGACCAGAAAAACAGAGAGACTGAAAAATTGCAACGTCCCCAAAAATAAATGGAGCCCAACGAGGCGTACGATGCGGACATGGCAGAGGGACTCAGGGAGCGGAAGAAGCGGCAGACGCGCCAGCACATCTCGGACATGGCGACCGGCCTGTTCCTGGAGCGCGGCTTCGACGCGGTGACCGTCGCGGAGATCGCCGAGGTCTGCGACGTCTCCGTCAACACCGTCTACAACTACTTCCCGGCCAAGGAAGACCTCTTCATGGACCGCAGCGCCGGGCTGGTGGACCGCCTCGCGCGCTTCGTGCGCGGCCGGGACGCCGGGGAGTCGGCCGCCGCCGCCGTCCTGCGCGAACTGCGCGAACAGGTCGAGGCGGTCTCGCCCACCGTCGGCCTGGTCCAGGGCTACGACCGCTTCATGCGCGTCATCGAGGGCTCCGCCACCCTCAAGGCCCGCCTCTGGCACCTCCAGCAGGAACAGCTCACCCGCCTGGAGGAGACCCTGCGCCAGGAGGCGGGCGCCGCGGCGGACGACTGGCTGCCGCTCATGGTGGCGGGCCAGCTCAACTGGGTGCACAGCACGCTCATGGGCTACATCGGCCGCGAGATGATGGCCGGCCGCGCACCCGACGAGGTGTCACGGGAAGCGCTCGCCCTGCTGGACGACCTTCAGGACGCGCTCGGCGGAAAAGTATTCAACTATGCCGTACGCGCGGGCGGCTGAGGACGGGTGAGGGCGGACGGGACGGGCGGTGTGATGTCCGTCATTCGAGACGTGACGCGCATCTCTAACCCTCCTATCGATCGCCGACGGGCGCTAACGTCACTGCCGAGAGCCGTCGGATGCACAGCGTGTTAGGGGACAGCCAGTGGCAAAGAAGCTCGCCGTCATCGGGGCCGGACTGATGGGGTCCGGCATCGCGCAGGTCTCGGCCCAGGCGGGCTGGGAGGTCGTCCTCCGCGATGTGACGGACGGGGCGCTGGCCCGCGGCCGGAGCGGTATCGAGAAGTCCTACGAGAAGTTCGTGGGCAAGGGCAAGCTGGCCGCGGAGGACGCGGAGCGGGCGCTGGGCCGGATCACCACCACGACCGACCTGGACGCGGCCGCCGACGCGGACATCGTCGTCGAGGCCGTCTTCGAACGGATCGAGGTCAAGCGGGAGATCTTCCAGAGCCTGGACAAGCTGGTCAAGGACGAGGCGGTGCTCGCCTCGAACACCTCGGCCATCCCGATCACCAAGATCGCGGCGGCCACCGGGCGCCCCGAGCGGGTGGTGGGCACCCACTTCTTCTCGCCGGTGCCGATGATGCAACTGTGCGAGCTGGTGCGCGGCTACAAGACCAGTGACGAAACCCTCGCCACCGCCCGCGCGTTCGCCGAGTCGGTCGGCAAGACCTGCATCGTCGTCAACCGCGACGTGGCCGGCTTCGTGACCACCCGGCTGATCTCGGCGCTGGTCGTCGAGGCGGCGAAGCTGTACGAGTCCGGGGTGGCCACCGCCGAGGACATCGACACCGCCTGCAAGCTGGGCTTCGGGCACGCCATGGGGCCGCTGGCCACCGCCGACCTGACCGGCGTCGACATCCTGCTGCACGCCACCGACAACATCTACACCGAGTCGCAGGACGAGAAGTTCGCGCCGCCGGAGATCATGCGGCGGATGGTGGATGCCGGCGATATCGGCCGCAAGAGCGGGCAAGGCTTCTACGAGCACTGATACCGCCTCGGACGGTTCCGGGCCCGCGGCACCGCGCTGACGCCGCGTCAGGCACCGGGCCCGGTACCGCCGCGGCACGACGGCCGGTCCGCCGGCCGGCCGCGGCGGCACCGGCACGGCACCCGGCGCGTCACTCGCACGGGTCCGGCGCCCTTCACCCCCCAGGGTGAATTCGGTATCGGTTCGCTTACAGGCGGCAACTTCGCCGCATGAGAGGCAGTCAGTTCTGTAGACGTAACGATCGAGCACTCATCACCCGGGGAGCGGATATGCACATCAGGGGCGACCACGCCGAGCTGGTCGTCGGGGGCCGCCTCGACGTCCGCAGCGCGGCGGACGCCCGTACCGTCCTGCACACCGCCGTCGACTCCGGCCAGGGCGACCTGGTGCTCGACCTGACCGGCCTGGATTCGTGGGACGCCACCGGCCTCGGCGTCATCATGGGCGCGCACCGCCGCGCCGGGCGGGCCAACCGCCGGCTGGTGCTGCGCGGCGTACCGCCCCAGATGCAGCGGCTCCTGGTCGCCACCCGCCTGCACCGCATCCTCGCCATCGAGGGCGGCATCGAGGCCGAGAGCCTGCCGCGGGTCTGAGGGCCCCGGCCGGCGCACGCGGGCGCGCACCACCGCGCAACAGAAGATCAAAGCCGCATACGCGAAGGATTCTCACAACACTGTGACGTTCCGGGCAGGAGCGGACCCCGGCGCTTCGTAGATACTGGGCGAAGGTCTAAGGTTCGGTTTTCCGCCGTCCGGTACGCCGCGCGGCGGGCACCGGACCAGAAGCGGCGGCCGGGGGAGTCCCCCGGCCGGAGGCTGGGGGAGTGCGGACGGCCGGGACACAATCGGTCGGACGGCACGCCAAGCGCATCTGGGGGGCATTTCACCATGGACCCGAACACGAACCGGGGACCTGAGGAGTACGGCGAGCAGGACGCCCCTGCGCCGACACCGGCGTCCGCGCCCGGCGGCCCCGGCGCCGCCCCCGGCGGCCTCGCCCGCACCGTGCAGCTGGTGTCGGGCCCCTACCTCCTCACCGTCAACCCGGTCGACGGCAGCGAGATCGAGCCCTGCCCGCCCGGCGAGCAGCCCGCCGTCCCCGGCAAGCACGGCCCCGAGGAGCGCGCCGAGCTGGCGCGCGCCGCCGCGCCGCCCGCCGTGCCGGTCGCCGCGGGCCGCCCGGCCGCGCTGCTGGAGCGCGCCGAGGAGACCGACAGACTGACGCGGCTGCTGTCCCGCGGCAGATCCGTACGCGTCACCGGCCCCTCGGGCTCGGGCCGCACCCGGCTGCTGGACGCCGTCGCCACCGCCTGCGACGGTGTGGCGCCGGACGGCGTGGTGCGCCTGTCCGGCTACCGCCGCACGCCCACCGACGTGATGTACGAGCTGTTCGCCGCCGTCCACCGGGCCCCGCTGCACCGCCCCGACCGCGGCGAGCTGCTGCGCCTGCTCGGCGAGATCGGCGCCATCGTCGTCCTGGACGACCTCGAATTCGGCGGCGCCGCGCTGGACGAGCTGCTGGGCGCCACGCCCGAGTGCGCCTTCCTGCTCGCCGCCACCCCCGATGTCGCCGCCCCCTCGCCCGGCTCCCACCTCGAAGAGGTCTTCCTCGGCGGCATCAGCCGCGACGCCTGCCGGGAGCTGCTGGAGGGCGCCGTCGGCCGGCCGCTCACCGACGAGGAGGCCGCGTGGGCCTCCGACCTGTGGTTCGAGTCCGAGGGGCTGCCGCTGCGCTTCGTACAGGCCGGCGCGCTGCTGCGGCAGCGGCGGAGCGCCCCCGACGCGTACGGGGAGACGTCCGACGGCGTCGCCGCGGGCGACGGCCCGTCCCTGCCGACCGTCGCCGAGGCCGCCTCGCCCGCGCCGCTGATCGCCGCCGGGCTGGGCGAGGCCGCACGCGAGACGCTGCGCTTCGCGGTCGCGCTGGGCGGCGAGCTGCCCCACCAGGCGCACCTGCCCGCGCTCGCCCAGGACACCCACGCGGACGCCGCCCTCGGCGATCTGCTGGGCTGCGGGCTGATCAGCCCGACCGGGGGCCACTACCGGCTCGCCGCGACCGTACAGGACCAGCTGACGGACGCCGGGTACGCGGACGACGCGGGGGAGCGGGCCCTGACCGCCGCCCAGCACTACGCCTGGTGGGCCGGGCACCCCTCGGTCACCCCGGAGCGGGCCGCCGCCGAGTCCGACGCGATCCTGGCCGCGATGGGCGTGCTGACCGGCAGCCGGGACGGCGGCCACCCGAGCGCCGCCGTGCTCCTGGCCCGTACGGCCGCCCCGGCCTTCGCCGCGGCCCTGCACTGGAGCGCCTGGGAGCGCAGCCTGCGCCACGGCGCCGAGGCCGCCCGGATCGCCGGGGAGGTGGCCGAGGAGGCGTACTTCCACCACGAGCTGGGCGTTCTCGCCCTGTGCACCGGCAACCTGGACCGGGCGCGGGCCGAGCTGGAGGCGTCGATAGGGCTGCGCGGCGTGCTCTCCGACCGGCGCGGCGCGGTCGCCGGACGGCGCGCGCTGGCCCTGGTCGCGGACCGCTCGGGTACGTTTACCCCGCCCGCCGGCACGGCCACCCCGGCCGGTGAGGAGATCCCGGACGCGCGGACGGAGGAGTCGGCCTCACCGCCCGGCGGGGTGCCCGCCGCGCTCGCCGCGGCCCCGGCCGTCGACGCGACGGCGCCCACCGTCGTCACCCGCGGCGTGGCCTCCGGCAAGGGCGCGGGCGGCGGCGGCCCGGCCAAGGGCCGCAAGGCCCTGGTGCTCGGCACCCGGCGCAACCTGGTCGCCGCGGGCGCCGGAGCGCTGCTCGTCGCCGTCCTGGGCACCGTCGTCACGCTGGGCGCGGTCTCCGGGTCCGACGGCGGTACGGGCAACAAGGTGACGACCGAGCAGTCCGCCCAGCCGGGGCAGAGCGACGACGGCCTGCCCGCCGACCAGCCGGGCAGCGACGGCACCCGTACCGGACAGGGCAACCGCCCCGGCACGGTCACCGGCCACCGCTCGACGGCGCCCGGCACACCGGGCACCAGCGCGCAGCCGAGCACCGGACCGACCGGTGGCGCCACCGACCCCACGACCGGCGGACCGACCGGCAGCACCCGCCCGACCGACCCGACCACGCGGCCGACGGACGGCAGCTCCCGCCCCACCGACCCGAGCACGTCGCACAAGCCCACGGACAAGCCGACCGACAAACCCACGGACAAGCCCACCGACAAGCCGACGGACAAACCGACCGACAAGCCCACCGACAAGCCGACCAGCCAGGAGCCGACGGGCACCTCGGGCAGCACCGGCAGCGGCGGCACCGGCAGCGCCTCGGCGACCTCCACCGGCTCCGGTACGACCGGTGGCGGCACGACCGGCGGGGACGCTCCGACGGCCGGCGGGGGCACGGCCGGCGGTACGACGGGCGGCTGAGCGCGCAGCACGACGGCCCGGTACGGAGCCGTCCGCCACCGTGGCGGGCGTTTCCGTACCGGGCCGTCGTCATCCGTACCGGCGCTCGGAACGAACGCTCAGAACAGCCGCAGCTTGTCGTCCTCGATGCCGCGCAGCGCGTTGTAGTCCAGCACGACGCAGCCGATACCGCGGTCGGTGGCCAGCACCCGGGCCTGCGGCTTGATCTCCTGGGCCGCGAACACGCCCTTGACCGGCGCCAGATGCGGGTCGCGGTTGAGCAGTTCGAGATAGCGGGTGAGCTGCTCGACACCGTCGATCTCACCGCGCCGCTTGATCTCCACGGCGACCGTCGCGCCGTCCGCGTCCCGGCACAGGATGTCCACCGGGCCGATGGCGGTGGGGTATTCGCGGCGGATGAGCGAGTAGCCGTCGCCGAGGGTCTCGATCCGGTCGGCGAGCAGCTCCTGGAGGTGCGCCTCCACCCCGTCCTTGATGAGCCCCGGGTCCACGCCCAGCTCGTGGGACGAGTCGTGCATCACCTCTTCCAGCGTGATGATGAGCTTCTCGCCGCCCTTGTTCTCCACCGTCCACACCCCGTCGCCCTCCTTGAGGGTGCACGGCGGGGACATCCAGTTCAGGGGTTTGTAGGCGCGGTCGTCCGCATGGATGGAGACCGAACCGTCCGCCTTCACGAGGATGAGGCGGGGGGCCGACGGGAGGTGGGCGGTGAGCCGGCCCGCGTAGTCCACGGAGCAACGGGCGATGACGAGACGCATGGTGCGCCACGCTACTCGACCGGGGGCCGCGGACGCGATTCGCCCCTGAACCACCGAGTTCGCCGGTGGCCGGTTGTCTGAGCAATCTCCTGGTGCGGGCCGGGTGACCGGCCTAACGTTGAAGCGGGGGGTCGTGATACGGACACGCTCCGTCGCGAGCCTCCCGTCCGATCCCTGAGGCCCCGCTCCGGCGGGGCCGCGAGAGGAGAACCTCATGTCGCTCGACGTCTCACCGGCCCTCCTCGAACAGGCCGAGCGAGGCGAGGTCGACGAAGCGGAATTTGTCGACTGCGTCCGGACCTCCCTGCCGTACGCATGGGAGATGATCAGCTCGCTGGTGGCCCGGCTGAAGGTGGACGGCGGTCAGTTCGCCGACAACCAGACGCCGCCGCCGGACGAGCAGGCGCGCGGTCAGCTGCTGCGTGCGCTGGCGAGTGACGCAATACGCGGGTCCCTGGAGCGCCACTTCGGTGTGCGCCTGGCATTCCAGAACTGCCACCGGGTCGCGGTCTTCCCGCTCGACCCGGTGGTGGACGACAGGCTGGCCAAGTTCACCTCCATACGCGGCCAGTTGCTGAACCAGTCGCCCGAGCTGCGCGACTGCTGACCGGGTGACGCTGCCGCTGCGCACGCGGGACGCGGCACCGTGCGTAGCCGTTGCGCCGGCGGCAGCATCCGCCAACTCCCGGGCCGTCATGCTGCGTTGACGGCCCTCTTCGGGCGCCCTCCGGTCACCGGACCGGGGACCGGCGCCATCGCGCCGGTCGGGCGCGGCCCGCGGCCACCCGGCCCGGCGTCGCCGGACGGGCCCGCGCGGGCCGCCGTACCCTTGCCGGCGCCCGGCTCAGCCGAGCAGCGGCAGCACCTCGGCGCCCAGCCGCAGGACGTTCTCCTCCGTGGCGGCCAGATCTCCGGAACCCTCCACGAGCAGCGCGAAGCGCCGGATGCCCGTCCGCTCGGCCGAGGCCGCCAGCCGGTCGGCACACAGCCGCGGCGGCCCCACCGGGTGCAGGTCGCAGAGCAGTTCCGTGTACGCCAGCGGATCGCGCATGGCGCGGTAGCGGCCGTCGACCGTCTCATGGGCCGCGAGGCCGCGCCGCAGCCAGCCCGGCATGGCCTTGGTGAGCACCTCGGCGGCGCCCTGGCGGGTGTCGCCGACCTGCACCACGCCCGCCGAGACGTGCTCCGCCGCCGCGATCTCGGCCGGGTCCCGTCCGGCCGCCAGCGACAGACGGTGCCACAGCGCGACCATCTCCGCCTTGTCCTCGTCGCCGCAGTGCATCCCCAGCAGCATGGGCAGCCCGCGCTCGGCGGCCAGCCGCACCGACCCGGGCGAGGTGCACGCCAGGACGACCGGCGGACCGGCCGGCATCTCCAGCGACTCGGCGGGCCGCGGCACGACCGCGACCTCACGGAAGGAGTGACGTTCCCCCGCGGCGCCGACCCGGGGCTCGCGCAGCCAGCGCAGCAGCAGGTCCAGCGACTCGGGGAAGTGCTTCTCGTAGGCGTCCAGGCCGGTGCCGAAGACCTCCAGGTCCACCCAGGGGCCGCCGCGGCCCACCCCGAGGGTGAACCGGCCGCCGGAGATCAGGTGCAGCAGCGCCGCCTGCTCCCCGAGGGCGACCGGGTGCCGGGTCGGCAGCACGCTGACGGAGGTGCCGACGCCGATTCTGTCCGTACGCCCGAGCAGCAGCGCGGCCAGCGTCGCCGCCGACGGGCAGACCCCGTACGGCATGAAGTGGTGCTCGGCCAGCCAGACCGCGTCGAGTCCGGCCTCCTCGGCGACCTCCGCGGACCGCACCGCGCGGTGCAGTGCCTCCCCCTGTCCCTGGCCGGGAAACTGAGCGGCCAGGATGAATGCCCCAACGCGCATCGCTCTTCTGCCTCCTCGCAGCCGACGCGACATCCCCCTAACAGGCAACAACGGGTGACACGTGCCAAGGGCACGGCCTGGAGCGAAGTTTCCCGATGATCGCAGGATTGTGGTAGGCGGCGGACCCCATGACCGATCCGCGTAGGGTGGTGACGGCCCGTGACCCCGTAGATTTCCCGAGGTGCCCAGTGTCCCCGCGTCGAAACCGCCCCCGCGGCGGTGAGAAGCCAGCCGACCACTCGGGCGCAGGCCGCTACGGACTCGAACGTACCGAGGAGTGGCGCGGTGAGGACTGGGTCGTACGGCACCTGGGGGGCGGCGGTGCGGCCAAGCACTACCGCTGCCCGGGATGCGACCAGGAGATCCCGCCGGGGGTGCCGCACGTCGTCGCCTGGCCGCGGGAGGGCGACGTGGACGACCGCAGACACTGGCACAAGGCGTGCTGGAACGCACGGGACCGCCGGAGCGCGCGGCTCCAGCGGTCCCGTAACGCGCCGAGGTACTGACCTACACGTCGCGCTTCTCCAGTGCGGCGTACGCGCCGGCGAGGACGACGGCGGTGACGCCCGCGAGGACCAGCAGCGGCTGCCAGCCCTCCGGTCCGCTGCCGAGGCCGAGGAACGGCTGGTCGTAGAGCGCGCCGAGGCTGCTGGGGATCGAGTACTGGATCATGGCTTTCGCGAGTGACCGCAGGCTCTCCGAGGCCAGCATGAAGACGGCCAGCAGCATGGGCAGCAGGACCAGGCCCATCATCGCGCTGATCGCGCCGGCCGAGTGCCGCAGCAGCGTGCCGGCGCCCAGGGCCAGCAGGCTCAGCACGGCCACGTACAGGCCGGAACCGACCGTGGCGCGCAGCCACTGGTCGACGGTCGGCGCCGAGCCGTCGATCATCCCGGCGTGCGCCACCGCGACCAGGGTGGTGGAGGCGGTGGTGATCACGAACGTCAGCGCGAACAGCACGATCGCCTTGGCGGTCAGCACCCGGCTCCGGCTGGGGCAGGCCGTGAACGTCGTACGGATCATGCCCGTGCCGTACTCCGAGGAGATCACCAGCACGCCGAGCGGGAGCACGCACAGCATCCCGAGCAGCAGGCCGATCCAGGCGTAGCCGAGCACCGGACCGGACCCCCGGTCCGTGCCCGACAGCGGCAGCGCGATCGCCAGCCCGATGCCGACGTTCAGCAGGATCATCACGCCCAGCGTCCACATCGTGGAGCGCACCGAGCGGATCTTCGTCCACTCGGAGGCGAGGGCGTGGCCCAGGTTCGTACGGCGGACCGGGATCGGCGAGACGTAGGCCGGGGCGGTGCCGCCGGGGCCGGCGGTCTGCCAGGCGGCCGGGATCTGCTGCTGGTGGGGCGGCAGCGAGGCGTGCTGCTGCGCGGGCTGGTGCGGCTGCTGCTGCGGGGGAGTGGCGGGCGGTTGCTGGGGAGCGGCGGGCGGCTGCTGCGCCTGGAGCGTCATGGTGCCCGCGTCCTTGGGCGCGCCCTGCGGGGGCAGCGGCGCCCCCTGCGGTGCGGCCTGGGCCTGGAGCATCATCGTCCCGGCCTCCTTGCCGGGCGCGGCGGCGGGCGGCTGCTGGGCCTGGAGCATCATCGTGCCCGCCTCGCGCGCCGGACCGCCCTCCTGCTGTGCCGGAGCCTGGGCCGGAGGCTGCTCCGGCTGCGGGTGCGCGGCCAGCGGCCGGGGCTCCGGCTGCTCGGCGGGGTGCTGCGCGGGCGGCTCCGGGGCCCCGGCCGGGGGCATCGGGGCGGCGGCGCCGGGGGCGGCGGTGTCGTGCGGCTCAGGCTGCGGCTGCGGCTGCTGAGGGCTGGTCATCGGGCGTCCTCGGGGTGCGGCGTGGAGATGTCGGCGGGGGCGGCGGGCTGCGCGGCGGGCGGCATCGGCGCCGGGGCACCGGCCTGCGGACCCGGCTGCGGCTGCGCGTACGGGTTCGGCTGTCCGTACGGAGCGCCCGGGCCGGCCGCGGGCGGGTAGCCGTAGCCCTGGACCGGAGCGCCGCCGGGCGCCTGCGCGTACGGGTTCGGCTGCCCCGGGTGCGCGGGCTGCCCCGGGTGGGCGGGCTGTCCGTACGGGCCCGGCTGCGGCGCGTACCCCTGCGGGTGCTGCTGTCCCGGCACCCCGGGGCCCTGCGGCGCGGGGGCGGCCGCCTGCTGCTGGAGACCGGCGCGCTGGTCGGCCGTCGAGCGGTAGTCCACGACACCCTGCGTCAGCTGCATGTACGCCTCTTCCAGGGACGCCTGGTGCGGCGACAGTTCCCACAGGCGGATGTCCGCGCCGTGGGCGAGGTCGCTGATGCGCGGCAGCGGCAGGCCGGTGACGCGCAGCGCGCCGTCCGGCTCCGGCACGACCTGGGCGCCCGCCTCGCCGAGCAGCGTTCCGAGCTTCTCGCGCAGCTCCGGCTCGGTGTCCGGGGTGCGCACCCGGGCGAAGTCGGCGGAGTTGGCCGAGATGAAGTCCTTGACCGACATGTCCGCGAGCAACTGGCCGCGTCCGATGACGATCAGGTGCTCGGCGGTCAGCGCCATCTCGCTCATCAGGTGCGAGGAGACGAAGACCGTACGGCCCTCGGCGGCCAGCTGCTTCATCAGGTTGCGGACCCACAGGATGCCCTCCGGGTCCAGGCCGTTGACCGGCTCGTCGAAGAGCAGCACCTGCGGGTCGCCGAGCAGCGCCGCCGCGATGCCCAGGCGCTGGCCCATGCCGAGCGAGAAGCCGCTGGAGCGCTTGCGGGCCACCTCCTGGAGCCCGACCACGCCGAGCACCTCGTCGACCCGGCGCGCCGGGATGCCGGAGAGCTGGGCGAGCGAGAGCAGGTGCTGGCGGGCGCTGCGGCCGCCGTGCACCGCCTTGGCGTCGAGGAGCGCGCCGACGTGGCGCGGGGCGTTGGGCACCTTGCGGAACGGGATGCCGCCGATCGTGACGCGCCCGGAGGTCGGGGTGTCCAGCCCCAGGATCATGCGCATCGTCGTTGACTTGCCGGAGCCGTTGGGCCCCAGGAAGCCCGTGACCGTGCCCGGCCGCACTCGGAACGACAGGTTGTGCACGGCCGTCTTGGCGCCGTAGCGCTTCGTCAGGCCGACTGCCTCGATCATTCTCCGCCCCTCGAAAGATGTTTCGGGGCAGAGGCGCTCTCGTACCCCCGTAAGCGTTAGGAGGTTATCGGGAGGCTGACGGTTCCCGTCAAAACGCGGGCGGGCGGGGCGCACGGGACGCCGGGGGCAGGGCCCCGGGCCCGGCACCGGGCCTCAGGCGTCGCGCCGCTTCAGCAGCAGATATCCGCCGAGCAGTGCGGCGGCCGTCCACGCCAGCATGATGCCGAACCCGCCCCACGGCCCGTACGGCACGTCGTCCCCGGACGGCGGCACCACCTGCATGATCCGCGCGCCGGCCTGGTCGGGGAGGTACCGGCCGATCTTCCTGGTGGCCGAGACGTTCCCCAGGATGCTGGAGATCAGGAAGAAGAACGGCATCAGGGTGCCCAGCGCGAGCATCGGGCTGCGCAGCATCGCCGCCACGCCCATCGCGAACACTCCGATCACCGTCATGTAGAGCCCGGCGCCCACCACGGCGCGCAGTACGCCCGGATCACCGAGCGACGCCGCGTGCGTGCCCAGCATCGCCTGTCCGGCGAAGAAGGTCAGAAAGGCCGTCACGAAGGAGACGACAAGGGCGAGCAGGGCGGCGACGGCGATCTTGCAGAAGAGGAAGGTGCCGCGCTGCGGTACGGCGGCGAGCGACGTACGGATCATGCCGGTGCTGTACTCGTTCGAGACCACCAGCACCCCGAAGACGATCATCGCCAGCTGGCCCAGGCCCATGCCGGCGAAGCTGGTGCCGGCGGGGTCGAAGCCGGCCCGGTCGCGGGACGCCGTGCTGCCGAAGTCGTTCGAGGCGAGCAGGCAGATCAGCACGCCCAGCGCGACCGTGACCACCAGGGCGACGCCCAGCGTCCACACCGTGGACCGCACCGACCGGATCTTGGTCCACTCCGACTTCAGGACCTGGGAGACGGCTGCCATCGTCACTCCCCCCGCTTCTTGTTCCGCCAGCCGGCGCCCCAGGCGCCGGGCTGCGCTCCTGGTGTGCCCGGGCCTCCCGGTGTGCCCGGCGTGTCCGGCCCTCCCGGTGCGCCCGGTCCTCCCGGCGTGCCCGGCGCTCCCGGCTGCGCGTCCGGCGCCCCCGGCGCTTCCGGAGGCGGCGCCGCGCCCGGCGGGACACCGCCGTCCGCCGCCCGCGGCGCGTCCGCCGTATGCGCGTGGTACTCCACCGACCCGGCGGTCAGCTGCATGAACGCCTCCTCCAGCGACGCCTGCTGCGGGCTCAGTTCGTGCAGGACGAGCCGGTGCCGCGCGGCCAGCTCGCCGAGGTCGGCGGCGCTCGCCCCGTCGACCTCCACCGCGTCGCCGGCCGGCACCGCCGCGTACCCGGCCTCCCCGAGCACGTCGAGCAGCCGCTCGCGCTCCGGCGACCGCATCCGGACGTACGAGCGGGAGTTCTCCTGGATGAACCGGGCCATCGAGGTGTCCGCCAGCAGCCGGCCCTGGCCGATGACGATCAGATGCTCGGCGGTCAGCGCCATCTCGCTCATCAGGTGCGAGGAGACGAACACCGTCCGGCCCTGGGCGGCCAGACCCTTCATCAGGTTGCGGATCCAGTGGATGCCCTCGGGGTCGAGACCGTTGACCGGCTCGTCGAACATGAGGATGCGGGGATCGCCGAGCAGCGCCGCCGCGATGCCCAGGCGCTGGCCCATGCCCAGCGAGAAGCCCTTGGAACGCTTCTTGGCCACCGGGGTCAGCCCCACCGTGTCCAGCACCTCGTGGACGCGGGCGAGCGGAATGCCGTTGCTCTGCGCCAGGCACAGCAGATGGTGGTAGGCGCTGCGGCCGCCGTGCACGGCCTTGGCGTCCAGCAGGGCGCCGAGGGAGGCCAGGGGGTCGGACAGCTGACGGTAGCGGCGGCCGTCGATACGGACCCGTCCCGACGTCGGATGGTCCAGATCGAGCATCATCCGCATGGTCGTGGACTTGCCGGCGCCGTTCGGGCCGAGGAATCCGGTGACCACCCCGGGCCGTACGGTGAAGGTCAGCCCGTCCACGGCGAGCTTGTCGCCGTAACGCTTGGTCAGCCCCTCGACTTCGATCATGTACAGCACGCTAAGCGCGGCCCAGGAACCCCGCATCTCGGACGAACCGGGCACTGTCCGCCCGGCGTCGAGCAGCTCGTACGACTGCTGAAAAAAGCATTCCGCCCGCCCGGTCTCCGGTCGGAGGCGGGGCGGGCGGAGCGCGGCTGCCGCCGTCGGGCGCGGTACCGGCCGTCACGGGTGCGGGCTGCGGGAGCCCACCGGCCGCACCGGCGTCACAACGGCGAACGGCGCCTCAGCGCGACTGCTGCGCCGGGACGCCGCGGGAGATGGGCTCCTCGTCCGCCGGGGTGCCGGCCGCGGCGACCGCCGCTCCGGTCAGCGTGGCGAGCATCTCGCGGACGTTCGTCAGCTGGGCGTTGATGGAGTCCCGGCGGTTGGTCAGCGCCGCCAGCTCCCGCTCGGACTCGCTGCGGATCCGGTCCGCCTTGGCGTTCGCGTCGGCCACGATGTCCTCGGCCTGGCGCTGCGCCGTCTCCACCGTCTGGCGGGCCCGGCGCTCCGCGTCCGTGCGCAGCTTCTCGGCCTCCAGCCGCAGCTGCTCGGCCCGGTGCTCGATCTCCGCGAGCCGCTTCTCGGCCTTGGCCTGACGCGAGGCCAGGTCCCGCTCGGACTGCTCGCGGCGCTTGGCGAGATTGGTCTCGAAGTCCGCGGCGGCCTGCGCGGCCTTGGCGCGCGTCTCCTCGAAGAGGGAGTCCGCCTCCTCCCGCTTGGACTGCGCGTCCTTCTGCGCCTCGGCACGCAGCGCGGTCGCCTCGCCCTGCGCCTTCTCGACGATACGGGCGCCCTCGTCCTCGGCCTTGGCCTTGCGCTCCGACGCGAACTGCTCGGCGTCGTTGCGGACCTGCTGGGCGGCCGACTCGGCCAGTTCGCGGTGCTGCTCGGCGGCCCGCCGGGCCTCCTCGCGCAGGTCCTTCGCTTCTTCTTCCGCGAGCCGGAGGATCTTCTCCACGCGCGCGCCGAGGCCCGCGTAGGACGGTTCGGCGTCGTTGACCTGGGCCTGGGCGTTCTGCGTTTCGAGGTGCAGCTCCTCGATCCGCTTCTCCAGGGAGGTGATGCGGGCCAGGGCGCTGTCGCGGTCGGCGACCAGCTTCGAAATGCGGTCGTCCACCTGACCGCGGTCGTACCCACGCCGCACGAGCTCGAAGCCGTAGGGGGAGGAAGTGTCGCTCATGGGGTTCCTGTCGAAAGAGACCGGTGAGGTGATAAAGGGAATCCTAGGGGCCGCAACGGCGTGTCATCGAGTCATTGCGCGTTTGAAGTGGAGAATGGCCCCTCATTTGGGTGGCTACCCCTCAGACTGCTTGCCACTCGAACGAGTTGCGCCCGCTCCCGCGGCAGCCTTCGCCCCTTCCTTGCCACCACCGTTCGACGGCGCCTCGAAAGATTCCAACGCCTCCAGCACGTCCTGGACACGGGAGATCTCCGCGTTGATGTCCTTGCGGCGCCGCACGAGCACCTCCAGCTCGCGCTTGCCCTCCTCGACGATCCGCTCCGCCTCCGCGCGGGCCTCGGTGCGCATCCGCTCCGACTCCCGTACGGCCTCGGCCTTCTTCTGCTCGGCCTCCTTGAGCAGCCCCTCCGCCTTCTTCACCGCGGCGATGCGCACCTTGCTGGCCTCGCTGCTGGCGTCCGACACCATGCGCTTGGCCTTCTCCTCGGCCTCCGCCTGCTGCTGGGTGGCCTGCGCGATCAGCTTGTCGACCCGCTCCCCGGCGTTCTTCATCGTCTCCGCGGACTCGCGGCGGGCCCGCTCGTGCAGCTCCTCGACCTCGCCCTCGATACGGGTGCGCAGCTCCTCGGCGCGCTCCCTTATCGCGGTGGCGTCCCCGCGGGCCTCGCTCAGCAGCGTGTCCGCGTCCGTACGGGCCTTCTCGACGAACCCGTTGCCCTCGGCGGTGGCCTCCGCGACGATCCGCTCGGCCTCCTTGCGGGCCGCGCCGACCATCGTGTCGGCCTGCTCCTCGGCGGCGGTCGCCGCCTTCAGCGCCTCCTCCTGCGCCTTGGCGATCAGCTGGTCGGCCTGCTCGGCGGCGTCCGCGCGGCGCTGCGCCGCGTCCTTGCGGGCCGCGTCGACGGTCTGCTCCGACTCCTCCAGCGCCTCGGTACGCAGCCGGTCGGCCTCCGCCTCCGCGTCCTCCTTGATCCGCTCGGACTCGGCACGCGTACGGGTGGCGTGCTCCTGCGCCGAGGTGACGGTGTCCGCCGCCTCCGCGCGCAGCCGGTCCGCCTCCGCGGTGGCCTCGGCGATCATCCGGTCGGCCTGCTCGCGGGCGTCGGCTCGGGTACGGTCCGCGTCCCGCTCGGCGCCCGCCACGGTCTCCGCGGCGTCCGCGCGCAGCCGCTCGGCCTCGCTGCCCGCCTCGGAGATCAGCGTGTCGGCCTGCTCCGCGGCGTCCGAACGGGTCTTGTTCGCCGCCTCGCGCGCCTCGTCGCCGGTCCGCTCGGCCTCCCGGCGCGCGGTCTCCAGCGCCTCGGCGGCCTCGGTACGCAGCCGCTCGGCCTCGGCGGTCGCCTCCGCGACCAGCTCCGCGGCCCGCTGCTCGCCCTCGGCGCGCAGCCGCTCGGCGGCCTCCCGGCCCTCGCGCACCGTGCGGTCCGCGTCGTCCTGCGCCGACGAGGTCAGCTCGGTCGCCTCGGTGACGATCCGTTCGGCCTCCGCGCGGGCCTCGGTGAGCAGCTGGTCCACCTGCTCGGCGGCGTCCGAACGCATCCGGTTGGCGTCGTTGCGGGCCTCCGCGCGGGCCCGGTTGGCGTCCTGCTCGGCCGAGGCCAGCGCGTCGGACGCGTCCGTACGCAGCTGCTGCGCCTTGGCGGAGGCGTCCGCCACCATCTTCTCGGCCTGCGCGGTGGCCTCCGCGATCAGGCTGTCGGCCTGCTCCGCGGCGTCCGTACGGGCCTTGCCGGCCGCCTCGCGCGCCTCGTCCAGCGTGCTGTCGGCCTCCGCGCGCAGCCGGTCGGCCTCCGCGATGGCCTCGGCGACCGTGCGGTCGGCGAGCGCCTTGGCGGCCTCGGCCTCCTCCTGCGCCTCGTGGCGGGTGCGGGACGCGTCCTCGGCGGCGCGCTCGCGCTCCGCGTAGGCGTCGGCCCGTACCCGGTCGGCCTCCTCCTGCGCCTCGGTACGCGTACGCTCCGCGGCGTGCTCGGCGGCCGAGCGCAGCCCGGTGATCTCCTCCTCGGCCTGCTCGTGCAGCCCGGCGACCGCGTCCCGCACCTGCTGGGCGGTCTGCTCGGCCGCGGCGACCAGCTCGGCGGCGCGCCGCTCGGCCTCCTCGACCAGCCGCTCCGCCTCCTCCTGCGCCTCGGCGACCCGCGTACGGGCCGAGGCCAGCAGCTCCTCGCTCTGCTCGCGCGCGGCGGTGCGCTCCTGGTGGGACTCCTCGCGGGCCTCGCCGAGCAGCTGCTCGGCCTCCCGGCGGCGGCGGGCCGCCTCCTCCTGGGCGGCGGCCAGCGCCTCGGCGGCCTCGGCGCCCGTACGCTCCGCGGCGGCCGCGGCCTCCGCGCGCACCCGGTCCGCGGTCTCCTGGGCCTCGGTCTTCAGCCGCTCCGCCTCGGCGGCGGCGTCACCGCGCAGCCGTACGGCGACGGCCTCGCCCTCGGCGCGCGCGGCGGACGCGTCGGTCGCCGCCTCCGAACGCAGCCGCTCGGCCTCCTCCTCGGCCTGCTGCTGGAGTGTCCGCAGCCGCTCCGCCGACTCGGCCTTGAGCTTGGCGGCCTCCTCCTGCGCCTCCCGGCGCAGCTTCTCGGCCTCGCCGCGGGCGTCGTGCAGCGCCTCCTCGGCGGCGGCGACCTTCTCCGCGGCCTCCGCCTGGAGCCGGTCCAGCTCCTCCTGCGCCTCGGTGCGGCGCTCGGCGGCGGCCTCCTCGGCCTCCGCACGCAGCTGCCGGGCGGCCTCCTCGGCCTCGGCCTTCAGCGCGGCGGCGGCCTCCTCGCTCTCGCCGCGCAGCTCCTCGGCCTCCTCGCGGGCGCGCTCCAGCACCTCCTCGGCCTGCTTGCGCAGGGCCGTGGCCCGCTCGATGGCCTCGGTGCGGATCCGCTCGCTCTCCGCGCCGGCGCCCGACCGCGTCTCCTCGGCGTCGGACTTCGCCTTGGCCAGCAGCTCCTCGGCGGTGGCGGCCGCATCCTCGATCTGCTGGACCGCCTCGCGGCGCGCCTCGGCCCGGATCCGGTCGCCCTCGTCGACCGCCTCGGCCCGCAGCTGCTCGGCCTCGCCGCGCAGCCGGCGCGCCTCCTCCTGGAGCTCGACGGTCTTGGCGCGGTACTCCTTCGTGTCGTCCTTGGCGGCGCCCTTGAGCTGCTCGGCGGTGTCGTGCGCCTCACCGCGCAGCCGGTCCGCCTCCGCCTCGGCCTCCCGGCGGACCCGCTCGGCCTCCTCGGCGGCGGCCTTGGTGGTGGCCTTGGCGTCCTCCGACGCCTTGGTCAGCACCTCCTCGGCGGTCCGTGCGGCCTTCGCGAGCTGCGCGGCGGAGTCCTCCGCCGCCTTGGACCTGGCGGCCTCCTGCGCCTCGGCGACCAGCCGCTCGGCCTCCGTACGGGCGTCCGCGCGCAGTTGCTCGGCCTCCGCCTTGAGCGCGTCGGCCTCCTTCGTGGCCTCGGCGACCAGCCGGGCGATCTCCGCCTTGGCGGTCCGCAGCCGCTGCTCCTGGTCCGACTCGGCGGCCGACAGCCGCTTGGTGGCGCTCTCCTGCGCCTCGCTGACCAGCTTCTCGGCCTCGGCGCGGGCCTCGCGCAGCGCGCGGTCGGCCTCCTGCATCCGGGTCTCGGCGGTGCGCGTCAGCTCCGCGGCCTGCCGCCGCGCCTCCTCGGTCTCCGAACCGACGCTGGTACGCAGCTGCTCGGCCTGGTCCGTGGCCTCCTGGGCCTGGGTGGAGGCGGCGTTCAGCAGCCGCTCGGCGTCCGTACGGGCGCGCCGCAGGATCGCCTCGGCCTCGGCGCGGGCCTGCTCGGCCTCGCTGCCCAGCCGCGCGCGGGTCTGCTCGGCCAGCCGCTGCGCCTCGGCGCGGGCGGCGGCCAGCGCCTGCTCGGACTCGGCGCGGGTCTCGTCCATCAGGCGGCGCGCCTGCGCCTCCGTACGGGAGCGCAGCTGCTCCGCCCACGCCACGTTCTCGTTGACGTGCGACTCGACGGTCTGGCGGCGCTCGTTCAGCTCCTCGTCCAGCCGGCGGCGCCGCTCGACCGCCTCGGTGTGCAGGTCGGCCTCCATGCGCGCCTGGCGCTCGGCCTGCTCCTGCAGCAGCCGCTGCGTCTGGGCGCGCGCCTCGCGCACCTCGCGCTCGGCGTCCGTACGCAACTGGTCGGCCTGGATCTGGGCGTTGCGCAGCAGCTGCTCGGCCTGATGGCTGACGTTGTCGTAAGCGGGGCGGGACGCGATGGTGCGCCGCGCCTCATGGAGCTTGGCTCGCAGCACCTCGACCTGGTAGCCGAGGTCGTCGGCGTGCTGGACCGCCTTGTCCCGCTCTGTCTTCAGCCGCTCCATCTCGGCCTCGAACTGCGAGAGGTGGTCGTCAGCCTCGTAGCGGTCGTTGCCCCGCACTGCGCGGTCCCATCCGTCCCCTGGTCATGGTGGCGGCCGGCTCCCATCTGCTCGTGCGCAGCCCGAAATGCCTCGTGCGGGACGCGTACTGGAGCTGACCCTTCCGAAGAAATGGTGTCAGATCATCGGCGGAGTGTGGACCGAGCCCCGACCCGGCCCCCGGCCGAAGGTGCACTCTACCGGCCGGGGAAGGGAAAAGGTCAGTGCTCTGTCGTGGAGGGAGACGTGGAGGAGGGGGCGGCAGTTCCGCCGGGGCCTCCGTGGGGCGCCGCGGTGACCAGTTCGGTCAGCACGCCGTGGCAGTCCTTGGGGTGCAGAAAGGTGATCCGCGACCCCATCGAGCCCACCCGCGGCTCCTCGTAGAGCACCCGCACGCCCTTGCCCCGGATGGCCTCGGAGTCCCCGTCCACGTCCGCCGTACCAAAGGCGATGTGGTGCACCCCCTCGCCGTTCTTGGCGAGCCACTTGCCCACCGCGGAGTCCTCCCGGATCGGTTCCAGGAGCTGAAGATACGAGGCGCCGCCGTCCGACGTATCGTTGATCTTCAGCATGGCCTCGCGGACGCCCTGTTCCTCGTTGACCTCGCTGTGGAACACCTCGAAGCCGTACGTGGCACGGTAGAACTCGACGGTCGTGTCGAGGTCCTTGCAGGCGATCCCGATGTGGTCGATTCGCGTCAGCATGCCTCCAGTGCACCGCCCGCACGCGTGGTTACGCAACGTGCGCGCGATCACACCCGCAGCCCGGTGACCCGGCGCCTACCCCTCAGTACATTGACGGGAACCCTCGTTAACCTCCCTGTACAGGAAGGGCCGCGCTGATGTCGACAGCGAACGGTACGTCCAGCACCACCTCCGTGATCGTCGCGGGCGCCCGGACCCCCATGGGCCGCCTGCTGGGATCCCTGCGCAGCTTCTCCGGCGCCGACCTGGGGGGCGTGGCCATCAAGGCCGCGCTGGACCGGGCGGGCATCGGCGGCGACCAGGTGCAGTACGTGATCATGGGCCAGGTGCTCCAGGCCGGCGCGGGCCAGATCCCCGCCCGCCAGGCCGCCGTCAAGGCCGGCATCCCGATGAGCGTCCCGGCCCTGACCGTGAACAAGGTCTGCCTCTCCGGCCTGGACGCCATCGCGCTCGCCGACCAGCTGATCCGCGCCGGCGAGTTCGACGTGGTCGTCGCCGGCGGCCAGGAGTCCATGACCAACGCGCCCCACCTGCTGCCCAAGTCCCGCGAGGGCTTCAAGTACGGCGCCGTCGAGATGCTCGACTCGATGGCCCACGACGGCCTCACCGACGCGTACGAGAACATCGCGATGGGCGCGTCCACCGAGAAGCACAACACCCGCCTGGGCATCGGCCGCGCCGAGCAGGACGAGATCGCCGCCCGCTCCCACCAGCGCGCCGCCGCCGCCCAGAAGAACGGCCTCTTCGAGGCGGAGATCACCCCCGTGGAGATCCCGCAGCGCAAGGGCGAGCCGGTCGTCTTCAGCAAGGACGAGGGCATCCGCGGCGAGACCACCACCGAGACCCTGGCCAAGCTGCGCCCCGCCTTCGCCAAGGACGGCACCATCACCGCCGGCACGTCCTCGCAGATCTCCGACGGCGCCGCCGCGGTGGTCGTCATGAGCAAGGCCAAGGCCGAGGAACTGGGCCTGGACTGGATCGCCGAGATCGGCGCCCACGGCAACGTGGCGGGCCCGGACAACTCCCTCCAGTCCCAGCCGAGCAACGCGATCCGGCACGCTCTGGGCAAGTCCGGCCTCTCGGTCGAGGATCTTGACCTGATCGAGATCAACGAGGCGTTCGCCGCGGTGGCCGTGCAGTCAATGAAGGACCTCGGGGTGTCGCCGGAAAAGGTGAACGTCAACGGCGGCGCCATCGCGCTCGGTCACCCGATCGGCATGTCCGGCGCCCGCATCGTCCTCCACCTCGCCCTGGAGCTGCGCCGGCGCGGCGGCGGCGTGGGCGCGGCGGCCCTGTGCGGCGGCGGTGGCCAGGGCGACGCGCTGATCATCCGCGTACCGGGCAAGTAAGCCAACCGAACCGGGAGGAACTGGGCAGTGGTGGACGTCCCCGAACTGGTGGAACAGGCACGACAGGGCCGGCCAAGGGCCGTGGCCCGGCTGATCTCGCTGGTGGAGGGGGCGTCCCCGCAACTGCGCGAAGTGATGGCGGCCCTGGCCCCCCTGGCCGGCCAGGCGTACGTGGTGGGCCTGACCGGCTCCCCCGGTGTAGGCAAATCAACCTCCACCTCCGCCCTGGTCACCGCCTACCGCCGAGCGGGCAAACGGGTCGGCGTCCTCGCCGTCGACCCGTCCTCCCCCTTCTCCGGCGGAGCCCTCCTCGGCGACCGCGTCCGCATGTCGGAACACGCCTCCGACCCCGGCGTGTACATCCGCTCCATGGCCACCCGAGGCCACCTGGGCGGCCTGGCGTGGGCCGCCCCCCAGGCGATCCGCGTCCTGGACGCGGCAGGCTGCGACGTGATCCTGGTGGAGACGGTCGGCGTCGGCCAGTCCGAGGTGGACATCGCCTCCCAGGCCGACACCACCGTGGTCCTCCTCGCCCCCGGCATGGGCGACGGCATCCAGGCCGCCAAGGCCGGAATCCTGGAGATCGGCGACGTCTACGTGGTCAACAAGGCCGACCGCGACGGCGCCGACGCCACGGCCCGCGAGCTCAACCACATGCTCGGCCTGGGCGAGGCCCGAGCCCCCGGCGACTGGCGCCCCCCGATCGTCAAAACGGTCGCGGCCCGCGCCCAGGGCACCGACGAACTCGTAGAAGCCCTGGAAAAGCACCGCGCCTGGACCGAGGAGCACGGCGTCCTCGCAGAACGCCGCCGCACCCGAGCAGCACGCGAGGTCGAGACCATCGCCGTAACCCAACTACGGGAACGCATCGGCGACCTACGGGGCGACCGCCGCCTGTCCGTACTGGCGGAGCGCATCGTGGCGGGCGAACTGGACCCGTACGCGGCGGCGGACGAATTGGTTGCGGGGCTCACGGGGGAGGAGACGGCGGGCTAGAGGCCAGCTGGGGCCTGTAAAGACCCCAGCCACGGCGGCGGGATAGTCGCCCACGGAGCGGCTCGGGGACATACAGGGGTCTCCCCGCAGGCGACCGAGGCCCCGGTCGCGAATGACCATAAGGTCGCGTCCCCGGCAACGTGGGGGTCCCCCCGGCCGGAGGCTGGGGGAGAGTGACCCCTGTGTGGCCCCGAGCCCCACCCACCGGACCGACCGCGCAGAACGCGCACCCCCACTGGGGCTCACGCCCCAGAAACCACCCCCGCACTCCTCAAGACCTCCCGAGCCGACAAGCCCACACTCTCCGCCGCACTCATCCCCGAAGCAGCCAGATGCGCACCCGCGATGCGCAGCCCCACCGCATACCCGGCGTTGTCCGGCAGCCCGACCGGCGTGAGCCCCATGCGTCGCGCAGTGGCGTCCCCATACACATACGGCGGCAAATTCGGCATCCCGGCCACATCAATCGCGCCGGCGACCTTCTCGTACGCGGCATCCAGCTCCGCACCGGAAACCCCCGTGGCCCAGGGCCCCATCGCCTCCGCTCCCGCCAGCTCCCGCACGAACGCCTCCGCCAGCCCCTCCGCCACGACCTGCTCACCGACCGTGACCGCCACCGGGTCCCAGACCACATTCGCGTAGCGGACGTTGTGGTGCAGCTCGTGCGCCGCGGAATGTCCGATCTTCGCCAGGCTGACCTCGGTGGGCCACATCGTCAGATGGATCGCTCCCGGGAACCCGCCCAGCCCGGTGTACCCGGCATTGCGTATCAGCAGGTCGTCGTCCGGATCACCGAGCACCAGCACCACATGCACCGTGTCGGCGGCCCGGAGCCCCGACGCGACGACGGGCCGCAGCCGCTCCCACGCCGCACCGAGCTGTTCCTCCACCCGTTCCCACACCCGCGCGCCCTGCATCCGCTCCAGAGCGGCCAGGTAGCGCGGATCCTCCCGGTCGATCCGGAAGCCGCAGCCCATCTCGTGCATCTGCATCAGATCCACGCCCGCGACGGACATCGCGTCCCGCAGCGGACCGAGCATTTCCCGTAGAGCATCCGGCCGCTCCTCCAGCGGACGCCGGAGGAGCTCGGCCATGGCGGACGCCGTGTCATGCACAACAATCTTCATGACGCGGGACGGTAGAGCCTCACGCTGCGTGAGGCTCAAGCCGCGACATCACGAGAACCGCGAACCCTCAGTCGTCGGCGCCATCGGCGTCACCGTCCCGCGGCGCCACCGACACCTTCCCCGTACGCGGGTCGACGTCCAGCTTGTGCTCCTTGCCGTCCTTGGTGACGGTCTCCACCTCCCAGACGGCAGAGGCCCGGTGGTCATCGTCCAGATCCACGGAGGTCACCGTCCCGTACGAAGCGGCGGCCTTCTCAGCGGCCGCCACCGCACCCACGGAGGCCCCCTTCAGCTCGGCACGCGCACGGGTGGCACCACCATCGTCGTCACCCTCGTGCTCCAGGTGCTGATCCAGCACCTTCGCGTTGCCCGCGTCGAGCGTCACCTCGTGCCACTTGCCGTCCTTGCCGAGCACGTCCACCTCCCAGACCAGTCCGGGCCGGTCCTGGTCGAGGTCGATGCCGGTGACCGTGCCGGGGGTGGCCTTCAGCGCGGCCGCCGCGGCCTGCGGAGCGGAGACGGAGGCGGCCTTGGCCTCTCGCGCATCCTCGTTCACGCCGTCGTCCGGCACGCTGACACTGGACCGCGGCGCGGACGACGCGGACGACGGTCCCGACGCCCCGGAGCCGCCGCTGAAGGCGACGGCGGTAGCGGTCCCCCCGCCGATCAGCGCGGCCGCGGCAACGGTGGCAATGACGATGTTGCGCTTCATATCGGTGTCTCCCCGATCCATGAGGTGAGGTCGTGCTCGATGACGTGATCCACCGTCGCGCAGCCGACCTGAAGCCAACCTGAAGCCACCTGAAGCCCCCTTCAGGTGAGCAATGACATCGTGGGCGCATGCGCCTGTTGATCGTGGAGGACGAGAAGCGACTGGCCCGGTCCCTGGCGGGGGGACTGCGGGCCGAGGGATACGCGGTCGACGTGGTGCACGACGGCCTGGAAGGCCTGCACCGGGCGGGCGAGGGCACGTACGACCTGGTGATCCTGGACATCATGCTGCCGGGGATGAACGGCTACCGCGTGTGCGGCGCCCTGCGCGCGGCGGGCAACGACGTACCGGTGCTGATGCTGACGGCCAAGGACGGCGAGTACGACGAGGCCGAAGGGCTGGACACCGGCGCGGACGACTACCTGACGAAGCCGTTCTCGTACGTCGTGCTGATGGCCCGCGTGAAGGCGCTGCTGCGCCGGCGCGGGCGGTCGGCACTGCCCGTACTGCGCGTGGGGGAGCTGAGCATCGACCAGGGCGCGCACCGGGTGGAGCGCGACGGCGCGGAGGTGACGCTGACCGCCAAGGAGTTCGCCGTACTGGAGCAACTGGCGCTGCGCGCGGGAGAGGTGGTGTCCAAGGCGGAGATCCTGGAGCACGTGTGGGACTTCGCGTACGAGGGCGACAACAACATCGTCGAGGTGTACGTGAGCGCGCTGCGCCGCAAGCTGGGCGCCGCGGCGATCCAGACGGTACGCGGCGCCGGATACCGGCTGGCATCCGATGCGTAGGGTCTTCGGGAAGGTACGCGTCCGGGCCGCGGCAGGCGCCTCCCTCGTGGTGGCCCTGGCCCTGGTCGCCGCGGGCACCGCGCTGCTGCTGGTCCTCAGGAACAACCTCGTGGGCCAGGCCGACCTCCAGGCGGAGAACACCGCCCGCGAGATCGCCACGCAGATCGCCACCGGCAAGCCGTACCGGAAGCTGGATCTCCCGGACGGCGACGACCGCCCGGTGGTGGTGCTGTCCGAGGACGGCCGGGTGCTGGCGGCGGGCGAGGACGTACGGGCGGTGGACGGCAAGGCCGTATCGGAACAGAACCCGCCCACCGCGCAGCAGCCGCACGACTCCGACGACGATGACGACGACCACGGGATCAAACCGGGCGAGGTCGAGGACAAGGCGCGGCACACCGGCGGTACGGCGACGATCGGCCACCGCACGGCGGACTACCGCTTCGCGACCGTCGAGGCCAAGGACACCCAGGGCGGCAAGGCCGTCGTACGGGCCGGGGCGCCCCTGGCGGCCGAGCGGGAGGCGGTGGGCTCGGTGCGCACCGCGATGCTCATCGGACTGCCCTGTCTGCTGCTGGTCGTGGCCGGCGTGACCTGGCTGGTCACCCGGCGGGCGTTGCGCCCGGTGGAGGGCATCCGCCGGGAGATGGCGGCGATCATGGCCAGTACGGACCTGTCGCGGCGGGTGCCGGAGCCCGGCTCGCGGGACGAGATCGACCGGCTGGCCCGTACGACCAACGAGACGCTGGGCGCGCTCCAGGAGTCGGTGGAGCGGCAGCGGCGGTTCGTCGCGGACGCCTCGCACGAGCTGCGCAGCCCGATCGCGAGCCTGCGGACGCAGCTGGAGGTGGGCATCGCCCACCCGGAGCTGCTGGACGCGCCGGGCGCCGTGGAGGACGCCGTACGGCTGCAGAACCTGGCGGCGGACCTGTTGCTGCTGGCGCGGCTGGACGCGGGGGAGCGGCCCGCGGACGCGCGGATCGACCTGGCGGCGCTGGTGCGCGAGGAGGTCTCGCAGCGGGTGGGCGACCGGATCGCCGTGGAGACGGGCGGACCGGCGGGCGTGGAGGTCGCCGGGTCGCGCGGTCAGCTCGCGCGGGTACTGGGGAACCTGCTGGACAACGCGCAGCGGCATGCGCGGGAGACCGTACGGGCGAGTGTGGCGCGCGAGGGGGAGTGGGCCGTGCTGCGGGTCGAGGACGACGGGCCCGGGGTGCCGCCGGAGGAGCGGGAGCGGATCTTCGAGCGGTTCGTCCGGCTCGACGACGCCCGCAGCCGTGACGACGGCGGTGCCGGACTGGGCCTCGCCATCGCCCGCGACGTAGCCGAGCGGCACGGCGGCACGCTGGCCGTCCGCACGGACTCGGTCTTCGAACTACGCCTGCCGGTGGCGTAGCGGCCCGGCCGTACGGCGTACCGGACCGCCTCCCGGGCACCGCAACCGGCCACGCGCCGCCCGATCACGTAAGGGGGGCTATCCGATCACGTACGGCTCAGCCCGACCACGCACGGGCCCCCGACGGCGCAACCCCGATCACGCACGGGCCCCCGACGGCGCAACCCCGATCACGCACGGCCCCCCGACGGCGCAGCCGTCAGACCTTCCCCCGCCGCCCCCGAAGATGCTCCGCCACGGGCGTCAGCGACGTCCGCAGCGCTTCCAGGTCCTCCGAGGCGAACAGGTCGATGAAGTGCCGCCGCACGGACGCGACGTGGTGCGGCGCGACCCGGCGCATGGTGTCCCAGCCCTCGTCCGTGAGCACCGCGTACAGCCCGCGGCGGTCGGACTCGCAGCTCTCGCGGCGCACCAGGCCGGCGTTCTCCATACGGGTGATCTGGTGGGACAGACGGCTCTTGGACTGCAGGGTGGCGGCGGCCAGGTCGCTCATGCGCAGCCGCCGGTCCTCGGCCTCGGAGAGGTTGACCAGGATCTCGTAGTCGTTGTTGGTCAGTCCGAACGGCTGCAGGTCCCGCTCCAGCTGGTGCATCAGCAGCCTGCTGACGTCCAGATGGGTGCGCCAGGCACGCTGCTCCTGGTCGGTCAGCCAGGGAGTGTCGCTGTCGGTCGTCATGAATGAATTCTACCCGTGGAAGTTGAATATCGAATTAAGTCATGGCTGTGACATGGCTCAGGCGCTCGGCCGGGCGCTTGCTCAGACGTTCGAGGTCACCGTCCGCAGACTACCGCTCACAGCCCGAAGCGGCGCTGGAGGCCCCCCAGCCCGCCCGGCAGCTGCGGCAGTTGTGAGCCACTTTGGCGAGTTGCCTCGCTTTGCCCGCCGTTTCCGCCCGGCACCCCCGCCGCGGAAACGACCTCGCCCGTGGCCAGCTCGGGCATCAGCTGCTCGGTGGACTGCAGCAGCACCGTGCCCGCCCCGACGAACTCGAACTGGTGCTCCTCGCCGGAGACCCCGCCCAGCCCGGTGTGCGCCCGGATGCCGCCGAGGAATCCGCGCAGGTACTGGTGGTCGTAGTGGTGGCACGGCGAGGGGCAGTCGGCCCAGCCCACCAGGGCCTGCGGGTCCACCCGGATCGGCGGTTCCATGAAGACCACCGGGCCGTTGGAGGCGGCCACGAACTTGCCGGTGCCGATGAGGGTGAGAAAGCCCGGGATGATCGACTGCTTCAGCGACAGAGATGGCTGAAAGGCAAGCAAGTTGCCCGAGCGAATGGTCAGGTTGCCGTCTTCCAGGTCGTAGGAGTTCACGTCGAACGCCCGGTCGGCGAGGAGCATCTTGCCCTGGCCCTCGGCCACGACCCAGTCCGCCGCGTGCAATGGCGAATGGAAGCTGTGGGCGATCAGGCGGTCCAGCGCGCCGTGCCCGATGCCCTGGAAGTCGATCCGCCCGTAGTAGGCGATCATCTTCCCCTTCTGGAGGAACCACTGCCCGTTCAGGTCGACGCTGAAGGTGTAGTCGTTGACGTTGTCGTCCGAGGGGAGGGTGTGGGGGTCGAAAACGACGGGACCGGTCACAGTTTCTCCTCCGACGCCTGTACGTAGACGGTGCCCTGGCCGGACAGCTCCAGCTGGAACGCCTCTCCCGAGCCGCGGCCGACCATGTCGCGCCAGCCCAGCGCCGTGGAGAGCTTGTTGCGGACCTCGCCGCGGTGCGCCACGTACGCCTGCGGGTCGACGTGGACGGGCCGCTGCGGGGTGATGGGCAGTTCGATGACGCCGCCGTGCGCCATCACGGCCACCGCGCCCTGCCCCTTGAGGGTCGTGGTGAACAGCCCCTGGCCGGTGACCTGGCCGCGCACCATGCCCATGACGCCGCCCTGCGAGCCCATGAACATCGTGCCCTGCTGGAGCGTCCCGTCGAAGGCGAGCAGCCGGTCCGCCTCGACGTAGAGGGTCTCGCCGGTCAGGTCGACGACGTGGACGTGGTGGCCGCCGTGCCCAAACAGGACGGTGCCACTCCCTTCCACGGTCATCAGCGGGGTCGCCTCGTTGGCGATCCGCCGCCCGATCATCGAGCCGATGCCGCCCTGGCCGCCCTGGATGTTCGGGGTGAAACTGACGTCCCCCTGGTAGGCGAGCATCGCGCCGCGCTGGCTGAACATCCGCTGGCCGGGGCCGACCTGGGCGCGCACCATGCGCGAGTTGACGAGCGTGAACGGCATCAGAGCTCACCGCCGACCGTGTTGCGCTCGCTGGGCTGTACGTACACCAGGCCCTCGCCCTCGAAACGGATCTGGAAGGACTCGCCGGAGCCCTCGCCCATGAAGGTGCGGAAGTTCACCCCGGACTGGAAGTGCTGCTTGAGGTCGCCGGTGTGCGCGACATACGCGCCCGGGTCGACCTGCAGCGGGTATTGCTTGGTGACGCGCAGCACCACCGCCGGGCCGTCCGAGACGATCGCGGCCTGGCCACTGCCCTCGACGGTGGTGGTGAACAGGCCGTTGCCCTGCGAGGCGCCGCGCAGCCCGGTGAAGGTGGTGCCGGTGCGCAGCGCCGCGTCCGTGCACAGCAGGTTGCTGGCTTCCACGTACAGCTTCTCGCCGTGCAGCTGCACGAGGTTGATCTCGCTCGCGCGGTCGGCGAAGTAGCAGGTGCCGTGGCCCTTCACCTCCATCACTTCCATCTGTTCGCCGGTCAGCCGGCGGGTGACCATGCCGCGCAGCCCGTCACCGCCGCCGGTCATCTTCTTGAACGTCATCTGGCCGTCGTAGGCGACCATCGAGCCGTTCTTCGCCTTGACGGCATCGCCGGTCATGTCGACGGCGAGCACTTTGCTCCCCTGGAGCCGAAACTGAGCCACGGGATCGAAGGTAACCGGCGCGCCGACCCCTGAACAGTGATCCTTTGCGGGCCTGCAACAATGGTGACGCCCTTGTGAAATGTCGCACAAGCGCACCGTGCCGCCACCTGCCACCCGAACGAGGTTCCCGTGGACATCAAGACCGCTTCCGCCCTGCGCCGGCTCCGCCTGGTCTCCGCCCCCGAGGCGGTGTCCTTCCTGCTGCTGCTCGTCTGCTCGGTCCTCAAGCGGACCACCAGCTTCGACGGCGTGATGGTGATGGGCATGGTGCACGGCATCCTGTTCATCCTGTACGTGGTGTTCTGGCTGGACGCCTGGAACCGCACCAAGTGGCAGTTCAAGACCGCCGCGCTCTACTTTGTGCTCTCCGTCCTGCCCACCGGCGGCTTCTTCGCCGAGCGCAAGCTCAAGCGGGAGGCGGAGGCGAGCGTCATCGCCGCCCGCGCCCGCCGGGAAGGCGTGGTCAACGCATGATCGTCGCATTCTCGGTCAGCCCGCTGGGGGTGGGTGAGGACGTCGGGGAGTACGTCGCCGACGCCGTACGGGTGGTCCGCGAGTCCGGGCTGCCCAACCGTACGGACGCCATGTTCACGTCCATCGAGGGCGAGTGGGACGAGGTCATGGACGTCGTCCGGCGCGCCGTGGCCGCCGTCGAGGCGCGCGCCGGACGGGTCTCGCTGGTGCTGAAGGCCGACATCCGGCCCGGCGTCACCGACGGCCTGACCTCGAAGGTCGAGACCGTCGAGCGCCACCTCGCGGCGGGCCGCGAGAACTGACCGCCGGTATCGCGCTCAGCCCGCGCTGAGCGCGATACCCAGCGGCGTGCGTTCGTACAGCACCTGGTGCCCGTGCCGGCGCGAGGTCAGCAGTCCGGCGTCCCGCAGCACCGACAGCTGCGCGGACACCGACGACGGCGCCAGGCCCAGGCGGTGCGCCAGCGCCGTGGTGGACGCCGGCTCGTCCAGCGCGGTGAGCACCGCCGCCCGGTTCACGCCGAGCAGCCGGGCCAGCGCCCGCCCGGTGCGCGGTTCGTGCCACAGTCCGCCGATGCCGCGCGCCGGGTAGATCACGGTGGGCTGCCAGTGCGGCTCGTACGCGCTCACCACGTCCGGCCACACGAAGACGCTGGGCATCAGCAGCACGCCCCGGCCGTCCAGGTCCTGGATCTGGAGGAACCGGGCGCGGGTGCGGACCGTGAGGGTGCCGTCCGACCAGGTGATCCGTGGGCTGAGGTCCGCGAACAGCTTCTCCAGCCCGTCGCTCGCCAGCTGCCGCGACCGGTAGGCGACCTCCGCCTCCAGCAGCGCGCGCAGCCGTGGCCAGTCCGCCTCCAGCAGCGCGCGCCAGGCCCGCTCGGTGGCGTCGGCCAGTTCCTGTACGGCGGCGGCCGGGTCCGCCAGCATCGCCCGGCCGCGCGGGGACTCGGCGGCGCCCGGCGTACAGGCCAGCGACTTCGCCAGCTCCGCGTGGGCGATGGCCGGGTCCGTGGCCCGCACCCGCGCCAGCTCCTCCTCGAAGGGCGCGAGCGACGACTGCGGCGGCGGCCCCAGGAAGTCCGGGGTGTAGCCGGGGTGCGGGGACGGCATCAGCAGCCACAGCGCGGACAGGTCCAGGCCCGCCAGCGCGGCGCGCATCCGCCGCAGCCAGGGCAGGTGGTAGCCGTGCCGGTCGGTGCGTAACAGCGTCCGTACGGCCTCGTGCGTCTCGCACAGCGGCGAGATGGCGAAGCGGATGCGCAGCAGATCCTCCGCGCCGAAGCGCATGTCCAACGGCATGGCCGCGGCCCCCCTTTCCTCACACCCCCACTCTTCCCGCCATACGGCCGGTCGTGTCATGGATTCGGCTGCGGACGAAAAACTGGGGCCGTACGGACCGGCCCGGCACGCTGCCGTCATGCCGACGCCTTCCGGGCCCGCCGCCACGGGCCCCACCGAACCGTGCCCGGACCCGGCCGCGCCCCCCGAGCCCCCGGACCCGGCCGCGCCCCCGAAGCCCGAGCCGCCCCGCACCGGATACCGCCTCGTCTTCGCCGTCCCCGAATTCCGCTACGTCTTCGCCGCACACCTCCTGTCCGCCCTCGGCGTCGTCGTCTGCGAAATCGCGCTGTCCGTGCTGGTCTACCGCCTCACCGGATCACCCCTGCTGAGCGCCCTGACGTTCGCACTCGGCCTGCTGCCGTACGTCATCGGCGGCACCCTGCTCTCCGCGATCGCCGACCGCTGCCCGGCCCGCCGCGTCCTCGTCGTCTGCGATCTGCTGTGCGCGGGCTGCGCCGCCGCAATGGTCGTCCCGGGCACACCGGTCGCCGTACTGCTGGCGCTGCGCTGCGCGACCGCCGCCATCGCGCCCGTCTTCTCCGGCACGCGCGCCGCGACGCTCGGCGACGTCCTGGGGGAGGGCGATCTCTTCGTCCTGGGCCGCTCGCTGATCCGCATCGTCAACCAGAGCGCGCAGCTCGTCGGCTTCGCGGCCGGCGGGCTGCTGCTGGCCACGGTGACGCCCGGCACGGTGCTGGCCGTCACCGCCGGTACGTTCCTCGGCTCGGCGCTCCTGCTGCGCCTGGGCACCCGCGCACGGCCCGCGCGCCGCACGGCCCGTGGCGCGCTGCTGGGCACCTCGCTGTCCGGCACCCGCCGCCTGCTGTCCGACCGCCGCATCCGGGCGCTCCTCCTGCTGACCTGGCTGCCGCCGACGTTCGTCGTCGTCCCCGAGGCGCTGCTCATCCCGTACGCGGACCTGCTGGGCGTCGGCCCGGCGGGCGCCGGGCTGCTGATGTGCGCCATGCCGGTCGGCGCCATCACCGCCGAGACCCTGGTCGGCACGTTCCTCGGCCCGCGGGCCCGCGCCCGGCTGACGTTCCCGCTGGGCGTCTTCTGCGTCCTGCCGTCCCTCGGCTTCGCCGCGCGGCCGTCGCTCGGCTGGGCGGTGGCGCTGCTCGTCCTGACCGGCACCGGCATCGCGTACAACTTCGGCGTGGACCGCTGGTTCGTCGCCGCCGTCCCCGACGAACTGCTGGGACAGGCCATGACGGTGATGCAGGCGGGCCGTATGACGATCATGGGCCTGGGGATGGGCGCGGCGGGCGTCGCCGCCGAGTACGCGCCCCTGTGGGTGGCGATGCCGGCCGGCGGGGTGGTGGGGGTGGTGTGCGTGCTGCTGGTGGTGGCAGAGGTACGGCGGACGCGTGCCGACGGGCCCGTGCCCGCCGGGGTGTCGGGTACGGCCGGGGCCGCCGGGGCCGCCGGGGCCACGGAGTGAACCGGCCGGGTACCGAAAACTGAGACAGGGCTGACCACGATATGACCGAACGGTAGGGTCGGAGGCGTGCCGAAGCCGCTCAGCCTTGCCTTCGACCCCATCGCCCGCGCCGATGAACTGTGGCAGCAGCGATGGGGCGCCGTGCCGTCCATGGCCGCCATCACCTCGGTCATGCGCGCCCACCAGATCCTGCTGTCCGAGGTGGACGCGGTGCTCAAGCCGTACGGCCTGACGTTCGCGCGGTACGAGGCGCTGGTGCTGCTCACCTTCTCCAAGGCGGGCGAGCTGCCCATGTCGAAGATCGGCGAGCGGCTGATGGTCCACCCGACCTCGGTGACCAACACCGTGGACCGGCTGGTCAAGGCCCTGCTGGTCGACAAGCGGCCGAACCCCAACGACGGGCGCGGCACGCTGGCCTCCATCACCCCCAAGGGGCGCGAGGTCTGCGACGCGGCCACCCGCGACCTGATGGCGATGGACTTCGGCCTGGGCGCCTACGACGCCGAGGAGTGCGCGGAGATCTTCGCGCTGCTGCGTCCGCTGCGCGTGGCGGCCGGGGATTTCAAGGACGACTGATCCATGGTAGGGGCGGCGAAGATCGCCCCGGAACGGGCGGTTACGCTCGGACCATGAAACGAAGCGTGCTGACCCGCTACCGGGTGATGGCCTACGTCACTGCCGTGATGCTCCTCGTGCTGTGCGCCTGCATGGTGGCCAAGTACGGCTTCGACACCGGCAAGGACCTCACCCTCGTGGTCTCCCAGATCCACGGTGTGCTGTACATCATCTACCTGGTCTTCGCCTTCGACCTGGGCTCCAAGGCGAAGTGGAAGTTCGGCAAGCTGCTGTGGGTGCTGATCTCCGGCACCATCCCGACCGCCGCCTTCTTCGTCGAGCGCAAGGTCGTCCGTGAGATCGAGCCGCTGGTCGCGGACGGTACGCCGCAGCCCGCCAAGGTCTGAGACCTCTCGCATCGCAGCGCGCCGGCCGGGAGCCTTCCCGGCCGGCCGTTGTTTTTCACAGCTGCCCGCGCGACCTGCGCTTTCCCCAATCTTCACGGCGTCGCCGGCAGGACGCCCCCGGCTTGCCATCGACAATTACTAGGACGTCCAAGTAAATTTGTCGGTATGGACGCTGAAGCCATCGAAGAGGGCCGCCGCCGCTGGCAGGCCCGGTACGACTCCGCCCGCAAGCGGGACGCGGACTTCACCACGCTCTCCGGCGATCCCGTCGAGCCGGCGTACGGCCCCCGCCCGGGCGACACCGTCGACGGCTTCGAGCGCATCGGCTGGCCCGGCGAGTACCCGTTCACCCGCGGGCTGTACCCGACCGGCTACCGCGGCCGTACGTGGACCATCCGCCAGTTCGCGGGCTTCGGCAACGCCGAGCAGACCAACGAGCGCTACAAGATGATCCTCAAGGCCGGCGGCGGCGGCCTCTCGGTCGCGTTCGACATGCCGACCCTGATGGGCCGCGACTCCGACGACCCGCGCTCGCTCGGCGAGGTCGGCCACTGCGGCGTTGCCATCGACTCCGCCGCCGACATGGAGGTCCTGTTCAAGGACATCCCGCTGGGCGACGTGACGACCTCGATGACGATCTCCGGCCCGGCCGTCCCGGTCTTCTGCATGTACCTGGTCGCCGCCGAGCGCCAGGGCGTCGACCCGGGCGTCCTGAACGGCACGCTCCAGACGGACATCTTCAAGGAGTACATCGCGCAGAAGGAGTGGCTCTTCCCGCCCGAGCCCCACCTGCGCCTGATCGGCGACCTGATGGAGCACTGCGCGCGCTCCATCCCCGCCTACAAGCCCCTGTCGGTCTCCGGCTACCACATCCGCGAGGCCGGCGCGACGGCCGCGCAGGAGCTGGCGTACACCCTCGCCGACGGCTTCGGCTACGTGGAGCTGGGCCTCTCCCGCGGCCTGGACGTGAACACCTTCGCGCCCGGCCTGTCCTTCTTCTTCGACGCCCATGTGGACTTCTTCGAGGAGATCGCGAAGTTCCGGGCGGCCCGCCGCATCTGGGCCCGCTGGATGCGCGACGTGTACGGCGCCACCAGCGAGAAGGCGCAGTGGCTGCGCTTCCACACGCAGACCGCCGGCGTCTCGCTGACCGCCCAGCAGCCGTACAACAACGTCGTCCGTACGGCCGTGGAGGCGCTCGCCGCGGTCCTCGGCGGCACCAACTCCCTGCACACCAACGCCCTGGACGAGACCCTCGCGCTGCCCAGCGAGCAGGCCGCGGAGATCGCGCTGCGCACGCAGCAGGTGCTGATGGAGGAGACCGGCGTCGCCAATGTCGCGGACCCGCTGGGCGGTTCGTGGTTCGTCGAGGCGCTGACCGACCGGATCGAGGCCGACGCCGAGAAGATCTTCGAGCAGATCAGGGAGCGCGGCACCCGCGCCGTCCCGGACGGCCGGCACCCGATCGGTCCCATCACCTCCGGCATCCTGCGCGGCATCGAGGACGGCTGGTTCACCGGCGAGATCGCCGAGTCCGCCTTCCAGTACCAGCAGGCGCTGGAGAAGGGCGAGAAGAAGGTCGTCGGCGTCAACTGCCACCACGGCTCGGTCACCGGCGACCTGGAGATCCTGCGCGTCAGCCACGAGGTCGAGCGTGAGCAGGTACGGGTGCTCGGGGACCGCAAGGCGGCCCGCGACGATGCCCGGGTGCGCTCCTCGCTGGACGCGATGCTCGCCGCCGCGCGCGACGGCCGCAACATGATCGAGCCGATGCTGGAGGCCGTACGGGCCGAGGCGACGCTCGGCGAGATCTGCAATGTGCTGCGCGACGAGTGGGGCGTGTACACGGAGCCCGCGGGGTTCTAGGGACAGTACGTACCGGGGGCGGGGCCGCGCGCGGCCCCGCCCCCGGTGCTGTGTCAGACCACCGCGCCGTTCCCGGCCCGCGCCTTGTCGCGCGGCCGGGACACCGGCGCCTCCGGGGCCGGGTGACGGCCCTCCAGGAGGACGGCGGCCGGGGTGGCGGTGAAGACGGTCGAGGCGATGCCGAACAGGACGCCCGCGAGCAGCGCCACGGAGAAGTCGGCGAGCGAGTCGCCGCCCAGCACCGCGAGGGCGGCGAGGACGAACAGGGCGCCCATGCCGGTGTTCACCGTGCGCGGCACGGTCTGCACGATCGCCCGGTCGGCGAGCCGGGCGAGCCCTTCCGCACCGCGCGCGGCCCGGTCGCCCTTGGCGCCGCGCCGCAGTTCCCGTACGCGGTCGAAGAGCACCACCGTGTCGTTGACGGAGTAGCCGACGACGGTCAGCACCGCCGCCAGGAAGACGCTGTCCACCGGCTTGCCCAGCCAGGCGAACAGACCCACCACCAGCACGACGTCCTGCACCATGGCGAGCACCGCCGCCGTCGCGAACGTCCAGCGGAACCGGACGCTCAGATAGACCAGCTGGGCGGCGACCGCGATGCCCAGCGCGATCAGCGCCTTGCCGCGCAGTTCGCTGCCCATGCTGGGCCCGATCTTCTCGTCCCGCTCGACCTCGACCGTGCCGCCGGGCTTCTGGAGCGAGGTGCGGATACGGTCCTGCTCGGCGTCGGTCAGCCGCTCGGTCCGTACGGTGATGCCGCCGTCCCCCGACTCCTGGACGACCGCGCGCGGAAAGCCCGCGTCGGAGACCGCGGCGCGCGCCGTCCCGGCGTCCACGGTGCGGCTGGTGCTGTACTCCACGAGCCGCCCGCCGGTGAACTCCACGCCGAACTCCAGGCCGCGGATGCCGATCCCGGCGACGGCGAACAGCAGCAGACCGGCGCCGATGCCCAGCCAGGTGCGGCGGTGCCGCATCAGCCGGGGCTCGCGGCGGGCCAGCCAGCGCCGTACCCGCCCCTCGGACGCCATCCCGGTGAGCGCGGGCCGCCGCTGCACGGAGCGTCGGCGCACCGCCCATTCCGCCAGCACCCGGGTGATGACCAGCGCGGACACCATCGAGGCCAGCACGCCGATGGACAGGGTCACACCGAAGCCCTTGACCGGGCCGGTGGCGAAGAAGAACAGCAGGCCGGCGGCGAGCAGCGTGGTCACGTTCGAGTCGAGGATCGCGCTCCACGCCTTGCCGAAGCCCTCACGCAGCGGGCGCCGAAGATCCCCGCCGGAGCGGGCCGCGCGACGTGCGTACTCCTCCCGGGCCCGTTCGAACACCAGCACGTTGGCGTCCACCGCCATGCCGATCGCCAGCACGAAACCGGCGAGCCCGGGGAGGGTGAGGGTGGCGCCCAGGGCGACCAGCACGGCGTACGAGAGCAGTCCGTACGCGGCGAGCGCGACCGTGGCCAGCGCGCCCAGCAGCCGGTAGACGATGATCACGAACGCGCCGGTGCACAGCAGCCCGATGACCGCGGCGGTGGCGCTGGCCTCGATCGCGTCGGCGCCCAGCGTCGGGCCGACGGTGCGCTGTTCGACGACCTCGACGGGCACCGGCAGGGCGCCGCCCTTGACCAGGGCCGCCAGGTCGCGCGCCTCGGCGTCGCCGAATCCGCCGGTGATCTGCGCGCTGCCGCCGGAGATGCCGGTCTTGCAGGACACGCTCTGCTGCATCCCGGGCGCGGAGATGATCCGGTCGTCCAGGACGATGGCGACCCGCCGGGCCGGGTCACCGGGCGCCGCGCACGCCGCCTGGCCGGTGACCCGAGCCCAGGAGTCGGCGGCGGCGCCGCGGAAGGCCAGGTCGACGGTCCAGCCGCGCCCGCCCTGCGCGTCGAAGACGGCCTCCGCGTCCTTGACGCCCTCGCCGGTCAGGGCAGCCGCACCGAGCCGCAGCGCCTGCCCCGGAGCGTCGGGGTCGGGCAGGGTACGGGTGCGGTCTCCCTTGGCCTTCGCCTCCGGCGTGCCCTTCGGATCCTGCGTCGTCCCGAGCACGGGATGGAACGTGAGCTGCGCGGTACGGCCGATGACCGCGACGGCCTCCTTCGGGTCCCGTACGCCGGGCAGTTCGGCGACGATGCGCTTCTCACCGGAGCGGGACAGCGACGGTTCGGCGACGCCGAGCGCGTCGACCCGCTGCCGCAGCACCTCCAGGGCCCGGTCGGTGGCGGCGGAGTCGGCGCGGGCGGTGGGCGAGTCCTTGGTCTCCAGGACGATCTGGGTGCCGCCGCGCAGGTCGAGGCCGAGGCGGGCGGGTGTGGTCAGGGCGAGGAACAGCGACACGGCGACGGCGGCGAGCGCGATCAGCGCACGCCAGTGACGCCGCGACGGAGCGCGGGACGGCATGGGTTACCCCTTCGGGGATACGGAGGCGGAGCGCCGGCCGGCGGCGCGCACCGGCCGGCCGCGGCGCGCGGGGCGTCGCGGGGGCATGCCGGTGCTGCGGGCGGCCGAGCGCCTGGGGCGTCAGCTGCTCCGTACGAAGGGCGGGGCGCGCGGGCTGCGCGGGGAGTACCGGGCCCCGGGCGGGGCGCGTTCCTGGCGGGGGCCGACGGTTTCGCCGTACCCGAAGGGGGAGTGGTGCGGCGCGGGGGCCGCGGACGGCAGCGCGCCCGGCAGGCCCGGGAAGCGCGGGTGCGGGAGGACCGCGTGGGCGTGGGCGGTGGCGGACTGGCGGGCCACCGGGCGGTCGGGTGTGGTCCGGGCGTCGGCCCGGGGGCGGATGGGCGCGGAGTGCGCCTGAGGTGCGGCGGAGGATGGCCGGGAAGTGGTGCCGACGGGGCCGGAAGGGGCGCTTGCCGGGCTTGAGACGGCGAGGGCGCCAGGTCCCAGTGGACTGGCCGCCGCACCGGACGTCCCCGCCAGGACCAGCAAGACGGCCCACAGTCCGGCCAGCGCGCGGGGCAGGAAGCCCGGCAGCGCCCGACGCGCGCGTCCGTTCACCGCCCACCCTCCCGATCCGCCCGGCACCGGCCGCCGGTCTCCGGCCTCTGTCCGCGGCCCTGGCCGCGGTTCCGGCCCAGGGTAGTACGCCGTTCCCGTCCTACCCTGCCGGGAAGCGCAGACGGAAGACCGCCCCGCCGCCCGGCGCCTGCGCGGCCGTCAGTTCGGCGTGGTGCGCGCGGGCGATCTGGCGGGCCATGGCCAGACCGAGGCCCGAGCCGGGCAGCGCGCGGGCCGCCTCGGCGCGGTAGAAGCGGTCGAAGACGTGCGGCAGGTCGTCGGCCGAGATGCCGGGGCCGTGGTCGCGTACGGTCAGCTCCAGCACACCCGCCGAGGCGGTCAGCCCGGTCTCGACCGGGCCGCCCGGCGGCGAGAACTTCGCCGCATTGTCGAGCAGGTTGGACAGCAGCCGGGACAGCCGCGCCGGAACGCCGGGCACGGTGGCCCCGGCCGCCGCCTCGTCGGTCCGTACGGTGAAGTCGATCTCCGGCCAGTGCCCGCGCGCCGCCTCCACCGCGTGCTCCAGCAGCGCCGCCGGGCGCACCTGCTCCACCAGCGGCTGCGGCTCCTCGTCCCGGGCCAGTTCGATCAGGTCGTTGACCAGCGTGGTGACCTCGCGCAGCTGGCGGCTCAGCGCGCCGGACGCGCGGTCGCGCTGGGTGTCGGTCAGCCGGCCGGAGCGGGCGAGGAGTTCGGCGTTGGTGCGCAGCGCGGTCAGCGGTGTCCGCAGCTCGTGGGAGGCGTCCGCGACCAGCCGCCGCTGCGCTGCCACCGACTGCTCCAGCTCGCCGAGCATGGTGTTGAAACTGGCGGCCAGCCGGGTGATCTCGTCCTCGCGGCCGGGCGGGCCCGCGGGCAGTTCGATGCGGTGCCGGGCGTCGCGGGTGGCGGCGATGCGTTCGGCGGTGGCGGTGAGCCGGGCGACCGGCGCCAGGCCGGTACGCGAGACCCAGTAGCCGAGCCCGGCCGCCAGCAGGACGCCTACGCCGCCCACTCCGGCCAGCGCCACCGCGGCCTTCCGCACGCCCTTGTCCACGATGTCCGAGCGCAGTGCCACCTGGAGCGCCATGTCCTTGCCGCGCAGTCTGGTGGTGTAGACCCGCACCGGCCAGCCGGCCACGGTCCGTTCTTCGTAGTACGGCGCCTGGCGCCCGGCGGCGACCGCGCGGACGGTGTCGTCGACATCCAGGGCGTACGGCTCCCGCGGGTCCCTGGACGGATCGGCGGGGACCGACTGGATGCAGGGAACGGCCAGGTACTGGCAGCCCTTGTCCCCGGCCGACGGGCCTTGCGTGCGGTACTGCTGCGCGTACTGGTTGCCCGTCTGGACCAGGTTGACTTCGAGCTGGCGGATCATCTGGTCACGGGTGATGAAGAACGCCGCCACGCAGATGCCGACCGCCACCACCGCCACGGCGGCGGACGTGGCGATCGCCAGCCGCGTCCGCAGCGGACGGCGCCGCCGCCAGCGCGCGCCCAGACCGCGGCGGCCGCTCACGCCCGTCCCGTTCTGCCGCCGCGGCCCGGCCTGCGGGTCCTGCCGCTCCGCTCGGCCCCGGCCTCCCCGCCCGGGCTGTCCGGCTCGTCCAGGCGGTAGCCGACGCCGTGCACGGTGTGCACCAGCCGCGGCTCGCCGCCCGCCTCCAGCTTGCGGCGCAGGTAACCGACGTACACCGCGAGGGAGTTGGAGTCCGGGCCGAAGTCGCGGCCCCAGACCCGCTCCAGGATCAGCTCGCGCGGCATCACCTGCCCGGGGTGCAGCAGGAGCAGCTCCAGCAGCGCCCATTCCGTACGGCTGAACTCCAGCGGCCGGCCGCCCCGGTGGCCGGTCCGGGTGACCGGGTCCACCACCAGGTCGGCGAAGGTCAGCGAGGTGTCGTCGGCGGCCGCTGCCGAGGCGCGGCGCAGCAGCGCGCGCATGCGCGCGACCAGCTCGTCCAGCGCGAACGGCTTGACGAGGTAGTCGTCGGCGCCCGCGTCCAGCCCGTCCACCCGCTCGCTGACCGAGTCCAGCGCGGTCAGCACCAGGATCGGCGTACGGTCGTCCAGCGCGCGCAGCCGCCGGCACACCGCCAGGCCGTCCAGCACCGGCATCATCACGTCCAGAACGATCGCGTCCGGCTGCCAGGAGGCGACTTCGGAGAGCGCGGCCAGCCCGTCGGAGGCCCCGCGCACCGCGTACCCCTCCACGCTCAGGCCGTCCTCGACGGCGGCCCGCACCTCCGGTTCGTCGTCGACGACGAGGATCTTCGGCGGGGGCGCGGAAGGCTGCGGGGCGGCGTTCCGGTCGGCGGGGTGCGGTGCAGGCGTGGGCGGCATGCACACAGGCTGCCAAAAGTCCGTCTTAGAACCTTCTTAGGGCGCCTCGCGAGCGTGGCGGCCATGCGCACACCACTATCGGTTGTCATCGGTGCGGGAGGTACCGGCGGCCACATCTATCCCGGGCTCGCCCTCGCGGACGCCCTGCGCCGGGCGGTGCCCGACGCGGTGGTCTCCTTCGTCGGCACGGAGCGCGGGCTGGAGACGCGGCTGATCCCGCAGGCCGGATACCGCCTGCACACCGTGGACATGATTCCCTTCGACCCGTCGCTCGGCGCCAAGCGGTACCTGCTGCCCGCCGCGCTGCTGAGATCCGGCAACCAGTGCCGCTCGATCCTGCGCACCCAGGGCGCCCAGGTCGCCGTCGGCATGGGCGGCTACCCGAGCGCGCCGGTCATCGTCGGCGCGCGGATGGCCGGGCTGCCCAGCCTGATCCACGAGTCCAACGCGGTGCCGGGCCGGGCCAACAAGTTCGCCGCCCGGCTCACCCCGCACGTCGCGCTCGCCTTCGACCGCAGCCGCGAGCACCTGGCGGGCGGCGAGCACGCCGAGACGGTCGGCATGCCGCTGGTCGGGCCGCTCGCGACGCTGGACCGTACGGCCCTGCGGGCCCGCGCCCGCCGCGAACTGGGCATACCGGAAGGCGTCCGGCTGCTGCTCGTCAACGGCGGCAGCCTGGGCGCGGCCCGGCTCACCGCGGCCGCGGTCGGGCTCGCGGCCCGGTACCGCACCCGTACGGACCTGCGGCTGCTGATCAAGACCGGCCCGGCCGCACTCGAAGAGACCCGGGAACGGCTGGCCGCGACGGGCGGCGCGGCGGTCGCCGAGGCCGTCCCGTACCTGGACCGGATGGACCTGGCCTACTCCGCCGCCGACCTGGTGGTGTGCCGGGCCGGTTCGGCGACCGTCGCCGAGCTGGCCACGATCGGCATGCCGGCGGTCCTGGTGCCCTACCCGCACGCGCCCGGCGACCACCAGACGCACAACGCGCGGGTGCTGTCCGACGCGGGCGCCGCCGCGCTGCTGCCGGACGCCGAGACCACCGCGGAGCGCCTGGACACGCTCGTCACACCGCTGCTCGACGACCCCGTCCGGCTGGCCGCCATGGGCCAGGCCGCCGACCCCGGCACCCACGCACAGGCCGCCGACCTGCTGGCCGCCAAGGTCCTGAAGCTGGCCGGCCACCCCGATTCCCACCCCGCCACCACCTACCTGAGGGAGACCGCATGAGCATCGACCACGCCACCATGGAAGCGCGCTGGAAGGGCCGCACCGTCCTGGTCACCGGCGCCGAGGGCTTCATCGGCTCCACGCTCGTGGACCAGCTCGTCGGCCACGGCGCGAAGGTCCGCGCCCTCGTCCACTACAAGCCGTACGCGGAGAAGGGCCACCTCGCGCGCTACCTGACGCCCGACAGCCCGGTCGAGATGATCGCGGGCGACGTGCGCGACGCCGGCCGGGTCTCCGACGCGGTGGCCGGCTGCGACACGGTCTTCCACCTCGCGGCCCTGATCGGCATCCCGTACAGCTACGACTCGCCCGGCGCCTACGTCCAGACCAACGTCGTCGGCACCGAGAACATCGCCGAGGCCTGCCGCCGGCACTCCGTGCGCCGCCTGGTGCACACCTCCACCAGCGAGGTGTACGGCACCGCCCTGACCGCGCCGATCAGCGAGGACCACTCGCTGCAGCCGCAGTCGCCGTACTCCGCCTCGAAGATCGGCGCGGACATGATGGCGCTCTCCCACTGGCACGCCTTCGAACTGCCGGTCACCGTGGTGCGCCCGTTCAACACCTACGGCCCGCGCCAGTCCGCGCGCGCCGTGATCCCCACCATCCTCGCCCAACTGCACTCCGGCTCCCGGGAGATCCGCCTCGGCTCGCTCGCCCCGACCCGGGACTTCACCTACGTCACCGACACCGCCGCCGGGTTCCTGGCGATGGCCGACTGCGACCGGGCGCTGGGCGAGGTCGTCAACCTCGGTACGGGGCGCGAGATCTCCATCGGCGACCTGGCGCGGGCCCTGATCGCCGCGTCCGGGCGGGACGCCGAGGTGGTGGTGGAGGGCTCCCGGCTGCGGCCCGCCGGCAGCGAGGTCCAGCGACTGCTTTCGGACAATTCGCGGGCGCGCGAATGGGCGGGCTGGACGCCCGAAGTGTCCCTGGAGGAGGGGCTGAAGCGGACGTCCGAGTGGGTGGCGGAGCACGTCCACCTGTTCGCGGCGGACCGGTACCAGGTCTGAACGGCGGGCCGGTACGGGGCTGGAGGAGCCCCGTACCGGGCCCGTACGGCCCGGGGCACGGGCCCCTCCGGAGCGCTACGCCCCGGGCGGGCCCGGTTCCGCCGCCGGTGCGTCCGGGCCCGCCAGCCCGCTCAGACCGGCCAGCAGCAGCGTGCTGAACTGCTGCGCCCACAGCTCGTCCACCGGCTCCGCGCTGACCAGCGCCCGGTGCACGACCGCGCCCGCGATCACGTCGAAGATCAGGCCCACCGCCCGCCCGGCCGCCGCCGCGCCCTCCTCGCCGGACGGGTCCGGCGGCAGCTCCCCGCGCGCCTGCGCCCGCTCCCGCCCGAGGATCACCAGCCGCTTCTGCCGCTCGACCACCGCGGAGCGGATGCGCAGCCGCAGCGCCTCGTCGGTGGTGGACTCCGCGACCACCGCCATCAGCGCCGTCTTGGTCTCCGGACGCGCCAGCAGCGACGCGAACTGCAAAACCACGCCCTCGATGTCCGCTTGGAGACAGCCGCGGTCGGGCAGCTCCAGCTCGTCGAAGAGGACCGCCACGGCGTCCAGGACCAGCTCGTTCTTGTTGGCCCAGCGGCGGTAGAGGGTCGTCTTGGCCACCCCGGCGCGGGCCGCCACATCGCTCATCGTCAGCTTGCCCCAGCCCAGCTCGACCAGTGCGGCGCGGGTCGCGCCGAGGATCGCGCGGTCCGCCTCGGCGCTGCGCGGCCGGCCGGTACGGCCCCTGGGGCCCGTACGGCCCTCGGGGGAGCGGGTGCCGGTGAGGGGGCAGCGGTGCATGCGGGCGACCATACCGGCCAGTAGGTGCGAACCGGCGCCCCCTCGTGAGGCAGATCACCCGGACGGTTCGCGGCAGGGGTTGCCGGGCCGGGGCGCCGGACAGTTACGCTACGGGTCGTAGCGAAAGGGTCCGCTCACGCGGCGTGCCCCGGACGCGACAACCACAGGCCGCGGGTGGGGACCCGGGGCCGTAAAGCACCATCCGCCGGACCTCCGGGACCGGCGGCGACGCGGCACCACCGTCCTGCGCCGGCACACCGGCGGGCCGCACGGACGGGCCCGGGGCCGCGCGTTTTTCGCGCACCGTGAATTTTCGGCACCGCTTTTCGCAACGGTCCGCGGAAGGGGGGAGGATAGGCCCATGCAGCCACGCAACATGTCCATGAGTGGAGTCGTCGACCTCGCCGCGGTGAAGGCGGCCGGGGAAGCCAAGCAGAAGGCGGAGCAGGCGCGCGCCGAAGCCGCCCGCACGGGCAAGCCGGCCGGCGGTGCCCGGCTGGTGTACGACGTCGACGAGGCGGGGTTCCAGCAGGACATCCTCCAGCGCTCCACCGAGGTGCCGGTCGTCATCGACTTCTGGGCCGAGTGGTGCGAGCCGTGCAAGCAGCTCGGCCCGCTGCTGGAGCGGCTGGCGGGGGAGTACGCCGGCAAGTTCGTGCTGGCCAAGATCGACGTCGACGCCAACCAGGCGCTGTTCCAGCAGTTCGGTGTGCAGGGCATCCCGGCGGTCTTCGCGGTCGTCGCGGGCCAGCCGATCCCGCTGTTCCAGGGCGCGGCCCCGGAGGCGCAGATCCGCCAGGTGCTGGACCAGCTCGTCCAGGCCGCCGAGCAGCAGTTCGGGATCGTGGGCGCGCCGGTGGACCCGGCAGCGGCCGAGCCCGCGGACGCTCCCGCGCCGGCCGGTCCGTACGACGCGCTCCTGGAGGCCGCGAACCAGGCGCTGGACAACGGCGACCTCGCCGGTGCCGTCCAGGCGTACAAGAACGTTCTCGCGGACGACCCGGCCAACCCGGAGGCCAAGCTGGGCCTCGCGCAGGCCGAACTCCTTAGCCGCGTCCAGGATCTGGACCCGCAGCAGGTGCGCAAGGCGGCGGCCGACGCCCCCGGCGACGTGCAGGCGCAGATCAAGGCCGCCGACCTGGACCTGGTCGGCGGGCATGTCGAGGACGCCTTCGGGCGGCTGGTGGACGCCGTCAGGCGCACGGCCGGCGACGACCGCGAGGCCGCGCGGGTGCGGCTGCTGGAGCTGTTCGAGGTCATCGGCGCCGATGACCCGCGGGTGATTTCGGCGCGTACGGCACTGGCGCGGGTGCTCTTCTGACCTTTCGGCGTTCCGCCTCCCGTGTCTCCTGAGGCGCGGGGGGCCTCCTGCTCAGCAGCGGCCACGTTTTACCAAATCTTGGTAATCGTGGCCGCTGTTACTTGGAGTAAGAGCAGTGCCGTGATTCGACGCCTTTTGTCCGTGATTCCCCCATGTCGCATCACGGTTAGCGACAACCCTGGGTGCGCGCTCGATTTCGCGCCGTCGCACGCCGGTTATCTCTCCGTTACTCGCAAGTAACGAACCCCTTGTGCGACGGCTTCCGATGCACCACGATCGGCCACGCTCGGTCCATTTCCCCCGCCCGGCAACCGGTCGGCGTCGCGGGGGCGATGGGTCCCCACCGAGTGGCCGGCGGCACCGCCGCCGGTCCTGGACAGGGGGGTTCCTGCCCACCCGGCAGGGCCTGTCCGACAAGGCCGCGCGAGAGCGGGGCCAGTGGTTGTCGCTCGGGGGTGATCGCCGGTGCTTCGGAACGCGCTACGCCTGTACGCCTTTCGATACGGGCGCTCTCCTTCCCGAGGACGTAGCACTTCTCCCATCCCAGGTACGGCCGCCGTCTCCCCGAGACCCGGACCGCAACCGGAGATGTACGTCCGAGAAGGAGGAAAGTCATGGAGTCCCTGGCTCGTGGCGGGACCAGATGGAAGCGGTTCGCGGTCGTCATGGTCCCGAGCGTCGCGGCGACGGCGGCCATCGGTGTCGCCATCGCGCAGGGCGCGCTGGCCGCGTCGTTCAGCGTGTCCGGCCAGCAGTTCAAGGTGACCGCGTCCGCACTCGACGGTGACGGGTTCGTCCAGTACGGCGCCCTGGACAAGGGCAAGGACAGCCAGCACCCGGTCGCCGTGGTGGGCATGAACTCCGCGGAGATCACCGACCTGTGCCAGTCGGTCGTCGTGCCGGTGCCGATCTTCGGCGATGTGACGATGCGGCTGGAGGCGGGCAGCAGCAAGAAGAAGGACCCGCGCGTCTACGCGAAGTCGCTCTACATCGACGCCGACGACCTGCGGACCAACGCGACGTTCACCAACGTGGACATCGGCGTCTCGGTGGACAGCACCACCAAGGGTCCCGGCCCGGCCCGGCCCGGCAAGGGAGGCGAGGGGAGCTACCTCCCCGGCTCCTTCGCCCAGCAGGCCGAGAAGGTCCACTTCGAGGATGTCAAGCAGCGTGCCTGGGCCACCACGGCCGGCACGTTCAGGCTCAGCGGTCTGCACATGAACGTCAGCCGCGGCAAGAACGAGTGCTACTGACGCCCTGAGCGCACGGGAGCGGGGGGTGCGCGCGGCGGGAGCGGCCCGCCGTCCGCGCGCCCCGCACCCGTACGCCGGCGGCCGCCGCACCAGCACCCGGCTCACGTACCACCGATTCGCCAGTCCCGAGGAGCTGTACGACATGAGCGCCGACACGCGACCACGGCAGAACGAGAGCATCGGCCGCAAGCGCACTTCGTTCCGGGAGTGGCGAGGTCAGCGCCCGTTCTGGGGCGGGCTGCTGACGCTGCTGGCCGGATTCCCGATCATGTACATCCCCTACGCGAACCTCACGATCGGCTCCCTGACCGTCCGGATGGCGACGACCGCGGGCGCCGGCTCGCTGATCATCGGCGTACTCCTGGTCGTGCTCGGCCTGACCATGTGGTTCCAGCCCGCCTCGCGCGTGTTCGCGGGCGTGGCGGCGATCCTGCTGTCCCTGGTCTCCCTGGTCGTCTCCAACTTCGGCGCCTTCATGGTCGGCTTCGTGCTGGGCCTGATCGGCGGCGCGCTGGGGGTCTCCTGGGCACCGGGCAAGCCCCTCGCCCCCGAGGACGGAACACCGGCCCGGCCCGCGGGCAGCACACCGGACGACCTGTCAGGAGCGACCCCGGTCAACGGGACGAACGGGAGGCACAGTGCCGGGTGACGAGCTGCACGAGACGAACGCGGCCGCTCCAGGGGCGAGAACCGGGCCGCGCCACGCGGCCCCGCGCAAGCCGCTGCTGACCCGGCTGCACGTGCCCGCGGGCAAGGCGATCGCCATCGCCGCGATGCCGTCCGCCGTCCTGATGGGCATGGGCCTGACCCCGCAGCTGGCGATGGCCAAGCCGCAGCCGGAGAGCCCGTTCAAGAAGGGGCCGTGCGTCAGCGCTCCCGACAAGACGGAGCAGGACGCGAAGGACGAGGCGGCGAAGGACAAGGCCGCCAAGGAGAAGGCCGAGAAGGACAAGGCCGAGAAGGACAAGGCGGCCGAAGACGGGAAGCCCGGGAAGCCCGCCGAGCCGGGCAAGGACCGGACCGCCGGTGGCGCGAAGGGCGACGCCGGTACGGACACCAAGCCCACCCCGTCTCCCGACGCCTCCTCCCGGACTCCCTCCCCGTCCCCGGACAGGTCCGGAAAGGCCCCCGCGCCCACGCCGTCCCCGTCGGCCTCCTCCTCTCCCGCGGAGGAGAACCCCTGGTACGACCCCCTGGGCGTGGGCAAGAAGCTGCACGACGTCTTCCACCCCGGCCAGGGGAAGCCGGCCGGCCCCGGCGCGACGCCGTCCCCGACCCCGTCGGGGAACTCCGGCAGCACCCCCGGCAAGTCCACGGACAAGCCCTCCACCAAGCCGACCGACCCGCTGAAGGACGCCGTCGGCAAGGCGGGCGAGGCGGCCGGGGACGTCACCGACAAGGCAGGGAAGGCCGCGAAGGACGCGGCGAAGGACGCCAAGGACAAGGCGGGCGACGCCTCGCCGTCGGCCTCCCCGTCCCCCAGCAGCAGCGCCGACCCGGGCGCCCCCGACGCGGACGGCAAGAAGCCGTTCCCCTGCGTCGAGGAGAAGAAGGTCGCCGGCACGGACGAGCGGCCCCCGGCCACCGTCCCGAACCAGCCCTGGTACCTGGAGTCCAGCGGGTTGACCCTGCGCGGCCTGGACTACGAGGGCGTCGTCAACCTCACGATGCCCGACGGCCGCACCAAGCAGGCCCTGAAGTTCACCGCCGACAGCATCGACATCGGCGACCTGCACCAGATCGTGGACGGCCCGGCCGGGAAGAAGTACCACGTCCAGGCAGCCGCGGGCTCCACCTCGACGATCCGCGGCGGCAAGGTCACCATGTACACCGAGCGCCTCCAGGGCAACCTCTTCGGCCTGATCCCGATCGTCTTCGACCCGGAGCACCCGCCGCCGATCAACGTCCCCTTCGCGTACTTCACCAAGGTCAAGATCACCCAGGCGGGCCAGTTCGGCGGCACCCTGACGATTCCGGGGCTGCATCAGTCGATCACGGGGTGACCCGTACCGCACCGGCATGACAGCGGGCCGCACCCCGACGGGATGCGGCCCACAGCCGTTTTCAGTTGTGCGCGCCGCGCATTACGTCACGCCGTCGCGTCAGGCGCGGTCCCCGCCCAGGTGGTGCACCCGGACCATGTTCGTGGTGCCGGGCACGCCGGGGGGCGAGCCGGCGGTGATGATCATGGTGTCGCCGTCGTTGTAGCGCTGGAGCTTGAGCAGCTCGGCGTCGACCAGGTCGACCATCTCGTCGGTGTGCTCCACGTGCGGCACGACGAAGGTCTCCACGCCCCAGCTCAGCGCGAGCTGGTTGCGGGTGGCGGCGTCCGTGGTGAAGGCCAGGATCGGCTGGGCCGCGCGGTAGCGGGACAGGCGGCGGGCGGTGTCACCGGACTTGGTGAAGGCCACCAGCGCCTTGCCGTTGAGGAAGTCGGCCATCTCGGCGGCCGCGCGGGCCACCGCGCCGCCCTGCGTACGGGGCTTCTTGCCCGGGACCAGCGGCTGCAGGCCCTTGGACAGCAGCTCCTCCTCGGCCGCCTCGACGATCTTCGACATCGTCTTGACGGTCTCGATCGGGTACTGGCCGACCGAGGACTCGGCGGACAGCATGACCGCGTCGGCGCCGTCCAGGATCGCGTTGGCGACATCGGACGCCTCGGCGCGGGTCGGCCGCGAGTTGGTGATCATCGACTCCATCATCTGGGTCGCCACGATCACCGGCTTGGCGTTCCGCCGGCACATCTCCACCAGGCGCTTCTGCACCATCGGGACCTTTTCGAGGGGGTACTCGACGGCGAGGTCGCCACGGGCGACCATCACGCCGTCGAAGGCCGCCACGACCTGCTCCATGTTGTTGACCGCCTGCGGCTTCTCCACCTTGGCGATCACCGGTACGCGCCGGCCGACCTCGTCCATCACCCGGTGCACGTCGTTGACGTCCTTGGCGTCCCGGACGAAGGACAGGGCGACCAGGTCGCAGCCCATGTTCAGGGCGAACTTCAGGTCCTCGATGTCCTTCTCGGACAGCGCCGGGACGTTGACCGCCGCGCCGGGCAGGTTGATGCCCTTGTGGTCGGAGATGACACCGCCCTCGATGACGATGCAGCGCACCCGGGGGCCGTCCACCTCGACGACCTGGAGCGCCACGTTGCCGTCGTTGATCAGGACCGGGTCGCCCTTGGAGACGTCACCGGGCAGGCCCTTGTAGGTCGTGCCGCAGATGGTCTTGTCGCCGGGCACGTCCTCGGTGGTGATGACGAACTCGTCACCGCGCACCAGCTCAACGGGGCCGTCGGCGAAGGTCTCCAGGCGGATCTTGGGGCCCTGGAGGTCGGCCAGCACGCCGATGGCGCGGCCGGTCTCCTCGGCGGCCTTGCGGACGCGGTGGTAGCGCTCCTCGTGCTCCGCGTGGGTGCCGTGGCTCATGTTGAATCGGGCCACGTTCATGCCGGCCTCGATCAGCGTCTTCAGCTGGTCGTAGGAGTCGACGGCGGGGCCCAGGGTGCAGACGATTTTGGAACGGCGCATGGGATCGATCCTATCGTTTGTTTCGGAGCGGAATAATTTGGGCTCGGGTGCCCGGAAGCGGGGGACCGGCCGGGCGCCGTACGGCTGCCGTCGGCGCCTGGCCGGTGGTGCCACGGGTCAGTTGCTGACCAGGGCGTACGTCTGGTTGGCGATCTCCAGCTCCTCGTCGGTGGGGACCACGGCGACCGCGACGCGCGCGTACTCCGGCGATATCAGCCGCGCCTCGTCGGACCGTACGGAGTTCAGGTCGGCGTCCACCGCCAGCCCCAGCTCCTCCAGACCCTTGACCGCCGCCTCGCGCACCGGCGCCGCGTTCTCGCCGACGCCCGCGGTGAACGCCACCGCGTCCACCCGGCCCAGCACCGCGCTGTAGGCGCCGATGTACTTCTTCAGCCGGTGGATGTAGATGTCGAAGGCGAGCGCCGCCCGCTGGTCGCCCTCGTCGATCCGGCGGCGGATCTCCCGCATGTCGTTGTCGCCGCACAGCCCGATCAGCCCGCTCTTCTTGTTGAGCAGTACGTCGATCTCGTCCGCGTCCATGCCCGCCACCCGCTTGAGGTGGAAGACCACCGCCGGGTCGATGTCGCCCGAGCGGGTGCCCATGACCAGGCCCTCCAGCGGGGTCAGGCCCATGGAGGTGTCCACGCAGCGGCCGCCGGCCACCGCCGAGGCGGAGGCGCCGTTGCCCAGGTGCAGCACGATGACGTTGACGTCCTCGGGCGCCTTGCCCAGCAGCTCGGCGGTCTTGCGCGAGACGTACGCGTGCGAGGTGCCGTGGAAGCCGTAGCGCCGGATGCGGTGGGCGTCGGCCGTCTCCACGTCGATGGCGTAGCGCGCCGCGTGCTCCGGCATCGTGGTGTGGAAGGCGGTGTCGAAGACCGCGACCTGCGGCAGGTCGGGCCGCAGCGCCTGCGCCGTCCTGATGCCGGTGATGTTCGCCGGGTTGTGCAGCGGCGCCACCGGCACCAGCCGCTCGATCTCCTGGAGCACCGCGTCGTCGATCACCGTCGGCTCGGTGAACTTCAGACCGCCGTGCACCACCCGGTGCCCGATCGCCGCCAGCTCCGGCGAGTCCAGGCCCAGCCCGTCCGCCGACAGCTCGTCGGCGACCGCCTTCAGCGCCTCCTCGTGGTCGGCTATCCGCGCCTCGCGCTCCCTCTTGTCACCGCCGGTGGCCAGCGGCGTGTGGGCCAGGCGCGAGGTCTCCTCCCCGATCCGCTCGACCAGGCCCGCGGCGAGCCGGGACCCGTCGCGCATGTCGAGCAGCTGGTACTTCACCGACGAGGAGCCGGAGTTGAGGACGAGGACGCGGGTGGCGTTGGCAGTCATGAAGCAGCTTTCGGTTGGTGGTGGGGGGACGGCGGGGGCGTCAGACGGCGGCGGGCGAGCCGCCCGGTGCCGCGCCCTGTGCCTGGATGGCCGTGATGGCCACGGTGTTGACGATGTCCTGGACCAGCGCGCCGCGCGAGAGGTCGTTGACCGGCTTGCGCAGGCCCTGGAGGACGGGGCCGACGGCGACGGCGCCCGCCGAGCGCTGGACCGCCTTGTAGGTGTTGTTGCCGGTGTTCAGGTCGGGGAAGACCAGCACGGTGGCCCGGCCCGCCACCTCGGACTCCGGCAGCTTCGTCTTGGCCACCGCGGCGTCCACGGCCGCGTCGTACTGGATCGGGCCCTCGACCAGCAGGTCGGGACGGCGCTCGCGGACCAGCTCGGTGGCCTTGCGCACCTTGTCGACGTCGGCGCCGGAGCCGGAGGTGCCGGTGGAGTACGACAGCATCGCGATGCGCGGCTCGACCCCGAACTGGGCGGCGGTGGTCGCCGACTGGATGGCGATGTCCGCCAGCTGTTCGGCGTTCGGGTCCGGGTTGACGGCGCAGTCGCCGTAGACCAGGACGCGGTCGGCGAGGCACATGAAGAACACGGACGAGACGATCTGGGCGCCCGGCTTGGTCTTGATGATCTCGAAGGCGGGGCGGATGGTCGCCGCGGTGGAGTGCACCGCGCCGGAGACCATGCCGTCGGCCAGGCCCTCCTGCACCATCAGGGTGCCGAAGTACGACACGTCCGCGACCACGTCGTACGCCAGCTCGTAGGTGACGCCCTTGTGGGCGCGCAGCTTGGCGTACAGCTCGGCGAAGCGCTCGCGCAGCGGCGAGGTCTGCGGGTCGGTGATCTGCGCGTCCGACAGGTCGATGGCGAGGTCGGCGGCGCGCTTGCGGATCGCCTTCTCCTCGCCCAGCAGCGTCAGGTCGCACACGTCGCGGCGCAGCAGCACGTCGGCGGCGCGCAGCACCCGCTCCTCGGTGCCCTCGGGCAGCACCACGCGGCGGCGGCTGGAGCGGGAGCGCTCGATCAGCTCGTGCTCGAACATCATCGGCGTGACGCGGCCGGAGCGGGCGACGGAGATACGGTTCGTCAGCTCCGCGGTGTCCACATGCCGCTCGAACAGGCCGAGCGCGGTCTCCGCCTTGCGCGGCGCGGCGGCGTTCAGCTTGCCCTCGACGGCGAACAGCTCGGCCGCGGTCGGGAAGGACCCGCCGGCCACCGAGATCACCGGCGTGCCGGGGGCGAGCCGGTTGGCCAGCGCCATGATGTCGGCGCCCGGCCGCTCGTCGAGGGTCAGCAGCACGCCCGCTATCGGCGGGGCGCCGGCGCTGTGTGCGGCGAGCGAGCCGATGACCAGGTCGGCGCGGTCGCCGGGGGTCACGACCAGGCAGCCGGGGGTCAGCGCCTTGAGGAAGGTGGGCAGCATGGCGCCGCCGAAGACGAAGTCGCGGGCGTCGCGGGCCAGCCCCGAGTCGTCGCCGAGCAGCACCTCGGCGCCGAGCGCGTGCACGATCTGGCCGACGGTGGGGGCGGAGAGCGCGCCGTCCTCGGGGAGCGTGTAGCAGGGCACCGGCAGGTGGCCGGCGAGCTGCTCGGCCACGGCGGCGTGCTGCTCGGGCGCCACCCGGTTCACGATCAGCGCGACGACGTCGCAGCCCAGCGAGTGGTAGGCGCGGTAGGCGTTACGGGCCTCGGCGCCGACCGACCCGGCCTCCTGGCCCTGGCCGCCGACGACGGCCAGCACCGCGGCGCCGAACTCGTTGGCCAGCCGGGCGTTGAGGTTCAGCTCGGCCGGCAGGCTGGTGGCCGCGTAGTCGGAGCCGAGCACCAGGACGTACTCGTGGTCCCTGGCCACCTGGTGGAAGCGCTCGACGAGCCGGGAGACCAGCTCGTCGGTGCCCTGCTCGGCCTGGAGGCGGGCGGCCTCCTCGTAACCCATGCCGTACACGGTCTCCGCGGGCTGGGAGAGCCGGTAGCGCGCCCGCAGCAGTTCGAACAGCCGGTCGGGCCCGTCGTGGACCAGCGGGCGGAAGACCCCCACCCGGTCCACATGGCGGGTCAGGAGTTCCATGACTCCCAGCTCGACTACCTGGCGGCCGTCGCCGCGGTCGATCCCGGTCACGTACACGCTGCGCGTCACGCGTGCTCTCCGATCCATCCGTCGCTTCGCAAGGTCAAATTAACCGTTATGGTGAGCTTGCCCCCCTTGACAATACCTGCGGCTGTGGTTAAGCCGCTCTTCCAGTTTTACGCATGCGTCAGCGGGTGACGGCAGCGGTGCCCGGTGCCGTGCGGGCACCGCCTCCCGGCCCGTGAAACAATCGGACCGGCTCACACGAACCAGCAGCGAGCACACAGGAGACACAGCACCATGCGTATCGGAGTCCTCACCGCAGGCGGCGACTGCCCCGGCCTCAACGCTGTGATCCGTTCGGTGGTGCACCGGGCCCTGACGGGCCACGACGACGAGGTCATCGGTTTCGAGGACGGTTTCAAGGGTCTGCTCGACGGGCGCTTCCGCAAGCTGGACCTGGACGCGGTCAGCGGCATCCTGGCCCGCGGCGGGACGATCCTCGGCTCCGCCCGCCTGGAGCGCGCCCGGCTGCGCGAGGCGTGCGACAACGGCAAGGACCTCGCGCGTGAGTACGGCATCGACGTGCTCATCCCCATCGGCGGCGAGGGCACGCTCACCGCGTCCAAGATGCTCGCCGACGCCGGCCTGCCGATCGTCGGTGTGCCCAAGACCATCGACAACGACATCTCCGCCACCGACCGCACCTTCGGCTTCGACACCGCCGTCGGCGTCGCCACCGAGGCCATCGACCGCCTGAAGACGACCGCCGAGTCGCACCAGCGGGTCATGGTCGTCGAGGTCATGGGCCGGCACGCGGGCTGGATCGCGCTGGAGTCCGGCATGGCCGGCGGCGCCCACGGCATCTGCCTGCCCGAGCGCCCCTTCGACGTGAACGACCTGGTGAAGATGGTCGAGGAGCGCTTCGACCGGGGCAAGAAGTTCGCCGTCGTCTGCGTCGCCGAGGGCGCCCACCCCGCCGAGGGCACGATGGACTACGGCCACGGCGAGATCGACCAGTACGGCCACGAGCGCTTCCAGGGCATCGGCACCGCCCTCGCCCGCGAGCTGGAGCACCGCCTCGGCAAGGAGGCCCGCCCGGTCATCCTCGGCCACGTCCAGCGCGGCGGCACCCCCACCGCGTACGACCGTGTGCTCGCCACCCGCTTCGGCTGGCACGCCGTCGAGGCCGCGCACCGCGGCGACTTCGGCCAGATGACCGCCCTGCGCGGCACCGACATCGTGATGAGCCCGCTGGCCGACGCGGTCACCGAGCTGAAGCGGGTGCCGGTGAACCGCATGCAGGAGGCCGAGTCGGTCTTCTGATCCGGCCGCCGCACCTCTTCGACGGCGCGCGTTCCCGGTCCGGGGACGCGCGCCGTTCGCGTTCCGCGCGGCCCGGCCCCCGGCCGTACGCGGATTTCCGGCACCCGTACGGGCCAACGTTCCGGTTAACCGGCCCGTGCGGAGGTACCCGGCGCGCACGAGGAAGGAGGCGTGACCGGGATGAGCGACTTCGTGGATCACCGGACGGCCCGGCCGGACGGCAGGCCGGTCAACGAGCTGGTCACCCAGGCGTCGGAACAACTGTCCAGCCTGGTACGCGACGAGATGCGCCTGGCGCAGTCGGAGCTGGCGCGCAAGGGCAAGCGGTTCGGCGTGGGCGGCGGGCTGCTCGGCGGGGCCGGGACGGTGGCGTTCCTGGCCGCACAGGCGCTGGTGGCCACCGCGGTCATCGCGCTCGGGCTGGTGCTGCCGCTGTGGGCCGCGGGCCTCGTGGTCGTGGGCGCGCTGCTGGTGCTGGCGGCGGTCCTGGGGCTGCTGGGGCGGCAGAAGATCCGGCGGGCCACACCGCCGGTGCCCGAGGAGGCCGTGCACAGCGTCCGCCAGGACATCGAGACGATCAAGGAGAGGGCCCGGCGATGACCAGTGACCCCCGCGGCGGCGACGGCGCGAGCCCGGCCGAGCTGCGCGCCCGTATCGAGCGGACCCGGCAGGAGCTCGGCGACACGGTGGCCGAGCTGGCCGACAAGGCCGACGTCAAGAGCCGCGCACAGGAGAAGGCGGCCCGGATCAAGGACGGCGCCGCGGCGGCCACGCACCGGCTGACGGGCTCCACGGCCGTCCGGACGGCCGCCGCCGCGGGCGGCGCGCTGCTGGCCGGCGCGCTGGTGCTGCGGCGCCGTGGCCGCGCCCGGGTGCGCCCGCACCTGCGCCGTACGAAACTGCGTACCGGGCCGCGCGCGAAGAAGACCGCCCGCCCGCTCGCCGGAGCGGGCGCCAAGGCCCGCCGGGCCTGCCGGAGCAAAGGACACCGCTGATGATCAAACTGCTCTACAAGCCGCTGGGGATGGTGTTCGGGGCCCTCGGCGGGGTGCTGGCCGGCTTCCTGTTCAAGCGCCTGTGGAAGCTGGTCGGCCGCGAGGAGGACGCGCCGAAGGCCACGGACGAGGAACGCCGCTGGCGGGAGGTGCTGCCGGCCGCCGCGCTCCAGGGCGCCACGCTCGCGGTGGTGAAGGCGGCCGTGGACCGCAGCGGCGCGGTGGCCGTCCGCAAGGCGACGGGCACCTGGCCGGGCTGATCCACAGGACGGCCGCCGAGGGCCCCCGTACCCACGGGTGCGGCCCCGCCGGACCACCGGCAGGGCCGCACCCACGGTCGCCCCGTGCGCCCGTCAGGACGCGACGGCGTGCCGCTCGTCGGGTACGCAGTGGGTCATGGTGAGCCCGGAGACGTCCCGCGGCGGGTTGTCACCGAGGTTCGCCAGCCGCTTGCGGTCCTCGTCCGTCAGGGTCTGGCCCGTCAGCGGCTCCAGGTGGGACACGTCGCCGGGCCCGATGCCCAGCCCCTCGCCGACCCGCAGGCCCAGCTCGTTCTCGACCAGCAGGAAGTGCCACACCATCCGCTCCTGCACGCGCCGGTCGGCCTGGGAGATCAGGTGGGTGAGGTTGGTGACGAGGTCGTCGCGCTCCCAGTCCTCCAGCAGCCGGAAGCGCTGGCCCGCCTGGAGGTAGTCGTTGGTGCGCGGGATGCGCTTGCGGGTGAGCCGGCCGCGGATCTCCGGGCCCTGCTCGTCGTGGGTCGGGTACTGCCCCTCGTGCAGCCCGCCGGTGATCGACGGCTCGTAGTTGACCTCCGGGTTGTCCCCGTGCTGATCCTGTTCGTACGCCATCAGCCCGTCGCGCTGGTTGGTGCGTACGGACGCGTGCTTGGCCCGGTTGACCGGCAGCTGGAGGTAGTTCGGGCCGACCCGGTAGCGCTGGGTGTCGCTGTAGGAGAAGGTCCGGCCGACGAGCATCTTGTCGTCGGAGAAGTCCAGCCCGTCGACGAGGACGCCGGTGCCGAAGGAGATCTGCTCGTTCTCGGCGAAGTAGTTGTCCGGCATCCGGTCGAGCACCATCCGGCCGACCGGCTTCGGCGGGAAGTCCTGCTCCGGCCAGGTCTTGGTGTCGTCCAGCGGATCGAAGTCCAGCTCCGGGTGGTCGTGGTCGTCCATCATCTGGACGAGCAGCTCCCACTCCGGGTACTCGCCGCGGGCGACCGCCTCGTACAGGTCCTTGGTCGCGTGTCCCAGCTCCTGGGCCTGCACCGCCGCCGCGTCCGCCTCGGTCATGCTGCGCACGCCCGCCTTGGGCATCCAGTGGTACTTCACCAGGACGGTCCTGCCCTCGCCGTTCACCCATTTGTAGGTGTTGACGCCGAAGCCCTGCTGGTGCCGGTAGTCGGCGGGGATGCCGCGCGGGCTGAACAGGTTGACCAGCATGTGCATCGACTCGGGCGTCTGCGACATGAAGTCGAAGATCCGGGCCGGCTTCTGCTCGTGGGTGACCGGATCGGGCTTGAGGGCGTGGATGACGTCCGGGAACTTGATCGCGTCCCGGATGAAGAAGACGCCCAGGTTGTTGCCGACCAGGTCCCAGTTGCCGTCCTCGGTGTAGAACTTCACGGCGAAGCCGCGCGGGTCGCGGGCCGCCTCGGAGGAGTCCCGGCCGCCGATCACGGTGGAGAACCGCACGGCCACCTCGGTGCGCTTGCCGGCCTCCTGGAACAGCCGGGCCCGGGTGTGGCGGCCGACCGGCTCGTCGCCCCACTTCCCGTAGCTCTCGAAGAAGCCGTACGCGGTCACGCCGCGCGCGTGCACCACCCGCTCGGGGATGCGCTCCCGGTCGAAGTGGCTGATCTTTTCGAGGAACTGGTAGTTCTCCAGCGTGGCCGGGCCGCGCGCCCCGACCGTCCGCTGGTTCTGGTTGTCGTAGACCGGGTGGCCCTGCCGGTTGGTGAGCACCGGGCGGTCGTCGCCCGGTGCCGGTCCCTGGCTCGCTGTGTCTGTCACTGCTCTTCCGTTTCCTTCGGCACTCGAAGGCGCTCGGGTCCGCGCCGTGGGTGGGGCTCCCGAGGGGTACCCGCCCTGGACGGCGGTCGTGCAGACGCTCACCCTCTTGGTGCAGTGCGTACGGGGCCGCTCAGCTGTCGGGGGACGGCGCGCGCCGTTTGCGCGGCCTGCGCAGGCGGGCGGGCCAGGCGCGGGTGTCGCGCGGCTCCACGTACGGCTCCTCGCGCGGCGGGTGCCCCTCGGCGATGGCCCGCTGCCGGGCCAGCTCGGCGTCGAACTCCAGGCCCAGCAGGACCGCCAGGTTCGACAGCCACAGCCAGACCAGGAAGATGATGACGCCGGCCAGGGTGCCGTACGTCTTGTTGTACGAGCCGAAGTTGGCCACGTACAGCGCGAAGCCCGCCGAGGCGGCCAGCCACAGCACGACGGCCAGGAAGCTGCCCGGGGTCAGCCACCGCAGACCCGGGCTGCGTACATTGGGCGTGGCCCGGTACAGGATGGTGATCATCAGGACCACGAGCAGGACCAGCACGGGCCACTTGGCGACCGACCAGACCGCGAGACCGGTGTCCCCGATCCCCAGGCCGCGGCCCGCCCGGCGGGCCAGCGTGCCGGTGAAGACCACGATCACCGCGCTGGCGGCCAGCAGCACCATCAGCACGACCGTGACGCCCAGGCGCAGCGGCAGCGTCTTCCACACCGGCCGCCCCTCCGGCAGGTCGTAGACGGCGTTGGCGGCACGGATGAAGGCCGCGATGTAGCTGGAGGCCGACCACAGGGCGCCCAGCAGCCCGAGCACGGCCAGCACGCTGCCCGTACCGGGCCCGTCCCGCAGCTGCCGCACCGCCTCGCTCAGGATGTCCCGCGCGGCCCCCGGCGTGATCTCCTCCAGGTTCTTCAGGATCGCGTCGGTCGCCGACTGCCCGATCACCCCGAGCATCGAGACGAGCAGCAGCAGTGCCGGAAAGAGCGAGAGCACCCCGTAGTACGTGAGTGCCGCGGCCCGGTCGTGCAGTTCGTCGTCGACGAACTCCTTGCCGGTACGCCGTAGTACGTCCCACCAGGAGTGGGCGATCACCGTGGTGGGCTTCTCGGTGGAGGATTCGGCAGCCATGGAGGGCGGGTTGCCCTTCCGGGGCGGTCCAACCCCGGTACCCGCCCCGGGCATACGAAGACGCCCGTCCCGTCCCCGGGGGAGAGGGGACGGGACGGGCGGGAGAGGGGCCGCCTCCGGGCGGGTCACTCGGAGCCGATGGACTCCAGCATGTTGAGGCGGGCGGCGCGGCGGGCGGGCCAGGCGGCGGCGAGGATGCCGACGACCAGGGCGATCGCCAGGAAGGTGCCGAGGCGCTCCCAGGGGATGATCATCTCGTACGTCGGCATCGCACCGGCCGCCATGGCGCCGCCGGACCAGGCCAGGAAGGTGCCCACGCCGATCCCGAGCACCGCGCCGAACAGGGAGATGACCACGGATTCGAGGCGGACCATCTGCTTGATGCCGGTGCGGGCGAGGCCGATCGCGCGCAGCATGCCGATCTCCCGGGTGCGTTCGAAGACGGACATGGCCAGGGTGTTGACCACACCGACCACCGCGATGATCACGGCCATGCCGAGCAGTCCGTAGACCAGGTTCAGCACCATGTCGATCTGGCCGGCGTTCTCCTTGCGCAGCCCGTCGCGGTCCTGGACCTTCAGCAGCGGGCTGTCACCGAGGGCCTTGCGGATCTCCTTCGCGAGCCCGGCCTCGGGGCCGTTCGCGGTCTTGACCAGGACCTTGTCGTCCTTGACGGGCTTCAGGTGCGGGTCGACCAGCCGGGTGGAGCTCAGGCTCTCGCCGACGACCTGGTTGTCCTCGTAGATGCCGGCGATCTTCAGCGGCGTCTTCTTCTGCTCCTTCTGCTTCCGCTCGTCACCACGGGCGTCGGTGGGGAAGGTGGCCTGGAGGGTGTCGCCCGTCTTCCAGCCCTTCTCCTTCGCCCGGCTCTCGGAGACCGCGATCCCGCCGCTGTCCCGTACGGCCTGGAGCGAGCCGCTCCGGAACTTGAGGTCGGTGACCTTGCCGATCCGGTCGAGGTCGGTGCCGGTGAGCATGCCGAACGCGCCGTCCGCCGCCACGTCGAAGACGGTCTGGCGCAGGGGCACCGCCGCCTCGACACCGGGCACGGACGCGGCCCGCTGCGTCAGCTTCGGGTCCAGGCCGCGGTAGTTGGTCGTGGTGACCTGGAAGTCGGCGGTCAGGCCCTTGGCGGACATCTCGTCCGCCGCCCGCTGCGTGGAGATGCCGGCGACCGTCATGCCGGTGATCAGCGTGAGGCCGATCATCAGGGCCGAGGCGGTGGCGGCGGTGCGGCGCGGATTGCGCAGCGCGTTCTCCTTGGCCAGCTTGCCGCTGATGCCGAAGATCCGCGTGGTGACCTTTCCGGCCAGCGCGACCAGCGGCCGCGACAGCAGCGGGGAGAGGATGATGACGCCGGTCAGGGTCAGCACGGAGCCGGCCATGGCGGTCATCAGGTTGCTGTCGTCGCTCTTGGTGAGGGTGGAGACGTACAGCATGATCGCGACGCCGGCGCCGGTGACGAGCGCGCCGATCGTGTTGCGGACGACCAGGCCGCGCAGCGCCGGGGCGGCGTCCACCGTGCTCAGCGCCTCGACCGGGGCGATCTTCGCCGCCTTGCGGGACGGCAGCCAGGCGGCGAGCACGGTCACCAGCACGCCCACGCCGAGCGCGGACAGCACCGCGGTCGGGGTGATCACCAGCGGGCCGTCGGGGAACCCGGCGCCGTTGGCGTTGAGCACCGCGCGCATGGTGACCGCGATACCGGTGCCCAGACCGAAGCCGACGACGGAGGAGACCAGGCCGAGCAGGGCCGCCTCGGCCTGCACCGAGCGCACCACCTGGCGGCGGGAGGCGCCGATCGCCCGCATCAGCGCGATCTCGCGGCTGCGCTGGGAGATGAGCATGGTGAAGGTGTTGGCGATGATGAAGATGCCGACGAACAGGGCGATGCCCGCGAAGACCAGCAGCGTCTTGCTCAGCGCGCTGTTGCTGCGCTCGACCATCTTGGCCTGCTCGGCCGCGAGCTTGCTGCCGCTGGTCGCCTCGGCGCGGTCCTTCGGCAGCACCTTCTTCACCGCGTCGGTCAGCGCCGCGTCGTCGGTGCCGGGCTTGGAGGACACCACCAGCTCGTCGTAGGTGCCGGGGTGGGTGAACAGCTGCTGCGCGGTCGCGGTGTCGAACAGCGCCAGGCTGCCGCCCGCGGTGACCTTCGGGTCCTCGGAGTGGACGATGCCGACGAGCTTCTTGGTGAGGGCCGGTCCGTCGGTGGCGAAGCGCACGGTGTCGCCGACCTTCAGGCCGCCCTTCTCGGCGGTGCCCTCGTCCAGCGCGATCTCGCCCGCCGCGCGCGGGCCGTGGCCCTGGACGACCGGGTAGCGGGCGTCCTTGCCGTCCGGGCCCGGCTGGTAGTTGGCGGCGACACTCTGCCAGGACTCACCGATCGGCTGGTTGTCCTTGTCGGCGACGGTGGCGCGGCCGCTGATGTTGGCGTGCACGGAGGCCACGCCGGGCAGCGCGCGGATGCGGTCGGCCAGCTTGTCGTCGAGGGAGCTGATGCGGCGGCCGTCGGCGTCCTCCGGGTCGGGCCCGGCGTCGGACGAGCCCGACTGGACGGAGACGGCCACGTCCTTGAAGTTCTTGGCCGAGGCGTTCTTGACGGCCTGGCCGACCGAGTCGCTGAAGACGAGGGTGCCGGAGACGAAGGCGACGCCGAGGAGGACCGCGAGCGCGGTCATCATCAGTCGGGCTTTGTGCGCGAGGACGTTGCGCAGGGCGGTTCGGAACATGGTGGTGGTGTCAGTCCTGGGGTGGGGGGCGGCGGGCGTCAGCTCGTACGGTTCTTGGCGTCGAACAGCCGCATCCGGTCCAGGACGGCGTCGGCGGTCGGCTCGTACAGCTCCTCGACGATGCGGCCGTCGGCGAGGAAGACCACCCGGTCCGCGTGGGCGGCGGCGACCGGATCGTGGGTGACCATGACGATCGTCTGGCCCATCGCCTGTACGGACTCGCGCAGGAAGCCCAGGACCTCGGCGCCGGAGCGGGAGTCGAGGTTGCCGGTCGGCTCGTCGGCGAAGATGATCTCGGGCTGGGAGGCCAGGGCGCGGGCCACCGCGACGCGCTGCTGCTGGCCGCCGGAGAGCTGGCCGGGCCGGTGCTTGAGGCGCCCGGACAGGCCGACGGTCTGGATGACCTTGTCCAGCCACGCGCGGTCCGGCTTGCGGCCGGCGATGTCCATCGGGAGCGTGATGTTCTCCAGGGCGGTCAGCGTGGGCAGCAGGTTGAACGCCTGGAAGATGAAGCCGATCTTGTCGCGGCGCAGCCGGGTCAGGTGCTTGTCGTTCAGCCCGTTCAGTTCGGTGTCGCCGATCCGCGCGGAGCCGGAGGATATGGAATCCAGCCCGGCCATGCAGTGCATGAGGGTGGACTTGCCGGAGCCGGACGGCCCCATGATCGCGGTGAAGCGGGCCCGGCCGAACTCCACGGACACGTTGTCCAGGGCGACCACGCGGGTCTCGCCCTGACCGTAGACCTTGCTCAGGTCCGTGGCACGGGCGGCGACGGCCGTGGTGGGGGCGGGGGCGGAAAAGGCGGCCGCGTGGGACACGGGGAAACTCCTGGAACGGGGACGGGCGGATGCGGCGGGGCGCCGGGCCCCGGACGGACGTCCGGCTCCCGGAAGGACCCCGGGAGCCGGACGTGCGGTGCTGTCCCATTCTTGATCGCGCGGGGTGCCCGGCACCTCAGCCCGAAGTGCCGAAAGCCGGACCGGCCGGAAGTCCGACCCGCGAATGATCCGTCATCCCGTGGAGGGACGGACGTCCGACTTATGGCCGACGTAAAACCCTGAGGCCGGCCCCGGGACGGGCCGCCGGGCAGGGCTTCCGGCGCTTCGGATGACCGGCTCGGGCCCGAAGTCCGGTGCGGGAGCCGCCGGCCGGCGCAGTTCGCAGAAGCCGGGCACGGAAGCGGTCATCAGGGCACCGTCCCACAGCCGCCCCGCCGTCTCGCCCAGGGGTACGGGGGAGACCACCGGCCCGAAGAAGGCCACGTCGTCCACCGCGACGACGGGCGTGCCGACGTCCTCGCCGGCCAGGGCGACGGCGCGCGCGTGCGAAGCCCGGATCGCCGCGTCGTACTCCGTGGTCCACGCCGCTTCGGCCACCTCGCGCGGCAGCCCCGCGTCCGAGAGCGCGCGCTCGATCCCGTCCCACTCGCCGCGGTGGTGCAGCCGGACGCCGAGGGCGAGGGAGAAGCGGTCCAGGGCCTCCTGCCCGTACCGCTGCTCCACCGCGGCACAGGCCCGCACCGGCGCCCACAGATAGGCGCCCCACTCGCCGTCCGGGTCCTCCGGGTTGACCTCCCGGCCCTCGTTGAGCACCTGAAGACTCATCAGCCGCAGGCGGACGCGGACCGGACGGACCCGCGCCACTTCCCGTATCCACCGCGCGGCGATCCAGGAGTACGGACATACCGGGTCGAACCAGAAGTCCGCCGCCTTGGCGGGGCCGCCATGGCCGACGGGTTGCGGAACCACCGTGATCATCCCCCTCCGGTCCGGGCCCGGAACGTCTCCAGGATGCCATCGGGGAAGGCCCGCCCGGCGACCCCCGTTCCGCCCCCGACGACGCCGGAGACCACGACTCCGCGACGCCGCGGAGTTGTCCGAAAGTGCAGCTCGCCCGGGACCAACAAGCCGGACAATAAGAGGCCGGGCCGTGGGGGCGGCCACGGGGCAGGAAAGAAGGTGGCGTAGATAGCAGGGGCAGGGCAGAACAAGCCCCGGCTGGGACGGCCGGAACGGCCGGTGGACCCGGCGGCCGGACCGGTGGAGCGGCTGGCCTGGGAACTACGGCAGTTACGGGAGCGGGCCGGGACACCGAGCTACCGCACGCTCGCCAAGACGGCGCACTATTCGGCCAGCACGCTGGCGGAGGCGGCCAAGGGCGAACGGCTGGCGACGCTGGACGTCGTCCTGGCCTACGCCCGGGCGTGCGGCGGGGACCGGGCCGAGTGGGAGGCGCGGTGGCGGGCCGCCGCCGGGGCCGGCGAGGACGGACCGGGCACGGCGCGCTGCCCGTATCCCGGGCTGGCCGCCTTCGAAACGACGAACGCCGCCGAGTACTTCGGCCGCGCCACGCTGACCAAGGAGCTGTCCGGGCGCGTCGAACAGCACACCCTGACCGTCGTCTTCGGCGCGTCCGGCAGCGGCAAATCGTCACTGCTGCGCGCCGGACTGCTGCCCCACCTCGGCGCGCACTGGCGTCCGTCGCTGCTGACCCCCGGCCCCCGGCCGCTCACCGCCCTCGCGGCCGCGGTGGCCCGCCTGGTGACCGGCCCGGACCCGCGGGACGGCGACGGCACGGACACCGACACGGTCCCCGCGACCGGGGACGCGGCCAGGGCGGGCAGCGGGCGGGGGCCGGGGGGAAGTCACGATGGACGCCGGGGCGCGGCACGGGGCTGCCGTCGCCCGGCCG
>NZ_JOCQ01000034.1 GCF_000720725.1 Streptomyces rimosus subsp. rimosus
GGGTGAGGGTGGGAGTTGCGGGACCCGGCACTACGGGTGCGAGAGGCGCGGGTGCGACGGGCGCGGCTGCTGGTGGAGCGGGTGCGACGGGCGCGGGTTCCGGGGTTTGGCGTTCCGGGGTTTGGGGTTCCGGGGTTTGGGGTTCCGGGGTTGGTGGTCGCTCGTCCGGTTGGAGTTGCGGGGGTGCGTTGCCGGCGAGGAAGTGGTGCCACCAGGTGTCGTCGCGGGCGGTGCGGGTGAAGTACGTGCGGTAGACCCACTGGGAGCGGCCGCTGCCGACGGTTTCCTGGACGCGGCGCAGGTGGCCGGCTGTGGAGAGGTGGGTGAGGGCCGAGCGTACGGCTTGCTGGCCGTAGCGGGGCTGGGCGGCGGCGAGGGTTTTCACGTCCATGGCGGCGCCGTCGGGGAGCCGGTCGATGAAGCCGGCGAGGTACGCCTCGCGTTCCGGGAGGTGGGAGAAGTGCCCTGGGCGGCGGCGATTCTGGTCCGGCGCGGAGCGTTTGCCGTAGCCGGGGGCCGCGCGGCGAGGAGGGCGGGGGTGGGAGTCGGTGGGCGCGCAAGGCGCCGTAGTAAGTTGGGCGTCAGCCATTGAGATCGTCCTTGTTCCGATCTTGGAGGTTAGGCCCCGGTTTGGTGTTGGCGCACCTGCCGGGGTCGTTTGTTGTGCGTGTGCTACTTGCTGCGGCGAACGCTAGAGGTTGGCGACGGTCGGTTGCAAGCCGGTCGCGGAAAGTCATGTGCGCTGGTACGCGCGAGGGTTGGGAGGGTGGGTGGGTTGTGCCAACCCACCCGTTCCTTGGATAAGGGGCTCGGCGTTCGCCGCCCGACGCCCGGAGCTCAAGCCCCGGAGGGAAAAGGGCTGGCAGGCCGCACAGGCATGTACGGGTAGGCCGAGTCGGGAGGCCCGGACTCGCCAGGCGGCCTACAGCTCCTCCATCACCCTGCGGATGAACTCGTCACTGTCCTCCATCCCCAGCGCCTGCATGCGGATCGTGCCGAAGGCCCTGCACTGGCGACTCACGTCACCCGAATCGGATTGCAGTGTGCTGACTCCCTGGCCAGGCAGGTATGCGTACGTCTCGTGTTCTTCGGTCTCGACAAGGATGATCGGACCGGCCAACGCCACGTAGGGGGCGCGGTCAGCCGGCAGCACCTGCACGCAGACATTGCGCATCCGCTGCACCTCCAGCAGTCGCCCCAGTTGACGCCGCATCACGTCGGCGCCACCCACCATCGTGCGCAACGCAGCTTCGTAGACGATGAAGTTGAACGCCGTGTCGGACTTGCCGTCCAACAGAGCCTGCCGCCGGAGACGCTTGGTGATGCGCTCTTCCACTGTCTCGTCGTCCAGCGGCGGAAGGCCGCGGTTCATCAGCTCGTGCACATACTCCTCGGTTTGCAGCAAGCCCGGCATGTAGAGGGTTTCGTACCAGTACAGCCCGATTGCAGTTTCTTCGAGTTCCATGAACTCACCGATGGGCCGTACGGACTTCTCGGGCTTCAGGTATTGGTCCGCCGCCTCCAACATGCCGTGCGCGCGACACACCTGATCAGCGATGCGGAGCATCCGCAGCGTCGGCCTCCGACGCCCCTGCTCCATGGACTTGACGTACTCCGCGTCGTAGTCCGATTCCTTCGCGATTTCCTCGCGGGAGATACCCGCGTACATGCGCCACAGCTTGAGTTGGTCGCCACAGTAGCGCCACGTCATAGGCAGTTGGGTTGGTTCTTTCGGCACCGGCCCCCCATTTCACTGGCACGACCGGTACACCCTGACGCGTACCCTCGTCGCGGCTGATGACCGTACGCTCGCGCCGACATGCTCGGATTGTGAACGACGGAAATTCCCCCCTTACGAACGAATGGTGGCTGCCGCTCCGCCCTCGGAGCGCGCGGCGGGCCCGTGCGTACCTGCGCGTCCTGGCGGACGTGTGGCGGTTGCAGGACGAGGTGACGGAGACGGCCGTGCTGATTCTCAGTGAGCTGACGGCCAACGCCTGTGTGCACGCGCGGGTTCCGCGTGGGCGGTATGTGCGGACGCGGTGCCTGCTGTTCGCGGGGCGGCTGCGAATCGAGGTGGCCGACGCGAACGACTCGATGCCCGAGCCCCGGGTGGCGGGGCCCGACGACGAGGGCGGGCGCGGGCTGGCGCTGGTCGCGGCGCTGGCGGACGACTGGGGTACGTACCCGCGCCCGTACGGGATCGGGAAGGTCGTGTGGTTCGAGTTGAAGGTGGCGTCCAGCCACCCCAGCACCGAGGCGCCTTTTCTTGAACGATCGGTCACGTAACCCGTAGGGTGCTCGCATGGGCAGAACCAAGGAGTTCGACCCGGGCGCGACACTTCAGGCTGCCCTGGAGCTGTTCTGGCGCAAGGGGTACGAAGCCACGTCGATGCAGGACCTGGTCGATCACCTCGGCATCAACCGGGGCAGCATCTACGCGACGTACGGCAGCAAGCACGAGCTGTACCTGCGCGCGCTCGACCGGTACTGCGAGAACGAAGGGACGGCGGCGCTGGAGTGGCTGAACCGGCCGGGGCCGGCGCTGCCCGCCGTACGGGAGTTCCTGCGCGCGTTCGCCGACGAAGCACTGGCGGACGCGGACCGCAAGGGCTGCCTGGTCACGAACACCGCCGTGGAGCTGCTGCCGGAGGACGAGAAGGCACAGCGGCGGGTCGAGACGGCCTTTCACGAGGTGGAGTCGGCGATCACGGGTGCCCTGATCAGGGCGAAGGCACAGGGGGAGCTGACGGAAGGGGCGGACGTACGCGCGCAGGCCCGGTTCCTGGTCACCTTCATCCAGGGGCTGCGCGTCATCGGCAAGACGGGTGATGAGCGGCGGATCAATGACGCCGTGGAGCAGGCGATGACGATCCTGCGCTGACCCCTGCACGCCTTCCCTCCCCCGCTACGGCGGGGGTTTCTTTCGGGTAATTACTGGAACGATCGGTTAGGAAAAGAGGGGGATCATGCGCGTACCACGCGCCGTGTACGTCCTGGCCCTGGGCATCTTCGCCATGGTGACCAGCGAATTCGCCGTCGCCGGGCTGATGCCGCAGATGGCGGACGGGCTGGGTGCCACCGTGCCGGAGATCGGCTACCTGATCACGGCCTTCGCGGTGGCCATGGCCGTCGGCGGGCCGTTCCTGACGGTCGGCGTGCTGCGGCTGCAGCAGAAGCGGGCGCTGGGAGTGCTGTTCGGGGTGTTCCTGGCCGGGAACGTGCTGGCGGCCGTCGCGCCGGATTACTGGACGATGGTGGTCGCGCGCGTCGTCACCGGGGTCGCCTCGCAGGCCTTCTTCGGCGTGGCGCTCTCCGTATGCGCCCAGCTGACGCGGCCGGAAGCGCGCGGCCGGGCGGTCGCGGTGGCCATGAACGGGCTGATGCTCGGCACGCTGCTCGGCCTGCCGCTGTCCACGCTGATCGGTGAACACCTGGGCTGGCGGGCCGCGTTCTGGGCCGTGGCCGTCCTGACGGTGGGCGCGGCGGTGTGCACGGCCGTCGGCGTACCGCGGCTGGAGCAGGCGGACGCGGGCGGCGGCATACGGGAGGAGCTGGGCGCGTTCCGCAATCCGCGGCTGTGGCTGGCGCTGGCCACCAGCACGCTGATCATCGGAGCGACCTTCGCCGTCTTCAGCTACTTCAACCCGATCCTGACCGAGGTCACCGGGTTCGGTACCGGGACCGTACCCCTGCTGCTCGTGGCGTACGGGGCCGCGACCGTCGTCGGGAACACCGTGGTCGGCCGCCTCGCCGACCGGCACACGGTCGCTGTTCTGTTCTGCGGGCTGGCGCTGAACCTGGGGTTTCTGGTCGGGTTCGCGCTGTTCGCGCAGCTGCCCGTGCCCGCTGTGGTGTTCATGATGGGGATCGGGCTGGTCGGGGTGACGATGAACCCGGCGATGGTGACCCGCGTCCAGCGGGCCGGGAACGCGCGGGCGCTGGTGAACACCGTGCACTCGTCGTTCATCACGCTCGGCGTGATCGTGGGGTCGCTGGTCGGCGGCATGGCCATCAGCGCGTACGGGCTGCGGGCGACGATCTGGCTGGGGGCCGGGCTGGCGGCGCTGGGGATCGTGTCGCTGGTGCCGGAGCTCGGGGGGCGGGAGGGGCGTCGCCGTACGAGTCGGATCGTCGCGAGCGGGCCTGTGGAACCCGCCCCCGCCACCCCCTGCGTCACACCAACCGCCGAGCCGTAGCCCAGCGCGTCAGCTCGTGCCGGTTGGAGAGCTGGAGCTTGCGCAGCACCGCCGAGACGTGGGACTCGACCGTCTTGACCGAGATGAAGAGCTGCTTGGCGATCTCCTTGTAGGCGTAGCCGCGGGCGATCAGGCGCAGTACCTCGCGCTCGCGCTGGGTGAGGCGGTCCAGGTCCTCGTCGACCGGCGGGGCGTCGGTGGAGGCGAAGGCGTCCAGGACGAAGCCGGCCAGGCGCGGGGAGAAGACCGCGTCGCCCTCGGAGACCCGGAAGATCGCGTCGACCAGGTCCGTACCGGTGATCGTCTTGGTGACGTAACCACGGGCGCCGCCGCGGATGACACCGATGACGTCCTCGGCGGCGTCCGACACGGACAGCGCGAGGAAGCGGACCGGGCGTTCGGGGTCGGCCATCATCGAGGCGGAGCGGCGCAGCACCTCGACCCCGCCGCCGCCCGGGAGGTGCACGTCCAGCAGGACCACCTCGGGGCGGGTGGCGGTGATGACCGTGACGGCCTGGTCCACGTCGGCGGCCTCGCCGACGACCTCCACGCCCGTCTCGTCGGTGCGGCCGATCTCGGCCTGGACGCCCGTACGGAACATGCGGTGGTCGTCGACGAGGACGACCCGTACCGTGCGGGCGGGGCCGCCGGCCTGGGCGTCCTGTGCGGCGTCACTGTTCATCTCGTCCGTCCGTCCCTCGTTGACGTTGCCAGTTGCCTCTGGCGTGGTTCCCCATCATCCGGCATCCGGCTCATCCGCCGTCATCCGGCAGGCGCTCCGCCTCCAGCTCGACCACGGTGCCGCCGTCCGGCGCGGAGCGCAGCCGGGCCGTGCCGCCGTTGCGCTGCATGCGTCCGATGATGGACTCGCGTACGCCCATCCGGTCGCCGGGGACCGCGTCCAGGTCGAAGCCGGGACCCCGGTCGCGTACGGAGACGAAGACCGTACGGCCCTCGACCTCGGCGTACACCTGCACGGCACCGCCCTCGCCACCGTACTTGGCGGCGTTGACCATCGCCTCGCGCGCGGCCTGCATCTGCGCGCCCAGCCGTTCGTCCAGCGGGCAGTCGCCGACGACCACGACCTCGATGGGTACGCCGTGGTGGTCCTCGACCTCGGCGGCGGCCTTGCGTACCGCCTCGGCGAGGGTGTCCGGCTCCTGCTCCTCGTCCTTGCCGCGCCCCTCCGGCTTGTAGAGCCAGGCGCGCAGTTCGCGCTCCTGGGCGCGGGCGAGGCGGGCCACCTCGCGCGGGTCCTCGGCGTTGCGCTGGATCAGGGTGAGGGTGTGCAGGACGGAGTCGTGGACGTGCGCGGCGACTTCGGCGCGTTCCTGCGCGCGGATGCGCATCAGGCGCTCCTCGGACAGGTCCTGCGTCAGGCGGACGAGGTAGGGGCCCGCGAGCAGCGCGATGCCGACCAGGACGGCGAGGGCAGCCTGGAGCACCGAGCCGAGGTGCCGGACGGAGCTTTGCAGTACGACGATGCCGGTGACGCCGACGCCGACCAGCACCACCCCGGCCGCGCCGCGCAGGACCGGCAGCAGGCCCTTGCGGCGGCCCATCTCCCGCCACTGCGCGCGGCGCGCGTTGTCCGCCTGGCGCCAGACCAGCGCGACGCCCGCGCCGATCAGCAGGACCGGCCAGACGTACGCGTTGGCGCGGCCCAGCTGGAACTTCGAGGCGACGACGGCCGCGCCGGCGAGCAGCGTGAGCAGGGCGAGTATCTGGCCCTTGTCGGCCTTGCGGCCCGTACGGCCGCGGGCCTTGCCGAGGAGGCCGGGGGCGGGGGCGGAGGCGTTCGCGCGCGCCGCGTCCACGCCGCCGACGCCCAGCGGGACGATGAACCAGAACGCCGCGTACAGCAGCGCGCCCATGCCCTCGGCCATGAACAGCGCGACGAACACCACCCGTACCCAGGAGACCGGCAGGCCGAGATGCCCGGCGAGCCCGCGTGCGACGCCTCCGAGCATCCGGCCGTCGGCACTGCGGTAGAGCTTGCGCAGGGGCGGATCATCGGGGTCGGGCGCCGGGGCGTAGCTCGCCTCGGGCCGGGGCGGTGCGGTGGTCATGGCACCGATCGTCACACGGGAGGTGGGGTCGGGGCATCAGGGTGGACCCTTAGGGCGGCCCTGAAGTGCGTCTCTGGGGGCGGTCCTGGGGTGCGTCTCCGGGGTGGCCCTGCGATGCGTCTCTGGGGCGGTCCTGGGGTGCGGTTTCTGGGGCAGCCCTGCGGTACGTCTTTGAGGCGGCCCTGGGGTGTGCCTCGTACCCGCGTTAGCCGGGTGTTAGCGGAGCGGCAGCCGGGCGCTAAGACCCTCGGACAGATTGGGTGACGTACCGAGCAGACAACGACACCAACTGTCCCGGGGGGACCGGAAATGAACTCCAGCACCGTCGTGCGCACCGCTCGCCGCCGCACTCTCCGTATCGCCGCCGCGGCCCTGACCGCCGCCGCCGGTCTGACCCTGACCGCCTGCTCAGGTTCGGACGCGGGCGGCAGCAAGGCCGCGGCCCACCTGGACACGGAGGCGGCTGCCGCGGACACGTCCAGCGGTGCGGGGTCCTCCGGGGACGGACAGGGCTCCGACGCGAAGGCCGGGTCCGACGGCAAGACCGGGTCCGACGGCAAGGCCGGGGGCGCGGCGGGAACCGAGGGCAAGGCGGGCGCCACGGGTCAGAAGTCGTCCCGCTCGCACTCCGGGGGCGGCGGCAAGGCTAGCGGCTCCGGCAGTCAGCGCTGCCACACCTCCGACCTCAAGGCAGCCTTCGCCACCGGCGAGGACGCGACCCCCGACCCCAACGCCGGCGGCGGGACGACCACCAGCATCGTGCTCACGAACAAGAGCAGCCGCACCTGCAAGATCGGCGGCTTTGCGGGCGTGGACCTCAAGCCGGATGCCGGCGGCCCCGGCTGGTCGCTGGCCCGCTCCTCCGCCAAGCACGGCTCGATCACTCTCGGCCCCGGGGACAGCACCGACTTCACCATCAACCTGGGCATGGCCAAGGAGAACGAGGAAGGCTCCTGGAAGCCCGCCACCGTGGCCGTCACCCCGCCCAACGAGACCACCTCGCTGACGCTGAAGTGGCCTTGGGGTCCGCTCGTCCACCAGGACGGCGCCACCCACCCCGCCACCTTCGTCAACCCCATCGGCTGACGTTCCGCGACGGTTACTGCCCGTTCTGCCCGTTCTGCTCGCCCTGTCGGCCCTGTCCGCCCTGCCCGCCTTGGTCGCGGTCCTCGGGCAGGCGGAGGCCGGCCAGGACGTTGTCGAAGACCTTCTTGTAGCGATCCCACTCGGCGGACGGCGCGGAGAGGTAGATGGCGTACTCCTTCTCGCCGGGACGGCCGAAGCCCAGGTCTATGGCGCGGAAGTCGCGCTTGCTGCCCGACCACTTCCACTCCCACAGCGCCGCGGGCCGGTCCCGGAAGACCGTGCTCTGCATCCGCAGTTGCTGGTAACCGGGGAACTTGCCCTCGTTGAGGGCGGCGCGCTCGTTGTCCTTCCAGCGCCGCAGTGGGTCCACGCCCGCGAAGTCGAGCGTCTCGATGCGCAGACCGACCAGTTGGTTCGGGTTGAGGTAGGTGTAGCCGTTCGACTGCTTCTGGCGGGTCCAGCCGTCCGGGAGGGGGAATTCGACATCGGCCGCCGGGTCCTTGACCCGGTGGTAGCCCGCGGGGACCGGGCGCGGGGTGGGCTTGGCCTTGGGCTTCGACGGGGAGAGCGACGGTTCCTCGGACCGGGGCGTGCGGCCGTCGGACGCCTGCGCGTTCCCGTCCGGCCGCAAGCCGAGGGCGTACAGGGTGCCGCCCACGAGGACCAGTGCGGCGACCACGGAGACGGTGGTGAGCAGGACCGTGCGGCGGCGTCTGCCGGGCTTCTTCTCGGAGGGGGGCGCGGTGGCGGCCGGGGCGGTGGTCGAGGCGGTGGTCGAGGCAGCGGCCGGGTGGCTGACCGGTGCGGTGGGGCCGGTGGGGCCGGTGGCGAATCCGCCGGTGGCGGCCAGGTTGCCGGTGGTGGCCGTACCACCCGTAACACCCGTACTGCTCCTAGCCGGACTCGTACCGCTCGTACCGCTCGTGGTCGGAGGTGCCAGGTGGTACGAGCCGGTGGCCGAAGGGGGAGCCGGAGCAGGGGCCTGGGCCGGGGCCGGGGCGGACATACGGTCGCCCTGGGCCGGTGGCGTCGTACCGGCTGTGGTGGTGGCGGTGCCGTTGTCCGCCGTCGCCCCGTACGTGCTTGCACCGCTCAGCCATGCCGTGTCCGTGTGCGCGGCGGGTGCGCGCAGGGCCTGTTCCACGGCCTGGGCCGAGGGGCGGTCCGCGGGCTCCTTGGCCAGGAGGGCTTCGATCAGCCCGGTCAGCGCACCGGCCTTGCGCGGCGGGTCCAGCGGGTCCACGGCGATGGAGTACGCCGTCTCGACCGCCGTGAGCTTGCGGAACGGGGGCCGCCCCTCCAGCGCCTGGTAGAGCGTGGCGCCCAGCGCCCACAGGTCGGAGGCCGGTCCGGGGGTGCCGCCCCGAACCCGTTCGGGGGCCAGGTAGTCGATGGAGCCGATCAGCTCGCCGGTCTTGGTGAGGGTGGAGGTACCGGTGGCGACCGCGATGCCGAAGTCCGTGAGGACGACCCGGCCGTCCTCACCGAGCAGGACGTTGCCGGGCTTCACGTCACGGTGCAGGACGCCGGCGGAGTGTGCCGCCCGCAGCGCGGCGACCATGCCGCGGCCGATCCGGGCCACCTCGCCCAGCGGCACCGCCTCGTCCGAGAGCGTGGCCTCCTTGATCAGGTCGCCGAGCGTCACCGACGGCACGTACTCCATGACGATGCACGGCAGCCCGGCGTCGTCCACGACGTCGTGGACGCTGACCACGTTGGGGTGGTTGATACGGGCGGCGGACTGGGCCTCGCGGCGGGTGCGCTCGTTGCGGCGGGCCAGCTCGTCGGCCTCCAGCCCCGGGGAGACGTGCAGCCGCTTGACCGCGACCTGCCGGCCGAGCAGTTCGTCGTAGGACCGCCAGACGGTCCCCATCCCGCCCCGGCCTATCTCCTCGACCAGGCGGTACCGCCCGGCGACCAGTCGCCCGTCGTCCACCGCCGCCTCCGTCACCGCGCCGTGCCCCTTGCCCCTTCGGTTCCCCCGTACAGGTGTCCGGCGCAACGATAGTCGTCCGGCGGGCGTCGGCGGGGGACCGGGGCGCGGTCTCCGGGCGTGTGCCGCGCACGACCCGGAGGTCGGCGCTCACACGGAAGACTCTGCGACCCGCGCACGGTCGCTCTCGCCCTCCGAGAGGAACGCCGCCAGCTCCTGTCCCTGCTCGGTCACGGCGGTGCGCTCGGCCCGGGAGAAAGGGCGCAGCGGGGTGGCCGTCACGGTGCCGTCCTCGACGGTCCAGGTCGCGGCGACCCGGCCGTCGACCAGGACGACGCGGGCGCCGGCGACCGAGAGGCCGCGGTGGGCGTCGTCGATGATCCGGCCGCGGTCCTGGTAGCCGAGGATCGCGTTGTCGAACGCGGGCAGGAACCGTACCGGCGCGGGCGTATCGGGATCGGGGCGCGGAGCGTCGGGGAGGTCGAGCAGTTCCCGGCCGCGCTCGTCGCGGAAGGTGATCAGCTCCTCGCGTACGGCGGCGACCGCGGCCGGCAGTCCGGCGAGGCCGCACCAGGCGCGCAGGTCGGCGGAGGCGGCGGGGCCGTAGGCAGCGAGGTAGCGGCGTATCAGGGCCGCGCCCACCGGGTCGGGGCCGTCCGGGGTGTCCGGGGTGTCCGGGTCGATGCCGTTCCGGGCGGCCGGCGGGTCGATGTCGCGGCCGAGCCAGGTGGCGAGCGGCAGGTACCGGGCGCCCGCCCTCGCCCGCCACACTCCGCGCGGCGGCAGCTGCACCATCGGGATCAGGGCGGCGACCAGCATCTCCCCCAGCGGCCGCAGCCCGGGCTCGGGCCAGCGGTCGGCGACCGCCCGTGCCAGCTCGGGCATCGAGCGGGGCTCGCCGTCGGCCATGACCGCGCGGCCCGCGGCGGCGAGTTCGTCGAAGTCCACCCCGTCGAGTTCGCGGCGGTAGGCGCCTTGTGCGCGTTGGCGCAGCATGGCGTCGTGGCGGGCGCGCCAGGCCAGTGCGTCGTCAGCGGTGACGAGGTGGACGGTGCGGCGCATGAGGTGCGTACGGACGACGCGCCGTCCGGTCAGCAGGTCGGAGAGCGACGACGGGTCGAAGGCGCGCAGCCGCGACCAGAGCCCGATGAACGGTTCCTGCGGTTCCTGCGCCTGGAGGCCGCAGAGGTGCCCGACGGCGTCGAGGACCGGCAGATCGGCGCGGTCGAGGAGCAACTGACGGGCGAGGGTGGCGCGGTTGAGGGCCCGGTTGTCGAGAACGGTCATGTGCGTCCTTGCCTTGTGCCTGCTGCTCGGTGGCCTTGTGGCCCAGTCATGTCGTGATGTTGCGGCCAGGTGGCCTGGTGATGGCCAGGCGGCCTGGTGGTGGCCCGGCGGTGCGATGGTGGTCATCTTGCCGGACGTAGCGGACAGGTTGTGTCCTCTATGGCAGGCAGCATGGGGCCATGCAGAAGACTTCAGCGCGGCTGCTCGCCCTGCTCTCGCTGCTCCAGACGCGCCGGGACTGGCCGGGAGCACTGCTGGCCGAGCGGCTGGACATCAGCGCGCGCACCGTACGCCGTGACGTCGACCGCTTGCGGGAACTCGGCTACCCCATCGCCTCGACCAAGGGCCCCGACGGCGGCTACCGGCTCGGGGCCGGGTCGGAGCTGCCCCCGTTGCTCTTCGATGACGAGCAGGCCGTCGCCCTGGTCGTGGCGCTGCGGAACGCCACCACCACCGGGGCCGGTGTCGAGGAGGCCGCGGCGCGCGCTCTGCACACCGTCCGGCAGGTCATGCCCGCGCGCTTGCGCCACCGGATCGACACCTTCCAGGTCACTGCTGTCGAGCGACCGATGGCGCGGCCGCATCCGCGCGTGGAGAGTGGTGTGCTGATGGCGCTCAGCGCTGCGGTGCACGCCCGGGAGGTACTGCGGTTCGATTACGCGCGGGTGTCCTCACCGGACGCTTCGGCGCCCCCGCCAGACACTCCGGCGTCCTCACCGGCCACTTCGGCGTCCCCGCCGGTCACTCCGGCGCCCCCGCCGCGCCGGGTGGAGCCCCATCACCTGGTCACCTGGGGAGGCCGCTGGTACCTCGTCGCCTGGGATCTCGACCGGGCGGACTGGCGTACGTTCCGGGCGGACCGGATCGGCGCGCCACGTACGCCTACGGGGCCACGCTTCGCCCCGCGCGACCTGCCGGGAGGGGATATCGCCGCCTTCGTCGCCGGGCGTTTTCAGGGATCCGACGGGCCGGGCGGATGGCCCTGCCGGGGCGAGGTGGTCCTCGGGCTGCCCGCCGCTGCCGTGTCCCCGTACCTCCGTGACGGTGTCGTGGAGGAGCTGGGACCGGACCGGTGCCGGCTGGTGTCGGGGTCCTGGTCGTGGGCTGCCCTGGCCGCCGATATCGGCAGGTTCGACGCGGACATCGAGGTGGTGGGGCCGGGCGAGCTGCGGGAGGCGTTCGGGCGGTTGGCCCGGCGGTACGCCGATGCCGCGGGCGGTCCATCGGCGTAGTCGCCGGGGGTCGGGGACGGCCCCGGATGATCTCAGGGACCAACCAGGGTTCCCACGGATGCCGTCCGTCCGCGCGGCTTGCCACCATGGGCGCATGAACGATGCCGCCCCCGCCGACAACACGACGGGCCCCGCCGGGGACGCGTCCGGCCCCACGGGCACCCCGCCGGCCCCCGACGCCACCCGCCCGGCGCCGCAGACGCACCCGCGCCGCAGCCGGCGGCACAAGGTGATCGCCGGGGTGTGCGGGGGCCTGGGCCGGCACTGGGACCTGGACCCGGTGATCTTCCGGATCGTGCTGGCCGTGCTGGCGGCCTCCGGCGGCATCGGCCTGATCGTGTACGGCTTCGCCTGGCTGCTGATCCCGCAGGAGGGCGAGGACGAGAACGAGGGGCGCCGGCTGCTGTCCGGCCGGGTCGAGGGCACGGCGCTGACCGCCCTGCTGTTCGCGCTGGTCGGCTGCGGCTTCTTCCTCACCTCCCTCGCCAACCGCGGCGTGCTGGCTTTCACCGTCATGCTCGCGCTGGCGGTGGGCGGTTCGGCGTACTGGTCGCGGCAGCGCCGTACGGCCGGGCCGGACGGGCCCGGAGCGATGGACCCGGCGACCGCCCAGGCCGTCGCGGACGCGCCGCCCGAGACGATGGCGCCGCCCACCCGTAACGGCCCGTCCTGGTGGCGGGACCCGCTCTCCAAGGAAGGGACGGCCGGCGTGGGCTATCTGTGGGGGCCGGACGGCGCTTCGCACGGGGCCTCGTACGGGTCTTCGTACGGAGCTTCGTATGGGCATGAGCAGGCGTACGGCGACAAGGCCGGAGCGGGTGGCCGCCCGTCCGGCGCGACGGCGTGGGGCGGTCCCGGGGGGCCGCGTACCGGCGTACCCGCCAAGCGCCGCCGGGCGGGCCGGCCGATCGGTGGCTGGACGTTCCTGCTGGCGGTGATCGCGGCCATGGCGGCGGGCGGGGCCGCGGCGGAGCACCACCAGCCGTCCACCGTCCTCGTCGCCGGTCTCTCCGCGGCGCTCGTGGTCTTCGGGCTCGGACTGGTGATCAGCGCCTGGTGGGGGCGGACCGGCGGCGGCACGGTCTTCATGGTGATCCTGACGTCCCTGCTGCTGGCGGGCGCCGCCGTGCTGCCCCCGAACGTCACCACCGACTGGCACAACCGGGTATGGGCGCCGATGGACGCCGCTTCCGTACGGGAGAGTTACGACATCGGGGCCGGGCGCGGGGAGCTGGACCTGTCCAACATCCCGTTCAAGAACGGGCAGACGGTACGGACGCGGGCCTCGGTCGGCGCCGGGCAGCTCCAGGTGACCATGCCCGAAGGCGTCACGGCGCGGCTGCGCATCGACGTGGGGCTGGGCGACGTACGGCTGCCGGGCGAAACATCGAAGGACTTTGACCTCACGGCCGACCAGGAGCAGACCATCACCCTGCCGGCCACGGGGCTGAAGGACGGCGAGAAGCCGCACGGCACGCTCGATCTCGACCTGAAGGTGGGGGCGGGGCAGGTGTCGGTGGAGCGGAAGGCTCCTACGGGGGCGTCGGCGTCCGCCACTCCGTCGCCGTCGCCATCGGCCTCGGCCTCGGCCGGGGACGCGCCCGCAGCGGCCGACACTCCCGAGGCGGCCGCGGTTCCCGCGGGAGCCTCGGTTCCCGCGGCGGCCGACGCCCCCGCCGTGCCCACAGCGGCCTCGCCCGCCGTCCCGTCCCGAGGAGAGCACCAGTGAAGCGCCATCGTTTCGAGCCCGCCCGGCTCATCACCGGTCTGACCGCGCTCGGCGTGGGCGGGGCCTACGCGTGCGAAGCGGCCGGGGTGGTGGACCTGCCGGGCGCGCTGCCCGTACTGGCCGTACCGGCGGGACTGTGCCTGGCCGGTGCGACGGCGGCCGTCTGGAGCGTGGTCCGGCGGCAGCGTTCGGCGTCATCCGCGGCGCGCGACTGAGATCCGCGACCGGCGTCTCCGCGACCGGCGTCTTCGCGATTGGCGTGTCCGCGACCGACGTGTCCAAGACCAGCGCCGCTCAGCCGAACAGCTGCCGACCCTGCCTACTGCGCCGTGCCGCCAGCGCCGCGTCCACGGACAGCATCGGTGCCCCGGCGAGCACCAGCGGCAGCCACGCCATCAGGTAGGCCAGGTCGTTGCCGTAGTAGTAGGGCTCGGTCGACCAGCTCACGGTGAGCCACAGGCTCAGCGAGATCAGCGCGCCGCCAAGCGCGGCGACGCGCGCGAACAGCCCGGCCAGCGTGCCGATGCCGACCGCCAGCTCCCCTGCCGCGATGGCGTACCCGAAGCTCGCCGGGTCCTTGAGCGCCAGGTCCACCAGCTGGGGCACGGCCGAGGTGCCCCGTATCTGCTGCATCAGCGCGCCGATCGACCCGCTGCCGCTCGCCGCGAAGAACGCCGGGTCGGTCAGCTTGTCCAGGCCCGCGTAGACGAAGGTGACGCCGAGGAAGATCCGCAGCGGCAGCAGCGCGTAGCGCGCCATCGCGTCGCGCGGCCCGCCGCCCCTGCCCGTTCCGGGCCCCACCGGGCCGGCACCGACCGCACGATCCGCGTGAGCCATGGCATCCGCCTCTCCGTCACCGCCGGACGCAGACGATTGTGCCTGCGCCGGTGCGTTCCGCAAGGGATACGGATGTGTTCGGGCGGGGCGTTCAGTCGTATGCGAAGACCCGCCCGGTCAGTCCTGTACGTCGATGGCGTAGCTGTTCGTCTCCACGCCCGCGGCCGTGACGACCCGGACCTCCACCCGGCCCGGCTCCACGTCCGCCGGTACGGGCACGGTCAGCAGCCCGTCCGTGGGGTTCCCGAAGCCGCCGGCGACCGGCACGAGCGGTACGTGCACGTGCACCGGGCCGATCCGTACGACGGTGCGCGCCAGCAGGTCCGGGGCCTGGGCGCCGGGCGGTACGAAGCCGGTGCCGCGGATCTCGATGTCGTCGCCGGTACGGATCGGCGCGGCCAGGTCGCCCGGCTCCCGGGCCCGTACGACGGACAGGACGACCGGACGGCCGCCCTCCGCGTACTTGCCCGCCACGTACATGAGCGCCCCGATGACCACGATGACGCCGAACGTCCACGGCAGGTCCGGCAGCCGGGACGGGTCGCGGGCCAGGCGTACCAGGGCGAAGGAGAGGGCCGCGACGTTCAGCAGCAGGTACTGGGTGTCGGTGAGGCTCGCGCGCCCCGCGTCGTCCGTGAGCAGGTCGCCCGCGCGCGGCCGTTCCGCGCGCACCTTCTGGAGGCGGCGCCCCTGGATGCGTACGACGACGACCCGGCGGACGAGCACCGCCACCGCGCAGGTGACGGCCAGTACGGCCAGCAGTGCGGCACCGTCGGGGAGTTGCAGCCCGTCGACGAGTGCGGCGCGGGTGTCCGCGTCCGTCACCACGGCCAGCTGGACGGCCTGTACGAGGACGGCGTACGCGACGAGCAGCAGCCAGCCCGCGGCCACCGTGCGCGAGGTCGAGAGCCGGTTGTCCTCGCCGATCAGCGGCGCGAGCAGGCCGCCGCGGGCGCGGTGGCGCCACGCCGCGCCGGTCAGGGCGAGCGTGAGGGCCGCCGCGGCGGCCAGTCCCGCCGTACGCTGCACCGTCCAGCCGGTGCCGATCGCGGTCAGGGCCTGGACGAGCAGGAGCACGCCGAGGCCGCCCCACATCACCAGCAGCGAGCACCGCCATACGGCGTCCAGCCAGGCCGTGCCCTCGGCGGCGGCGCGCTCGGCGACCGTACGGGCCGAGAGGGCCAGTTCGTCCGAGACCCACTGCCGCGCGGCACCCGCCGAGTGCGCGAGCGCGGCCGGTACGCCGCGGCCGGCGGCGTACTCCTCGCGCAGCGCCATGAACGCGGCGACCGCCCGGCGGTGCCCCTCACGCGCGCCGCGCGGGCACTTGCCGCAGGTGCAGTCACCACCACCGCCGCCACTCCCACCGGGCTCCCCGGCTCCCGGCCCGCCGGCCGCCCGGAACCCTTCGGCCCCTCCGCTCCCCGAACCGCCTCCGGGCACTCCGGGCGCTCCCGCCGCCCCGCCCGCCGTCTCCACCGACACGTCCGCTCCGCCCCGACCCACCAGTCGTCGTCAACTTCACCTTACTGAGAGGGAATTGTGCCGTACGGGGAAAGGCCGGGAAGCCGTGCGCCAGGGTTTACGGGCGGTGATGAGGTGGCGCGGTGTTGACGCCCGGGGGCTCGGGGCTCTGGGGTTCGGGGCTCCGGGGGCTCAGTCGAACAGTTCCGGTTCGCTGCGGGCGATCTGCTGGTACAGGGGCTGGTAGTTGATCCACGCGACCAGGTCGTTGCCCAGCTGTTCCCGGGTGTGCACGGCGTTCTCGTGGTCGATCAGTACGGGTTTGCCGGCGGCGCGTGCGGTCAGCTGCACCTGGCAGGAACGTTCCATCGTGATGAACCACCAGGCCGCCGCGTCCACCGAGTCGCCAACCGTCAACAGGCCGTGGTTGCGCAGGATCACGGCCTTGTGCGGCCCGAGCGCGAGTGCGATGCGCCGCCCTTCCTCCTCGTCCACGACGACCCCGGTGTATGCGTCGTAGAGGGCGTGATCCTCGTAAAAGGCGCAGACGTCCTGGGTGATCGGGTCCAGCAGCTCGCCGAGGGCGGACAGGGCGCGGCCGTACACGGAATGGCTGTGCGCGGCGGCGATCACGTCCGGGCGGGCCTGGTGGACCTGTGAATGGATCGCGAACGCCGCCTGGTTGACGTGATAGCGCCCCTCGACGACCTTGCCCTCGTGATTGACGAGGATCAGGTCGCCGACCGTGATCTGCTTGAACGACATCCCGAAAGGATTCACCCAGAAGCAGTCGGTGAACTCCGGATCCCGCGCGGTGATGTGCCCCGCCACCCCCTCCTCGAACCCGAACCGCCCGAAGAGGCGCAGCGCCGCCGCGAGGCGCTCCTTGCGGTGGCGCCGCTCCTCCTCGACGGTCGCGTGCTGGGGCGGCATGGCGAAGTGGAGTTGGTCGGCCGGTACGGGGGTGGGCGCCACGGGGGTGGGCGGTTGGCCAGGCGGCGAAGCTGGCGGCGGAGTGGGCTGGGGCATGGGGCTACCTCCTCGCGCGTACGGCTCGGGCCGGGTCGGCTCAGCTCGGCCCGAAGCGGAAGCTACCTGGCGGTAGTGAGGGTGACCAGTGGTACGGCAGCGCCGATTCCGGATCACCGGCCGCGATAAGTGATCATCCGGTCCGGCTCGATCCGGGCCCAGGAGTGCGCGCTCCTGCGGTCCTCCCACGCCTCGCGCCCGTACACACCGATCAGGAAGGCCTCCAGCCCGGGGTCGTCCGCCGGAAGGACCTCCGCCGCCCGGCCGTGCACCGTGATCTGCAGCCGCTCGCCGTCGATCACCGAGGCCGACACGGCGGAGCGGGCGCGGAGGTGGCGGAAACGCAGGGAGCCCACGCCCGAGTAGAAGTACAGGCGACCCCGGTAGAACAGCCCGTCGACAGGGCCGACCCGGGGCTCGCCGCCGGATGTCGAGGTGGCCAGCGCCATGACACGTATGGCCCCCATCTCCGCGACGACACCCGCGGCGTCCAGGCGGCGCTCCGCGGCGATGACGGAACGGAGGTACGGGCCCGCCGCGGCGTACGAGTCGTCGAGCAGGCGTTGCAGTCGCTTCATGTCCTCGGGCGTCTCATGCATGGCGTCAGCCTGCCAGGCGTGGATCAACGTCTCCACGCCGTCGGGCCCCTACGCGACCGCCTCAACCTGCGGGGATCTGAGCACCTCGGTGATGACGGCCTGGGCGTCGCGGACGGCCTCGGCGATCGTCGGCACCTCCGCATGCTGCTCATTGCGCGACACTTCCACCTGTTTCCGCATGGCAGATCGTCGTCATCGCCATGCGGAATTCTTCAAGAAAGCCTCATTGACACACGTCAACGCTCACGGGAGGGCGATCTCTGTGAGGTCGATGTCGATGTCGAAGGGGGCGCTCAGCTTCACCTGCTCCCGGAAGGTGTCCACGGAGCGGTAGGTGCGGGTCTCCCCGTCCAGATCGAAGGCCTGGACGAGGGGGTAGCCGCCAGGCCTGGCTTTCTCGACCCGCCAGAAATGCGGAATGCCTGCGTTTGCGTATTTGTGCGGCTTGGTGTCGCGGTCCCGTGACTCGGATTCGGGGGAAACCACTTCGACGGCGAGCAGGACGTCCCGCACCTGGAAATGCGTCTGGTCCGAGTGACGTACCGCCGCGGCCCGTACCACCGTGATGTCCGGCTCGGGACCGTTGCGCTCGTCGATCAACACCGTCATGTCGCGCGCGACTGTCAGTTCCGGCGGCGCCGTGCGCCGCAGCCCGCTGACCAACGCATCGATCACGACGCTGTGGAAATACCTCTGTGGGCTCACAAAAACCAGACTCCCGTCGAGCAACTCCGTATGCGGCGGGAGGTCTGGCAGGGTCAGCAGGTCGTCCACGGTGTAACCGTCCGGCGGGGGCACGGGCCAGTGGTGTGCGGTCTCAGCGGTCATGAGTCCTCCCATGGACGGGATTCTGGGCCGTACGGCCAGCGTACCCACCAAGAACGCCGCAGTCGCCGCTCAAACTGATGAGCGACGGCTGCGGCGTTGACCTGGGGAGGGCCCTACGGAGGGGTCACTCCCACTCGATGGTGCCCGGCGGCTTGCTGGTGACGTCGAGGACGACGCGGTTGACCTCGGCGACCTCGTTGGTGATGCGGGTCGTGCGGCTGTTGTCCGAAGGAGCATGAGGCCGGCTCAGGGAGGTGCGGGGTCCCGTCGGTCATCGGCGGCGGTCGATCGCGGTCAGGTCGATGTCGATGGCGTAGGGCTCCGCGAGCTTGAGGCGGTTGTGGTGGATTCCCGTCGGGACGTAGGCCCTGGTCGCGGGGTCGAGCTCGTAGACGTACACGACCGGGAGGCCCTCACTGCTCTCCTCCACCCGCCAGAAGTGCCTGATGCCGTGGGCGGCGTACTTGCGGGGCTTGGTATCGCGATCCCGCTCGACGGAGTCTTCCGAGACGACCTCGACCGCCAGGATGACGTCTTCGGGTTTGAGGCAGGTCCGCTTCGGACCGGTGTCCGCGCCCAGAGGAACCACCAGCACATCGGGCTCCGGGCGGTTGCGCTCGTTCAGCTTGACGCCGAACTCCCTGAAGACGTCGAGGTCGTCCGGCGCCTGGTCCAGCAGCGCCCGTTCCAGAAGTCGCATGGCTCGCATGTGAAAAGTGGTCTGCGGACTCATGAAGACGAGGCTCCCGTCGATCAGCTCCGTGTGCCCGGGCAGATGGGGGAGCTGATCAAGGGCGTCCGCGGTCCAGCCTCCAGGCGGCGGAACGGGATAAGTGCACCCCTCGTACCGCTCGTACTGCCAGTCCTGCTCGTCTCCGGGTGCGGCGCTCATCATGGTTGCTCCCATGCGACGGAGTCTCACCTGTACGGCCAGCGTACCCACCAAGAACGCCGCAGCCGCCGCTCAAACTGATGAGCGACGGCTGCGGCGTTGACCTGGGCGGGGGACCTACGGAGGGGTCACTCCCACTCGATGGTGCCCGGCGGCTTGCTGGTGACGTCGAGGACGACGCGGTTGACCTCGGCGACCTCGTTGGTGATGCGGGTGCACGATGGGGTGGCCGTAGGAGCGGCCGTCGCCCTGGACGCCGACGGAGCGGACGTCCGCGAGCAGCACCACCGGGCACTGCCAGATCTCGCGGTCCAGGCCGGCCGCGGTCAGCTCCTCGCGGGCGATGGCGTCGGCCTCGCGGAGGAGGTCGAGGCGCTCCTTGGTGACCTCGCCGACGATGCGGATGCCCAGGCCGGGGCCGGGGAAGGGCTGGCGCTGGACGATCTCGTCCGGCAGGCCCAGCTCGGCGCCGACCGCGCGGACCTCGTCCTTGAAGAGCTGGCGCAGCGGCTCGACGAGCTCGAACTCCAGGTCCTCGGGGAGGCCGCCGACGTTGTGGTGGGACTTGATGTTCGCGGTGCCGGTGCCGCCGCCGGACTCCACGATGTCCGGGTACAGCGTGCCCTGGACCAGGAACTTCACGGGCTCGCCCGCCGCGCCCGACTCGGCGACGATCTCCGCCTGGGCCTGCTCGAAGACCCGGATGAACTCACGGCCGATGATCTTGCGCTTCTCCTCCGGGTCGGAGACCCCGGCCAGCGCCTTCAGGAAGCGCTCGGAGGCGTCGACGACCTTGAGCTGGACGCCGGTGGCGGCCACGAAGTCCTTCTCGACCTGCTCGGTCTCGCCCTTGCGCATCAGGCCGTGATCGACGTATACGCAGGTCAGCTGGTCGCCGATGGCCTTCTGGACGAGGGCCGCGGCCACCGCGGAGTCCACGCCGCCGGACAGGCCGCAGATCGCCCGCGCGCTGCCGACCTGCTCACGGATGGCCGCCACCTGCTCGTCGACAACGTTGGTGGTGGTCCACACCGGCTCGATGCCCGCTCCCCGGTAGAGGAAGTGCTCCAGGACCTGCTGGCCGTGCGTGGAGTGCATCACCTCGGGGTGGTACTGCACGCCGTACAGCTTCTTCTCGTCGTTCTCGAAGGCGGCGACCGGGACCATGTCGGTGGAGGCCGTGACGGTGAAGCCCTCGGGCGCGGCGGAGCAGGCGTCGCCGTGCGACATCCACACGGGCTGCTCGGCCGGGGTGCCCTCGAAGAGGGTCGAGGCGTTCTTGGAGACGTGCAGGTCGGTACGGCCGTACTCACGGGCGCCGGTGTTGTCGACCGTGCCGCCGAGGGTGGTGGCCATGAGCTGGAAGCCGTAGCACATGCCGAAGACCGGGACGCCGGCCTCGAACAGGGAGCGGTCCAGGCTGGGCGCGTCCTCGGCGTAGACCGACGACGGGCCGCCGGAGAGGATGATCGCCTTGGGGTTCTTGGCGAGCATCTCGGCCACCGGCATGGTGGACGGGACGATCTCGCTGTAGACCCGGGCCTCGCGTACGCGGCGGGCGATGAGCTGGGCGTACTGCGCGCCGAAGTCGACTACCAGGACGACGTCGGGGGCGGCAGCAGGTGACGCTGATGGCACTTCGGCGGCCTTCCGGCGGTGGTGGTGCATGGGGTTGGACTTTCGATTCTAACGGGCTCATACTGAGCGCCATGTACAAGCAGCTGACCTTCGTCTTTACCTATGGCACCGGCCCGTCCGGCTGCCATGGTCGTGCTGCTTGATCAACTGACGAGCGACTTCCCAGGCGCCCCGGGCCGACAAGGCCCGGGGCGCTCTGCATTTCACGGGGCGGCGGGGCCGAGGCGGTACGTACGGCGGCTGCGGGGTCCGGAACCCCAGGAGTGACGGACATGAGCGGTATGAGTGGCGTCCAGGCTGTGACGGATCTGACGAGCGCCTCCGCGGCGGCCCCTGCCAAATCCTCAGCGGCCCCGGCCAAGGCCCCGGCGACCCCCGACACCGGCGCCCGCACCGACGCGGCGGCCGGTGTGATCACCGACGCCAGGGCGCGGATCGACGATCTCGACGGCCGGATCATCGGCCTCGTACAGGAACGCATGGCGGTCTCGGCCGTCATCCAGCGCGAACGCATCGGCTCCGGCGGGCGCCGGGTCAACCTGTCCCGCGAGATGCAGATCCTGGAGCACTACAGGGGGCAGCTCGGCCGGCCCGGCACCGCGCTGGCCATGACACTGCTGGAGCTGTGCCGCGGCCGCATCTGAAGGGCGTGCGGACCGGCCGGGTGCAAGGGGGCTGCGGACCGGGCGCAAGGGCCTGCGGACCGGGCGCAAGGGGTCTGCGGACCGGGCGTACGGGCGCGCCGGGCGTACGGACAGGCCCGTCGTACGGACGCGCCCGGCGCACCGGCGACTCACCCGTACGGCGCCGTGACCGGCCCCCGCCGGGCTTCGTTGTTCCGGGTGCCACGCCAGCCAGGTGCGGTCTGCAGGACTACGCGTAGACGCCGCCCGTGGGCGGATCCGCCGCAGCGATGAGACGTCGGCCGACTTGGAGCGGCCCGCGTCGTGGGACCTCGCTACGGTGTTGTGGCCGGTCAGCAGGGGACAGCAGCCCGGCCACATCCGATGGGGCGGCCGGTTCCGGGGACGCCTGGGGCCGGCCGCATCCGGTCGGTGCAGGGCCGCCCGGAGCCACTGGCGCGAAGGCGACGCACCCCGCTCCCCCTCGCGGACGGCGCCCCGGGGCCCTTCGCCGCATCTCGCACCCTGATGGCGCCCGTCACTTCCGTGGCCCGCGGCGAACTGTGCAACCTTTTCCGGCCAGCGCCGGTCAGTATCTGCAATCGCCCGGCCATCCCGCGCCCCACCGCGACGGCCTGTCTCCTGAACTCACGCTGTGATCACGGCACTTCGGTCCCGAGAGGTCTTCACGATGAAGCTCCGCCGCGCCCTGGCCGCCGTCTCCGCGACGGCCGCCATAGCCCCCGCCGCCTTGCTGGCGGCACCCGCCGCGTACGCCGCCGAGCCCCCGGGCCAGGCCCCGGCGGCCACCGCGACCGGCACTCCCACGACCACACCCACACCCACGACCACGCCGACGCCGGGTACGACCCCGTCCCCGGGCACGCCGACGCCCGGCCGGAGCAGCACCTCGGGCGGCAAGGACGCCGAACCCGGCCCGGCCGCCGAGAAGACACCGCCTGCCGACAAGACACCGCCCGCCAAGAAGACCGGGACGGACACGCCGACCGCCACGCCCACGACCTCCCCCACCGACGGGACCGAGTGTGAGGACTACTCCAGCGAGCGGGCGGTCCGTACCGAACTCCGGGGCCTGCCCAGCAAGATCGTGGCCGGTTCCGGGTGGGTGGACTTCACCTTCCGTGCCACCAACATCTCCGGGAAGCACATCACGTCCGTGGGTGCCTTCGCGCTGGTCTACGCCCTGAAGGACCCGACCACCGACGACGTGTCGGACCATCTGACCCTCCAGTGGTTCGACGCGAAGACGGGGGCCTGGAAGCGGGTGCCCGGCGCCGAGGAGAACGACGGGTTCTTCGCTTCCCTCGGTGGCCGCGACGGGCTGCGTCCCGGTGAGTACGCGGAGGCCAGGCTGCGCCTGAAGGCCGACGCGAAGACGCCCGCCGCCTACGGCGGCGCGGTCAGCGTGGGCTGGTACGTGAACGCGGACCACGAGTGCGGCTTCTCGGAAGCCGTGGACTACGACTTCACCATCCTGCCCGCGGGCAGCGGCAGGCCGGGCACCCACGTTCCGGACGCGCAGGGCAAGCCCGGCAAGCGCCCCAACCGCCCGGTGCCGCAGGGCGGTACGAAGCAGCAGGTCCAGCTGCCGGTCACCGGGAAGCTGGCCGAGACCGGTGCGTCCTCCGGACTGCCGACGATGGCGCTGGCGGGCGGCGCGGCGGTCGCGCTCGGTGCGGGCGCGGTGTTCGTCGTACGCCGCCGGAAGGGCTCCGACGCGTCCTGAGGCGGGGCGGTACAGGGCGAGGCGGTACAGGGCGGGGCGCGGGACAGGGCGGGGCTACCGGGGCGGCGGCGGTACGGCCGGTACCGGGAGCAGCGGGAGCCGCAGGGCCGCGAACGCTTCCTCGGGGACGGCCGGCCGGCGCGGTGCCACCGCGGACAGCCGCCGGTACGGGCGGCCCGGCGCGGGGCGGGTGTCCTCCTCGCCCTTGTTCGGCCAGAAGGACATGGCGCGTTCGGCCTGTGCGGTGATGGTCAGCGACGGGTTGACGCCGAGGTTCGCGGAGACCGCGGAGCCGTCCACCACCGAGATGCCGGGGTGCCCGTACAGGCGGTGGTACGGGTCGATCACACCGTGGTCCGCGTCCGCGCCGATCGGGCAGCCGCCCAGGAAGTGCGCGGTCAGCGGGGTGCCCATCAGCTCGCCGACGTTGCTGCCCGCGAAGCCGTTGATCTCCTGGGCGAGCAGGGTGGCGGCCTCGGTGGCCTCCGGTATCTGCTGCGGGTTGGGGGCGCCGTGGCCCTGGCGGGCGGTGAGCAGGCCCTTTCCGAGGCCGCCCGGTTTGCGGTACGTGGTCAGCGAGTTGTCCAGGGACTGCATGACCAGGCCGATGATGGTGCGTTCGGACCAGCGGCGGTTGGAGAGTGAGCGCAGCAGCAGGAGCGGGTGGCGGGCGCAGTTGGCCGCCCAGGCGAGGGCGCGGGGCGCGCGCTTGGAGATCGGGACCTGGAGGACGGACAGGCTGCCCATCGCGTTGGAGCCCTTGCCGTAGCGCACCGGCTCGATGTGGGTGTCGGCGTTGGGGTGGACGGACGAGGTGATGGCGACGCCGCGGGTGAAGTCGGCCTTCGGGGCGCCGTGCGCCTTGCGGTAGCGGCGGTCGTCGGTCTGCGCGCCCACCAGCGCCTCGGAGTTGGTGCGGGTCAGCTCGCCGAGCCGGGCGGATATGTGCGGCAGCAGGCCGCTGTCCTTCATCTTGTGCAGCAGGGTCTGGGTGCCGTAGGTGCCGGCGGCGACGATCACCCGCCGGGCCGTGAAGGTGCGGCCCCGGCCCTTGCGCTTGTCGTCGGTGGGCAGCGTGCCGACGGCGAAGCCGCCGCGGGAATCCTCGGTGACGGTCACGACGGAGGTCATCGGATGGATGACGGCGCCCGCCCGCTCGGCGAGGTGGAGGTAGTTCTCGGTGAGGGTGTTCTTGGCGCCGTGCCGGCAGCCGGTCATGCACTCGCCGCATTCGGTGCAGGCCCGGCGGGCGGGTCCGGCGCCGCCGAAGTACGGGTCGGGGACCTCGGCGCCGGGTGTGGCCTTCGCCGTGCCGTCGGAGTCCTCGCCGTCCCCGAAGAAGACGCCGACCGGCGCCAGGTGGAAGGTGTCGCCGACGCCCATCTTCTCGGCGGCGGCCTTCAGGTGGACGTCCGAGGGGGTCATGGTCGGGTTCAGGCGTACGCCGAGCATGCGCCGCGCCTGGTCGTAGTACGGCTTGAGCTCGTCCTGCCAGTCGGTGATGTGCCCCCACTGCCGGTCCTCGAAGAACCGTTTCGGCGGTACGTAGAGGGTGTTGGCGTAGTTGAGCGAGCCACCGCCGACCCCGGCGCCGGCCAGGACCATGACGTTGCCGAGCAGGTGGACACGCTGGATGCCGTAGCAGCCGAGGGCGGGCGCCCACAGGTAGTTCTTCAGGTCCCACGAATTCTTCGGCAGGGTGGCGCGGGTGAAGCGGCGCCCGGCCTCCAGGACGCCGACGCGGTAGCCCTTCTCGGTCAGGCGGAGCGCGGAGACGGAGCCGCCGAAGCCGGAGCCGATGACGAGGACGTCGTAGTCGTGGCCGTCCTCCCCGGCCGACTCGGCCGCATCGCGCTGGTTCCGGGCAGGGTTGTCCTGGGGCACTGGCACTCCCTCGGTCTCGGCGGGCTGTCGGCCCGGCTCTCAGCGCAGGCGGAACGCCTTCATCGCGCGCAGGCTGCGGGTCATGAACGCGGCGTACTTCTCGTCGTCCATGCCGAACGACGGGGCGAGCGGCATCAGGCGCTGGTGGGCGACGGTCTGCGCCTCGGTGTACTTGAGGATGCCCTCGGAGCCGTGACGGCGGCCGAGGCCGGAGTCGCCCATGCCACCCATCGGGGACTGGACGCTGCCGTAGCCCGCGGCGTACGCCTCGTTGACGTTGACCGTGCCGGTGCGCAGGCGCGCGGCGACGGCCCGGCCGCGGCGGCCGTCCTGGGTCCAGACGCTGGAGTTCAGGCCGTACGGGGTGGCGTTGGCGCGGGCGACCGCCTCGTCCTCGTCACGGAAGCGGTAGACCGAGACGACCGGGCCAAAGGTTTCTTCCTCGCACACGGCCATCGGGGGCTCGACGCCGTCGAGGATGGTGGGCTCGTAGAACAGCGGGCCGATGTCGGGGCGGTGGCGGCCCCCGGCGACGAGCTTGGCGCCCTTGGCGACGGCCTCGTCGACGTGCCGGGTGACGATTTCCAGCTGGCGCTCGCCGACCAGCGAGCCCATGTCCGCGCCGTAGGCGAGGGCGTTGCCCAGGCGCAGGGCCTTCGTGCGGGCGGCGAAGCGCTCCACGAAGGCGTCGGCCATGGACTCGTGGACGTACAGCCGCTCTATGGAGATGCACAGCTGGCCCGCGGAGGAGAAGCAGCCGCGCACGGCGCCCGCCGCTGCCTTGTCCACGTCGGCGTCGTGCAGCACCAGCATGGCGTTCTTGCCGCCGAGTTCGAGGGAGACGCCGACCAGGCGGGCGGCGGCGCCCTGGGCGACCTCGCGGCCGGTGCGGGTGGAGCCGGTGAAGGAGACGTAGTCGGCGTGCTTGACGACCTCGGGGCCGATGACGGGCCCGTCGCCGAGGACGACCTGCCAGACCTCCGGCGGCAGCCCGGCCTCGACGAGCTGTTCGCGGGCCCACAGGGCGGTCAGCGCGGTCTCGGTGTCGGGCTTCATGACGACGGCGTTGCCTGCGGCGAAGGCGGGCAGCGCGTCGCCGACGGACAGCTCGAAGGGGTAGTTCCAGGGGGCTATCTGCCCTATGACGCCGCGGGGGTGGCGCAGTTCGGTGACCTTGGTCAGGGTCGGTACGACGCCGGTGTGGCCGCGGGGGCGCAGGTACGCGGGGGCCTTGCGGCCGTAGTGGCGGGCGGCGACGGCGACGGCCTGGATCTCCTCGTGGGCGTGCAGCCGGGCCTTGCCGGTCTCCAGCTGGATCAGGTCCAGCACCTCGGCCTGGCGGCGCAGGACGAGGTCGTGGAAGCGCAGCAGGACGGCCGCGCGCTGCCGTACGGGAACCTCGGCCCAGGCACGCTGGGCGGCGCGGGCGCGCTCGAAGGCGGTCGCCACGTCCTCGGGGGTGGACTCCGGCAGGTCCGCCAGCTTCTCGCCGGTGAAGGGCGTGTGGTTGGCGGTACGGCCGCTGCCGATGACGCCGCGGGTGAGGCGGGCCGCCAGATGCGGCGTGACCACGTCGGCGGCGGTACGGGTGCCGGCAGCGGCGCGGGCGACGGGGTTGCCGCCCGCGGGAGCCTCGGCGGGGGCGTGGCCGGCGGGTGCGGAGGTGCGGGTTCCGGTGTCCTGCGAGTCCGTCATGCGGGCGAGCGTATGCCGCGCCGGACGCTTTGGGTACCCACCGGTAACGAGTTTTCACGCGGTACGCACAATCGCGCCAGTAATTGCTGGCCACGAGGGGGCTGTCCTGCGGGATTGCGGGGCGGGACGGCTCGGGCGACCGGTGTCCGGACCGCCCGGCCGCTCTCAGAGTCCCTGGATCCTCAGGAACTTCACCACGTTCGTGAACAGCTCGTCGCCGTCCTCGCGGGCCGCGCCCTTGGCGGGCATGGTCACCGTCAGGACCCAGGCCGACTTCTTCTTCCGGTCGACGTAGAGCTGCTGGAGGCGGCGGGAGCGGATGGAGTCCTCGCTCGGGCTGTAGGGCAGGTAGTCGGTGTCGATGCGCATCGCCGCCTGGTCCTGCTGCGTCGAAGCGGACGCCGAGCTGTGCACGCCGGACATCTCCGTACCGTTCTCGCCGCCCTTCTTGTAGTGGTCGACCAGGCCCTGGGCCTCGTCCTCCAGGCTGCCGATCTCCTCGTGCTCCAGCGCGAGTTCGACCTTGAAGACACCGCTGGGATCGGCGAAGCTCACGTACGACTCGTCGGACTTGACGGTGCGCTTGTAGTCGTCGGGCACCGCCAGCGACGCCCGGACCACCTCGCCCTCCGGGCGGACCACCCAGCCCTCGGGGATCTCGTCACCGGCGAACGGGTTGGCGAAGGCGAGCAGTACGGCCACCACCACGGCCAGCACACCTACGCCCAGCCCGGCCTGGGCCTTGCGGTTCCGCTGAAGAATGGGCGGGACCAGCGCGCTGCCGCCCGTCGTCGGGTAACCGCGTACCTGCCCGGCGGTCGGCTGCGGCGGCCGGGCCACCGACTCCAGCGCCTGCCTGACCTCGGCGGCGCCGGGCCGGGCCGACGGCTCCTTGCGCAGCAGCTGCATGATCACCGCGCCCAGCGCGCCGGAGCCGCGGGCCGGGGTCTGCGGCTCCGCGGAGAGCACGGCCTGGAGGGTCGCCGGGGTGTTGGTGCGGCGGAACGGGGACATGCCCTCGACGGCCGCGTACAGCACGACGCCCAGCGACCACAGGTCGGACTCCGGGCCGGGGTGCTGCCCCAGCACCCGTTCCGGCGCGGTGAACTCGGGCGATCCGACGAACGCGCCGGTCTCGGTCAGGCCCTGCTCGCCCTCGACCTGCGCGATGCCGAAGTCGGTGAGCACCACCCGGTCGTGCCGGCCGAGCAGCACGTTGTCCGGCTTGACGTCGCGGTGCAGCACCCCCGCGTCGTGGGCCGCGGTCAGCGCGCCGAGGACGGCGAGGCCGATCCGGGCCGCCTCGCGCGGGGCGAGGGTGCCCTCCTTGAGGCGGTCGCCGAGCGACTGGCCCCGTACCAGCTCCATGACGATCCACGGGCGGCCGTCCTCGACCACCACGTCGTGCACGGAGACCACCGACGGGTGGTCGATACGGGCGGCGGCCCGTGCCTCGCGCTGCATGCGCTGGTAGACCGTGCGCTTCTGCCGCTCCGGGAGGTGGTCCGGGACGCGCGGCTCCTTCACGGCGACATCGCGGTCCACGATCTCGTCGCGGGCGGTCCAGACCGTACCCATGCCGCCGTGGCCGAGCCGGGAGCGCAGGCGGTAGCGGCCGCCGAGGAGACGGCCGAGCTGCGGGTCGTCGGGGTCCACGGGCACCGGGCGTGCCGCGTCCGGGGCGGCGGCCCGGGTCGGCGTGTACGAGTCCCGTGCGGGCGCGGGGCTGTCCGGGGCGGGCTGCGCCGGCGGCCGGAGCCCGTAGCTGGTGGGCTCGTCCGCGTGTCCCCCGTGTCCCCCGTGTTGCGTCATGCCCCCATCATTACTTGCCGGGGAGGGACGGCCTCCACTCAGGTCCGCGGCGGTACGGCCTTGTGACACTCCCCCGGCACCACACCCGCGCAGAACGGGACCAGCCGCCCGGACCGGCCGCCATCCGGGGAAAAGCGCGACTCCGGAGTCGAGGCGGGCGAGGTGGAGGAGGTGGTGGTGGAGGTGGAAGAGGCGGACGAAGGAGACGTACGGGATGCGCCCGAACGTTCCTGCGAGGGGCGCGACCGGGTAGGTGCGGGGTCGCCGTCCTTCCCGTCCCCGCCCCTGGAGACCAGCACCGCGATGCCGAGGCCCATGCCCGCCAGCACACACACGGCCACACCCACGATGAGCGCGGTGCGTGCGCGTCCGGTGCGCGGGCGGGCCGCGGCGGCGAGCGCGCGGTCCGCTATGGCTTCCGGTATGGGGACGCCGTGCGTACGGCCCGGTATGGGGACGCCAGGGGTCCGGTCCGGCTCGTGGGCGGGCGCCGGGTGTTCGGTGGCGGGTGGCGCAGGAGGCGGTGTCTCGGGGGCGCGGCCCGACTGGAGGTAGCCGCGCAGCAGGCGTTCGGTGGCGGTGACGTCCAGGCGCCGGGCCGGATCGCGTTCCAGGAGGCCGCGGACGACGGCCAGGAGGGGGCGGGCCGGTTCGGGCAGTTCGATCTCGTCGTCCACGACCGCGCTCAGCACGCCGCCCAGCGAATCCCGGTGGAACGGCGTCTCCCCGCTGAGCGCCGCGCACAGCAGCACGCCCACCGACCACAGGTCCGCGGCCGGTCCGGCGGGGCCGCCGGCCATCCGCTCGGGCGCGGTGTACTCGGGCGAGCCGACGAAGCCGCCGGACTCGGTCAGCGTCGTACTGCCGGCGACCTTGGCGACCCCGAAGTCGGTGAGGACGACCCGGCCGGTGCCCTCCTCCAGCAGGACGTTGGCGGGCTTGATGTCGCGGTGCAGCACGCCGAGCGCGTGGGAGGCCCTGAGGGCGCCCAGCAGGGCGAGGCCGATGCGGGCCGCTTCGCGGGGCGCGAGCGGCCCGCCGCCGATGAGCCGGTCGGCCAGGGACCGGCCGTCGACCAGTTCCATGACGATCCAGGCGCGGCCGTCCTGTTCGACGACGTCGTGCACGACGTTCACGTTCGGGTGCCTGATCCGTGCGAGGGTGCGGGCCTCGCGCACCGCCCGGTCCCGCTGGGCCGCGGCGTCGCTCCTGCCGGTCCCGCCGCCCTGATCGCTCAGGCCGTCGGTCTCCTCGTACACGTGCAGGACCTTCACCGCGACCTGGCGCCCCAGCAGTTCGTCGGTGGCGCGCCAGACCGTGCCCATGCCGCCGTGGCCGAGCCGTTCGCCCAGGCGGTAGCGGCCGGCGATGAGCCGGCCCTCGCCCCCGAAGCTCCCCATGAAGTCATCTTGCCCCAGCTCCCGTGATCCGGCGCCGGTGCCGCGAGTGGTACGCACGGGTTGCACGGGGCGGGTGCGCACGATTGCGGCGCGCGCCCGTGGGCAGAGGGTGAGGAGCCCGGCCGTACGGAGAGCGGCCGGCGCGGCGGTGCCGGACACGGACCGTGCCTCACGACACACGGAAGGGAACCTCCGCCGCCTGTGTCGCCGTCCTTGAAACAGTGAGGCGGCAGCAGCACACGGCAGCGTAACCGGGCAGCAATCAGTGGGCAGTCGGCAGCACACGGGCCGGCGCGGGTGAGCACGGCGCGGCGGATCGGGGGTCGGACATGGTGATGCAGGACGGCGGTGCGGTGGACGTCCGGCCCGGCCCCGACCCCGGCCGGGCGGCATCCGAGCACGCGCGCGCTTACCGCACGGCGGGGGCCGCCCTCGCCGTCTACGGAGGCGCGCTGACCGCCTGGACGGTCTACGGGATCATCCAGGGCGACGGCAGCGTCTGGGACTTCTTCGAAGGGCTCTTCAACCCGCGCGCCTCCTTCTTCATGTGGACGCTCGGGCCCGGCGAATGGGCGCTGGTCGTCGCGCTGCTGGCGGTCGCTGCCGGGGCGCTGGCACTGCGGCGGGTGGCGCGGACGGGCGCGCTGCTGCTCGGCTGGGTGATCCTGGCCCAGTCCGCGCGCGAGATCGTCGGCCTGTGCCACGCGGGCTACCGGCAGGTGTACGCCACCGAGGCGCTCGGCGGCTGGGTGCTGGCCACCCGCACCCTGGGCCTGGTGGCGGCGCTGGTCGTGGTCGTGGCGCTGCTGCCCGCCGTCGAGCGGGCGGGCGGGGGCGCGGAGACCGCGCGCGCGGAGGCGCGCGACGGCCTCCGGCCCGCCGTGGCACAACGGTCGTGCGCCGACGCCGACTCCTGGTGGCGGCGCCGGCTCTCCCGTATCTGCGGCGTGCTCTTCCTGGGGATGGCCGCACTGCGGCTCGCCTGGACGGTGTGGGGCATGACCGAGGAGCGCATGGACGTGGGCACGTACCTGCGCAGCGCGGTGGACGGCGCGGCCGCCGGCTCCGTCCAGCTGTCCCACTCCAGTGAGTTCACCACGCTGTCGTCGGTGGCGATCCTGCTGGTGCTGGGCGTGCTCGCGGTCCGCGGCAACCGGGACGTGCGCGGCGCGCTCCTGGTGTTCGCCGCCGTGGAGCTGTACCTGACCGTGCGGACCGTGGTGCTGCTGACCGTCACCGGCTTCTTCGGCGGCCCGTTCGTCACCGGCGAGAGCACGCTGTCCCTGGTGATGACCGCGTACGAGCTGGCCGCCACGACCTCCGTGGTGGTCCTGGCGACCGGCCGGTCGTTCAGTGCGTACGGTTCCTACGAGGACCGGCTCAGCGGCCCGTGTGCCGGTGGAACCCGTCGATCATGGCCTGACGGCCGGGCAGGTTGAACTCCTTGCCCAGCGTGCGCATGATCGAGTCGGCAGTCGGCCGGTAGAGGCCGCGCGGGTAGTAGCCGCCGCCCTCGAAGGCGCCGACCTTGCCGCCGTCCGGCGAGTTCTGGCCCAGGTAGCGGTACCACTTCGCCTTCTTGGCCTTCATCTCCGCCACGCTCATCTTGGTGATGTTGGGCGCGCTCGGCTCGGCGCCCGTGTACGTGCCGTTGGTGTCGTAGACGTACTCGTCGGCCAGCTTGCCGAGCGAGTGCCCGGTCTCGTGGACCGCCACCTGCGCGGAGTCGGGGTGGTCGGAGGAGGCGGTGGCGATGCCGTCGTAGCCGACCGGCGACGTGATGTCGTTGTAGCCCGCGCCGCCGTACTTGCGGGAGTTGCCGAGCACGATGACCAGGTCGGCGTCCGGGGCCTTGCCCGCGTACGACTCGACCTTGCCGGTGTCCACGCACAGCAGCCGCTCGATGCCGTCGCACCAGAAGTGCGCGTCCAGCGCGGTGTCCTTGACCACGTCCTTGCCCGGGTCGCCGGAGACGCCGGACTGGTTGGAGACGGCGTCCACCGTCCACACGTTGAACAGCTTGCGGTTCGAGGCGTACGGCTCGACCTTGGAGATCTGCGCCCACTTCGCCTTGGCGTCGGCGTGGAAGTCCTTCTGCTGGGCGAGGGTGTAGCCGTCGCCGATGAAGACGACGTCGACCTTCTTGGCGGTGGCGCCGTTACGGATGACCGAGGTCACGTCGCCGTCGGCGGCCAGCTCGGCGGCGGAGCGGGCCCGCTGGGGGCCGGCCAGGCGCTTGGGGGTGGCGACCGGCACGGTGGTGTGGCGGGGGTGGCCGTCCGGGCCGAAGTACTCGACCTGCTGGGCGCCGGAGGCCGCGGGCGGGGGCGCCGAGGCGGGCGCTGCGGAGTCCGCGGGGGAGGCCGAGGCGGTGGCGGCGAGGCCGGTGACGAGCGCGAGACCGGCCGCGGCGGCGGTCAGGCGCAGCCGCGTACGGCCGCGGCCGGCCGCCCGGGTGCGTATTCGGGCCCGTATGCCCGCGGATGCCGGAGCGTCGGAAGGGGTGGGGGAACGCCGGGGTCTGTGCTGCACGGAAAGCCTCCGGTGAGATGCCGAGCCGTGCCCCTGAGGGCCGTGCTCCGAGGGGGGTTGAGGCCCGCGGAACGCCGTACGGACCGGCGCGCGGCGGACCGCGCACAACCTAGAGGCGGCAGTTACGGGAGGCAACGGTTGGGGGGCAAGTTGTCCCGGAGGTGAGCAAAATCCTGTCGTGGACGCCGATCCGCAGGGTGGAGAGCGGCGGTGGCCGCCGGGGCCCGGAGGCGAGTTGGCGTAGGTACGGTGACGGCCGCCGCGTGTGGGGGTCGCGGCGGCCGTCGGAGCCCGTGCCGAACGCCCGGGCCGGGCTTCCGGCGCAGGTTCTCACTGTGAGCTGCACCGCGTGGTCGGCTTGTGGCCCCCTCGGTGGTGCAGCATGAAAGGCACTCTGCCCGCGGGCGCCACCTCACGGCATCCTCCGCAGGTCGTGCACCGACCCCCGCCGTCCGGCGGGGGTGACGGCACGCGAGCGGCGGGCAGGCCCGAGGACGGCGATGCAGGAAGGGGCGGCCGGTGATCCGTGTCGCGGTGGTGGACGACGAGCGGCTGGTCAGATCCGGGCTGCGGATGATCCTGGGCACCGCCCCGGACATCCGGCTGGTCGCGGACTGCGGCGGCGCCGAGGCCGTGGACACGGTGCTGGGCAACGCGGCGGACGTCGTCCTGCTCGACATCCGGATGCCGGACGTGGACGGGCTGACCGTACTGCGCCGGCTGCGCGCCGCCCCCGAACCGCCCGCGGTGGCCATGCTGACGACGTTCGACGCGCAGGAGTACCTGACCGCGGCGCTGCGCGAGGGCGCGGCCGGGTTCCTGCTCAAGGACTCCGACCCCGAGCAACTGGTCCGGGCCGTACGGACGCTGGCCGGGGGCGGCAGCGTGCTGGACCCGGGCGTCACCCGGGCCGTGATCGGCGGCTACCTGACCGCCGAGGACCAGGCCGCGGCGGTCCGCGCCGTACGGGCCCTGACGCCGCGGGAGTCGGAGGTGCTGGCCCTGCTGGGCGAGGGCCTGGGCAACGCGGGGATCGCGGAGCGGATGGGGCTGGCACCGAGCACGGTCAAGGACCATGTACGGGCGCTGCTGGGCAAGCTGGGCGGGCTCAACCGCGTCCAGGCGGCGATCCTCGCGGACCGCGCCGGGCTGGTCTCGGGCGGGCCGCGGTGAAACGATCCGGCAGATTTTTCGGCTTCCCCGGCTTCCCCGGCTTCCCCGGCTTCCCCGGTTTTCTCGGCGTCTCCGGCCTCCGCGGCCTTCCCACCTCCCCCGGCGGCATCCGCCGGGCCCTGTCCCTGGCCGTGCCGGTGCTGCTGTCCATGGTGGACGCCTTCCTCGTCAACGGCCTCGACATGGGCCTGGAACTGGGCGTCTCCCTGATCGCCGCCGCCGCACTGCTGCTGCGGCGCCGACTGCCGCTCACCGTCTTCCTCGGCACGCTCCCCGGCCTGTACATCGGCTACATCTGGTTCGCGCCGATGATCGCCCTGTACACGCTCGCCGCGCTCCGGGCGGGCCGCCTCCGGCTCGGCGTCTGCGCCGTCCTGCTGATCGCCGCGCACTTCCTCCCGTACCCGATCTCGGACCTCGACCCGGGCGCGCACCGCGAGAACGTGCAGGTGCTGATCGACGCGACGGTCACCTCGGCCGCGCCCATCGCGCTGGGCCTGCTGGTGCGCACCCGCCGCGAACTCGCCGCGCGCGTCGCCGACCTGACCCACAGCCGGCGCCGCGAGGACCGGCTGATCGCGGAACGGGTGCTGGCGACCGAGCGGGCCCGGCTGGCCCGGGAGATGCACGACGTGGTGGCCCACCAGGTCAGCCTGATCAGCCTGCAGGCCGGTGCGGTGCAGGTGAGCACCGGGGAGGAGGCGGCGCGCGAGTCGGCCCGCACGATCCGCGAGCTGTCCGTGCGGACGCTGGAGGAGCTGCGGCACATGGTCGGCATCCTGCGGGCGGCCGGCGGCGGCGCCACGGACGCCCGGGACCTGGCGCCGCAGCCGGACCTCGCCGAACTGCCGCGGCTGATCGAGATGAGCGCGCTGGACGTCGACTACGAGCACGAGGTGCCGGACGGCGCGGGCGGCGCGAAGGCGGTGGAGCGGGCGGCGTTCCGTACGGTGCAGGAGGCGCTGACGAACGTACGCAAGCATGCGCCGGGGGCGCGGGTGCGGGTCCGGGTCGCGGCGGTGCACGACGGGCGGGCGGCCGACGGGGACGACGGGCCGGGGACGCCGCGGGGCTTGCGGGTGGAGGTACGCAACGGGCCGCCGGACGCCTCGGCGCCCGCCCCGGCGCTCCCGGGCGGCGGCCACGGCCTGGTCGGCCTGCGCGAACGCGCCCAGAGCCTGGGCGGGCTGCTGGAGGCCGGGCACACGGCGGACGGAGGGTTTCTGGTGCGGGCGGAATTCCCGGGCGGGGGGAGTTGAGGGTTTCGGAGGGCGAGGATGGCGCCATGCCAGCTTGGATGGCTTTATGCCGGTTTTTGCTTCTCGTCGCGAATGAGGCTTTACGCGAGACCGTCGCGCCGTACGCGTAACAAAAGGTGACCGCCGTGCGACTCAAGGCGACACGGGAGAGAAAGCCGGACCCGTCCCCGCAGGCACCCGGGAAGGCCTGGCGTGAAGAGTTACGCGGAAAGCGGCGCTGCCGTCTCGTCCACCGCCGTGCTCAGATCCGGGTAGACCTCGAAGAGGCGGCGTACGCCGAGGGCCGCGAGCACCCGGTTGACGTGCGAGCCGTCCACCGCGCCCTGCGCCGGGAGGATCAGCCGCAGCCGCCCCTGGCAGGACCGCATCAGCCGGCGGGCGGCGATCAGCACGCCGACGCCGCTGGAGTCGCAGAAGCGGACCTCGGAGAGGTCGAGGACCAGGCTGCGACGGCCGTCGGCGACCGCGTCGTGCACGTGCTGGCGCACCGCCGGCGATGTGACCAGGTCCATCTCGCCGGAGACCTGCAGGACGGCCCAGCGGCCCTGCTCGCCTTCTGCCACCTTCAACGACACGCGCTCGAAGCCTTTCGCTCGCTTGCGGACGGACACCCCCGGAGCAAACCGGAATGTGCCCTTCCCGCCTCGACTGCCCGGCCGTTCTCCCCTGAAACTCATCAGAATTGTTTGCGCAACGGGCCGTTCCTCTCCAAGGCTATGCCCAGTGAGTGAGGAACTTTCTCCCGGAACCGGTCACACACGCATAACACATCGGCAGATACAGAAGCGAACGGTCGCGCTTCGATCCGCGACGAGCGGGCATCACCACCAAAAGTGACCGCCTCCATACCATCCGTCAGCCACCCGCAGTGCGGGTTTGCCGCAAAGGGGCGTCAATGTCGGACCGGAGCACTACATTCGATGGCACGGTGGAGTGCTGTGCCGTGCCGGGGCACGGCGGCGGTGAAGGAGGGGGGCCGGATGGGACATGACGCACCGCCGCGCTGGGACAGGCGGATGCAGCAGCGGCTGGCGCGCGGCGAGGCGGCCGCGCTCGGCGAGCTGTACGACCGCTTCGCTTCGCTTGTGCACAGCCTTGCCCGCCGGGTGCTGGGGGACGAAACCGCCGCCGACCGCATCACCCGTGAAGTCTTCGGCTACATCTGGGAGAACCCCGACTCCTACGACCCCAAGCAGGGCTCGCTGCGCTCCTGGGTGGCCCAGCTCGCCCACCGCCAGTCCGTGCACCGGCTGCGCCAGGCCGGGGCCGCCTCGGCCCTGGACCGCGGCGCGGACGCCCCCGGGCCCGCCGAGACGGAGCGCCAGATCCGCGAAGCGTCCACCGCCGCCCGCGCCGATTACATCGTCACCTCCATGCCCGCCCCGCTGCGCGCCGCCCTGGAGCTGGCGTACTTCCAGCGCCGTGACTACCGCCAGACCGCCGCCGACCTGGGCGTCACCGAGGACGAGGCCCGGCGCCGGCTGCGCCTGGGCCTGCAGCTGCTGTCCACCGCGCACAACCACCGGACGCTGCCGCCCGCCCCACCCGCCGAGCCCCCACCGCGCGGCCCCGGATACGGACGGCAGCTGTGAACGGCTCGGAGGGCCGGGACCCGTACGACCCGCGGGAGCCGGGCGGCCCGCGCGACGGGCAGGGGCCGGGCGGCCCGCAGGGGCCGGGCAGCGGCGGCCCGTCCCGCTCCGGCGGCCGGCCGCGCATCCCGTCCCCGCGTACCGCCGCCGAGGACAATGGACCACTGCCCGACGCGCCACCGCCCGCGGCGCCGGGCGTCCGCACGGACGCGGCGGAGACGGCAGACGCGGCGGACGCGGACGCACCCGCGGACACCACCGGACCGGACACCACCGGACCGGACGCCGCCACCCCCGCCCCTCCCCCGCACCGGGTCCTGAAGTCGCTGCTCGGCGCCTGGGCCCTGGCCGCCTGCTCCGCCGAGGAAACGGCCGCCGTCGAAACACACCTCACGGACTGCGCGGCCTGCGCCGACGAGGCGCTGCGCCTGCGCGACGCGGTCGGCCTGCTGCATCCCGCCGACCCCCTCGACCTGGACCCGCTGCTGCGCTCGCGCGTCCTGGAGGGCTGCCTCGGGCGGCGCCCGGCCCGTATCCCGGTGCCCGGGTGGACCGCGCCGTACGACGCCGAGACGGCGAAGCTGGACGCGCTGCTGAGCGACATGGGCGAGGCGGAGTGGCGGGCGCCGGTACGGCTGCGCTGGTTCGAGGGCGAGCGGCCGGCCGAGCGGCGCACGACCGTCGCCGGGGTGATCGGGCATCTGATGGCGGTGGACGGTCTGGTCGCCACCGCGCTCGGGCTGGGCGACCCGCTGGGCGCCGCGGCCCCGCACGGCCCGGCCGGGCCCACCGACCGTACGGAAGCCTGCTGGCAGGCGATGGCGGACGGCCGCAGCCCGCACGCCACCCGCGGCCCGTGGCGCGACCAGAGCCACACCCTGATCCGCACGGTGTCCTTCGCCGGCCGGGGAGTCGCCGAACTGCCCGTGCCGTACGGCGACGTCCGGCTGCCGATGCGCGACTCCTTACTGGACCGCGCCTTCGAGTGCTGGGTGCACGCGGGCGACATCGCCGAGGCGGTGGACTATCCGTACGAGCCCCCGGTCGCCGGGCACCTGCACCAGATGGTCGACCTGGCGGCCCGGCTGCTGCCCGCCGTGCTGGCCGGCCGGCGCCGGGCCGGGCTGGCGACGCCGCCGCGGCGCCTGGTCGAGGCGGGCGCGCCCGGCCGTACGCTGCACCTGGAGGTGGAGGGGGCCGGCGGCGGCCACTGGTACATAGCCCTGGACTCGCCGGGCGCGCTCGGCACCCCGGACCGCACGGTCGCGCACATCGCGCTGGACAGCATCGAGTTCTGCCAGCTGGCGGCCGGTCACGTACCGCCCCAGGAGGCGGTCGCCGGGCAGCACGGCGAGCAGGACGCGATCCGCGACGTGCTGTTCGCGACGGCTTCGCTCTCGCGGCTGTGAGGACGCCGGCGGCCGCGGCCCCACCGGGCGCGGCCACCGGCGTACGGACTACGCGAAGACGACGGTGCGCGTGCCGTTGAGCAGGACGCGGCGCTCGCTGTGCCACTTCACGGCGCGCGCCAGGGCCTGGCACTCCACGTCCCGGCCGACGGCCACGAGCTGGTCCGGGGTGACGCCGTGTCCGACGCGCTCGACCTCCTGCTCGATGATCGGGCCCTCGTCGAGGTCCGCCGTCACGTAGTGCGCGGTGGCGCCGATGAGCTTGACGCCACGGGCGTGCGCCTGGTGGTAGGGCTTGGCGCCCTTGAAGCTCGGCAGGAAGGAGTGGTGGATGTTGATGATCCGCCCGGACAGCGCCTTGCACAGGTCGTCGGAGAGCACCTGCATGTAGCGGGCCAGCACGACCAGCTCGACGTTCTCCTCCCGCACCAGCTCCAGCAGCCGCGCCTCGGCGGCGGCCTTGGTGTCCTTGGTGACCGGGATGTGGTGGAAGGGGACGCCGTACGAGCCGACCAGCTCGGCGAAGTCGGTGTGGTTGGAGACCACGGCCGCGATCTCGACCGGCAGCGCGCCGATGCGGGAGCGGAAGAGCAGGTCGTTGAGGCAGTGCCCGAACTTGGACACCATCAGGACGATGCGCATCTTGTCGTCGGCGTGGTGGATCTGCCAGTCCATCTGGAAGGAGTCGCCGACCGCGGCGAAGCTGGCGCGCAGCTTCTCCAGGCTGACCGTGGCGTCCGCGCCGAAGTGGACCCGCATGAAGAAGAGCCCGGTGTCGTGGTCCCCGAACTGCTGACTGTCCTCGATGTTGCACCCGGTCATGAACAGGTAGCTGGACACCGCGTGCACGATGCCCTGCTTGTCCGGGCAGGAGAGGGTGAGGACGTACTGGTCGGGGGTATCGGGCTGCGAGGCGCTCATGACCTCATAGGGTCGCACATCCCCGGCGGTGCTCCGTCCCGCCGCCTCCGGTCGCACGGCTCAGACCGACGCCTGCGTCATGATCGCCAGGACTTCCAGCGAGTGCGGGGGCACGTCCGGGTCCTCGCCGTCCGCCGTCGTCAGCCGTACGTGCGCGTCGCGCGCGGCCCGTACGGTCTCGGCCCAGCCGTGGTGCTCCAGGTAGGCGGTCACCGGGGCGTCCGGGCCGACCTGGTGCATGATCCGCAGCACCCGCAGCACGGCGACGTCCACCAGGGCCGCCTCCTGGGAGTCGCGGAAGATCGTGCCCACGTACTTCTCGGCGGACCAGTTGTCCAGCCAGGTGTCCTCGACGAGCCGGTAGACGGCGTCGGTGACGTCGCCGTACCCCGGGCGGCCGGCCAGCCAGGTCTCCCGCTGGAAGACGGGGTCGGAGAGCATGTGCAGCGCGGAGCGCACATTGCTGCGCCAGCGCCACCACGGCATGTCGTTGAGCGGCATGGCGCCCATGGTGGTCGAGCGACGGCCGCGACGGGAAGACTTCTCCGAACCTTGCACAGTATTCGATCGTACGTTCTCGGCCGGTGATCATCTCCGGACCCCCGGAGTTCACCCGGCCGTCACGTTCCGGTCCATCGTCGTCACTCACGCGTTCCGGGCGAACCGGAATGCTCCGGCCACATGACCGGACGGCGACGCCCCTCCCCCCGCCCCTTCCCCCGCGCCTCCGCAGCCGGCACGGCTGTCACGGCCTGTACGGCGGCCCTGGCGTCACTGCTCTCGGCCTGCGGCTCCCTCCCCGGCACCTCGGGAAGGCCCGGGGAGAAGGAGCCGCTCACCGTCATGACCTGGGCGCCGGTGGACACCAAGGCGACCAACATGCCGGGGATGCCCGCCATGGCGCAGGCGTACGCGCGCTGGGTCAACTCCCGCGGCGGGCTCGACGGCCACCAGCTGAAGGTCCTGACCTGCAACGACCGCAACGATTCGGTGGGCGCCGCGCGGTGCGCGCAGCGGGCGGTCGACGCGAAGGTGATCGCGGTCGTCGGCTCGTACAGCCAGTTCGGCCGCTCGTTCATCTCACCGCTGGAGATCCACGGCATCCCCTACATCGGCGGCTACGGCGCCTCCGACGAGGAGTTCGCCAGCCCCCTGTCGTACCCGGTCAACGGCGGACAGGCGTCGCTCCTGGCCGGCAACGGGCGCCAGCTGGCGAGCGTCTGCGAGCGGGTCTCGCTGGTGCGCCCGGACACCCTCCAGGGCGACCGGATGCCCGCGCTCCTCAACACCGGCCTCACCGACGGCAGCCGCCGCCCCGCCCACGACGTACGCGCGCCCGAGGACGGCACCGACTACGACGACGCGGCCCGGCGCGCCCTGGAGGCGGTGGGCGCCCCACCGGACGGAACCGGAACCGGAACCGGAGGCGCGAAGGGGGCGGGCGGCTGTGTGACGGCCACCCTCGGCGAGCGCACCGACACCTTCTTCGACTCCTTCCGCCGCCTGCAGCCCGCCGACTCCAAGGTGCGGATCGCCTCGGTACTGGGCAGCGCCGGGCAGGCGCTGGTGGACCGTACGGGCGGCCGGTCCGGGCCGCTGGAGGGCGCGTACCTGACCGGCTGGTACCCGGTCGCGAGCGACCCGCGCTGGAACCCGATGCGCAAGGTCATCAACGACCACGCCTTCGGCGACAACCGCATCGACCCGGCCGACCCGGGCGTGCAGACCACGTGGATCGCCTACACGGTGCTGCGCTCGGTCGTCGAGGAACTCGGCGAGCAGGGCACCGACGAGATCACGGCACAGGCCGTGCAGCAGACGCTGGACCGCGGCGACCGGGCGGTGGACACCGGCGGCCTGACGCCGAAGCTGCGCTGGCGCTCCGGCGACATGCTCGCGGTGCCGGACTACCCGCGCACAGTGAACGGACTGGTGACGTATCAGGCCGTACGGGACGGGCAGCTGGTGGCGGCGAAGCAGGGCTTCGTGGACGTCACGGGGACGCTGGAGCGGCCGCGGGGGGACGGCTGACGTTCCGGGCGGCTGTCATTCCGGGCGGGTGCCTTACGGGCGGGCGCCTTAAAGGCGGGTGCTTTACGGGCGACCGGGGTGGCGCCTGAGCGTCAGAGCTGTTCCGGGCGGCGTTCGGTCAGGCCGTACTTCTGCGCGATCGGGTTCCACAGCTGCGCCGCCTGCTGCTTGGCCTTGGTGGCCCGCCCGCTGGCCGCGTTGCCCTGGGCGGCCGCCTTGCCGCCGCGCGCCTTGCCCTTGGGGCAGCCCTTCTTGTCCTTCACCTGGCCGGCCCAGGCGGCATAGTGGTTGTCGGCCGCGGCGGAGGACTTCCACGCCTCGTTGAGCGACGCGGTCAGGTCGCCGCTGCCCGGCAGCTTGTCGACGGTGAGCTTGGACAGGCGGCTGACCAGCTGGTTGCGCTGCTCGGCGGCGCCCCTGAGGTCCTTGGCCGCATTGTCGAGGTTGTCGCACGACTTGATGCTGTTGACCGCGCCGATCACGGCGGAGCGGCTGTTGTTGCTGTCCTTCAGGAGCGCGTCGAGGTCCTTGGCCTGGGCGGCCACCGGGTCGGCGGACGGCGACTGCTCCTTGGCGCCCTGGTCCCCCTTGCCCGCCTTGTCGTCCTTCCCCGCGCCCGGCGCCCCGCCGCTCTCCTGCTTGTTCTTGGCGGAGCCGTCCTCACCGCCCCCGCTGAGCGCATAGCCGACGCCCAGCCCGGCGCCCGCCAGAGCGAGCACGCTGACGCCGATGATGACGGCGGGGGCGATGCGGCGGCGCTTGCCGCCGCCGTCCGACCCGTGACCCGGCTGCGGCGCGAACTGGTCGTACTGCTGCTGGCCGTACGGCTGTTGACCGTACGGACCCGGCTGCTCCGCGTCGTCGAAGCGCGGCAGCGGCGCGGTCGCGTCCGGAATGTTGCCCGCGGCGGGGGCAGCCCCGGCGGGACCGGAGCGGAACAGGCCGTCGAACTCGGCCGGTGTCGCACGCTCCCCGGGCGCGCCGGGCGGGGCACCGAAGGGGGCGCCGGGCGGCGGGGCGGTGCCTGCGCCGATCGGCGGGATGAATTGGGTGGCTTCGGAGTCCGGGTTGGGCTGCGGGGGCTGCCCGGGGTGTCCGGGATGTGGCGACTGTCCGGGCTGCTGCGCGGGCTGCCCGGTCTGCGCGTTCCGAGCCGGGCCCGGCTGCGGGCCGGTCGGCTTGATCGGGCGCAGCGTACGGGTGGACTCGCTGGGCGATTCGGGGCGGGCGGTGCCGGCTGCGGGCGGGAGGGGGGCGGCGCCGGGCATCGGGCCGGGCTGCGCGGGCTGTCCGGGCTGCCCGTTTCCGCCCGTACGTCCGGACTGCCCGCCCACCGGGCGCAGCAGGGCCGTTGCCTCCGGGTCACCCGCCGCGGGCGGCATCGGCGCACTGGCCTGCGGCGTCGCGGGGACGATCTGACCCTGTGCGGCCGGGCCGTCCGCCTGCGCGTCGAACGGCGATATCAGCGCGGTCGCCTCCATGTCCGGGGACGGCGCAGGACCGCCCGGCCGACTCGGGTTCGGCATGGGCGGCTGCGCCTGGGGAGGCAGCGGTATGGCGGCCGGGGGCTGCTGCTGGAACGACGGGTGCGGCTGCTGCGCCGTGGGGGCCGTCGGGGGGACCGGGGGCATGGAGGGCTGCTGGGCAGGGGGCTGCTGGGCGTACGGCTGCGGCTGGCCGGGGGCCTGCTGGCTCGACATCGGCTGGCCCGGCATCGGCTGCCCACCGTACGACTGTCCCTGAGGCTGCTGCCCCTGAGGCAGCTGCCCCTGCATGGGCGGCCCCTGAGGCGCCGGTCCAGGCCCCTGCCCCGGCCCCTGTCCCTGCCCTTGCTGCGCCCCCGGCGCCGCCTGCTGATCGGGGCCCCACGGCTGCCCCCAGGGCTGGCCCGCGGGCGGTGCGGCCTGCCGGCCGGGAACCCACGGATCACCGTGAGCGGGCAGCACAACGCCCTCTCGCGCGGGCTCGCCCGCGGAATTGTGCGGGTCGTTGCCCTGTCCGCTCTGCGTCACCGGGACTCCTACGATCTGCTGACTTACGGAAGCGTCGGTCACGCTACCGGGTCGCAGTCGCGTTCGACCATGTCCCCTGGTCACCACCCACGCAGGGCGCGCAGAGAGGCGCCGGGCGGGCCATGGCGGCCCGCCCGGCGACAGGACGAGGCGGCCCGTGCGCCGCCCAGCCCACCCCCGGCTGCGACGGGCCGCGAATCCGCTACGCGGCTGCCCGCAATTCCAGCCGGGCACCGAACTCCCGCACCACCGGCTCGTCCCGGTACGGCTCCAGCCTCAGCTGGAAGTCCTCCAGGTATTCCGCACCACGGTTCGAGCGCAGTCCGCTCAGCAACTCCACGGCCTGCGTGCCCGTATGGCACGCCTGCTCGATCTCGCGCTGCTGCACCTGCGCGCTGGCCAGCAGCACCAGTCCGATGGCGCGGCGCCGCGCCCGCCCCTCGGGATGGCCGTCGACCGCTTCCTGCGCGCGCTGGCGAGCGGCACCGGCCTGCCCCAAGTCGCGATGGCAGTGCGCGAGTTCATCAGCGAGATACGCCTCGTCGAAGTGCGCGATCCACGCGGGGTCCTCGCCGGTGCCGGAGGCGGCCCCGGCACGCTCCATCGCGCTTACGGCACGGCCCGCCACGACCTGGAAAGCGCGCGCGTCGCCCATCAGCGCGTGCCCGCGCGCTTCCGCGGCGAAGAACATCGCCTCCGCGCGCGGCGTGACGTGCCCGCGCGCGCCTTCCTGTGCGGCCTTGGCGAGCTGTGAGATCTCCCGGGGGTTGCCCAGCGAGGCGGCGAGGTGGCTCATGCTGGCGGCCAGTACGTAACCGCCGTACCCCCGGTCGCCCGCCGCCTGAGCGAGCCGCAGCGCCTGGATGTAGTAGCGCTGCGCCAGCCCCGGCTGGCCGGTGTCGACGGCCATGTAGCCGCCCAGTTCCGTCAGCCGGGCGACGGCCGCGAACAGTTCGCGCCCGACCGACTCACGGTACGAGCCGGCCAGCAGCCCGGAGACGACGCTGTTGAGGTAGTGGACGACGACCGGCCGGACGTGGCCGCTGCCGTAGCGGTGGTCCAGTTCGCTGAGGGCGGTGGTCATGGCCCGTACGGCTTCGACGTCCGAGATGCCCACCCGGGCGCCGGCGTTGCGCGCCACCTGCGGGTCGGCGCTGGTGATGAGCCAGTCGCGGCTCGGTTCGACCAGCGCGGACGCGGCCACGGTGGAGCCGCTGAGGAAATCGCGGCGGCCGACGTCGCTGCGCCACAGCTCACAGACCTGTTCGATCGCGCCGAGGACGGTGGGCGAGAACTGCAGCCCCACACCGGACGCGAGGTTCTTGCCGTCGGCCATCCCGATCTCGTCGATGGTGACCGTGCGCCCCAGTTTGCGGCCCAGCGCCTCCGCGATGATGGCCGGGGCCCGGCCCCGCGGCTGCTGGCCGCGCAGCCAGCGGGCGACCGAGGTCTTGTCGTAGCGCAGGTCGAGGCCGTGTTCGGCGCCGCACATGTTGACGCGGCGGGCGAGTCCGGCGTTGGAACAGGCGGCTTCCTGGATGAGCGCCTGCAGCCGTTCGTTCGGCTGCCGCGCGACGAGTGGCCTGGCGGCCATGCTGCACCCCCTGATTACTGCTGCGCGTTCACCAGCGAACGCCGTACCCGTTGATCAATTCCCCGCGCATATGCCGGATATCCGGAGATATCTCAGATGTGCGTCATGTGTGCCAAAGCCTTGACATCCCCTGGAACGGAGTGGACGGACCGGCCGGCCGGCGGATCGCTCCGCCGGATTGCGGTGTCCGGTAAGCCCTGCCGCTCCGCTCTTCGATGGGACGGTGATTCCGGGGAATCGACGCTCCGGGACCCGGCGTGCGGTGCCCGCGTTCCGCTCGCGGCGCCGCCGCCCCGGACGGGCCCGGCGTTCGCTCCGGGACCGTCACGGCTGTACCGCGACCTTGCCGCCGGGCGGCCTCTCCGCCCGTCACGCAGGTGGCTACCCGTTCTCCGGACGCCACCCCGCACGCGCCCCCGGACATGCTTCCATGCGCCCCACGTGCGGGAACGATGCGCCGGGGTGGTGCACGTGTCGGCCGTAACCCTTGGTGACAGGGGAAGTTGTCCACCACGTGGAAGACACCATCGGAGTCACAGGAGCCTCTCAGGTCACCGAGCAGCGAGGCGAGCTGTTGATCGAAACTGCGGTGCGTTACGCGGAAGAGCGGCACTGGGACGTCCTGCCCGGCGCATGGCTCGAAGACGAGGGCGAAGTGCCGCGCTGCTCGTGCGGCGCGGCCGACTGCCCCGCGCCCGGCGCGCACCCCACGGCCCCCGGCTGGGCCGGCCACGCCACCGGCAGCGCGACGGCCGCCCGCCGCCTGTGGAGCAGGAATCCACGCGCCTCGATCCTGTTGCCGACCGGCCGTACGTTCGAGGCGATCGACGTGCCCGAGACGGCCGGCTGCCTGGCCCTGGCCCGGATGGAACGCATGGGCCTGCAGCTCGGCCCGGTCACCAGCACCCCCGGCCGCCGGATGCTCTTCTTCGTGCTGCCCGGCGCCTCGGCCAAGGTGCCCGACCTGGTGCGGCACCTGGGCTGGTCGCCCGCGGCGCTGGACCTGATCACCCGGGGCGACGGCGACTACGTCGCCGCGCCGCCCACGCGCACGGGGGCGCACGGGGCGGTGCAGTGGGCGCGCAGGCCCACCGCCGCCAACCGGTGGCTGCCGGACGCGGAGGAACTGATCAGCCCGCTCGCGTACGCCTGCGCACGGGAAGCGGTGGCGGCGCGGGGGCGGTAGGGCCGATAGGGCCGCAGGCTGGCCCCCCGGACATCGGCTCGGTCCAGCCGTACGGCGAACGTGCGCCCTCCCGTGCCCCCGGCACGCGCGCCGGGCGCGTCACCTGCTCCGCGCGCTCCCCACGTGCTCCGTCCGCTCGTCCAACCGGCCGCACGGCCGCGTCGCACACCCGCCCGTATCGTGGACGCCGGACGGGGGCACGACCGGCCCCTGCGGGGACGTGGAAGGGCAGGCCCGGTGGCCAACGAACCGGAACACATCGACCAGTCGGCCGTGGCCGGCACGGCACCGGCGGGACCGGACGGCGGGCGGGACGGGGCCGTGCCGCCCGCCGTCCGCGTGCGGGGACTGTGGAAGAAGTACGGCGAACAGATCGCCGTCGCGGGCATCGATCTGACGCTGCCCGCGGGCCGGTTCATCGGCCTGGTCGGCCCCAACGGCGCGGGCAAGACCACCACCCTGTCGATGGTCACCGGCCTGCTGCGCCCGGACGCCGGACAGGTGGAGATCGGCGGCCACGACGTGTGGCAGGACCCGGTCGCGGTGAAGTCCCGGATCGGCGTACTGCCCGAGGGACTGCGCCTGTTCGAGCGGCTGTCCGGCCGTGAACTGCTGTCGTACATCGGGCGGCTGCGGGGGCTGCCCGGTGCCGAGGTCGACAAGCGCGCCGACCAGCTGCTCGAAGTCCTGGACCTGTCCGGCGCGCAGAACAAGCTCGTCGTGGACTACTCGACCGGTATGCGCAAGAAGATCGGTCTGGCGGCGGCGCTGCTGCACAACCCGGAGATCCTCTTCCTGGACGAGCCGTTCGAGGGCGTGGACCCGGTGTCCGCGCAGACCATCCGCGGCGTCCTGGAGCGCTACACCTCGTCCGGTGCCACCGTCGTCTTCTCCAGCCACGTCATGGAGCTGGTGGAGTCGCTGTGCGACTGGGTGGCGGTGATCGCCGGCGGGCGCATCCGCTCGGACGGACCGCTCGCGGAGGTACGCGGCGACGCGCCGAGCCTCCAGGACGCGTTCCTCGAACTGGTCGGCGCGGGTGACCGCGCCGCCGGACACGACCTGGACTGGCTGGGCGGCGGGAGCGCCCGATGACCACCTCCCCCTCCTCCGCGGCGCCCACCCGCGCACCCGGCGGTCCCGCCGCCGCGGCGCCGGGCACGTCGCTCACTCCCGTCTTCGTCCGCCTCAAGCTGTCCCTGCTGCGCAACGGGCTGCGCCAGTCGACCGGCCGGACCGTCGCGTATGTGGCGTCGCTGCTGCTGTCCCTGCTGTGCGCGGCGGGCGTGCTGGTCGGCCTGGTGGCCCTGCGCGGCGTCGAGCACGCGGGCGCGCTGGGCGTGCTGCTGGTGGCGCTGCTGACGCTGGGATGGGCGGTGATGCCGCTGTTCTTCCCGGGCGGCGACGAGACCCTGGACCCGACCCGGCTGGTCATGCTGCCGCTGCGGCCCCGCCCGCTGATCTTCTCGATGCTGATCGTGTCCCTGGTGGGTATCGGCCCGGTCTTCACCCTGGCGCTGGCCGTCGGCTCGGTGATCATGCTGGCGCACGGCGCGGCGGCCGCGGTGACCGGTGTGCTCGCGGTGGTCCTGGTCATCCTGGTGTGCGTGGCGCTGGCGCGGGCCGTGGCCACCGCCAACGTACGGCTGCTGACCAGCCGCCGGGGCCGCGACCTGGCCGTACTGAGCGGCCTGTTCATCGCGCTCGGCGGACAGGCCGTGAACCTCGCCTCGCAGAAGCTGTTCGGGGCGGGGGCGGCCGGGCTGTCCGCCCTGGAGCCCGCGTCCGACGTGGTGCGGTGGATTCCGCCCGCCTCGGCCGTGGACGCGGTACGCGCCGCGAGCGAGGGCGCGTACGGACGCGCCGTACTGGGCCTGGCGCTCGCCGCGGTGGCGCTCTTCCTGCTGCTGTGGTGGTGGCGGCGCACGCTGACGACGGTGATGACCTCACCCGACTCGTCCACCCTCCAGGCCGTCGAGAAGGACAGCGGGCGCAAGCAGCGCGCCGCGGGCGGCGGGCTGCAACGGCTGCTGCCGGAGAGCCGTACGGGCACGGTCATGCTGCGGATGCTGCGCTACGCCTGGCGCGACCCGAAGACGAAGATGGGCTGGGCGATGGCGTTCGGCGTCGGCCTGCTGATCCCGGTCGTCTCCGTCGTCCAGGGCAACGGCAGCATCTACACGGCGTTCTCCGCCTCGGCCCTGCTGGGCATGCAGATGTACAACCAGTTCGGGCAGGACACCTCGGCGTTCTGGATGGTTGCCTCGACGATCTCCACACCGCGCGACGCCTATCTGGAGCTGCGCGGGCGGGCGTTGGGTCTGGCGCTGGCCGCGGTGCCGTTCGTGACGGTGGTCGTAATCGGCGCGGCGGCCCTCCTCGGACCGTGGTCCGCGTTCTGGGACGTCTACGGACTGTCGCTGGCGCTGCTCGGCTCGCTGGTGGCGACGGGCGCGCTGGCCTCGGCCGTGTTCCCGTACTCGATCCCCTCGGAGGGCAACAAGAACATCGCCCCGGGCCAGGGGGCCATCGCCTGGTTCAGCCTGCTCGGCGGGATGCTGGTGAGCGCCGTGTTCGCGGCCCCGATGGCCGGGCTGACGATCTGGCTGCACGTGGCGGGCCTGCACGGCCTGCTGTGGCTGCTGGTGCCGGTGGGGGCGGCGTACGGGATCGGCGTCGCGTTCCTGGGGATGCGGATGGCCGCTCCCCGGGTGGTGGCCCGGCTGCCGGAGATCCTGGCGGCGGTCAGCAAGGGATGAGGGAAGGGGCGGCGGAGGTCCGGGGGCCCGCGCCCGCGGACCTCGGGGGCGCGTCCCGGTGGGGCCTCCGGCAGCGCTGGGGGCGGCTGCCGGTGTGGGCGCGGTGGGTCGCCGTGGTGTACGCGGTCGGCTTCGCCCAAGGCGCGTGCGCCCACCTCCTCGACCTGGTACGCGGCGGCATCCACGCCTATGCGTCGTACCCGCACGTGGCCTACCAGGTGTACTTCATCAGCCTGGTGGTCCTGGACCCGTTGGCCGCGCTGCTGGTGGTGCGGCTGCGGCGAGCAGGGGTGTGGCTGGCGTGCGGTGTGATGATCACGGACGTCACCGCGAACTGGACCGGCAACTGGCCGTGGATACGGGACGATCCGGCGCAGCTGCTGCGCCCGGTCGGCCTGCTGCCCATCACGCTCTTCGGCCTGTTCGTCGTGGTGACGAACCGGTCCTTGCGCCGGGCGTTCAGCCGGACCGCGACGCGCGTGAGCCGGACGCCTGGCCCGCGATGACCGCACGTTCCTCCTCGGGCGTGTACCCGAGGCGGAGCGGCGGCTCGCCGCGGGCGCGATCCCAGGCCAGGACGTCGGCCGCGGTGACCTCCAACGGCGTCGCGGGAAGGCCCGCGCGCCGGGCGCGGGCGGCGCTGCGCTGCTGGGTCGGCCAGTTCGGGCGGACGAGCGGGAACATCGGCGGCGCGCCCTCGGAAGGGACCGGGACGATCTCGACCTGGGTGCCGGCGGCCCGCGCGCACGTCTCGATCAGCCCGCCGAGCGTCGTCGGCTCCGCCGGGCCCACCGCCTGGAACGCCCCGGGGCGGTCGTCGGCGAGCAACCGCACCACCAGGCGGGCCAGGTCCCGCGAGTCGACGACCTGCACCGGCTGCGCGGGGTCGCCCGGCAGCGCCACCCGGCCGCCGCGCGCGGCACGGCGTACCCAGTACGTGAACGTGTCCATCGAGTCGTGCGGCCCGGCCACCTTCCCCGGCCGCACGATCGTCGCCCGCGCGCCGTAACGGGCCGTCACATCGTCCTCGCAGGCCACTTTGAGCGGGCCGTATGTGGCCTCGCTCAGCTCCTCGGTGTGCCGTACGGGCGGGCGGCGCGGGGTGTCCTCGTCGCTGCCGGGGGCCAGGCCCGTACGTTCGTAGACCGCGTGGCTGGAGATGAACAGATACCGGCCGACGCGGTCGCCGAGGACCTCCATCGCCTGCCCGACGTGGCGCGGGACATAGCCGCTGACATCCACGACGGCGTCCCAGGAGCCCTCGCGCAGCGCCGTGTAGTCGCCGGTTTCCCGGTCGCCGATGCGGCGGGCCAGCCGGGGGAACAGGTCCGGGTTGGTGCGGCCCCGGCCGAACAGGGTCACTTCGGCACCGGTACGCAGGGCATCCTCGACGATGGCGCGCCCGACGAAGGACGTGCCGCCCAGTACAAGAAGGTGCATGGTCACCGACCCTAGTGGGGTTCCGGTGGCCGCGGCCGGGAAATCCGGGCGGGTCCGCGGCCCCGGGTGAACTGTGCGGCCCCGGGTGAGCCGTGCGATGCGGGATGGGCTGCGCGGTTCGGGTGGTTCGGGTGGTTCAGGTGGTTCGGATGGGGCGGGCTGCGGGGGCGTGGGGTCAGGTCGGGAGGGCGGATTCCAGGAAGGGGTCCAGGACGGCCCGCCATTCCTCGGGTGCCTCCCAGGGGAGCCAGTGGCCGGCGTCCGGTATCTCGGCGTAGACGCCGCGGGGCAGGACGCGGACCATCTCCTGGGCCTCGGCGCGGCCCAGCTCGCCGTCCAGGCCGCGGACCACGAGCGTGGGGCACTGCACCAGGGCGAGGTCTTCCCAGTGCGCGTCGTGGACCCATGTCTCGCGGGCGCTGAGCATCTGGTGGCGGGAGAAGACCGGCCGCCAGCCGTCCGCGCGCTCGGCCATGACCTCGGCGAAGAACTCGCCGCGGGCCGGCTTGGGGCGCTCCAGGGTGGGGTCGTCCTCGCCGAACCATTTGCGGACGTCCGCGAGCGTGGCGAACGGGACCGGCCAGGAGCGGAACCAGTCCGCCCACTCCTGCTGCGAGGCCGCGCCCAGGGCCGAGGCCCGCATGTCGCAGACGACCAGCGCGCTGACGAGGTCGGGGCGGCGGGCGGCCATCTGCCAGGCCGTCAGGGCGCCCATCGAGTGGCCTATCAGGACGGCGGGGGCCAGGCCGAGCTGCTCGACGGCGGCGATGCCGTCGGCGACGTACGCCTCACGGTCGTACGGGCCGTCCTGGGGCTTCTCGCTGCGGCCGTGGCCGCGCTGGTCCAGTCCGACGGGGCGGCACCGGGAGCCGAGCCAGCGGGCGGTCTCGGCCCAGTGCGACGCACGCCCCATGAGGCCGTGCAGCAGGAGCACCCCCGGGCGGCCCCGCTCGCCTTCCTGCCCTCCCCCGCCGGGCTTCGGCGGATCGGTGAACTCCCAGGCGGCGAGCCGGACGCCGCCGGCACCCGTCACGTCGATACGGCGCACCACGATCCCTGGCACCCCCATTCGGTCTTCGAGCAGCCCCACACTATCGAACCTCTATTCGAATAGGCCGTTTCTGCGCCCAATAACCCTCGTTCGGGTGACCACGCCCAAGGGTTGCCGGTCTGCGCCGAGGGGAGACACGTAGCGGGAGGCGGGCCCCACCGGGAAGGGGGCCCACGGGGAAAGACCCTGAGAGCTCGGGGCTCCGGGTCTTGGCGGGGGGACATGGGGAGGCGGGGCCCCGGCTGCTCGCAGCGCCGGGGCCCCGGATGTGCGCGGGGCGACGGACGCCGGACCGCCGCACGAACCGGAACCGCTGGCGACTTGCCGAAGTCGCGGTGGGCGCGAAGACCACGACAAGCGCGAGGGCCGCGGTACATGCGAAGCCCGCGGTACGCGCGAAGCCCGCGCTGCACGCGAAGGCCGCGGCACGCGCAAAGGTCGCGGTACGCGCGGAGCGGGCCGTACGTACGAGCGCGATACGCGGTCCGGGCGCCGAACTCCCCACCTCCGGCAGCGGCGTTCGCGGTCGCCGGACCGGGGATTGCGGTGGACCGCCCCTCACCCGAGCCCCCTCCCCGGCCCGGGCCCACGGCGGCAGGGAGCATCCCTCCCGGTCCGTCCTCAGCTGCCTCGCCCAGGCCTCAGGCACCACACGTCATGAGCCGCTGTGCTCGCGCGCACCTGCGCCGCGCGGCCCCCGGCCGCCTTCGCGCACATGCTCAGCGCCAGGGTGACACGCCACCGGCCGCTCCGCTCGCGGTTCGCCAAGTCCGTCCGGCGGCGCGGCAGTTGAACGCCACGCCGGACCGTCCGTCGCGCCAGGTCAGCCGGGGGACGGACGGCCGTACGGGATCAGCGCTTGGCCACGAAAACGTGTGCGGCGATCTCGGACTCCAGTTCCGCGGCCTCGCCGCTGCTGCCGATGAGCACGCCGGAGGGCGACTCGGTCACGCTGACCACCGCGCCCGGCTGCACACCGGCCCGCCGCAGCGTGTACATCAGCTGGGCGTCCGCCTGGATGGGCTCGCCGATGCGGCGCACCACGACCGTCTTGCCGTCCGCGCCGGCCTCCAGGTCCGACAGGCTCACCATGCCGGCGTCCAGGAACGGGTCGGCCTCGGCCTTCTCGCCCAGCTCCTCCAGGCCCGGGATCGGGTTGCCGTACGGCGACTCCGTCGGATGCCGCAGCAGCTCGACGACGCGGCGCTCGACCGCCTCGCTCATCACGTGCTCCCAGCGGCACGCCTCGGCGTGCACCTGCTCCCACTCCAGGCCGATGACGTCGACGAGCAGGCACTCGGCGAGGCGGTGCTTGCGCATGACCCGGGTCGCCAGCCGACGGCCCTCCTCGGTCAGCTCCAGATGGCGGTCGCCCGCGACCGTGAGCAGACCGTCGCGCTCCATGCGCGCCACGGTCTGGCTGACCGTCGGGCCGCTCTGTTCGAGCCGCTCGGCGATCCGGGCGCGCATCGGGACCACACCTTCCTCTTCCAGCTCAAGGATGGTGCGGAGATACATCTCCGTGGTGTCGATCAGTCCGGACATGCGTGCCCCTCGATGTGTCGTGCGGTGGCCCTGACCTCAATTCTGACGCATCCCACCGACAACGGTTCCGCGTCCGCTCCGGCCACCGCCTCCCGGGCCCCCGGTACGGCGGCCGCCACCCTGCGGCGGGACGGCAACCGGGCGACGCCCGGGCGGCCGGAAGGTTGCCACCCGGTCGCGAGCGGCGGCGTACACCGTATTGACAGGGCACTGGTCCAGACCGCAACGTGATCCGCGCCACGGGCGAGGACCGATGAGGACCGGCGGGGACTGGCGGGGGCGGCGCTTTCCGGCGCCGGCCGGGCGCCGGTACGTGCCGGAACACACCGGAACACGTCAGAACACTTCAGAACGTGGACAAACGTACGAGGACCAACGTACAAGACCGAGGAACACCGACGAGAGGGGCCCCGCGGCGATGGGCGAGAGCAACCGGTTGGCCGGGCAGTACTTCGACGCCGCGATCGACCTGCTGCGCCGGGTGCGCGACGAGGAGGACGAGCGGATCGGCGCGGCCGGCACGCTGATCGCCGACACCGTCGAGGCCGGCGGCCGGGTCTTCGTCTTCGGCGCCGGACACTCCTCGCTGCCCGCGCAGGACACCGTCTACCGGGCCGGCGGGCTCGCGATCATGAACCTGCTGACCGTCCCGGGCGTCGTCGGCGTCGACGTACGGCCCGCGACGCTCGGCAGCGCGCTGGAGCGGGTGGACGGACTGGCCGGGGCGGTGCTGGACACCAGCCCCCTGGAGGCCGGCGACGTGCTGATCGTCATCTCGCTCTCCGGGCGCAACTCGCTGCCCGTCGAGATGGCGATGAACGCGCGGGCGCTGGGCCTGAAGGTCATCGGGCTGACCTCGGTGGCGTACGCGGACGAGACCAGGTCGCGGCACGTCTCCGGCAGCTATCTCAAGGACCACTGCGACCTCGTCCTGGACAGCAAGATCCCGGTAGGCGACGCGGAGTTGACGGTGCCGGGCATCGAGGCGCCGTTCGCGCCCGCCTCCACGGTCGTCACCAGCGCGATCATGCAGTCGGTGGTCGCGACGGCCGCCGGGGTGCTGGCCGAGCGGGGCATCGAGCCGCCGCTGCTGCGCTCCGGGAACGTGGACGGCGGGCACGACTGGAACGGGCGCGTGATGCGGGAGTACGCGGACCGGATCTACTACCGGCAGTAGGGACCTGCCGCCGGGCGCGGGCCGTGGACCCCGCGAAGGTTCACGGCCCGCGCCCGGCGGGGTCTACGGCTCCCGCCCGGCGGCGTCTACGGCTCCCGCCCGGCCGGGCCTCCCGCCAGGTCCGCCAGGTCCAGCGCCGCCGCGATCCGGGACGCGACATCCTCCGCGTACGACGCGTCCGCGCGGTCGAACGGGCGCCGGGAGGGGCCGCGCAGGAACGTCGCCACGCCCAGCGTCCGGCCCCGGCTGCGCAGCACCACGCACAGGCCGTGCACCGTGCCGTCCGGCCACTTGCGGGCCGCGGCCCAGCCCTCCGCGATCGCCGGGCCCGCGCCGGCCCGTACCGAACCACACCGTTCCAGCGCCTGGGCGGCCGGATGGCCGGGACCGTAGGCCACCGGGATGCCGGTCGGCGGCATGGCTTCGGAGGGGCCGGGCGCGCCGGCGGGTGAGGCGATGGCCCGTACGAGGGCGGACGGGCCGTCCTCGGGCGCGCCGCCCTCACCGCCACCGGACCCGCCCCCCACCACATCGATCAGCCCGTGATCGGCGAACCCCGCCAGGGCGAAGTCGAGGTGGACCGCCGCCGCCTCCATCGGGTCCTCGCACTCCCCCGCCGCCCGGCCCGCGCGGTGCAGCTGCTGGGCGCGGAAGCGCAGCAGCGAGGCCTCCTGCTCGGCGCGTTTGGCGTCCGTGACGTCCTGGAAGATCCAGCCCACGCCGAGCGGTACGGGCTCCTCGGCCAGCGGCGAGGCCAGCCGCACGAAGCCGCTGCGCCAGCACCGGCGGGTCTGTTCGACCTCGTCGGACCGGAGCATCACCCACAGCTCGGCGGCGGCCGGCGGCGTGCCCTCGGCCAGGACGTGCGTCAGGGCGCTCTCCAGCTCCTCCACGCCCTGGGTCAGCAGATCGCCCAGCGGGCGCCCCAGCACGGCCGTACGGCCCATGCCCAGGGCGCGCGCGGCGTGCGCGTTGACGACGGCGGGCCGCAGGTCGGCGTCGACCAGCACCACGCCCCAGGAGGCGTCCACGAAGAGGGCCTCGCTCAGGGCGATGGAGCGCTCCAGGTCGATCTGGGCGTGCACCTCGCTGAACGCGCAGTACACGCCCGCCGCCCGGCCGTCGGGCCCGAGCACGGCGGAGGACTGCGTACGCACCAGGACGCGGCGCCCGTCCTTCGTCAGCAGCGCGAACTCGTGGACCTGACGCCCGGGCGAGCGCGTCGCCGCCAGCAGGTCGGCCTCGACCTCGTCGGCGTCCTCCTTGCGGACCGCCCAGCCGGCCAGCCCCTGCCTGCCGACCGCCTCGGCCGCCGTCCAGCCGAGGAGCCGCTCGGCCTCGCGGTTCCAGTGGGTGACCGCGCCGTCCGCGCCGAAGGCGCACAGCGCGGCGTCCATCCCGTCCAGCAGGGCGGCGAGCAGGCCGGAGTCCTCGCTCTCCGGCTGCGGGTCCGGACCGTCGCCGGGCGGGCCGCCCGCGTACCCGTCCTCCGGCGGGCCGCCCCGGTCCGCGGACCGGCCCGGCCCCCCGGGCGGTACGGGCTCGAAGCGGTGCGACGAGGACGACGAAGACGAAGAGGACGACGAAGACGAAGCAGCCACTGGCACCCCCTACGAACCCGGCGGACCCAAGAAATACGGCCGCACGTGCTGCATGTCGGATCATTCAACTGGAACGTGACGCGGGCCACACCCCATTCGCCGAAATCGCTGCCCCGGGAAATTCGGTTGTGCGGCCCCGGGGCCGGTTCCTAGGGTGTGGGGCACACGAGAAGGGAGGTGGTTCGGCAGATGATTTCTCACCGGACGCGTGAGGTGACTGCGGGCTAGCGGCCCGTCGTCGCACTCAGTGTGCAGCGCCGGACCAGCGCGGGGAACAGCCGCGCAGCCGGCCCAATCCCAAGCAGTCACCCGACCCGTGGGCTGCCGGTTCGTCCGACCGGCCCCTCGCGCCTCAGGCGCGGGGAAGCCCGCGGGTCGCCTGCGTTCACGGACGCTTCCACCAGCGCAGCGCCTCGCGGGCGCGGCGCCTCACGGGCGTGGACGCCGCGCCGTACCCGCCGCGCCCCTCAGGGCGCCAGCCGTACGACGGACCAGCCGTCCCCGTCCCCCTGCCGCTCGTAGCGCAGCCGGTCGTGCAGCCGGTTCTCCCGGCCCTGCCAGAACTCGACGGTCTCCGCGACGACCCGGAAACCGCCCCAGTGCGGCGGCGCCGGCACCTGCTCGCCCTCCGGGTAGCGGGCCGCCAGCTCGGCCCAGCCGCGCTCCAGTTCGGCGCGGGAGGCGACCGGCGCGGACTGGTCGCTGGCCCAGGCACCCAGCTGCGAACCGTGCGGGCGGGTACGGAAGTACGCGGCGGTCTCGTCGCGTCCGATGCGGGTGGCCGGGCCGGTCACGATCACCTGGCGGGCGAGCGGGTGCCACGGGAAGAGCAGCGAGGCGTAAGGGTTCTCCGCCAGGTCGCGGCCCTTGCGGCTGGTGTAGTTGGTGAAGAACACGAAGCCGTGCTCGTCGAACCGCTTGAGCAGCACGGTCCTTGAGCTGGGGCGGCCGGCGGCGTCGGCGGTCGAGACGACCATCGCGTTCGGTTCGTGCAGTCCGCTCGCGGCCGCTTCCTTGAACCAGCGCGCGAACTGGTCGTACGGGCTGAGGGCGAGGTCTGTCGCGTCGAGTCCCTCGGCGCGGTACTGCGCCCGCATGGCGGAAGGATCGAACGGATCGGGGAGCGGCGTGTCGGCGGAGTGCACGGCCACATCTTGCAGCATGAAGGCCTGTTGGGGCAGCCGGGTGGCAGGGAAGTCTGCCCTTGGACGGCGGTGCGTAACCCTCCCGTAAGCGAATCGCCCGGTGTGCCGGATCTCACGCTTCCCGGTAAGTGCCGGACCGGCCAAAATCGTGCCGCGCGCCACTGTGGCGCGGCGACAACGAGGGATATCGTGTCCGCCCTGAAGTGATCGAAGTGACGTGCTCCGGGCGGGACGCCACGGGCGCCGGTCGGGTGACCAACGCCCGCGCGGGGCATGACGGGAGTGACCGGTACGGACCGCGAGCCGCAGGGTGGCCGCGTAACCGGACCGGTGCCCGGCCGGCCGCGCGGTGTCCGCGAACCGCCGCCCCGACCAGCCTGACCTGACAGTTCTCGAACGCACGGCATCTTGGTCATGAGCCGCATGTCGTCCACATCTTGAGGAGCCGCCTGATGTCCGACTTCGTCCCCGGACTCGAAGGAGTCGTCGCGTTCGAAACGGAGATCGCCGAACCGGACAAGGAAGGCGGCGCGCTCCGGTACCGCGGTGTCGACATCGAGGACCTGGTCGGAAAGGTCTCCTTCGGGAACGTGTGGGGGCTGCTGGTCGACGGGTCGTTCAACCCCGGCCTGCCGCCGGCCGAGCCGTTCCCGATCCCCGTCCACTCGGGTGACATCCGGGTGGACGTGCAGTCCGCGCTGGCCATGCTCGCGCCGGTGTGGGGCCTGAAACCGCTGCTGGACACCGACGAGCAGACGGCCCGGGACGAGCTGGCGCGGGCCGCGGTCATGGCGCTGTCGTACGTGGCGCAGTCGGCGCGCGGACAGGGCCTGCCGATGGTGCCGCAGAAGGAGATCGACAAGGCCGGGACCATCGTCGAGCGCTTCATGAAGCGCTGGCGGGGCGAGCCCGACCCGAAGCACGTCGCGGCCGTGGACGCGTACTGGACCTCGGCGGCCGAGCACGGCATGAACGCCTCCACCTTCACGGCGCGGGTCATCGCCTCGACCGGTGCCGACGTGGCGGCCGCGCTGTCCGGCGCGGTCGGGGCGATGTCCGGGCCGCTGCACGGCGGCGCGCCGTCCCGGGTCCTCGGCATGATCGAGGAGATCGAGCGGACGGGTGACGCGACGGCGTACGTGAAGCGGGCGCTGGACCGCGGCGAGCGGCTGATGGGCTTCGGCCACCGGGTGTACCGCGCCGAGGACCCGCGGGCGCGGGTGCTGCGGCGCACGGCGCGCGAGCTGGGCGCGCCGCGCTTCGAGATCGCGGAGGCGCTGGAGAAGGCCGCCCTGGAGGAGCTGCACAACCGGCGCCCGGACCGCGTCCTGGCGACGAACGTGGAGTTCTGGGCGGCGATCGTGCTGGACTTCGCGGAGGTCCCGGCGCACATGTTCACGTCGATGTTCACCTGTGCCCGTACGGCGGGCTGGAGCGCGCACATCCTGGAGCAGAAGCGGACCGGCCGCCTGGTCCGGCCGTCGGCCAAGTACGTGGGCCCGGGGCCGCGCGGCCCCGAGTCGGTGGACGGCTACACGCTGCCCGCATAGGGGCCGGTGCCTAGGCGGCCGGGCGCTCCTGGCGCCGTATGGCGTCCTCGGTGACGGGCGTGAACAGGTTGACCAGGTTGCCGTCGGGGTCCCGCAGGAGCAGGGAGCGGTTGCCCCACGGCATGGTCGTGGGCTCCTGGACGAACGTGCGGCCGAGGGACGCCAGACGCCGGTGTTCCGCGTCGACGTCGGTGACGCGGAACTCGGTGATCACGGTGTGGTTGGCGGCGGCCCGGGCGGTCCCCTCGCCGAACAGGGCCACCGTGCGGCTGCCGGCGATCGCCAGCGTGCCGGAGGGTGTGCGGAGTTCGGCGAATTCGGGGGTGGACCAGGCGGCGGTCACGCCGGTGACGTCTTCGTAGAACGCGACGAGGCGGGCGACGTCGTCGGTGATCACGCGGAGGGAGACGAGGTTCACGGTTCGGCTTTCTGGTGTAGGGAGATGCGCCCTGATCTGCGGGCTTCCCTCACGCTAGGACCAATACCGGACAGGTTCCGCCCGGTATTCGCGGCAGACTTCCAGGGTGACCACTTCGACCACCGCCCGGGTGCTCGCCCTGCTGGAGATCCTTCAGGGCGGCGGCATCCGTACCGTTCCCGACCTGGCCGCCCGCCTCGGCGTGGACGAACGCACGGTCCGCCGCTACGTCGGCCACCTGCTGGATCTGGACATCCCCGTCGACGCGGTGCGGGGACGCCACGGCGGCTACCGGCTCGCCCCCGGCTACCGGATGCCCCCGCTGATGCTCACCGACGAGGAGGCCCTGGCCGTCCTGCTGGGCCTGCTCGCGGGGCAGCGCGGCGGGCCGGGTGCCGCCTCCGCGGCGGCCGGTGAGAGCGCCGCGGCGAAGGTGCGGCGGGTACTGCCGGTGGCCTTGCGGCGGCGGCTGGAAGCGCTGCTGGAGACGGCCGACTTCACCGAGCGGCCCCGGCCCGCCGCTCCGCCGGAGGCGGCGGTGCTGCTCGAACTCGCCGAGGCCGTACGACGGCGGCGGCCGGTGGAGTTCGCGTACACCGACCGCAAGGGCAGCGGCAGCGCCCGTACGGTCCTGCCGTACGGTCTCGTGGCGCACTCCGGACGGTGGTACCTGACCGCGGCGAACCGGGACGGCGGGGAGATGCGGATCTTCCGGCTGGACCGGATCGCCCTGGTCCGCGTGCTGTCCGGTTCGTTCGATGTCCCGGACGGTTTCGACCCGGCGGCGACCGTCCTCGACCACCTCGCCCGTACGCCATGGACCCACGACGTGTCGCTGCGCGTCCGCGGCAGCGTCGAGCAGATCCGCGAACGCCTCCCGGCCGGGATCGCCGCCCTGTCCGATGACGGGGCCGAATGGGTCAGCGTCCGCATCCGGGCCGAGCGGCTGGACTGGATTCCGCCCGTACTGGCCGCGCTGGACCACCCGTTCGTCATCGAGCGCCCGGCCGCCCTGCGCGACCTCGTACGCGAGCTGGCCCGCCGCCTGGGCTCGTACGCGGACGCCGAAGCCGACGAGCGGCCCTCCTGACCCCGTCATCCCCCGTTCAGCACGGTGTCCAGGATGTGCGCCCACTGCGTCACCACGCGGTCGCGACGGGGCTTGTCCTCCGTGAGGAGGGTGGCCAGGCCGAGGCCGCGGGACATGTCGAGGAGACCCTGTACGGTCTCGCGGACGCCGGGGACCGACTCGTCGGCGCCCAGCAGGCCGACCGCCGTACGGTGCGCCTCGCGGCCGACGCGGGCCTCCAGGGCGGTGACCCGGTCCCGCAGCGGTTCCTCGTCGGATGCCGCCACCCACAGGTGGAGGGCGGCGCGGAACAGGGGGCCCGTATAGAGGCCGACGATCTCCTCGACGACGATACGGGTGCGTGCCGACGATCCGGTGGGCGGCAGGTCGTTCGCCACCGCCTTCAGCGCGCTCTGGCGCATTTCCGCGACGTGCTCGACGGCGGCCGTGAACAGGTCCTCACGCGTACGGAAATGGTGCTGGGCGGCCCCCCGCGAGACGCCCGCGCGCTCCGCGACGACGGAGACCGTGCTGCCGCTCCAGCCGCGCTCGGCGAGGCAGGAGACGGCCGCTTCCAGCAGGGCGCGGCGGGTGGCGCGGCTGCGTTCCTGCTGCGGTTCCTTGGCGGCGCGGGAGGAGGTCACCGTACCCATGACGGTTCCCGGCGCTGGAGGAAGGCGGTCATGCCCTCGCGGGCCTCGTCGGAGGCGAAGAGGCGGGCCGAGGTCTCGGCGAGGGCCGCGGTGTCGCGGTCGAAGGTCCGCAGGACTTCGGCGGTGACCAGGGCCTTGGACTCCGCCAGGCCCTGCGGGGAGCCCTTGCGCAGCCCGGCCAGGACCGGTTCGAGGGCGGCGTCGGGGTCGTCGGCGGCCAGCGTCACCAGGCCGGTGCGAGCCGCTTCCGCGGCGTCGAAGCGCTCGCCGGTGAGGTAGTAGCGGGCGGCGGCCCGCGGGTCCATGCGGGGCAGCAGCGGCATGGAGATGACGGCGGGGGCCAGGCCGAGGCGGGCCTCGGTGAAGGCGAAGGTGGCGCCGGGGCCCGCCACCGACAGGTCGCAGGCGCCGAGGAGGCCGAGGCCGCCCGCGCGGACATGGCCGGTGACCTTGGCGACGACCGGCTTGGGGAGTTCGATGACCGTACGCAGCAGGCGGGCGAGGCCGAGCGGGCCGGAGGCCGCGGCAGCGGCGGGATCCGTGGCCTCCGTCAGGTCCGCGCCCGCGCAGAACGTCGTCCCGGTATGGGTGAGCAGCACGGCGCGCGTGCCGGCGGAGTCGGCCGCCGCCGCGAGCGCCGCGTGGAGCTCGCCCACCAGACGCCGGGAGAGCGCGTTGCGGTTGTGCGGGGAGTCGAGGGTGAGGACGGTGACGCCCCGGTCGTGGGCGTGCCGTACCAGCGGTCCGTCCGGGGTGGCGTCCGGTGTGGCGTCGGTCATGAGGCCGTGGAACTCCTTTCCCTGGCGCGCAGTTCGCGCCGCAGGATCTTGCCGGTGGCGGCGCGGGGCACGATCTCCGTGAACTCCACCCGCCGTACCTTCTTGTACGGGGCGACCCGCCCGGCAACGTACGCGATGACGTCCTCCTCGGTGAGCCGGGCCCCCGCCTCGCCGCGCTGCCGTACGACGTACGCCTTGGGGATCTCGTTGCCGTCCACGTCGGTGACGCCGATCACCGCGGCGTCCGCGATGCCGTCGTGGGCGAGCAGCACCGCTTCGAGATCGGCCGGGGCGACCTGGTAGCCCTTGTATTTGATCAGCTCCTTGACGCGGTCGACGACGTGCAGCCAGCCGTCCGCGTCCACCCGCCCGATGTCGCCGGTGTGCAGCCAGCCGTCGGTGTCGATCATGGCGTCGGTCGCCGCGGGCCGGCCGAGGTAGCCCTTCATGACCTGCGGCCCGCGGATCAGGATCTCGCCGCTCTCCCCGGTGCCGAGGTCCTTGTCCGCGTCCAGGCAGCGGATGCGCATCTCGGTGCCGGGCAGCAGCTTGCCGACGGTGCCGGGCGGCGCGTCGGTGGCGCCCAGCGGTACGACGTGGGTGCCGGGCGACAGCTCGGTCATGCCGTACGCCTGCAGGACGGGCGGGATGCCCAGGCGCCGGGCGCAGGCGTCGGCGAGCCGGGCGTCCAGCGGGGCGGCGGCGCTGACGAGGTAGTCGAGCGAGGACAGGTCGTACTGGGTGACGGCCGGGTGCTTGGCGAGGGCCAGGACGATGGGCGGGGCCACGTACACCGCGTTGATCCGGTACTTCTCGATGGTGCGCAGGAAGTGTTCGAGGTCGAAGCGGGGCAGCACGACGACGGTGGAGCCGTTGCGCAGCGGGGAGTTCATCAGGGCGGTCAGGCCGTAGATATGGAAGAAGGGCAGCACGGCCAGTACGCGGTCGCCGGGGCCGCTGCCGATCAGCCGGTTGAGCTGGGCGAGGTTGGTGGCGAGGTTGCGGTGGGTGAGCATCACGCCCTTCGGGGTGCCGGTGGTGCCGGAGGAGTACGGCAGGACGGCCACGTCCCGGGCGGGATCGACGGTGACGGCCGGTTCGGGCGCGGTGGAGGCGATCATGTCGCGTACGGAGCGGTGCCCCACGGCGCCGTCGCAGACGAACACCTCGGTGATGCCGCCCGCCTGCTCGGCGGCGCTGCGGGCGGTCTCCAGCAGCGGGGCGGCGGTGACGATCCAGTTGGCGCCGGAGTCGCGCAGCTGCTGGGCGAACTCCCCCGACGTGGACAGGGGGTGCACGGTCGTCACGGCGGCGCCGCAGCGCGAGGCGGCGTAGAAGACGGCCGGGTAGGCGAGGGTGTTGGGGCTGTGCAGCGCGAGCACGTCACCGGGGCAGACGCCCGCGTCGGCCAGCGCCGCGGCGATCCGGCGGGTGGCGCCGTCGAGCTCGGCGTAGCTGACCGTGGTGCCGTCCTGGCCGTCGATCAGCGCGGGCAGGGCGGCGTGCGCGGTGGCCGACCGGCCCAGTACGGCTTCGTGGATCGGCAGGTCCACGGGCGCGACATCGGCGTACTGACTGTGAAAGACCATGGCCATCCCCTCAGCAGCGGCGCGCGCCCGGTGCCGGTACGGGCCGCGGGCGGGCGCCTGTCCGTGTGCGTGCAGCATCGCGGTTGCCGGTGCGGTTGTCAGTACGGCGACCGCGATGCCGCGCACGGCCGGACGGACCCGGGTGCTCAGTACGACTTCGGAAGCCCGAGGCTCTGGTGGGAGACGTAGTTGAGGATCATCTCCCGGCTGACCGGCGCGATCCGCGCGACGCGGGCCGCGGTGATCAGTGAGGCGAGGCCGTACTCGTGGGTCAGGCCGTTGCCGCCGAGGGTGTGCACCGCCTGGTCCACGGCCCTGACCGCGGCCTCGGCCGCCGCGTACTTGGCCATGTTGGCGGCCTCGCCCGCGCCCGTGTCGTCGCCCGCGTCGTACAGGTGGGCCGCTTTCTGCATCATCAGGCGGGCGAGTTCCAGCTCGATGTGCACCTGGGCGAGGGGGTGGGCGATGGCCTGGTGGGCGCCGATGGGCGCCTTCCAGACCTGGCGGGTACGGGCGTAGTCGACGGCCCGCTCGACCGCGTACCGGCCCATGCCGAGCGCGAAGGCGGCGGTCATGATGCGCTCCGGGTTGAGCCCGGCGAAGAGCTGGAGAAGGCCCGCGTCCTCTTCGCCGACGAGTGCGTCCGCAGGCAACCGCACATCGTCCAGCGTCAGCTCGAACTGCTTCTCCGGCGCGCCCAGCTCCATGGATATCCGGCTGCGCCCGAACCCGGGGGCATCGCGCGGCACGATGAACAGGCAGGCCTTGAGCTTGCCGGTGCGGGCGTCCTCCGTACGGCCGACGATCAGCGTGGCGTCGGCGATGTCCACGCCCGAGATGAAGACCTTGCGCCCGTTGAGGACCCACTCGCCGGTGGCCGCGTCGCGGCGGGCCGTGGTGGTGATGCGGTGCGAGTTGGAGCCCGCGTCCGGTTCGGTGATGCCGAAGGCCATCTTGCGGGAGCCGTCGGCGAGGCCGGGCAGCCAGGCGCGCTTCTGTTCCTCCGTGCCGAAGCGGGCGATGACCGTGCCGCAGATGGCGGGCGAGACGACGAGCATGAGCAGCGGGCAGCCGGCCGCGCCCAGCTCCTCCAGCACGATGGAGAGTTCGGCGATGCCGCCGCCTCCGCCGCCGTACTCCTCCGGCAGGTTGACGCCCAGGTAGCCCAGCTTCGCGGCCTCCGCCCACAGCTCGTCGGTGTGCTTGCCCTCGGCGACGACGCGGGCGAAGTACTCGCGTCCGTAGCGCTTGCCGAGCGCGGCGACGGACGCGCGCAGGGCGCGGTGTTCCTCGGTCTCGATCACGGGGGTGCTCACGGGGACTCCTTCGAGGGGGAGCGCCGTCATGCGGTGACGACGGCCAGCGGCGTGCCCACCTCGACCTGCTGTCCGGCCTTGACGTGCAGGGCGGTCAGCGTGCCGGAGGCGGGTGCGGTGATCTTGTGTTCCATCTTCATGGCTTCGAGCCAGAGCAGCGGAGCACCGGCCTCCACCCGGTCGCCCTCGGCCAGGCCGTCCGCCACGCGTACGACGGTGCCGGGCATGGGGGCGAGCAGCGAGCCGGGTTCGGTGCGCGCGGCGGGGTCGGGGAAGCGGGGCAGGGCGGTGAGGGTGCGGGAGCCCACGGCGGAGTCGACATAGACCTGGTCGCCGTGGCGGGTGACGGTGAACTCTCGCCGTACGCCGTCCACTTCGAGGACGACGCGGCCGGGTACGGACTGGACGAGCCGCACGCCGGGGAAGTCTTCGGCGTACAGCCCGTCCCGGCCCAGCCGGTAGCGGATCGCGTGCTCGGTCCCGCCGCATGCGTACGTCTTGGTCTGCGGCTGCGACGGTACGTTGCGGAAGCCGCCGAAGCGGGACCGGCCGTGTGCGTCGGCGAGGGCGGCGGCCAGCGCGCACAGGCCGGTGACCGTCGCGTCCGGTGCCGCCGTGAGGGCGTCGAGATGGCGGTCGTAGAAGCCGGTGTCCAGGCCGGTCGCGGTGGCGAACTCGGGGTGGCGCAGGGACCGTACGAGCAGGTCGCGGTTGGTGACCGGCCCGTGCACCCGGGCCCGTTCCAGCGCGCCTGCCAGCTTCCGTACGGCCTCGGCGCGGCCCGGCGCCCAGGCAATGACCTTGGCGAGCATCGGGTCGTAGTGGACGCCGATGACGCCGCCGTCGGCCACGCCGGAATCGAGGCGGACGCCGTCGGGCACGGCGAGGTGGTGCAACGTCCCGGTCTGCGGCTGCCAGCCCGCCGCCGGGTCCTCCGCGTACAGCCGGGCCTCGACGGCGTGCCCGCGCGGCGCGGGCGGCTCGCCCGGCAGTGCCTCACCCTCGGCCACCCGCAGCTGGAGCGCAACGAGATCCACGCCGTACACGGCCTCGGTGACCGGGTGCTCGACCTGGAGGCGGGTGTTCATCTCCAGGAAGTGGGCGTGGCCGGTGGCGGAGACGAGGAATTCGACGGTGCCCGCGCCGCGGTAGCCGATGGTGCGGGCGGCGTCGGCGGCGGCCGTGTGCAGGGTGGCGCGCAGTGCGTCGGAGAGGCCGGGTGCGGGGGCCTCCTCGATGACCTTCTGGTGGCGGCGCTGGAGGGAGCAGTCGCGGGTGCCGAGGGTCCAGACCGTGCCGTGCGCGTCGGCGAGGACCTGCACCTCGACGTGCCGCCCGCCGACGACGTACGGCTCGGCGAAGACCTCGCCGTCCCCGAACGCCGCCGCGGCCTCGGCCCGCGCCGCCGCCAGCTCCCCCGGCAGGTCGTTCAGGTCCCGTACGACACGCATCCCGCGACCGCCGCCGCCCGCCGCCGCCTTCACCAGCAGCGGCAGGTCGGCGGCGGTGGCCAGGGCCGGGTCGACGGGGGCGAGCAGCGGCACCCCGGCCGCCGCCATCAGCTCCTTGGCGCGCGTCTTGGAGGCCATTGCCTCGATGGCGGCGGGCGGCGGTCCGACCCAGGTCAGGCCCGCGTCGGCGACGGCCGCGGCGAAGCCGGCGTGCTCGGAGAGGAAGCCGTAGCCGGGGTGGACGGCGTCGGCTCCGGCGGCGTGCGCGGCCTTCACGATCAGGTCGCCGCGCAGGTAGGTGTCGGCGGGGGCGCTGCCCGGCAGGCGTACGGCGGCGTCGGCCTCGCGGACGTGCGGCGCGTCGGCGTCCGCGTCGGAGTACACGGCCACCGTGGCGATGCCCAGCTCCCGGCAGGTGCGGAAGACGCGGCGGGCGATCTCGCCACGGTTGGCGACGAGGAGGGAAGAGATCACGGGTTCCTCACATCCGGAAGACGCCGAAGCCGCCGCGCGCGCCCTCGACGGGCGCGGTGTGGACGGCGGACAGGCACAGGCCGAGGACGGTTCGGGTGTCGCGCGGGTCGATGACGCCGTCGTCGTACAGGCGCCCGGACAGGAACATCGGCAGCGACTCGGACTCGATCTGCTGCTCCACCATGGCGCGCAGCCCGGCGTCCGCCTCGTCGTCGTACGGCTGCCCCTTGGCCGCGGCGGAGGCGCGGGCGACGATCGACAGCACCCCGGCGAGCTGCTGCGGGCCCATCACGGCGGACTTGGCGCTGGGCCAGGCGAACAGGAAGCGCGGGTCGTAGGCGCGGCCGCACATGCCGTAGTGCCCGGCGCCGTACGAGGCGCCCATCAGGACGGACAGGTGGGGGACCGTCGAGTTGGACACCGCGTTGATCATCTGGGCGCCGTGCTTGATGATGCCGCCCTGCTCGTACTCCTTGCCGACCATGTAGCCGGTGGTGTTGTGCAGGAAGACCAGCGGGATGTCGCGCTGGTTGGCGAGCTGGATGAACTGCGCGGCCTTCTGCGACTCCGCGCTGAACAGCACGCCTCGGGCATTGGCGAGGATGCCTACGGGATAGCCGTGCAGCCGGGCCCAGCCCGTCGTCAGCGAAGGCCCGTACAGCGGCTTGAACTCGTCATAGTCCGAGCCGTCCACGATGCGGGCGATGACCTCGCGCGGGTCGAAGGGGGCCTTGAGGTCGCCGGGGACGATGCCGAGCAGTTCGTCCTCGTCGTACTTGGGCAATTCGGCCGGGCCCGGGTCTTTGTGCGCCTTCCGCCAGTTGAGACGGGCGACGACCCGCCGGGCCTGGCGAAGCGCGTCCGGCTCGTCCACGGCGAAGTGGTCGGCGAGTCCGGACGTACGGGCGTGCATCTCGGCGCCGCCCAGCGACTCGTCGTCGCTCTCCTCGCCGGTGGCCATCTTGACCAGCGGCGGACCGCCGAGGAAGACCTTCGCCCGCTCCTTGACCATGATCACGTGGTCGGACATGCCCGGGATGTACGCGCCGCCGGCAGTCGAATTGCCGAAGACCACGGCCACGGTGGGGATGCCCGCGGCCGACAGCCGCGTGATGTCCTTGAACAGCGCCCCGCCCGGAATGAAGATCTCCTTCTGGCTGGGCAGGTCCGCGCCGCCGGACTCGACCAGGGAGACGACGGGCAGCCGGTTGGCAAAAGCGATCTCGTTGGCGCGCAGCGCCTTCTTCAGCGTCCAGGGGTTGCTGGCCCCACCCCGTACGGTCGGGTCGCTGGCCGTGACCAGGCACTCCACGCCCTCGATGACGCCGATGCCGGTGACCAGCGAGGCGCCCACCGGATAGTCGCTCCCCCAGGCGGCCAGCGGCGACAGTTCGAGGAACGGAGTGTCGGGGTCCAGAAGCAGCTCGATGCGCTCACGGGCGAGCAGCTTGCCGCGCCTCCGGTGCCGCTCGACGTACTTCGGGCCGCCCCCGCCGAGGGCCTTGGCGTGTTCGGCCTCGATCTCGGTGAGCCTGGCGAGCATCGCCTCCCGGTGAGCCGCGTACTCGGGCCCTGCCGGGTCCAGTCGGCTGCCGAGCACGGTCACAGCAGTACCTCCGGTATGTCCAGGTGGCGGGCGCGCAGCCACTCCCCCACGGCCTTGGCCTGCGGGTCGAAGCGGGCCTGCGCGGCGACGCCCGCGCCGAGCAGGCCGTCGATCACGAAGTTGAGGGAGCGCAGGTTGGGCAGGACGTGGCGGGTGACGGGCAGGCCGGCGGCCTCGGGGAGGAGTTCGCGCAGGCGGTCGGCGGTCAGCTCGTGGGCCAGCCAGCGCCAGGCGGCGTCCGTACGGGCCCAGACGCCGACGTTGGCCGAGCCGCCCTTGTCGCCGCTGCGGGCACCGGCGACCAGGCCGAGGGGCGCACGGCGGAACGTGCCGTCATGGGTGGGCGGTTCGGGGAGCGGAGGCTCGGCGAGCGGTGTGAACTCACGGGTTTCCGCAGGTGGGGGCAGTTCGGTGCGGCTGCCGTCCGGGAGTACGGCGATGTGCGGTACGTCCGCGGCGGCCACGTACTCCGCTTCAAAGATCCCGTACGGCTCGCCCTTGCCCGGCGGCGCCGTCATGTGAAAGCCGGGAACGCTCCCGAGCGCCAGCTCGACAGCCGCCCCACTCACCACCCTCCCCACCGCGTCCTGGTCGGCGTCCCGCACGACCAGCCGCAGCAGGGCGCTCGCCTCCTCCTGTACGGCGGCGTCCGGGTGGTCGGTCCGCGCCAGCGTCCATTCCGCGGAGGCCGGGCGGCGCTCGGCCGCGTCGAAGGCCGCCTCCATCTGCTCCCGTACGAGGGCGGCCTTGGCCTCGATGTCGAGGCCGGTCAGCACGAACGTGACCGCGTTGCGCCAGCCGCCGAGGCGGGTCAGGCCCACTTTCAGCGTCGGCGGCGGGGCCTCGCCGCGTACGCCGTCGATACGGACCCGGTCGGTGCCGTCCTGAGTCAGCCGTACGGTGTCCAGCCGCGCCGTCACGTCCGGGCCCGCGTAGCGCGCGCCGGCCGTCTCGTAGAGGAGCTGGGCGGTGACGGTGCCGACGGTGACCGCGCCGCCCGTGCCCGGGTGCTTGGTGATCACCGAGGAGCCGTCGGCGGCGATCTCGGCGAGGGGGAAGCCGGGATGGCGCAGGGTGTTGGCGTCGTGGTCGGTGAAGAAGGAGTAGTTGCCGCCGGTGGCCTGGGTGCCGCACTCCAGGACGTGGCCCGCGACAACCGCGCCCGCCAGCCGGTCGTGGTCCGTGGACGCCCAGCCGAAGTGGGCCGCCGCGGCCCCGCTGACCAGGGCGGCGTCGGTGACCCGGCCGGTCACCACCACGTCGGCGCCGGCGCGCAGGCACGCGGTGATGCCCTCGCCGCCGAGATAGGCGTTGGCGGTCAGTACGCCCTCGCGGCCGGCGTACCGGGGCATGAGGTCGTCGCCCTCCACGTGCGCCACCCGGACCGGGACGCCGATCCGGTCGGCCAGCGCCCGTATGGAGTCCGCGAGTCCGGCGGGGTTGAGGCCCCCGGCGTTGGTGACGATGCGCACGCCGCGCTCGACGGCCAGGCCGAGGGTGTCCTCCAACTGCCGCAGAAACGTCTTCGCATAGCCGCGCGCGGGATCCTTGAGGCGGTCGCGGCCGAGGATGAGCATGGTCAGTTCGGCGAGGTAGTCGCCGGTGAGGATGTCGAGCGGGCCGCCGGTCAGCATCTCGCGTACGGCGTCGAAGCGGTCGCCGTAGAAGCCGGAGGCGTTGCCGACGCGCAGCACGCCGCCGCCGGTCACCGGGCGCCCCGCCCGCCCGGCTCCCTCCCCTTGCCGGGCGGCCCGGCGAACGCCTGGGCGATGTCCAGCCAGCGGTCCGCGTCCGCGCCGTCGGCCCGTACGTCCACGTCGTCGCGGTGTGCGCGCTGCGTCACCAGCAGGCAGAAGCCCAGGGCATCGCCGGTCACCCGCTGCGCCGCGCCCTCCGGGCCGTACGTCCAGGTGCCGCCGCCGGGGGCGCGCAGTTCGACGCGGAACTCCTCGGCCGGAGCGGGGAGCCCGTTGGCCACGTACGCGAAGTCCCGCGCGCGCACGCCGATGCGGGCCACGTGCCGCAGCCGCGCGGTGGGCTCCCGCCGTACGCCCAGCGTGTCGGCGATGTCCTGGCCGTGCGCCCAGGTCTCCATCAGCCGCCCCGTGGCCATGGAGGCGGTGCTCATCGATGTCGCGAACCACGGCATCTTGTCCCGCGTGGTCCGGGTGGCCAGGGCCTCGTACAGCTCGCCCCGGACCGCCCGCCAGCGGGCGAGCAGCTGCTCGGGCGGCGCCTGCGCTTCCTGTCGCGCGCCCTCGTCGACGAAGGTCGCGGGTGAGGCAAGGGCCCGCTGGGCCGCTTTCTCGAAAGCGGCGGGGTCGGTGGCGGACAGCAGGGCCTGCCGGTCGGTCCAGGCGAGGTGCCCGATCTGGTGGGCGATCGTCCAGCCCGCGGCCGGTGTCGGCTCCGCCCACCGCCCCGGCGCCAGCCCGCCGACCAGCGCGTCGAGCGCGTCCCCTTCATCCCTCAGGTCCGCCAGTACTGCCGGTACGGCGTCGGCGTCGGACACGCGGCACTCCCCTCGTCGGCCATCTGCCGTACGGGCAGGGCACGTTGGCTGATGCGGTGCGGGTACCGAGCGTGGCAGCGCGGGGAGAAACAATCAAGCACGCCTGCATGATTTTTCCCGGAGGGACGCGGGGTCACCTTGCGGGTACCTCAGAGCCGAAGCGTTCGAGACGCCGAGCCCGGAAGCGCCACACCGCCCCCGAGTCACGCACAGTTCAGCGGACGCACAGTTCAGCGCCAGCCACGGGCGTGATCGAGATTCGGCCACAATCAAAGACGCACCCTGATCTTCTTCATTTCCCCCTTCCGCTCATGCCAAGATTTGGAATCGAACGCGGTTACGCCGCATCTCACCGGGGGGCAGGTCGACCGGAGCGTTCGGAAACTCATTGAGACAGCGGACGGCAGGTCTTGGAATCATTTGAAGGTCGAACGGTGACCCCGGCCCCGGTTGCAAGGGCCGACGATTCCCGAGGCACCGGCAAGTCAACACCTCGGCAGCCCGCTCGGGAGAATCCCGGAGCCCACCGCACAAGGCACCCTTGGCCGACTTCTGTCCGCGCGATAGCCACCTGAACTTGCCCAGGTCGCACGTGACCGAGAGGCATTCCGCATAAGGAACGTGCAGCGTCACGGATGACCGGCATTCTCAGCATTCGACCACTTCATAACCGCGTCGGCATATAAGGGCCGCATCGCGGAGTGAACAACTCCGAGCGAGGCGGCGGCATACGGGGCTGATCAATCGGTCAGTTACGACTGGAGCCCGTATTGGTACGAGGCCAGGGCGATTCGCCCCGTCGGCCGCGGGCACAAGGAGGTTGAGTGCGGCTCTGGAGCCGGGTCCGTACCAGTAGCGCACTGTGGGCGGCACCATTCGTCGCGGCTATTCCGCTGCTTTACTACATCGGCGGTGCCGGCAAACCGGTGGGAGAGGTGTACGAGTACGCCCCCACAGTCGTCTCCGCGCCTTTGTATGCGGCCTATGCCTTCGCCTACGCGGCCGTCGCGGCGCTGGCGGCGTGGGAGGGCGGCAGGTTGAAGGAAGCGGGTGTCTGGCGGCTGGCTCCAGCCCGCAGTCGGTACCGGATCGCCGTCGGCGCGTTGTGGCCGGTGGTTGTTCTGGGCTGGCTGACCGTGATCCTTCCGGTCGTCGTGGCCCTCGTCGACTACGGGGTGTGGCCCACCGGGCCGAGCCTGCGGCCGGTGTGGCTGGCCATGGTGATGTGCCTGGCGCACGCCGTGATCGGTTTCGCCGTCGGGCAACGGGTGCCCAAGGCCATCGCCGCTCCGGTGCTGGCCATCGGCGTATGGGTGGTGGTCAGTTACAGCGTCACCCTCGATCCTGCGTGGCTGCGCAACGTCTCCGGCGCGTTCTTCAACAAGTTGATGCTCGGGGAAGCCGTCCCGTACCGGGTGCTGCTCCCTCATGTCCTGCTGACCGGCAGCATCGCGCTGGCGCTCGCCCTGGGGTGGGCGCGCCTGGGCAAGGCCGTCCTGCGTATGGTCCTGGCTCTCGCGGTGATCGCCGCCGGCAGCGGGACCGCATGTGCGATGGCCGCTGACTGGGGCTACACCCCGCCTCTCCTGGCCGACCAGGCGCCCATGGCCTGTTCCGGCAGCGCACCACGGGTGTGCGTTCCGCGGACGCTGGGTGGCGTCCTGAAGCCGGCGCAACGCGAAGTGTCCGAGGTGATCAAAGCGTTCGGCGCCGCGGGAGTCGGACTCGCCCCCGCGCTGGTCAGTGACAGCCTCACCCAGGGGCGCCAGGCGGGCGAGCGGCCCTCCACGGCGCGCACCTGGCGGCCGCCGCTCACCGCCGCAGCGCGGGAAGGCCAGCTGCGCTACGCGGTCACCGTGGCAGCCGTCGTTCCCCCGTGCCTGCGTCCCGACCCGGCACGGATGCTGGCCGCGACACTGTGGGCGACCGGCCTCACCGGAACCCAGCGCGACCTACGCAAGGATGTCGTCACCAACAGCACGGGCGCACCCGATGAGATGGCCGTACGGGACCGGGCCGAACAGGCCTACCTCAAGGCCCGGACGCTGCCCGAGGACGAACAGGCGACGTGGTACCGGGCGACGCTGCGCGCCGCCTGCCCAGCAGGCTCGCCATGACCCGGTGCGGTGTGTGGTGGTGGGCCAGGGCCCGCCGTCTGTGGGTCCTGGGCATGGCGCTGGCCGCCTTCGCCGCGCTGGTGGCTGCCACTCAGCAGGGTGTTGCGGTGCCCCTTCTGTCTCTCCTGTCCGCCGTATCGGTGCCCGTGCAGTTGCTGTTGTTCGCGCCGGTACCCGTCGTCGCGGCCCTGGGCTGGTGCCTCGACAACCGGCTGCCGGAAGCCGAGGCCATCGCGGTACGGTCGGTACGGCTGACCGATACGGCTCTGGCCGCTGCCACGGGCGTCGTGGCTGTGGCGGTCGCCGCGGTGCTCGCCGCGGCCGCTGATTCGGCGGCGGCCGTCGCCGCAGGCCGTGACACGTGCTTCCTGGTCGGCCTCATGCTGTGTCTGCGGCCCGTGCTCGGCCAGGGCGCCGTGATGACCGGGCCCGCCTGGCTGGCCGTCGTCGTCTTCTTCGGCTTCGCTCCCGACAGCGCTCTGTACCGCTGGACGATCGTCGGCCACCCCGCGACGTCGGTGCCCTCCCTGGCCGTCACCACACTGACCCTCGCCGCCGGCCTGGCCGTGCTGGCACGCTCGACCCGGAGGTCCTTATGACCCTGGAACTGTCCGACTGCACCTACCGCTACGGCCGCCGTCGCCCACCAGTGCTGAACGGCCTCACCTACCGGCTCCCGGACGGCCTGACCGTGCTGCTCGGCGCCAACGGAGCAGGCAAGTCGACACTGTTGCGTCTCGCGGCTTCCGTCACCCGCCCGGAGAGCGGGAACGTGTCCCTCGACGGACTGCGCGCGGGGACCGCCGCCTACCGGCGAACCGTCGCCTGGATGCCGCAGTCCATCACAGCGATGCACGGCCTGACCGCACGCGAACAGGTCGCCTACTGCGGCTGGCTCAAAGGCATGTCGAGCAGGACCGCTTGGGGAAAGGCAGCCCAGGCACTGGATGCCGTCGGCTTGAGTGACCGGGCCGGCACGAAGACGACGGAGCTGTCGGGCGGCCAGCTCCGACGTCTCGGCGTGGCCGGGGCACTCGTCCACGACGCCCGCGTACTCCTCCTGGACGAGCCGACCGCCGGCATGGACCCGCGTCAGCGCCGCGTCTTCCGCGACCTGTTGAACCAGGTCACCCGCTCCGGTGTCCGCGTACTCATGTCCACTCACGACGTCGCCGACCTCGCCGAGGAAGCCGACCACGTCACCGTCCTGGTGCAAGGCGGTATCGCCCACAGCGGGCCCACCCGGGCGTTCCTCGCCCGCGCCCCGGCCGACACCCCGCCCGGGCGCGCCGCCGAAGCTGCCTATAGCGCCCTCGTGGAGGCCGCCAGCGGTGACATGTCACTGTGACGCATCACGAGGCACCCCGTCAGGGGATACCGCACGCTAGCCGTTGCTCGTACTCCGCACCGCCCCCACACTCGCCAGCACCACCAGCCCGATCGCCACCATCTCCGCCCAGCCGAGCGACTGGTGCAGCACCAGGAACCCGGCGAGCGCGCCGGCGGCCGGCTCCAGGCTCATCATTACGGCGAAGCCGGAGGCCGGGAGCTTGCGGAGGGCGAGCAGTTCGAGGGTGTACGGCGTGACCGAGGACAGCAGCGCGACGGCGGCGCCCAGGCCGATCGTGACCGGGTCCAGCAGGGCCGTACCGGCGCTGGAGATGCCGATCGGCAGGCTCAGCAGCGCGGCCACCGACATGGCCAGGGCCAGGCCGTCCGCCTGCGGGAAGCGCTGGCCCGTACGGGACGAGAGCAGGATGTACGCGGCCCACAGCGCGCCCGCCGACAGGGCGAGCACGGCGCCGAGCGGGTCCAGCCCGTCGAAGCCCTCGCGGCCGAGCAGCACGACGCCGCCCAGCGCGAGCGCCGCCCACACCAGGCTCAGCGCCCGCCGGGAGGTGACCACCGAGAGGATCAGCGGGCCCATGAACTCCAGCGTGACGGCGGCGCCCAGCGGGATGCGGTCGATGGCCTCGTAGAAGAGCGAGTTCATGCCGACCAGGGCGACACCGAAGGCGATGATCGTGGCCCAGTCGCCCCGCGAGTAGCCGCGCATCCTCGGGCGGCAGGCGATCATCAGGACGAGCGCGGCGACGACCAGGCGGAGCGTGACCACGCCGAGCGCACCAGCCCGCGGGAAGAGCAGCACCGCGACCGAGGCGCCGAACTGGAGCGAGATGATGCCGCCGATCACCAGCGCCACGGAGACCAGGCGCCCGCTCCCCGCCGCGTCCCGCTCCGCGGCGCGGACCTCCGGGGAGGCCGGGACCGGCTCGGGGACGGGGGGTACGGGCGGCAGGCCGGCGGCGGTGCCGCCGGACGGGCCGCCGGACGGGCCTTGTGCCTGGCCGGCGGGGAGCGGGGTGCTGGACTCGTGGTGCGACTCGTTCACACGCCCACGCTACGGCCCGCCGTGCGCGCCGTGAAATGCGATTTCCACCTGCTGTTATGCTCCGCCCGCATGACCATCGAGCTGCGGCACCTCCGCTGTTTTCTGGCCGTTGCCGACACGCTCAGCGTGACCCGCGCCGCGGAGCGGCTGCACCTCAGCCAGCCCGCCGTCTCCCGCGCCCTGCGGCAGCTGGAGCAGGAGACCGGCACCCGGCTCGCCGACCGGTCCACCCATCACCTGGAGCTGACGCCGGAGGGCCGCGCCTTCCGCGTACGGGCCCGGGCCGCCGTCACCGCCTTCGACGACGCCCTGGCCCACGCCCGCCCGGCGCCCCGGCCACTGCTCCTCGGCCATGCCTGGTCCGCCGCCGGCCCGTACACCACGCCCCTGCTGCGCCGCTGGCACGAGCGGCACCCCGGCACCGCGCTGGAGCTGCGCCGGATCGACGACCGCACGGCGGGTCTGCTGCGCGGGGACGTGGACGCGGCGCTGCTGCGCGGCGAGCTCCGGGAGGAGGGCCTGGTGGCCGACCGGCTCGGCACCGAGCCGCGGGTGGCGGCCCTGCCCGCCGACGAACCACTGGCCCGGCGCCGCTCACTGACCCTCGCGGACCTCGCCGGGCGCACCCTCGCGCTCAACACCGTCTCCGGCGTCACCACCCCGGACCTGTGGCCGGCGGACGCGCGGCCCGCCGCGACCGTGCCGATCACCAACACCGACGACTGGCTGGCCGCCATCGCCGCCGGCCGCTGCTTCGGCGTCACCTCCTCGGCCACCGCGGAGGTGCATCCGCACCACGGCGTGCGGTACGTCCCCCTCCGCGGCGCCCCGGCCGTCGCCGTGCACCTCGTCCGCCGCGCGGGACCGGGACACCCGGCCGTACCCGACCTGGTGGCGCTGGCGCACGAGGTCTTCGGTGAGGCGCCGTGAGCGCCCGCCTCACCCCTCGCCCGGCAGCGCCTCGGCCGGGCCTTCCGCCAGTGCTTCGGCCAGGACCTCGGCCAGGTGCCGGGCCCGCCGGTCGGTGAGCTGGCCGATCTGAGTACGGCAGGAGAAGCCGTCCGCGAGCACCTCCGTGCCGGGCGCCGCTTCCCGTACGGACGGCAGGAGCTGTTCTTCCGCGCAGGCCACGGACACCTCGTAGTGGCCGCGTTCGAAGCCGAAGTTCCCGGCCAGGCCGCAGCAGCCACCGCTGAGGCCGCCCGCCAGCCCGGCCCGCTCGCGCAGGCGCTGTTCGGCCGCCTCGCCCAGGACGGCGTGCTGGTGGCAGTGGGTCTGGCCGACGGCCGGGCGGTCGAGGCGCGGGGGCTCCCAGTCGGGCGCCCGCTCTTCCAGGGTCTGCGCGAAGGTGCGTACGGAGGCGGCCAGCCGCGCCGCGCGCGGGTCGTCGGGCAGCAGCTCGGGCAGGTCGGTGCGCAGGGCCGCCGCGCAGCTCGGTTCGAGGACGGTCAGCGGGGTGCCGTCGGTGAGCAGCGGGTCGAGCGCGTCCACCGTACGGCGCATGACCGTGCGCGCCTGGTCGAGCTGGCCGGTGGAGACGTAGGTCAGGCCGCAGCACAGGGGGCGGCGGCGCTGCGCCGAAGGCAGGCGGACGGCCAGCCCGGCGGCCTCCAGGACGTGGACGGCGGCGCGGCCGACCTCGGGTGCGAGGTAGTTGGTGAAGGTGTCCGGCCACAGCAGGAGCGCCGGTCCTGCCGGGGCCGGTGCGGGCGTCCGCTTCGCCCACCACCGTACGAACGGCTCGGTGGCCAGCTCCGGGATCGGCCGCTGCGGCGCGATGCCGCCGAGGCGCTTGGCCGCGCCCGCCAGCGGGGTCCGGGCCAGCGCGTTGAGCAGCGGCGCGACCGGGGCCGCGGTGCGCAGCCAGCGCGGCAGGCGGCCCATCGAGTAGTGCGCGGCGGGGCGCAGCCGCCCGGCGTAGTGGTGGTGCAGGAACTCGGCCTTGTACGTGGCCATGTCCACGCCCACCGGGCAGTCGCTGCGGCAGCCCTTGCAGGACAGGCACAGGTCCAGCGCGTCCCGTACCTCCTCGGAACGCCAGCCGTCGGTGACCACCTCGCCCGCCAGCATCTCGTGCAGCAGCCGGGCGCGCCCCCGGGTGGAGTGCCGCTCCTCGCCGGTGGCGCGGTACGACGGGCACATGACGGCCGAGGGGCCGGGGGCGGCGTTACGGCACTTGGCGACGCCGACGCAGCGGCGTACGGCCGCCGAGAAGTCACCGCCGTCGTGCGGATAGCCGAACTCCACGTCCACCGGGCGCTTCGGCAGCGGCGCGAAGCGCAGGTTGTCGTCCATCCGGTCCGGCCGGACGAGCATGCCGGGGTTCAGGCCGCCCGCCGGGTCCCACAGGTCCTTGAAACGGCCGAAGAGGCCGACCAGTTCGGGTCCGTACATCTTCGGCAGCAGTTCGGCGCGGGCCTGGCCGTCGCCGTGCTCGCCGGAGAGCGAGCCGCCGTGCGCCACGACCAGTTCCGCCAGGTCGCCGGAGAACTCCCGGAACCGGCGGACACCGGGCGCGGTCAACAGGTCGAAGTCGATACGGACGTGGATGCAGCCGTCGCCGAAGTGCCCGTACGGTGTGCCGCGCAGGCCGTGCTGGGACAGCAGGGAGCGGAAGTCGCGCAGGTAGGCGCCGAGGCGCGCGGGCGGCACCGCGCAGTCCTCCCAGCCCGGCCACGCCTCCGAACCGTCCGGCATCCGGGTCGCGGTGCCGGACGCGTCCTCGCGCACCCGCCACAGGGCGCGCTGCCGTGCCGGGTCGGTGACGACGGTGTGGTCGGTCGTGGCCGCGCCCGCGCCCCGGCACAGGTCCTCGGCGCGCGCCAGCGCCTCTCCCGGGTCGTCGCCGCCCATCTCGACGAACAGCCAGGCGCCGCCCTTGGGCAGGCCCGCCGCGCTGCCCACCAGGTCGGCGGCCATGCCCTCGACGGTCAGCGGCTGGTACGGCAGCAGCGTGTGCGCCGCCTCGGCCGCCGCGCTCTCGTCCTCGTAGCCGAGTACCGCCAGCACCTTGGCGGCGGGCGGCCTGACCAGCGCAACCGTGGCCTCGGTCAGCACGCCGAGGGTGCCTTCGCTTCCGGTGAGCGCCCGCGCCAGGTCGGTGCCCTGCTCGGGGAGCAGGGCGTCCAGCGCGTAACCGGAGATGCGGCGCGGGAGGCCGGGGTAGCCGGTGCGCAGGAGGGCCAAGTCGCCGTTCACCAGCGTGCGTACGCCGTCCCGCAGCCGCCGCGGAAGCGCGTCCAGGGCCGCCGTCCCGCGCCCGGCGCGCAGCCGCTCGCCCCCGTACGTCAGCACCTCCAGCTCGCGCACGCTGTCGGCGGTGGTGCCCCAGGCCACCGAGTGCGAGCCGCAGGAGTTGTTGCCGATCATGCCGCCGAGGGTGCAGCGGCTGTGCGTGGACGGGTCCGGGCCGAAGGTCAGGCCGTGCGCGGCGGCCGCCGCCCGCAGGTCGTCGAGGACCACACCCGGCTGGACGACCGCCGTGGCGGCCTCGGGATCCAGCGTCACGATCCGCCGCAGATGCCGGGTGAAGTCCAGCACCACGCCGAGGCCGGTGGCCTGCCCGGCGATGCTCGTGCCACCGCCGCGCGGCACCACCGGCACGCCGCGCTCCCGGCACACCCGCAGCGCGGCGGCCACGTCCTCGGCGTCCCGTGGCGCGACCACCGCCTGTGGCACCCGGCGGTAGTTGGACGCGTCCATGGTCATCAGCGCCCGGTCCCCGGCGGCGGCCGAGACCTCGCCGCGCACCGCGTCCGCCAGCTCCCGGGCCAGCTCCCGGGCCAGTTCGCGCGTCCCGTCCCGCGCCCCGCGCGTCTCCGTACGATCAGCCATGCCCCCAGCCTGCCCACTCGGCCGGGGGCGCTCCCCACCCGCTGCCCGCGACTACGCCCGGAACACGTTCTCCGGGTCGTACGCGGCCTTGGCACCGGCCAGCCGCCGCCGCACCGGCTCCTCGTACGCGTCGGCCACCGCGTCACCGTGATCACCGAACAGGAAGTTGACGCTGCGGCCGACCGCCCAGGGCGCCAGCACCCCGCGGACCTCCGCGTGCAGCGCCCGGACGGCCGCCACATCCGTATCGTCCAGCAGTGACAGCAGGCGCACCAGGTAGCGTGCGTCCCGGTGGCCGACTGAGCCGCCGCCCTCCGCGAGCGCGCCACCGAGGTGGTTGAGCTGCACCACGGTCATCATCGGGGCGTCCGGGCCGGTCAGCGCGGCCACCGCGCGCAGCGCGTCCGCGTCCAGGCCGCTGAGCAGCACGCTGTCGCCGTCATAGGCGTGCGGCGTGGTGGGATCCTGGTGGATGGTCTGCGACTCGGTGTACGGCATGTCGCGCAACGTGTCGGTCACCCGGGGCCCGACCGCGCGCAGCGGCGCGACCAGCCGCTCGCCGTCCTCCGCCGTACCCGTGTACGCGATCCGGATGTGGGCGAGGTGGCGCCCGCGCAGATGGCCGGGCATCGCCGGCACGTCCGGGTACGCGATCAGCCCCATCGACGAGGTCAGCGTGGCGGGCAGGTCCTCGGTCCAGGCCAGGTACGCGGCCAGCGCCTCGTCCAGCAGGTCGGCGCCGAAGACCAGTTGCCCGCCGTACACCCGCGCCACCGGCACCAGCCCGAACTCCAGGCCGGTCACCACGCCCAGCCCGTGGCCGCCGCCGCGCAGCGCCCGGAACAGGTCCGGGTCGCGTGCCTCGGAAACCCGGCGCAGCTCCCCGTCGGCGGTGACCAGTTCCACCGCCCGGACGTGATCGGACGCGTATCCGAACTCCCGCCCCAGGATGCCCAGTCCGCCGCCGAGCGTGAACCCGGCGACGCTCACCCCGGGCGACGACCCGTGCACCGGCGCCAGCCCGTACGGCGCGGCTTCCTCGATCGCCTTGCCACAGAGCGCACCCGCACCGGCCCACGCGGTGCGGGCTTCCGCGTCGATGCGTACCTCGTCCATCCGGCGGGTGCTGATCAGCAAACCCCCGTCGGTCGCCGCCGCGAGGCCGTGCCCGGTCGACTGCACGGACACCGGCAGGCCGTGGGCACGGGCGTAGCACACCGCCGCCACGACATCGGCTGCCGAGGCCGCTCCGACGATCACCGACGGGCGGTGCCGGTACCCGGTCTGGTAGCCGGAGCGCTCCGCGTCGTAGCCGTCGTCTCCGGGGACGAGGACGACGCCGGTGACCTGGCCCGTCAGGTCGGCGAGGGTGGGGGAAGCTGCGGGAACGGTGTCCTGGGTGAAGTTCATGGCCGGGACTCTCCCGCGATAACTTGACACTTTCCGTCAGGTTTTCTGCCGGGTTTTCCGGAAGACTGGACCGCGTGAAATCCGACCGCCTCCTCTCCATCCTGCTGCTCCTCCAAACCCGCGGCCGGGTCCCCGCCGCCGAGCTGGCCGAGCGGCTGGAGGTGTCCGTCCGGACGATCTACCGCGACATCGAGTCGCTGTCCACGGCCGGGGTACCGGTGTACGCCGAGCGCGGGCGGCACGGCGGCATCGCGCTGCTGCCGGGATTCCGTACGGACGTGACCGGGCTGACCACCGACGAGGCGCGGGCGCTGTTCGTGCTGGCCGCCGAGGGCGCGCACCAGGCGCTGGGGCTGGACGACGCGCTCGGGTCCGCGCTGCGCAAGGTGATGGCCGCGCTGCCCGCGCCGCACCGCCCTGCGGCCGAGCTGACCAGCCGCCGCATCCTGGTCGATCCCGGGCGCTGGCTGTCCGCGCCCCAGCCCGCGGTCGACCTGGACACGCTGCACACCGCGGTCTTCGCCGACCGGCGGCTGCGCATCCGCTACCGGCACAGCGGCGAGACCCGTACCCGTACGTACACCGTCGATCCGTACGGGCTCGTCTCCAAGGCCGGGACCTGGTACCTCGTCGCCGACCGGCGGCGGCGCGCCCAGCTGTTCCGGGCCGACCGGGTGGCCGCGGCCACGATGCTCGACACGCCGGTGCGGCGCCGGGACGGCGTGGAGCTGGCGGACGCGTGGGAGGCGCTGCGGCGGCAGGTGGAGGACCGGCCGGCGGGGCTGCGGGTGACGGCGCGGGTGCTGCGGTCCCGGCTGGACCTGTTCGTACGGATCATGGGGCCCGCACTGGTGGAGCCGCCGCGCGACACCGGCGGTACGTGGGTGACGGTCGAACTGGCGCTGGAAGAACGGCGCGCGGTGCGCCAGCTGTTGCAGTTCGCCACGACGGTCGAGGTGCTGGGACCGGCGGAGGCGCGGGCGGAGCTGGCGCGGGCGGCGGCATCGGTGACCGGTCTGTATGCGGACGCCGGCCGGACGGAGAGCCATCAGGGGGCGGGCCGGGAAGCGGAGGCCCAGCAGGGGGACAGCGGTCCGGCAACGGTGTCCGATCCGTCTCACCCGGTGGACCCCGGTCCTGCGCCGGCCCCCTGACGGATTACGCTTCGCCCGTGGCTGATATCCAGATTCCCGCTGACATCAAGCCCGCCGACGGTCGCTTCGGCGCGGGCCCCTCCAAGGTGCGTACGGAGGCGCTCGACGCCCTCGCCGCCACCGGACGTTCCCTGCTCGGCACGTCCCACCGCCAGGCTCCGGTCAAGAACCTGGTCGGCAAGGTCCGCGACGGCGTGCGCGAGCTGTTCCAGCTGCCCGAGGGCTACGAGGTCGTCCTCGGCAACGGCGGCTCCACCGCCTTCTGGGACATCGCGACCCACGGCCTGATCGAGAACAGGTCCCAGCACCTCACCTTCGGCGAGTTCTCCTCGAAGTTCGCCAAGGCCGCCAAGCTGGCGCCGTGGCTGGCCGAGCCCACGCTGGTCTCCGCCGACCCGGGCAGCCACCCGGAGCCGAAGGCGGAGGAGGGCGTGGACGTCTACGCCTTCACCCACAACGAGACCTCGACCGGTGTCGCCGCCCCGATCAAGCGGGTGGCGGGCGCGGACGCCGGCTCGCTCGTCCTGGTGGACGCCACCTCCGGCGCGGGCGGCCTGCCCGTGGACATCGCGGAGACCGACGTCTACTACTTCGCGCCGCAGAAGTCCTTCGCCTCCGACGGCGGCCTGTGGATCGGCGTCTTCTCCCCCGCCGCCCTGGAGCGCGCCCGCACCATCCACGCCTCGGGACGGCACATCCCGGAGTTCTTCTCGCTGCCGACCGCGATCGACAACTCGCTGAAGAACCAGACGTACAACACCCCGGCCCTGTCCACCCTCTTCCTGCTCAACGAGCAGCTGGAGTGGATCAACGGCCAGGGCGGCCTGGACTGGGCCGTGCGCCGCACCGCGACCTCCTCGCGCACGCTGTACGGGTGGGCCGAGGAGTCCAAGTACGCGACGCCGTTCGTCACCGACGCGGCCAAGCGCTCCCAGGTCATCGGCACCATCGACTTCGACGACGAGATCGACGCGGCGGCCGTCGCCAAGACGCTGCGCGCCAACGGCATCGTGGACACCGAGCCGTACCGCAAGCTGGGCCGCAACCAGCTGCGGGTGGCGATGTTCCCGGCGATCGACCCGGCCGATGTCGAGGCGCTGACCGCCTGCATCGACTACGTGATCGACAAGCTCTAGGGGCACCGGGCTCCATACGGCCGGGCCCGGCGGGACGCACCCGCCGGGCCCGGCCGTCGTGCTGTGCCCGAGCGCCCGCTCAGCGGCTCAGGCGCTGGAAGCGGCGTACGGCCAGCGGCAGGAAGACGGCGGTCAGGGCGATCGGCCAGACCACCGCCATCAGCAGGGCGTGCTGTTCGATCCAGCTGTCGCCGGTCGTGCCGGGCTGCCCGAACAGCTCACGGATCGCGTTCGCCGTCGAGGAGACCGGGTTCCACATCGCGATCGCGCCGAGCCAGTCCGGCATCATCGACGGCGGCGTGAAGACGCTGGAGATCATGCCGAACGGGAAGGCCAGCGCGAACAGCCCGCCCGCCGCCTCCTGGTTGGGCACCAGCAGGCCCAGCAGCACCCCCACCCAGATGAGGGCGAAGCGCAGGTGCAGCAGCAGGGCGAACGCGGCCAGCGTGGCGAGCGGGCCGCCGTCCGAACGCCAGCCGACGACCACGGCGATCAGCGCCAGCACCGCCAGGTCCAGCGCCGCACCGAACACGTCCGAGACGCCCCGCCCGCTGACCACCGCCGACCGCGCCATCGGCATCGAACGGAAGCGGTCGGTCACGCCCCGGTCCTTGTCGACCGCGACCAGCATCGCGGTGTTCATGAAGCCGAACGCCATCGTCATGGCGAACATCCCGGGCATCGCGTAGTCCCGGTAGGAGCCCTCGCCGCCGACGTCCATCGCGCTGCCGAAGACATAGACGAAGAGCAGGACGGAGACGATCGGGAAGCCCAGCTGCCAGGCGATGTTGGCAGGCTGCTTGACGAGGTGCGTCAGGTCCCGGCGGACGATGGTCCAGCAGTCGGCGAAGGCCCAGTACAGGCGCCGCTCGGCAGCGGCGCGGGCCGTGGGGGCGCTCATGCGGCGGCCTCCGTCCCGTACGTACGGCCGGTTCCTGCCCCGCCCGTCTCCTCCGCCGCCGTACGATGCCCCGTCAGCCGCAGGAACACCTCGTCCAACGTCGGCCGCCGCAGCCCGATGTCCGCCACGCCGATCCCCGCGTCCTTCAGCGCCCGCGCCACCTCGGTCAGCGCCGCCACACCGTCCGTCACCGGCACACCGACCCGCCGTTCCGCCACGTCCGTGTCCGGGGCCGCGCCGTCCGCCGCCACCCGCGCCACGATCCCCGCCGCCCGCGGCAGTTCGGCGGCCTCGCGCAGCACCACCTGGACGCGGTCGCCGCCGATGCCGTGCTTGAGGCCGTCCGGAGTGTCCTCCGCGACGGTCCGGCCGTGGTCGATGACGGCGATCCGGTCGGCCAGCTGGTCGGCCTCGTCGAGGTACTGCGTGGTGAGCAGGACGGTCGTACCGCCCGCGACCAGGTCCCGTACGGTCTCCCAGACCTCGTTGCGGCTGCGCGGGTCGAGCCCGGTGGTCGGCTCGTCCAGGAACAGCACCTCGGGCGCGAGCAGGACACTCGACGCCAGGTCCAGGCGGCGCCGCATGCCGCCGCTGTAGTGCCTGACCTGCTTTCCGGCCGCGTCGGCCAGCCCGAACCGCTCCAGCAGCTCGCCGGCGCGGGCCCGTGCCCGCCGCCCGTCCAGGTGGAACAGCCGCCCGAACATCTCCAGGTTCTGCCGCCCCGTCAGGATCTCGTCCACGGCGGCGTACTGCCCGGTCAGGCCGATCCGCCTGCGTACGGCGTGCGGCTCGCGCGCCACGTCGTGCCCGGCGACGACCGCCCGCCCGCCGTCCAGCCGCAGCAGCGTCGCCAGAATCCGAACGGCCGTGGTCTTGCCCGCCCCGTTCGGTCCGAGCAGGCCCTGCACGGTGCCGCGCCGTACGGCCAGGTCGAAGCCGTCGAGCGCCCGCTTGTCCCCGTACCGCTTCGCCAGCCCCTCCGCCAACACGGCCACTTCGGGTGTGTTCATGCGCTGTCCCGTCCTCCCCGTTCGCCCCGCGCCCCGAAATCGGGTACGCCGTACCCAGTAACGCGGACCACCGTACCCGATGACCGCGTACGGCGTACCCAGTTTTCGGGCGGCGGCATAGACTGGCCGCACCATGACGACAGAACACAGCGGCAGCGGTGACGCGGCACGCAGCATGGAGCTGCTCTGGGGCACCGGCGAGCGCCCCACCCGCGGCCCCAAGCCCGGCCTGACCCTCGACCGGATCGTCGGCGCCGCGGTCACGGTCGCGGACGCCGAGGGAATCGGCGCGGTGTCGATGCGCCGGGTCGCCGCCGAGCTGGGCGTCGGCACCATGTCGCTCTACCGCTACCTCCCGGGCAAGGGCGAGCTGCTGGACCTGATGCTCGACAGGATCGCCGCGTTCGACCCCGCCGAGTTCCCCGGCCCCGAGGCCGGCTGGCGCACCGTCCTGGAAACCGTCGCGCGCGGCAGCTGGCAGCTCCACCACCGGCACCCCTGGCTGCTCCAGGTCGACCAGACGCGCCCACTCCTGGGCCCCAACTCGGTCAACGCGCTGGAGTACACCATCCGCGGTCTGTCCGGCGTCGCCCTGCGCGACCCGGAGAAGATCCGGCTGCTGATGATCGTGGAGGGCTACGTCGCAGGCGCGGCACGCACCCGCCTGAACTCGGCCCTGGCCGAGAAACGCACCGGCATCACCGACGAGGAATGGTGGAAGATCCAGGGCCCCTTCCTCGTCCAGGCGATGGAGAGCGGCCGCTACCCGCACCTGGCCCAGCTGTCCGAGGACACCTTCGCGTTCGACGACGAGGGCGACGAGGGCGACGCGCTGTTCGAGCTGGGGCTCGGGCGGCTGCTGGACGGCATCGCGGCTTACATCGAAAGGCGGGGTGGCTGAAGGCGGAGAGCTGCCGGAGCTCGGCCGGCCTTCACCGCCGCCGGAACATCCTCCGCACCCCCAACACCACCACCGTCGCCACCCCGAACGTCACCGCCGCCAGCAGCAGGTTGCGGTTCTTGCCGGGGCCGTTCTCGTTCGGGTTGCCGGTGTCGCCCGTGCCGTCGCCCTTTCCATCGGACGCCTTCGCCGCCCCCGGCAGCTGATCTCCGCTCAGCCCCACCGGCTGTACGCGGCTGGCCTTGCCCTCCGAGCCGAACAGCAGCGTGCGGCCGTCGGGGGTGAAGCTGACGGACTCGCCCTGCATCTGAAGGGGTACGCCCACGCTTCCAATGTCCTTCGGGCGGCCGCGCTCCCAGCGGTACATCTCCGCGCCGAGGTAGCCGCGCAGCACCAGCCGTGTGCCGTCCGGGGAGAACGCGCCGTCGGTCACCCACTGGTCGATGGCCGCGATCCGGCGGAAGGTGTTCGTGCCGCGCGACGACAGGCGTTCCGGGCCCTCGTACAGGGCGGCGCCGCCGCTCTTCTTCTTGCTGGCGATGTAGACCCGGCCGGTCCTGGGATGGACCATCATCGCCTCGGCGTCGCGCGGGCCCTCGTCGTACGTGACGGTGAGCTGCGCCGCCGTGACGGTCTGGTCGCGCAGCCGCTCCGGCTCCGGGAAGCGGTAGATCCAGACGTGGTTCCAGGTGCCGCCGCGGTTGTCACCGATGTCGCCGACGTACACGTTGCCGTCCGGGCCGACCGAGACCGCCTCCACGTCACGCGGTTCGCCGATGCCGCGCAGGGTGACGGTGGCGACCGTACGGCCGGTGCGCGCGTCCACGGCGTAGACGTACGGGCCGTCGTCGCTGTCGTTGTGGGTCCAGTACACCCCCGGGTGCGCCCGGCTGGCCGCCAGGCCGCTGGATTCCTTGATCCGCGGGTCGGTGATCGTGAACCCCTCGCCGCCCCCTCCGTCGTCGGCCGCCACCGGCCCGGCCGCGGCGAACAGCAGTATCCCCGCGGCCCCGGCCGCGCACAGTAGCGAACGCATGGGGTCAGCTTGCCACTTCGGGGCGGCCGGTCCGCGGCGCCGGGCGGGCGGGAGGCCCGGCCCCGGCCGCCTGCCCCACGGCTTTCTATGATCTCCGCATGAGCACCCCGACTGCGCCCTCCGGCGCCCCCGGGCCGGCGGGCCGGGAGGCCGTATGCGCGTGATGTTCGTCGGCGACTCGATGACGATCGGCAGTGCCGGGGACTTCACCTGGCGCTACCGCATGTGGCAGCACCTGAACCGGACCTTCGGCGGTCCGTACCGCATCGTCGGGCCGCGCAGCACGCTGTACGACACGGCCGCCGACGCGCCGGTCTCGTACGCCTACCGGGACCCGGACTTCCCCGAGAACGCGCGGCGGCACCTCGCCGGGTGGGGCGAAGGGTGGTGCCACATGGCGCCGCTGATCGGCGAGGCCGTGCGGACGTCCAAGGCCGACACCCTGCTGGTCTCGCTCGGCCTGATAGACCTCGGGTTCTACACGAACGCGGAGCAGACCGCCGCGAACGTGCGCCGCTTCGTCGCCGAGGCACGGGCCGCCCGCGCGTCCGTACGCGCCGTACTGCTGCCCGTCATCCCGAACACCCGGGCCCTGTGCGACGCCCCCTTCGCCGCCGAGTGCGAACGCTTCAACGAACTGCTGGCCAAGGCGGTCGCGGACCTGTCCACCCCCGCCTCACCGCTGCTGCTGGCCTCCCACCCGGCGGAGTACGACCTGGACCGGGACACCTACGACGGAACGCACCCCTCCGCGTCCGGCGAGCACCTGCTCGCGGCGGCCTTCGCGGACGCCATGCACCAGGCGTGGGGCGTGGGCGGTCCGTACGGGGAAACAGGGACCTGAGAGGCACGGGTCGCGGCCCGCGTCTTGATTCGAGCGCGCTCCAAGGCGTTGGCTAAAGGCCATGGAGTATGAGCAGCTCGGACGCACCGGACTCAAGGTCAGCCGCATCGTTCTGGGGACCATGAACTTCGGACCCCAGACGGACGAGGCCGACAGCCACGCCATCATGGACGCCGCGCTTGCTGCGGGCGTCAACCTCTTCGACACCGCCAACGTCTACGGATGGGGCGACAACAAGGGCCGCACGGAGGAGATCGTCGGCTCCTGGTTCGCCCAGGGCGGCGGCCGCCGCGACAGGACCGTGCTGGCCACCAAGGTCTACGGCAACATGGGCGGCGACGGCGAGCAGGTCTGGCCCAACCACGACCGGCTCTCCGCGCTGAACATCCGGCGCGCGGTGGACGCCAGCCTCAAGCGCCTGAACACCGACCACATCGACCTCTACCAGTTCCACCACGTGGACCGGCACACGCCGTGGGACGAGATCTGGCAGGCCGTCGACGTCCTGGTACAGCAGGGCAAGATCCTGTACGCCGGATCCTCCAACCACGCGGGCTGGCACATCGCGCAGGCCAACGAGACCGCCGCGCGCCGCGGTTCGCTCGGGCTGGTCAGCGAGCAGTGCCTGTACAACCTCGCCGAGCGGCGCGCCGAGATGGAGGTGATCCCGGCGGCCGAGTCGTACGGGCTGGGTGTCATCCCGTGGTCGCCGCTGCACGGCGGCCTGCTCGGCGGCGCCGTGCGCAAGGAGCGCGAGGGCGGCGGGTCCCGTACGAACGGGGGCCGCTCGGCCGGCGCGCTGGCGAACTCCGCGATCCGGGCGCAGATCGAGGCGTACGAGGACCTGCTCGACAAGCACGGTCTGCAGCCGGGCGAGGTCGCGCTGGCCTGGCTGCTCACCCGGCCCGGGGTGACGGGGCCGATCGTCGGGCCGCGCACGCCGGAGCAGCTCGACTCGGCGCTGCGCGCCGTGGAGCTGAAGCTGTCGGAGGAGCTGCTGGCCTCGCTCGAAGAGATCTTCCCGGGGCCGGGGCCGTCACCGGAGGCGTTCGCCTGGTGAGCTGAGGTCCCCGGCGGGGGCGGCCGTCCGTACGCGATCAGCGCAGGGCGGCCGCCACGATCACGACGACGAGCAGCACGGCGAACAGGCCGGACATGATCCGGTTACGGGTTTTGGGATCCACCCTTCGAGCGTAACCGGCCCGGCCGGAACGCCCGCGGCCAGGCTCAGCGGCCCAGCGGCCAGGCGGCCACCGTCTCGTACCGGGGCTGCTCGCCCGGCACCCCGCCGGCCGGCAGGTGGCTGCGGACGAGCGCCAGCTCCCGTACGGTCCAGGCTTCGCCCTCGAAGTCCTTCAGGGCCTGGACGAACGGGTCCAGGTCGAGGGTGCCGCCGCGGTTGCGCGCGACGGTCAGGTGCGGGGTGTACGCGCGGTGGCCGGACATCTCCACCCCGGCCCGGCGGGCGGCCGCGTTCGCCGAGTCCGCCAGCTTCCGCAGGGCCGGCAGGCCGCCGTCGGCCCCGGCCCAGACCACCCGGTCGGCGAAGCGCCCGCCGCCCTTGAGGCGCAGCGGGATCGGCTCGTACCGACGGGCCGCCCGCGCCAGCCGCTCGCGCAGATCGGGGAGGACGGTATCGGGCACCTCGCCGTAGAAGGCGAGCGTGAAGTGCCAGCCGGCCCGCCCGGTCCAGCGCAGCCGGTCGGCGCCGGGCAGCCGCCGCAGCCCGCGCACCCGGGCCGCGAGTTCCTCGACGGCGGACTCGGGCGGGAGCGCTGCGGCGAAGAGTCTCATGCGGTCAGTGTCGCGTACGGGGGCGTGGGCCTGGCGGGGGCGGGGATCGCGTGGCCGAGGGCCGTAGGGGACGGGACCGCCGTACGCACGCGGTCCCGGCCCCGTACGGGCGTATCAGGCAGCCGCCGCCAGCCGCTCCGGTTCGCTGTCCCGCTGCCGTGGCACGAACCGTACGTGCTGGTGGCCGCGCCGCAGGTCGATCCGTACGCGCAGACCGCCCGCGCGGGTCAGCATCAGGCCGACCCCGGCCGCCGCCAGCGCGGAGATCAGGCCGCCCGCGAGGAAGCCGAGGCGGGCGCCGTACGCGTCGGTGACCCAGCCGACGATGGGCGCGCCGAGCGGCGTGCCGCCCATGAAGACCATCATGAACAGGCTCATCACCCGCCCCCGCATCAGCGGATCGGTCGCCATCTGCACGCTGGAGTTGGCCGTGACGTTGATCGTCAGGCCGACCACGCCGATGGCGATCAGCAGCGCGCCGAAGATCCAGACGGCCGGGGAGAGGGCCGCGGCCATCTCCAGCACGCCGAACAGCAGCGCCGCGCCCACCAGCAGCCGCAGCCGCGAGGTGCTGCGCCGGGCCGCGAGCAGCGCGCCCGCCAGTGAACCGGCCGCCATCAGCCCGTTGAACCAGGCGTACATGCCGGCACCGCCGTGGAAGACCTTGTCGGCGAAGGCGGTCAGCCAGATAGGGAAGTTGAAGCCGAAGGTGCCGATGAAGCCGACCAGGACGATCGGCCAGATCAGCTCGGGGTGGCCCGCGACGTAGCGCACGCCCTCCCGCAGCTGGCCCTTGCCGCGTGGGGCGCGGTCGACCTTGTGCAGTTCGCGGGTGCGCATCAGCAGCAGGCCGGCCAGCGGCGCGAGGAAGGACAGGCCGTTCAGGAGGAAGGCCCAGCCGCTGCCGAGGGAGGTGATCAGCGCACCGGCCACCGCGGGGCCGATCAGCCGGGCCGACTGGAAGTTGGCCGAGTTCAGGCTGACGGCGTTGCGCAGGTCGTCCGGGCCGACCATCTCGACGACGAACGCCTGGCGCGCCGGGTTGTCGACGACGGTGATCAGGCCGAGTACGAAGGCCATCAGGTAGACGTGCCAGACCGCGACGTGCCCGCTGAGGGTCAGTACGGCCAGCGCCAGGCCGGTCAGGCCCATCGAGGCCTGGGTGATCAGCAGCAGCTTGCGCTTGGAGACCCGGTCGGCGATCACGCCCCCGTACAGCCCGAAGAGCAGCATGGGCAGGAACTGGAGCGCGGTGGTGATGCCGACGGCGGCGGAGGAGCCGGTGATGCTGACCACCAGCCAGTCCTGGGCGATGCGCTGCATCCAGGTGCCGGTGTTGGAGACGACCTGTCCGGTGGCGAACAGCCGGTAGTTGCGGACGCGCAGCGAACGGAACATCCCCCCGCGCGGCTCGGCGGCGGTGCCCGGGGAGCCTGCGCGGGGCGCGGTCGCGGCGTCGGTGGAGTCGTTGGGTATCGGTGCGGGGGCGGAGTCTGCTCCGGATCCCGTACTCAAAGTGGGTTCGCCTCCTCGGCTTTCGGTTCTACAGCTGGGCGAGCTTCTCCAGTACGGGTGCGGCGGTCCGCAGAGCGGCCCACTCGTCCTCGTCCAGCCCGGAGGCCAGCTCGGCCAGCCACGCGTTGCGCTTGCGGCGGCTCTCTTCGAGCATCGCCTCGGCCTGTTCGGTCTGGGTGACGACCTTCTGCCGGCGGTCGTCGGGGTGCGGTTCGAGCCGGACCAGGCCCTTGGCCTCCAGCATCGCCACGATGCGGGTCATCGACGGCGGCTGGACGTGCTCCTTGCGCGCCAGCTCGCCGGGGGTGGCGTGGCCGCACCGGGCGAGGGTGCCGAGCACCGACATCTCGGTCGGGCTGAGCGACTCGTCGACCCGCTGGTGTTTGAGTCGGCGGGAGAGCCGCATCACGGCGGACCGCAATGCGTTCACGGCGTCGGCGTCGGCGGCAGCGTCGTCGCCAAGGGACAGTTCCGGCATGTTCGTTAGCATAACTCATTACCCTCTCTAATGAAAGCCCGTACAGGCGCACCCTTCCGCGTCACCCTTCCGAGTGAGGACGCAGCGGAAAGTGACCCGCCTGACCAGGGCGTGAGAGGACCGTTGCGGTATGGGATCGGGAGTGCTCAGCCTGCGCATGGACGGGGAACTGCTGGAGCGCCTTCGGCAGCACGCCGCAAAACGCGGAATGAGCGTCCAGGACTATGTGACCCGGACGCTCATCCGCGAGGACTTCGACGAACGTTTCAAGCTGTCGGTGGACCGGACGGAGCGGTTCTACGCCGCCCCGCCGCTGTGAGCCGGTCCCTCCGTACGGACCGGCCGGGCGTCACCGGACGCCCAGCGCCTGCTCGATCGGGTTGAGCAGGAAGTAGACGAGGAAGGCCAGGCCCACGGCGTTCAGCAGCCAGGGGATCTCCTTGAAGCGGCCGGTCGCCGACCGCAGCAGGATGAAGGCCAGCACGCCCATGCCGATGCCGTTGGTGATGCTGTAGGTGAACGGCATCGAGATGATCGTCAGGAACGCCGGGACGGCGACGGTGAAGTCGCTCCAGTCGATCTCCCGGACGTTGGCCGACATGATCAGGAAGCCGACGACCAGCAGGGCGGGCGTCGCGGCCTGCGACGGGACGACCGTCGCCAGCGGTGTGAAGACCAGCGCCAGCAGGAAGAGCCCGCCGGTCACGACGTTCGCCAGGCCCGTACGGGCGCCCTCGCCGACGCCCGCGGTGGACTCCACGAAGCAGGTGTTGGCCGAGGCCGAGCCGACACCGCCGGCCGCGACGGCGATGCCGTCCACCATCAGGATGCGGCCCATGCCCGGCAGGCTGCCGTTCTCGTCGGTCAGCCCGGCCTCCTCGCCGACGCCGATGATCGTGCCCATCGCGTCGAAGAAGCCGGACAGCAGCACGGTGAAGACGAAGAGGCAGCCGGTCAGCAGGCCGACCTCCTTGAAGCCGCCGAACAGGCTGATCTGACCGATCAGGCCGAAGTCCGGGGCGCCGACGAGGCTGTCCGGCACGTTCGGTACGGCCAGGCCCCAGCTCGCGTCGGGGATCTCGGCGACGGCGTTGATGATGATCGCGACGACCGCCATCACGACCATGCCGATCAGGATCGCGCCCTTGGTCTTCCGCACCGTCAGCAGGAACATCAGCGCCAGGCCGACGACGAAGACCAGCACCGGCCAGCCCTGGAGCTGGCCGCCCTGGCCCAGCGTCAGCGGCACGGTGGTGTGCGCGGCGTCCGGGTTGCGGGTGACGAAGCCCGCGTCGACCAGGCCGACCAGCGAGATGAACAGGCCGATGCCGATCGCGATGGCGCGCCGCAGCCCGTTCGGGATGGCGTCCATGACCCGCTGCCGCAGGCCGGAGGCGACCAGGATCATCAGCACCAGACCGGCCAGCACGACCATGCCCATCGCGTCCGGCCAGCTCATCTTGGGGGCGAGCTGGAGGGAGACGACGGCGTTGATGCCGAGGCCCGCGGCGACGGCGATCGGCACATTGCCGATGACGCCCATCAGGAGCGTGGACAGGCCCGCCATCAGGGCGGTGGCGGTGACCAGCTGGCCGTTGTCGAGGTGGTGCCCGAACTTGTCCTGGCCGGCGCCGAGGATGATCGGATTCAGCACGACGATGTACGCCATGGCGAAGAAGGTGGCGAGACCGCCGCGCAGCTCGCGGGAGACCGTGGATCCCCGCTCGGAGATCTTGAAGAACCGGTCGAGACCGTTCTTCGGCGGCTGCGGGCCTGGGCTCTGGACGGCGTCGACCGGCGTGGTGGCCGAGGGGGACATGCGCGGACCTCAGTCGTACGGGCCTGAAGAGGCGTGGGGGCCCCGGATCGGGCCCAGAACACAAACAGACCGGATCGGATTGGATGATTCAACGAATCAAACCAGTCAGAACCGGATAGGTTCAGTATGAATAAACAAGTCGATGATCGCTATCTCCGCGCGTAGACCCTTGGGGGGAACCGGCCGTGAGCGCTTCGGGGCGATCCGCGGCCCGGCCGTTGCCCGCGCCGCGCGGCCCGGCCTGCCGGGATCGGCGCTGTCAGCGGCTGCCCGTAAGCTGGCCCCATGTGGAAGAAGTCCGAACTGCGCGAGGCCCCGGAGCCTCTTGAGGGCCCCGTCGTCGGCACGATCACCGGCGGCACCATCATCTGGTTCGTGCTCTTCCTGGCCCAGCTCCCCTTCTACGGCTGGTTCGCCGACCACGACCGCACCTGGTGGGTGTGGACCTGCCTGGCCGGCGGCAGCCTCGGCCTCCTCGGCATCTGGTACGTCCGCAAGCGCGACGCCGCGATCAAGCGCGCGGCGGCGGCGCGGGCGTCGGCGGACGCGGCCTGAGACGGGCGACTGGACGGCCGCCCGTCCGGACTGCCCGTCCGGCCGTCCGTACGACTGGCTGCCCCGCGAGGGCCCGTACGCGCCCCCGTGTCCGCCCCCTGGACAGTTCCACCCCATAGTGGACGCATCCCGACCCCCGACGGTTGACGCGCGCCCCTCCAACAACTCCCACCACCTTCCTGTGCGCATCCAGCGGGTGAATCGTCCGTTCCGCCCGTAACGTCGAAGGCATGACTCAGCGGGCGCAGACCGAAGCCGGAGGCCGCGAGCAGGCCGCCGAACCGGCCCACCGCGGCCTGACCGCCGCCCAGGTCGCCGAGCGGGTCTCCAGAGGCGAGGTCAACGACGTCCCCGTACGGTCCTCGCGCTCCACCGCCGACATCGTCCGCTCGAACGTCTTCACCCGCTTCAACGCCATCATCGGCGTGCTGTTCGTGATCATCCTGATCGTCGGGCCGATCCAGGACGGCCTGTTCGGCTTCGTCATCGTCGCCAACACCGGCATCGGCATCATCCAGGAACTGCGCGCCAAGAAGACCCTGGACAGCCTCGCCGTCATAGGCGAGTCCAAGCCGACCGTACGGCGCGACGGGAAGTCCGCCGAGATCCCCACCTCCGAGGTGGTCCTCGGCGACGTCCTCGAACTGGGCCCGGGCGACAAGGTCATCGTCGACGGCGAGGTCCTGGAGAGCGACGGCCTGGAGATCGACGAGTCGCTGCTGACCGGCGAGGCCGACCCGGTGGTCAAGAAGCCCGGCGAGAAGGTGATGTCCGGCAGCTTCGTCGTCGCCGGCGGCGGCGCGTTCACCGCCACCAAGGTCGGGCGCGAGGCGTACGCGGCGCAGCTGGCGGAGGAGGCGTCCCGCTTCACCCTCGTCCACTCCGAGCTGCGCACCGGCATCAGCCAGATCCTCAAGTACGTGACGTGGATGATGGTGCCGACCGGCGTCGGCCTCATCCTCAGCCACCTGTTCACCCTGAACATGGCGGGCGACGAGGCCGTACGCCGCATGATCGCCGGGATCGTCCCGATGATCCCCGAGGGCCTGGTCCTCCTCACCTCCGTCGCCTTCGCGATCGGCGTCATCCGGCTCGGCCGCAAGCAGTGCCTGGTCCAGGAGCTGCCCGCGATCGAGGGCCTGGCCCGCGTCGACGTGGTCTGCCTGGACAAGACCGGCACGCTCACCGAGGGCGGCATGGACGTCAGCGAGCTGCGGCCGCTGGACGGGGCGGAGGAGGGCCGGATCAAGCAGGTCCTCGGCGCGCTCGGCGCGTCCGACCCGCGCCCCAACGCGTCCCTCCAGGCGATCATCGACGCGTACCCGGCGGGGGACGACTGGCGCAGCACCGACGCGCTGCCGTTCTCCTCCGCCCGCAAGTACAGCGGCGCGGCCCTGGAGGACCCGGACGGCGAACACACCACCTGGCTGCTCGGCGCCCCCGACGTCCTCCTGCCCTCCGGGGACGACGCGCTCTCCGAGATCGACGACCTGAACGCGCAGGGTCTGCGCGTCCTCCTGCTGGCCCGCGCCGAACGCGATCTGCACGACTCCTCCATCACCGACCACGTACGCCCCACCGCCCTCGTCGTCCTCGAACAGCGGCTGCGGCCCGACGCGATGGACACCCTGCGGTACTTCGAGGAACAGGGCGTCCAGGCGAAGGTCATCTCCGGCGACAACGCGGTGTCGGTCGGCGCGGTGGCCGGGAAGCTCGGCATGCCCGGCGCGGACTCCCCCGTGGACGCGCGCAAACTCCCCGACGACCGGGACGAGATGGGCAAGGTCCTGGAGGACGGCGCGGTGTTCGGCCGCGTCACGCCGCAGCAGAAGCGGGACATGGTCGGCGCGCTCCAGAAGCGCGGGCGCATCGTCGCGATGACCGGCGACGGCGTCAACGACGTACTCGCCCTGAAAGACGCCGACATCGGCGTCTCGATGGGCGCGGGCAGCGAGGCCACCAAGGCCGTCGCGCAGATCGTGCTGCTCAACAACAGTTTCGCGACGCTGCCTTCGGTGGTCGCCGAGGGCCGCCGCGTCATCGGCAACATCACCCGCGTCGCGACCCTCTTCCTCACCAAGACCGTCTACTCGGTGCTGCTCGCGATCCTGGTCGCCTGCTGCCAGATTCCGTACCCCTACCTCCCGCGGCACCTCACCCTGTTGTCCACCCTCACCATCGGCGTCCCCGCCTTCTTCCTGGCCCTCGCCCCCAACAAGGAGCGCGCGAAGCCGCATTTCGTCCGGCGGGTGATGCGGTACGCGATCCCCTCCGGCCTGATCATCGGCCTCGCCGCGTTCGCCACGTACCTCCTGGCCCGCAGCCATTACGACGGTCCCGACGCGCTGCCGGCCGAGACGAGCGCCGCCACCCTGACCCTGTTCCTCAGCGCCATGTGGGTCCTGGCGATCATCGCCCGCCCCTACACGTGGTGGCGCGTCGGCCTCGTCCTGGCCATGGGCCTCGGCTTCCTGATCGTCCTCGTCACCCCCTGGCTCCAGAACTTCTTCGACCTGAAGCTGGTGGGCACGACGATGCCGTGGGCGGCGGTGGGGATCGCGGTGGCGGCGGCGGTGCTGCTGGAGGTGGCTTGGCGGGTGATGGGGCGGAAGTTCCCGGCATAGCCGGTTACGCGAGCCAGAGCGAGCCGCGACGATGGCGCGCCGGTGGCACGTCCACGGTGTCCGCGGCGTCGAGCGCGAGCTCGCCGGTGGCGGAGTTCACCAGCCTCAGGAGGCTGCCCGCCTGGGTGCGCAGCCGCTGCCGCGCCCGGCGTTCCTCCGCCGCGGACCAGCGGGCGACGGAGCGGTCCCGCTGGTGACGAGGCCACGAATGGACGGCCACCGTACGGCGGACCATGCGGGGCCGGGGCCTCCTGGACTCCCGCGCCGCCTCGGTGAGGCTGCGGGCGCTGTACCGGAGGTCGTGGAGAACCACGGAACTCCAGGGATCACCCGGTGACCAGCCGGACGCGAGCCGACTGCTGTGCGCAGGGCGAAGGTGATGGGCGGTGCGTGCCACGGGACTCCGATCGCAGCAACCGCCAGGTATCTCCTGGCGGGCTACCTGAAGCCCGTCGGCCCTGAAGAGCGTGCGATTCCCATGCGCGTCACCTTATCCCGCCGGGTTCGGAAGCGGGTGTGCCGCGCAGGGGCGAACGCACCGGCGCGTCCGGCGGTGAACCAGGCGCCCGGCCACCTGATCCCCCACCCGGCCGCGCCGGCAACCGCTAGTCGAACCAGCGGGCCTCCGCCAGTTCCTCGGCGCGTTCCAAGTCCTCCAGGAGAGCGGCGGTTTCGAACCGGCGGGGCCACTGGCCGGCGGCCCAGGCGAGACCGGCGGCCACGCCCTCCAGGGTGGCGGCGTGGACGGTGCCGTCAGGGGTCCGGCGCCAGTCGAGTTCGGTGCCGTCCTCGACAGTCAGTTCTTCATGCTCGACGTACGAATGCGGAGTATCCGGGCCGAGGAGGGTGCGGACCGGCCCGGGGACCTCGTGCCGACTGCCCTCCGACCGTACGGGCGCCGGGAAGACCTCGCTCAGCCACCGGACCTGGAACAGCTCGGCCAGTTCCGCGGCGCGCGCCGGGCGGACCGGCAGCAGCGGGACGCCGGTGGCCAGCGGCATCAGGTCGGGCGCGTCCGCGACCACCGCGTCGGCCGCGTCCACGACGCGTACTTCGCCGTCGACCACGGCCCGCAGGTCGTCGGGGAGCGTGACCTGCTCGGGGTCCAGGTCCGCCAGTACCCCGTACAGCGCGTGCAGTTGGGCGGAGTCCACCTCACGCGCGGGGTCCGCGAGGCGGGAGAGCAGTTCCGCCGCGCCGCCCGGCTCCTCCAGCAGCGCGGCTACGGAGGTGCGTACGCCGAGCGCGCGCAGCACCTGGGCGTCCACCTCGCCCGCGTCCGCCGACTCGTACAGCCCCGCCAGCAGCGGGTCGCCGCCCGCCGCTCGCAGTCCCGCCGGACGTCGGCCGTCCAGTACGGGGTGCCCGCGCAGCCACCACGCCGTGTACGGGCGGACCAGCTCGGTCGTGCCGTCCGGCAGCAGCACCCGTACGGGCGCGGTCAGCGCGTCCCGCAGCGGCGGCCGCGACAGCATGGCCAGCGCCTGCGGCCACGCGTCGTCGTCGACCAGGTCCAGGTCCCGTACGGCCACGATCTCCGTCGCGACCGGCGGCACCGGCGTCTCCGGCAGCCCGTCGAGGACGTCCTCGCACCACACGTCCACGGCGTCCAGCACACCGACATCATCCGGCTCGACGAAGTCCCCGTCGCGGGGCTCCAGTTCGTCCGGGTCCAGCACCACATCGAGGGCCCGTACGAGGGCGAAGCCGGCCAGCACGCCGACGGCGGTCAGCGGCTGCTCGCCCCAGCGCTCCGCGAACTCCGCCTCCACCGAGGCGAGTTCACCGTCCCGTATCACCTGCTCGAAATCGCTCCCGGGCAGCACCAGTTCGCCCGCCGGGGCCGGTTCGCCGTCCTCGTCGGGCAGGGCGAGCGCGGCCAGCCAGGGCTCGTCGCCGGGTGCGAGGTGCGCATCACGTACGAGACCGAGCACGGTCTCCGCCAGCTCCTCGCCGCCGAGCCCGGCCGGCTCCCCGTCGAAACCGAAGGCGTAGTCGTCCTCGGCCGCGTCCAGGGAGCCCGCCACGGCCGCCCGGACCTGCGGAGTCGTCAGGACGGCGCGCGGGTTCGCCGGGGTGGCCCCCAGCTTCTCCAGCAAGGGGTGCACGGCGTCGGGATGGGCAACCTTCAGCCCCAGGCGGGCCAGGGTGCGGTGGCGCTCCGCGTCCTCCCCCGCACCGCCGCCGGAAAGCGGCAGCAGCACCTGGCGCGGGCCGATCGTGGTACGCGACACCCCGCCGTCCTCGGTCCCGGAACCGGCCAGCGGCACCGGAAGCCCGCTCAGCCGCTCCGGGTCCGTACCGGCCAGCGAGTCGTACAGCCGCCACCACCAGGCGGGCGACCGGTCCACGCCCGCCAGCCGGTCGATGACCTCGCCCAGCGGCACCCGCGCGACCCCCAGGGCGCGCAGCTCGGGCCGCCGCTCCAGCCCGGCGGGCAGCAGGCTCGGGAACAGCTCCGCCAGCACGCGGACCGTGTCGGCACCGGCCCCCTCGACCAGCTCCGCGTCCACCGGCCGCAGCACGTACGCGTCCTCCTCGCCGCGGGCACCGCCCCAGCCGCCGCCCTCGCCGGGGGCCAGCTCGTCGGGGCCGCTCGTGGCGGGCAGCGCCTCCAGGGGCAGCTCCGCGCGCGTCGCGGGCGCGGCCGCGCTCGGCAGGAACCGTACGCGCGGCAGCAGCTCCAGCACCTGCCGCCGCAGCTCGTTGTCCAGCTCGCCCTGGCCCAGCGGCCCCGGCACGAGGTCGATCGTGCCCGCCGAGACGGGCTGCCAGGCGGCCAGCAGCGCCGCGTACGCCTCGGCGGCGCGCCGTACGAGGTGGTCGGCGAGCGCGCCGGGCGCGACGCGGCGCCGGGTCGGCTCCAGCGGGAACGAGGCGATCAGCAGCGCCGGCAGGCCGTGCCGCTCGTCGGTGGGCGTCGGCGCGTGCACGACCGGCGCGGTCGCCGGGCGCACCGGGGCACCCTCCTCGTCCACCGGGACCGCCCAGGTCACCGCCCAGTGCGGGCGCAGGCGCTCCTCCACCGGGCGGTCGGCCAGCAGCTCCGGGTCCAGCGCGCCGTTCTCGCTCCTGACCCGCCAGCGGGAGGTACCGCGCTCGCTGTCCTCGATGACGACGTACGCGCCCTCCTGGCGCCGCCTCATCTCCCGTACGCCGTCCGGGGTCTCGATCACGACCTCGGCCAGGCCCGGCAGCGTCAGCAGCAACGCGGCGTCCAGACCGGCCAGCAGGCGGGCCGTCAGCTCGTGCGCGGCGCCGTCGCGCAGCGGCAGCACGACGGAGGTGTCGTAACCCTGCGGGGCACTGCCCTCGGCGGGGAAGGGCAGGCGCAGCAGCGGTACGTGGCCGTCGCGGCGGCGCAGCTCACCGCCGAGGCCGGGGCTGTGCACGGCGAACTGGCTCGCCAGCTCGCGGGCCTCGGTCAACGACCAGCGGACACCGCCGGTACGGCCGACGAGCGCGGGCTCATCGCTGACGGCAAGCACCGCCGAAAACCCGACGCCGAAGCGGCCTACGGCCGCGGTTGCCCCGGTCTCCGTTTCGCGTTTGGCGGAGGCGCGCAGGGTGGCCAGGGATTCGACGCCGGTGGCGTCGATGGGGGCGCCGGTGTTGGACGCGACGAGTACGGCCGGCTCCGGGCCTGGACCTTCGGCCGGATGCAGGGTCAGTCGCAGGCGTCCGGGGACGCCGGCGCGGGCGGCGGCGTCCGAGGCGTTCTGCGCCAGCTCGACGGCGAGCCGGTCGCGGTAGCCGCCGAGGGCCAGGTCCTCCTCGGCGTTCGCATCCTCCCGGAACCGGGCCGGCGAGGCCGCCCAGGCGTCGAGCACACCCCGGCGCAGCCGGGCCGTCCCAAACGGATCCGCCTCTGCCCGTGCCGCCGCTGCCGCCCCTGCCGCTTCGCTCACGTTGTCTCCCGTTGTCGGTGCCGGCTTCATTCTGTACCGGGTGAGGGTTCACGCATGCGTGAGGGGTCGCGCATGCGTGAAGGGTCACGCATGCGTGAAGGGTCACGCGGGTGTGACATGGGGGGCGCTGGCCTGGGTGGGGGTGCGCGTCTGGCGCGGTCTGTCCGGTGGGTGGGGGCTCGGGGCCACACAGGGGTCACTCCTCGTTGCCGGGGACGCGACCTTGTGTCTATTCGTAACCGGGGCCTCGGTCGCCTGCGGGGAGACCCCTGTATGTCCCCGAGCCGCTCCGTTTGCGGCTATCCCGCCGCCGTGGCTGCGGTCCCACAAGCGACACAGGCGGCGGCTTACGCATGACGCGGAGGCGCCCCCGGCTCTGCGCCTATACGTGCGCGAGCCTGACCACAGGGTGGGCGCGCACCAGGCTTCTTTTAACCTCCCCCACCGGCCCGCACTCGCCCAACCGGCCGGAGGGGGCGTGTAGGGGGCCATCCCCGCAGGCAGCCG
>NZ_JOCQ01000035.1 GCF_000720725.1 Streptomyces rimosus subsp. rimosus
CCCCCCACCCCACCCTCCTCCTGGTCCCGACCGCTCCCCGGGCCCGGTAGGCTGGTCACATGTCCGAACCGACCGGTGCCGCCCGCCGTCGCGGGCCCTTCAAGGTCGGGGACCAGGTCCAGCTCACCGACCCCAAGGGACGCCACTACACGTTCACGCTCGAAGAGGGCAAGAGCTTCCACACCCACAAGGGAGCCTTCCCCCACGACGAGCTGATCGGTGCTCCCGAGGGCAGTGTTGTCCGTACCACCGGGAACGTCGCCTACCTCGCGCTGCGCCCGCTGCTCCCCGACTACGTCCTGTCCATGCCCCGCGGCGCCGCCGTGGTCTACCCCAAGGACGCGGGGCAGATCCTGGCGATGGCCGACATCTTCCCCGGCGCGCGCGTCGTCGAGGCGGGGGTGGGCTCCGGCTCGCTCAGCAGCTTCCTGCTGCGCGCCATCGGCGACCAGGGCATGCTGCACAGCTACGAGCGGCGCGCCGACTTCGCCGAGATCGCCACGCAGAACGTCGAGCGGTACTTCGGCGGCCCGCACCCGGCGTGGACGCTGACCGTCGGTGATCTCCAGGACAACCTCTCGGACACGGACGTGGACCGGGTCATCCTGGACATGCTCGCCCCCTGGGAGTGCCTGGAGGCCGTCTCCAAGGCGCTCGTCCCGGGCGGCATCCTGTGCGCGTACGTCGCCACGACGACGCAGCTGGCCCGTACGGTCGAGGCCATCCGCGAGCACGGCACCTTCAACGAGCCGTCGGCCTGGGAGACCATGGTCCGCACCTGGCACGTCGAGGGCCTCGCCGTCCGCCCCGACCACCGCATGATCGGCCACACCGGCTTCCTGCTCACCGCCCGCCGCCTCGCGGACGGCGTCGAGCCGCCGCTGCGCCGGCGCCGTCCGGCCAAGGGCGCGTACGGGGAGGACTACACCGGTCCTGGCAGCTCCAGCGGGGGCGCGGAGCGCGGCTGACGCGCCCCGACCGCACCACTCGAACCATCCGGCGCCGCCGACGAGTTCCCGCCCCACGGGAACCGCCGGCGGCGCCGCTTCGTTCAGGGGACGGAAGCCCCGCCCGGGTGTTCCCCGGCGGCCCGCCCTGTGGAACGATGCTGGGCACTCCCACCGCCACAGCTCTTCACAGGAGTTACCCCGCGTGCAGCCCACGGCAGGCCACGACCTTCCGCACACCCGCACCCGCGCCCTGCACTGGCTCGCCACCGCCGCCGCTCTCGCGGCGGCCGTCGCAACAGCCTCCTTCGTCCAGCCCCCCGACGCCACGGCCACCGCCGCCGCGCCCGGCGCCCGCGCGGCCGCGGGACCGGCTCCCGATCCGCGTGCCGCCAGGTACCCGGTCGACTGCGGCCCCAACCGCCTCGACGTGGTCGAGAGCGCCACCGGCGACCTCGACGGCGACGGCAGCCCCGAGACCGTCGCCGTGGTCCGCTGCCACACCGAGACGGGCACCCCGCCCAGCGGCGTGTACGTCCTCGCCCGCCCCGCGGCGGGCAAGGGCGCCCCGCGGGTCGCCGCGACCCTCCTCTCGCCCGCGCAGCAGCGCAGCGTCGAGGGCTTCGCCGTACGCGGCGGTGTGATCGACGCAACCCTGCTGGGCTACTCCACGACCGATGTGCCGCGCTGCTGCCCGGACGTACGAGCACGGACCAAGTGGCAATGGAAAGGCGGGAAGTTCGTCCAGAGCGAACTCCCCGCCTCCTCCGACACTGCCGGTGTGTGATCCGTCACACTGTGTCTACTCCGCGTCCGGTCCGTAGACCTCCACCCGGTCCTTGACCCGGCGTACGTGGATGCAGTCGCCCGGACACTCCTTCGCGGAGTCCCGTACGTCATTGAGCAGCGGCAGGGGGACGGGGGTGGTGGCCCCCTTCTCCTGGAGCAGTTCGTCGTCGGCGCTCTTCACATAGGCCAGACCGTCGATGTCGAGTTCGAAGACCTCCGGCGCGTACTGCGCACAGATGCCGTCGCCGGTGCAGAGGTCCTGGTCGATCCAGACCTCCAGTGCTTCGTCCTGCGCGGTCATCTCGCCTGCCGTTCCTGCGTACGTGAATCAAATGGGGCCCACCCTGACGGGTGTTGACCGTCTCGACGATACAACCGTCCGCTTTCTGATGTTGTTGGGTGGGTATCCCCCTGAGGTGAGGACGTGCGCAAGGGTGAAGATCGGACACGCCCCGACAGTCTTTTCGATCTAGGGGTTTCAACCTGCACCGGCCCAGGTAGGGTCAGGAAGCGTCCAGCTCCCCTTGGAGGAGGTGAGGACCGTGGCAGCCCACGACGACGACATCAACCGCGGCATCCGGCCGGGGCGGGGGTCTGACGACCCTGCCGGCCAGGTTGCCTATCTCGAGCAGGAGATCGCCGTCCTGCGACGCAAGCTCGCCGACTCTCCGCGTCACACGAGGATTCTCGAAGAGCGGATCGTCGAGCTGCAGACCAACCTGGCCGGCGTTTCGGCACAGAACGAGCGACTCGCCAACACGCTGCGCGAGGCGCGCGACCAGATCGTCGCCCTCAAGGAGGAGGTCGACCGGCTCGCACAGCCGCCGGCCGGCTTCGGCGTCTTCCTGCAGGCGAACGAGGACGGCACGGCCGACATCTTCACCGGAGGCCGAAAACTCCGCGTGAACGTCAGCCCGAGCGTCGACCTCGACGAGCTCCGGCGTGGCCAGGAGGTCATGCTCAACGAGGCGCTCAACGTGGTCGAGGCCATGGAGTACGAGAACGCCGGGGACATCGTCACCCTCAAGGAGATCCTGGAGGACGGCGAGCGCGCCCTGGTGATCGGGCACACCGACGAGGAGCGGGTGGTGAGGCTCGCCGAGCCGCTGCTGGACATCACCATCCGCCCCGGCGACGCCCTGCTCCTGGAACCGCGCTCCGGCTACGTCTACGAGGTCATCCCCAAGAGCGAGGTCGAAGAGCTCGTCCTCGAAGAGGTCCCGGACATCGACTACACGAAGATCGGCGGTCTGGGCGGCCAGATCGAACTGATCCGCGACGCGGTCGAGCTCCCGTACCTCTACCCGGACCTCTTCAAGGAGCACGAACTGCGCCCGCCCAAGGGCGTGTTGCTCTACGGGCCGCCCGGCTGCGGCAAGACGCTGATCGCCAAGGCGGTCGCCAACTCGCTCGCCAAGAAGGTCGCCGAGGTGACCGGCAAGCCCGCGGGGAAGAGCTTCTTCCTCAACATCAAGGGCCCCGAGCTGCTGAACAAGTACGTCGGCGAGACCGAGCGGCATATCCGCCTGGTCTTCCAGCGGGCCCGGGAGAAGGCGAGCGAGGGCACCCCCGTCATCGTCTTCTTCGACGAGATGGACTCCCTCTTCCGCACCCGCGGGTCCGGGGTCAGCTCGGACGTGGAGAACACCATCGTCCCGCAGCTGCTCTCCGAGATCGACGGTGTGGAGGGCCTGGAGAACGTCATCGTCATCGGCGCCTCCAACCGCGAGGACATGATCGACCCGGCGATCCTGCGCCCCGGCCGGCTGGACGTCAAGATCAAGATCGAGCGTCCGGACGCCGAGGCCGCCAAGGACATCTTCTCGAAGTACCTCACCGAGCGCCTGCCGCTGCACGCCGACGACCTCGGCGAGCACGGCGGAGTCCGGTCGGCCGCGGTCAGCGCGATGATCCAGTCGGTCGTCGAGCAGATGTACGCGGAGTCCGAGGAGAACCGCTTCCTGGAGGTCACCTATGCCAACGGTGACAAGGAAGTTCTCTATTTCAAGGACTTCAACTCCGGCGCAATGATCGAGAACATCGTCGGCCGCGCCAAGAAGATGGCCATCAAGGCATTCCTCGAACACAACCAGAAGGGTCTGCGCGTCTCCCACCTGCTCCAGGCATGCGTGGACGAGTTCAAGGAGAACGAGGACCTGCCCAACACCACCAACCCGGACGACTGGGCCCGCATCTCCGGCAAGAAGGGCGAGCGGATCGTCTACATCCGCACCCTGGTCACCGGCAAGCAGGGCGCGGACACCGGCCGCTCCATCGACACGGTGGCGAATACCGGCCAATACCTGTAACACCGCCGACCGGCTGCGGATGTCCTGCACGGGGCGTCCGCAGCCGGACGCTTTTCCGGGGCTACGGGGGTGATCCCCCGGAACGCGGTGACCCGCAGGTAAAAACCGGACTGGAGCAATGACTGTAATGATCTCCCCACCGCCGCAAAGGCGTTCTAGGCTCTTCGGTACCGCCGCGTCGCGCACTGCGGAAGCGGGGGCCGCACACGGACCGGAAGCGCAGCGGTACTTGAGCGCCGACCCCATCCGGGGGCGCCGCCGGGCAAGGAGGGCCGCATGACCGTACGGCGAGTAATGGGAATCGAGACGGAGTACGGGATCTCCGTCCCCGGCCACCCGAACGCCAATGCCATGCTCACCTCGTCCCAGGTCGTCAACGCCTACGCGGCAGCGATGCACCGGGCGCGACGCGCCCGCTGGGACTTCGAGGAGGAGAACCCGCTGCGGGACGCCCGAGGCTTCGACCTCGCCCGCGAGAACGCCGACGCCAGCCAGCTCACCGACGAGGACATCGGGCTGGCCAACGTGATCCTCACCAACGGGGCACGCCTGTACGTCGACCACGCGCATCCGGAGTACAGCTCGCCGGAGGTCACCAACCCGCGCGACGCGGTGCTCTGGGACAAGGCCGGCGAGCGCATCATGGCCGAGGCCGCCGAGCGCGCGGCCCAGGTCCCCGGCGCCCAGCCCATCCACCTGTACAAGAACAACACCGACAACAAGGGCGCCTCCTACGGCACGCACGAGAACTACCTGATGAAGCGGGAGACGCCGTTCTCCGACATCGTGCGCCACCTGACGCCCTTCTTCGTCTCCCGCCAGGTCTTCGCCGGGGCCGGCCGCGTCGGCATCGGCCAGGACGGCCACGAGCACGGCTTCCAGATCAGCCAGCGCGCCGACTACTTCGAGGTCGAGGTCGGCCTGGAGACCACGCTCAAGCGCCCCATCATCAACACCCGCGACGAGCCGCACTCGGACGCGGAGAAGTACCGCCGGCTGCACGTGATCATCGGGGACGCGAACCTCTCCGAGATCTCCACCTACCTCAAGCTGGGCACCACCGCGCTGGTCCTGTCCATGATCGAGGACGGCTTCATCGCCGTGGACCTCGCCGTCGACCAGCCGGTACGCACCCTCCACCAGGTTTCCCACGACCCGACGCTGCGCCACCTGATCACGCTGCGCAGCGGCCGGACGCTGACCGCCGTACAACTCCAGATGGAGTACTTCGAGCTGGCGCGCAAGTACGTGGAGGACCGGCTCGGCGCGGACGCCGACGAGCAGACCAAGGACGTCCTGGCCCGCTGGGAGGACGTGCTGGGGCGCCTGGAGCACGACCCGATGAGCCTGTCCGGCGAGCTGGACTGGGTGGCCAAGCGGGAGCTGATGGAGGGCTACCGGCGCCGGGACGGCGTCGACTGGGACGCGGCCCGGCTGCACCTGGTCGACCTGCAGTACGCCGACGTACGGGCCGACAAGGGCCTCTACAACCGGCTGGCGGCCCGCGGCAAGATGAAGCGGCTGCTGACCGACGACGAGGTCGCGCGGGCGGTGCAGGCGCCCCCGGAGGACACCAGGGCGTACTTCCGCGGCCGCTGCCTGGAGCAGTACGCGGACGACGTGGCGGCGGCCTCCTGGGACTCGGTGATCTTCGACCTGCCGGGCCGTGACTCTCTGCAACGGGTACCGACGCTGGAACCGCTGCGCGGCACCCGTAACCACGTCAAGGAGCTGCTCGACCGGTGCCGTACGGCCGAGGACCTGGTGCGGGTCCTTTCCGGAGGGTGACCGGGCGTCCGATCGGGCACCTGATCCGGGGCTAAAGGTTGCCCTGGCGGGAATCATCGGGGTGTCTCCCGGACGTTGCACCAAGAACGGCGAAGAACGATGAAGAGCACAGCCGATGTCAGACCTTGCTTGTAGGGTCTGATCTTGACAGTCACATCGAGCGGGGCGAACCGAGCGGGGTGAGGGACATGGCGACCAAGGACACCGGCGGCGGACAGCAGAAGGCGACGCGTTCGACCGAAGAGGTCGAGGAGCAGTCGCAGGACGCGCAGGCCGCGGACGATCTCAAGGAACGGCAGGAAAAGCTGTCGGACGACGTCGACTCCGTCCTGGACGAGATCGACGACGTGCTGGAGGAGAACGCCGAGGACTTCGTGCGGAGCTTCGTGCAAAAGGGCGGGCAGTAAGAGGCGTGTCGGTTTCCGTCGGCGGTGGGTGCGGTACCCGCGGGCGCGGTGGCACACCGGCCGCGCCCGCCCCGTACGGGAACCGGCCCGACGGGTTCCGATCCCGGCTCCGGGAGCGTGCGGCCGCGCAGGCCGCCGCGCGCTCCCGGCGCCGTTCGAGCGCGCTCGGCGAGCGCGTGCGCACAGGCCGTGCCGGGCGCGGGCCGCACGCGCGGGGGAGCCGGGGCGAGGGGCTGCCGCAGCCGCCGTCCCGTCCGTTCCCGCGTGCATGTGGATCACCGCCCCAGGACAGGTAAGGTCCGGGACGTACTGTGCTTCAGCTGCAACGCAGCGCTGGGCCAATTCAAGGATCGGCCGGACGTCTTGGGGCGGGCGGCCGATATATCCGGAAGGAAACGTGTGGAAGCCAACACTCGTAGCACCGGGCGTCTACCAGCTGCCTTCCTGACGCCCGGGTCCTCGTCGTTCATGGACTTCCTCGGGGAGCACTCGCCGGAGCTGCTGCCGGGCCGCCGGCCGCCGCTGCCCGTGCAGGGCGCCGTCGAGGCGCCGCACGGCACGACGATCGTGGCGGCGTCCTTCCCCGGCGGCGCGGTGCTCGCCGGTGACCGCCGCGCGACGATGGGCAACGTCATCGCGCAGCGCGACATCGAGAAGGTCTTCCCGGCCGACGAGTACTCGGCCGTCGGCATCGCCGGCACGGCCGGTCTCGCCGTCGAGATGGTCAAGCTCTTCCAGTTGGAGCTGGAGCACTTCGAGAAGGTCGAGGGCGCCCAACTCTCCCTGGAGGGCAAGGCGAACCGCCTGTCGACGATGATCCGCAGCAACCTCGGGATGGCCATGCAGGGCCTGGCCGTGGTGCCGCTGTTCGCCGGCTGGGACGTGGACCGCGAGAAGGGCCGCATCTTCACGTACGACGTGACCGGCGGGCGCTCGGAGGAGCACGGCTTCGCGGCGACGGGCTCCGGCTCGCTCTTCGCGCGCGGCGCCCTCAAGAAGCTCTACCGCGACGACCTCACGGAGAACCAGGCCGCCACGGCCGTCGTCCAGGCGCTGTACGACGCCGCCGACGACGACTCGGCGACCGGCGGCCCCGACCTGGCGCGCCGGATCTACCCGATCGTCACGGTCATCACCGAAGAGGGCTTCAAGCGGTACACCGAGGCCGAGGTGTCGGAGATCGCCCGCGCCATCCACGAGCGGCGGCTCGACGAGCCCGACGGCCCGCGCGCCGCGCTGCTCTGAGGACGGGAAGTCCGCCATGCATGCGCCACTGAGAGAGTCATTGACAGAAAGGGACGGATAGCCGGTGTCGACGCCGTTCTATGTCTCACCCCAGCAGGCCATGGCCGACCGTGCCGAGTACGCCCGCAAGGGCATCGCGCGCGGCCGCAGCGTCGTGGTGCTGCAGTACGCCGACGGCGTGGTCTTCGTCGCCGAGAACCCGTCCCGCGCCCTGCACAAGGTCAGCGAGATCTACGACCGGATCGCCTTCGCGGCGGTCGGCAAGTACAACGAGTTCGAGAACCTGCGCATCGGCGGCGTGCGCTACGCCGACCTGCGCGGCTATACCTACGACCGCGCGGACGTGACCGCGCGCGGCCTGGCCAATGTCTACGCCCAGACCCTCGGCACGATCTTCTCCAGCGCCGCCGAGAAGCCGTACGAGGTCGAGCTGATCGTCGCGGAGGTGGGCAACGCCCCCGAGGACGACCAGATCTACCGCCTGCCGCACGACGGATCGATCGTCGACGAGCACGGTTCGGTCGCGGTCGGCGGCAACGCCGATCAGATCAGCAGCTACCTCGATCAGCGGCACCGCGACGGCATGACGCTGGGCGAGGCGCTGAAGCTGGCCGTCGAGTCGCTCTCGCGCGACAACAACGGCGGTGAACGCACCCTGACCGCCGAGCAGTTGGAGGTCGCCACCCTCGACCGTACGCGCCCGCAGCAGCGCAAGTTCAAGCGCATCCTGGGCCGTCAGCTCTCCCGGCTGCTGGAGGAGAACGGCGCCGCGGTGTCGGCGGAGGGCGCGGCCGACGAGTCGGCGGACTCCGCGGACTCCGAGGGCACGTCCGGCTCCGAGGGCGGCTCGGACTCCGGTTCGTAACCAGGCGGACGCGGGCACCTACGCGCCCCGGCGGGTGGACAACCTGCCGGGGCGCGCCGCGTTGTACGGGGGCCGGGCAGGGCCCGTACCGTCACACCTGGGCCGCGGGCGGCACCGGCGCCGTGGACCCCCGTACGACCAGCTCCACCGGCAGGCTGACCGGCGCGGGCGGGCGGCCTTCCAGCGCGGCCATCAGCGCGTGCATGCCCGCGGCCCCGACCTCCTCGGCGGGCAGCCGGACGGTGGTCAGCTCCGGCTCCACGGCCCTGGACAGCGCCAGGTCGTCGAGGCCGGTGACGGAGAGGTCCTCGGGCACCCGCAGGCCCAGCCGGCGCGCGGTCTTGCAGGCCCCGGCCGCCACCAGGTCGTCGTCGCACAGCAGGGCGGTCGGGCGCGGGCCCGGCCCGGTCAGGGCCGCGTGGGCGGCGTGCAGGCCGCCGTCCACGCTGAGCGCGGCGGGCTCCGTGCGTACCTCCGCGTCCGGAACGCCCCGCAGCGCCTCGGCGAGGGCCGCGGACCGTACGTGGAAGGTCCAGGAGTCGACGGCGGCCGCGAGGTGGGTGATGCGGCGGTGGCCGAGCCCGAGCAGGTGGGCCGCGAGGCGCCGGACGCCGTCGGCGATGTCGAGGTTGACGGTTGCGGTGGCGCCGGGGTCGTCCGGATCGCTGTCGAGCATCACCAGCGGCAGTTCCTCGCCGCGCATGGCGGCCAGCGCGTCGGCGGCCATGGAGGACGCGATCACACCGTCCAGCGCGGCGCGCGCCGAGGCGAAGGGGTCGCGCGCCGGGCCGATGCCCTCGGGGGAGGGGTAGAGGACGACGCCGAAGTCGTGGTCGGCGGCGACGCGGGCCGCCCCGGTGTAGACGCGGGCGAAGTACTCGGTGGTCAGGGCGGGCACCACGAGCAGCGCGGTGCGGGTGCGGCCCATCCGGAGGCTGCGCGCCGCGAGGTTGGGGCGGTAGCCCAGCTCGCGCGCGGCGGCGCGGACGGACTCGGCCTTGTGCGGCGAGACCCGGCCGCGCCACTTGTCGCCGAGGACGAGCGAGACGGCGGCCTGCGAGACCCCGGCGGCGCGGGCGACGTCCCGGCTGGTGACGCGGGGCGCGGCGGCGGTGCCGGGGCGTGCGGGGGACGGCTGCTCGTGGGCGGTCACCGGGGTTCGGGCTCCTCGCGTCGGACGTCGCGGTATGGACCCGCGAGCTGGGGACATGGTACGTATGACGCCGCACGTTATACGTAACACTACTGCCCGGCGCTGCGCCGGACGGAAGGGAGCGGGCATGGGCGCCGGATACGCGCAGCTGCTCCGCACGCGGCACGCGGCCCGGCTGCTGGCCGGGACGCTGGTCGGCAGGCTGCCGAACGCGACCGGGCCGCTGGCCGTGGTGCTCTTCACCCGCGCCGAGGGTGGCGGCTACGTCCTGGCGGGCGTGCTGTCCGCCGTGTACGGGGTGAGCAACGCGGTCGGGCAGCCGCTGCTGGGGCGGGCGGTGGACCTGTACGGGCAGCCGCGCGTGATGCTGCCCGCGGCGGTGATCTCCGCCCTGGGCATGGGGCTGCCGGCGGTCACCGGCCTGGAGCCGCTGCCCCTGGTGTACGCGGCCATGGTGATAGCCGGGTTCTTCACGCCGCCCCTGGAGGGCGGGCTGCGCGCGCTGTGGCCGTCGGTGCTCAAGCGCGAGGACCGGGTGCACGCCGCGTACGCGCTGGACGCGGTGGCGCAGGAAGTGATGTTCGCGGTCGGGCCGTTGCTGGTGACGACGTGTGTGGCGCTGTGGTCGGAGCGCTGGGCGCTGCTGGTGATCAACGCGATCGGGGTGCTCGGCGCGCTCTCCGTGGCGGTGTCGCCGCCCTCCCGGCAGTGGCGCAGCGGGCCGCGTGAGGCGCACTGGCTGGGGGCGCTGCGCTCGTCCGGGATGCTGGTGCTGATCGCCTCGTTCTTCTTCGTCGGGCTGGCGCTGGGGTCGATCGCGGTGGCGGCGGTCGCGTACGCCGACGAGCACGGCGGCGGGATGGTCTCCAGCTACCTGCTGTCGGCGCTCGGCGTCGGCGCCCTCCTGGGCGGTGTCGTGTACGGCGCCCGGCAGTGGCCCGGGCACCCGGAGAACCGGCTGCGGCTGCTGGTGGCCCTGCTGGCGCTCGGATACGTACCGCTGGCGCTGACGCCGGGCGTGGCAGGGATGACGCTGCTGACGGGGGTGGCCGGGGTCTTCCTGGCGCCCGCGCTGGCGTGCGCGTTCGTGGTGGTGGACCGGCACGCGCCGCGGGGGACGGTCACCGAGGCGTTCTCCTGGCTCGTGACGACGTTCGGGGTGGGCTCGGCGGTGGGGATGACGGTGGTCGGCCCGGCGGTGGAGCAGGGTGGTCCGGCCGCGGGGTTCGCCGTCGCGGGGGCGGGCGGGGTGGCCGCACTGCTCGTACTTGTGTCGACAAAGCGCTTTCTTTCCCCCGTCGGTGACACCGTCGTGCGCGCGGCCGCGCAGGTCACGGCGGAAACTGATCGAAACGAGGCCGTCCAACCCGGTTTCAGAGCAGGCCATCAGGCGTAATGTTCAGTCATGGACCGCCGCATTTTCGGGCTGGAGAACGAGTACGGCGTCACATGCACGTTCAGGGGACAGCGCCGACTGTCTCCTGACGAAGTGGCGCGGTACCTCTTCCGCCGTGTCGTGTCATGGGGCCGCAGCAGCAATGTCTTCCTGCGGAACGGCGCCCGCCTGTACCTGGACGTGGGTTCGCACCCGGAATACGCAACCCCCGAGTGCGACAACGTGACCGAGCTGGTCACCCACGACAAGGCCGGTGAGCGCATTCTCGAAGGTCTGCTGGTCGACGCCGAGCGCCGCCTGCACGAGGAGGGAATCGCGGGCGACGTCTATCTCTTCAAGAACAACACCGATTCCGCCGGAAACTCCTATGGTTGCCACGAAAACTATCTCGTGGCCCGGCACGGGGAGTTCTCCCGGCTCGCGGACATCCTCATTCCGTTCCTGGTCACACGGCAGCTGCTGTGCGGTGCGGGCAAGGTCCTGCAGACGCCGCGCGGAGCCGTCTACTGCGTGAGCCAGCGCGCCGAGCACATCTGGGAGGGCGTCTCCTCGGCGACCACCCGCTCCCGTCCGATCATCAACACCCGCGACGAACCGCACGCCGACGCCGAGCGCTACCGCCGGCTGCACGTCATCGTCGGCGACTCCAACATGTCCGAGACGACCATGCTGTTGAAGGTCGGCGCCACCGACCTCGTGCTGCGCATGATCGAGGCCGGCACGGTCATGCGCGACCTGACCCTGGAGAACCCGATCCGCGCCATCCGGGAGGTCAGCCACGACATAACCGGTCAGCGCAAGGTGCGGCTGGCCAGCGGACGGGAGGCGTCCGCGCTGGAGGTCCAGCAGGAGTACTACGAAAAGGCGGTGGACTTCTGCGAGCGGCGCGGTATCCGTACGGGCATGGTCGAGCGGGTACTGGAATTGTGGGGCCGTACGCTCGAAGCCGTACGCGAACAGGATCTCGACCGGATCGACACCGAGATCGACTGGGTGATGAAGTACAAGCTCATCGAGCGCTACCGCGCGAAGAACAACATCACCATGTCGCATCCGCGGGTGGCGCAGATAGATCTCGCGTATCACGACATCCACCGCCGGCGGGGGCTTTACTACCTGCTGGAGCGCAAGGGGCAAGCCGCGCGCATCTGCAACGACTTGAAGATCTTCGAAGGCAAGTCGGTGCCGCCGCAGACCACCCGGGCCCGGCTGCGCGGCGACTTCATCCGCCGCGCCCAGGAACAGCGCCGTGATTTCACGGTCGACTGGGTGCATCTGAAGCTCAACGACCAGGCGCAGCGCACGGTGCTGTGCAAGGACCCGTTCCGGTCCGTGGACGACCGGGTGGAAAAGCTGATCGCCGGTATGTGAGTCCGGTGGGTCACCGGATTCGGTGACCGCCGGACGTGGCTGTGCCGGGAGCGCCCGCGCTCCCGGCACTTTGCCGTATTGCCCGGTTGTGTTGCGTATGGAAATGCCCCCCGGGTCAGGTCGTAGAGTGACGGCCATTGCCCACCCGTCCCACGACCCCGAGTTGGACTCCATGAACCTCACGAAGAACACCCGTCGCGCAGCCGCCGCGGCGCTGGCCGTGCCCGTCCTGCTGTTCACCGCCGCCTGTGGGTCCGATGACGGCAAGGGCTCGTCGGCCGCCACGGTCGCCACGGTGGAGGGCAAGGCCGGGGAGCAGCCCAAGATCACCGTGCCGAAGGACGCCAAGGCGCCCGGGGAACGGGCCACCAAGACGCTGATCGAGGGCAAGGGGGCGACGGTCAACAAGGGCGACTTCGTCCGGCTGGACTACGCCGCGCAGGCCATGAAGACCGGCCAGAACCTCGGCACCTCCTGGATGAAGCAGCCCGGCACGGACGCGAAGGCGCCGCGGACGCAGGTGGTCGGCGAGGCCAGCGACCAGGCCCAGTCGCAGCTTCCCCCGAAGGTGATGGGGGCCGTTGTGGGGCAGAAGGTCGGCAGCCGGGTGCAGATCGAGGGCACCGCGAAGGAGCTGGTCGGTGAGAACCTGAACCCGCAGCTCGGCATCAAGCCGGAGGACGGCCTGGTGTGGGTCGTGGACATCGCCGCCGCGAAGAAGGCCGACAAGAAGGCCAAGGCCGAGGGCGAGCAGGCGAAGCCCGAGGAAGGCATGCCCGAGGTGAAGGCGGAGGGCGACAAGGCCGCGACGATCACGATCCCCCAGGGGGAGAAGGCGCCCACCGACCTGAAGCAGCAGGTGCTGGTCAAGGGCAAGGGCGCGGAGGTCAAGGCCGGTGACGGGCTGATCGCGCAGTACACGGGCGTGAAGTGGGAGGACGGCAAGAAGTTCGACTCCTCCTGGGACCACGGCGGGGCGACCGCCTTCCAGATCGGCACCGGTTCCGTCGTCAAGGGCTGGGACCAGGCGCTGGTCGGCAAGCACGTCGGGGACCGGGTGGAGATCGTGATTCCGCCGAAGCTGGGCTACGAGGGGAACGCGCAGAGCGGGCTGGACAAGAACACCCTCGTGTTCAGCGTGGACATCGTCGGCACCGTCTGAACATGATCTGCCAGACTGTGGCCGTAGCTGTGCAGATTCTTTCGTAGGAGCACTTTCGTGAACATCGACAAGCCCGAGATCGACTTCCCCGAGGGCCCGGTCCCCACCGACCTGGAGATCGTGGACCTGTGGGAGGGGGACGGGCCGGTCGCCAAGGCGGGGGACAACGTCTCCGTCCACTACGTCGGCGTCTCCTTCAGCACCGGTGAGGAGTTCGACGCGAGCTGGAACCGCGGCAAGCCGCTGCAGTTCCAGCTGGGCGCCGGCCAGGTCATCGCGGGCTGGGACCAGGGCGTGCAGGGCATGAAGGTCGGCGGCCGCCGCCGGCTGACCATCCCGGCGCACCTGGCGTACGGCGAGCGCGGCGCCGGCGGCGGCCGCATCGCCCCCAACGAGACGCTGATCTTCGTCTGCGACCTGGTCTCCGTCTGAGACCGCCGCACATCCGGCCGCGGCACAGCGGCGGCCGGCGCACCGAGGGCCCGTACCGTCCGGTACGGGCCCTCGGCCGTCCCCGGCCGGACCCCCGCCCCCGGCTCCCCGCCCCCTCGGCTTTGCCGCAGGTCCCCGGAGCGGTACGGTCATCGGTCGGGAGTCCGACAAGAAGGGGCGTCGATGGCCATTGCCAAGGCCGAGCGGCTGATGAATCTGGCGCTGTGCCTCCTGGGCACCCGTCGCCCGCTGACCAAGCGTGAACTGCGCGCCTCCATCGAGGCGTACGTGGAGGCGTTCGGCACCGGGGACGGCGGCACGGGCGACGACTCCTTCAACCGGATGTTCGAGCGCGACAAGGACGATCTGCGCGAACTGGGCCTGGTCATCGAGACCGTCGAGGGACTGGACGGGGAGATCGGCTACCTCGCCCGCCGGGACAGCAACCGCCTCCCCCCGATCACCCTGGACGCGGCCGAGGCCGCCGCCCTGGGCCTGGCCGCCAAGATCTGGCAGCAGGCCCGGCTGGCCGGCGCCGCCAGCGGTGCCCTGCAGAAGCTGCGCGCGGCCGGCATGCCCTTCGAGGACGACGGCTCCTTCGAGGCCCAGCAGCCGCACAGCGCCCTGGAGCCCCGCATCCCCGCCCACGAGGCCGCCTTCGAGCCCCTGATGCTCGCCTGCCGCGACCGCCGGCCCGTGGTCTTCGACTACCGCAAATCCAACGCCGCCCGCCCCGAGCAGCGGCAGGTGGAGCCGTGGATACTGGAGTGCTGGCGCGGCCACTGGTACCTGGCCGGCTGGGACCGTGAACGCCAGGCCGAACGCGTCTTCCGGCTCTCCCGTATCACCGGCAAGGTTCGCTCCCGGCAGGGGAAGTTCACCGCCGAGGTGCCCGACCACGTCACCGTCCGCGAGACGGTGGAGAGCTGGGCGGGCGAGACCGCCACCGGCACCGCCCGCATCAGACTGCGCGCCGACCACGGCTACCCGCTGCGCGCCCGCGCGCTGACCATCCGTGAGCTGGGCGGCGGCTGGGACGAGCTGGAGATCCCGTACGGGCACGGACTCGACGCCTGGCTGGTCGAGTTCGGCCCCGACGTGGTGGTGCTGGAACCCGCCGAACTGCGGGCCGACGTCGTGGACCGGCTGCGCGCCGTGGCCAAGGGCTGAGAGGGACGGGACGCACACACCATGGCTACGAACGCGATCGACCAGACCCGGCGCATGCTGTCGCTGGTGACGTACCTGCGCGAGCGCCCCGGCGCCCGCGTCTCCGACGTCGCCCGCGCCTTCGGCATCACCGAGGACGAGCTGATCGCCGACCTCGACGTACTGCCGATGTGCGGTACGAGCTTCCGCGGCGGCGACCTGCTCGACATCGACACCGACGGCGACCGCATCTGGTGGCACAACCCCGACGACGTCGCCGAACCGCTGCGCCTGGCCGCCGACGAGGCCACCGCGCTGCTCGTGGCGGCCCGCGCGGTCGCCACCCTGCCCGGCCTGCGCGAGGGCGACCGGCAGGCGCTGCTGCGCGCCACCGCCAAGCTGGAGGCCGCGGCGGGCGAGGCGGCCGGCGCCAGCTCCCGGGTCTCGGTCACCTTCGAGTCCGAGGGCGGCGTCTTCGCGGACGTCGACCGGGCCATCGCCGAGCGGCGCCGGCTGTGGCTGCGCTACTACTCGCCCGCGCGCGACGAGCTGACCGAGCGCGAGGTGGACCCGATCCGGCTGTTCGCGGTGGGCCACACGTACGTCGAGGCGTGGTGCCGGCTCTCCGAGGCGCGCCGTACCTTCCGGCTCGACCGGGTCGCCGAGATCAAACTGCTGGACGCCCCCGCCGACCCGCCGCCGGTCGAGCTGCGCGATCTGTCCGAGGGGCTGGTGCAGCCGGCCGCCGAAGATCCCGAAGTCGTCATCGAGGTGGGGCCCGGCGGGCGCTGGGTGGCCGAGTACTACCCGCACGACAGCGCCGAGGACCTGCCCGACGGCGGCCTGCGCATCACCCTGCGCACCCCCGACCCCGCCTCGCTGCGGCGGCTCGCGCTGCGCCTGGGCCGGGACGGCCGTATCGTCGCGCCCCAGGCCCTCGCGGACAGCGCGCGCCAGGCGGCCCGGCAGGCCCTCGCGGCGTACGGCGAGTAGGCGCGCGGAAGGGCGGGCGGCGACGATGACGACGACGGTGGGTGCGATGACCACGACCCTGACCGGCCCGGTGCTCTTCAAGGCCGCCTGCCCCGACTGCCGCGGCAGCTTCGAGCTCGCCTCGGACGCCCTCCGCCTGGCCATCGGCGCCACCCGCCGCACCACGTTCTACTCCTTCACCTGCCCGGACTGCGGCAGCGCCGTCCGCAAGCCGGCGGGGGAGCGGATCATCGAACTGCTCACGGGGGGCGGGGTGCGGACGTTGCGGGTGCAGGGTGGGTGATCGCCGTGGTGCCGCTGTTCCTCCGGCCCAGGGTGCCTGCCGTGCCTCTCCTTCAGCCCATGTGTCCTGATCGGCACACCCGCCCCGATAGGCTCCTCCCATGTTCTGGCCCATGATCGCTGTCGCTCTCGGCTTCCTCGGCCTCGCCGTGCTCGGCGTCCTCGCCGTCCGCGTCTTCGTGGAGGTCCGGCGGCTGGCCCGCCAGGTGGGGGAGACCTCGCAGCGCATCCAGCGGGCGGCCGAGGACCTGGAGCGCGCGGCGATGCCGCTGGCCGCCCGGGGCGGAAGAGTAAAGGGATGACGCGCTCTGCTCAGTCGCACGCGCGACCGGTACGCTGCTGAGGCGGGCCGAAGAGCGAGGCACCGGCCCGCAACCGGGAGTACGCGCGGAGATTGTCCAGCGTTCGCCGCCGCGCGTTACGATCGCTGCTGGCGCGGCGGACGGACATATGTCCGATCTGTCGAGCAGCCCCAACCCCCAGCCGCCTCGGTGAGAAGGTACACAGTTATGTTCGGTGGAAAGATCGGCGTTCCCGAGATCCTCCTCATCCTCGTCGTCGTCCTGCTGCTGTTCGGCGCGAAGAAGCTCCCCGACATGGCTCGTTCGCTCGGCAAGTCCGCACGCATCCTCAAGAGCGAGGCCAAGGCGATGAAGTCGGAGGGGACGGACACGCAGTCGGCGCCGTCCGACCCGCCGAACGGCCAGCAGGAAGTCCCCCGCACCATCCAGGCCGCTCCTGGCGACGTCAGCAGCGGACGGCCGGTTGCCCAGCCGTCCGACACCACCACCAAGCGCTGACCGAGGGCCCGGACGGGGCAGGGGTGTCGGCCACTGCCTCTCGTACGAGATGAGGATGTGGGGTGCTCAAGTCCGCCCTCCCGAAGAACCGCAAACCGAAGGACCCCGAGGGGCGCATGCCGCTCGTGGAACACCTGCGCGAGCTGCGTAACCGGCTCGCCAAGTCGGTCCTGGCCATTCTGATCGCCACGATCGTCTGCGCGTTCTTCTACAGCGAGATCATCAACTTCATCACCAAGCCGATCCTGCAGGCGGTCGGCTGTGATGCGCAGTTCACGGACCTCGCGAAGCAGCAGAAGGGCACCTGTGCCCGCATCGTGATGCTGGACCTGCTCGGCCCGTTCGCACTGGCCCTGAAGGTCTCCCTGATGGGTGGCGTGATCGTCGCCTGCCCGGTCTGGCTGTACCAGTTGTGGGCCTTCCTCGCGCCCGGTCTGCACCGCAACGAGAAGAAGTACTCGCTCAGCTTCGTGGCCGCCGGATTCCCGCTCTTCCTCATCGGCGCCTATTTCGCCTACTCGGTGCTGCCGACCACCGCCCAGGTGCTGCTGGAATTCACGCCGGTCGGCGTGGACAACCTCCTGCCGCTGGACAAACTGCTGGACCTCGTCACCCGCATGTTCGTGGTCTTCGGCCTGTCCTTCGAGCTCCCACTGGCGCTGGTGATGCTCAACTTCGCCGGGATCCTCACCGCGGCCCGGATGCGGGGCTGGTGGCGCGGCATGGTGATGGCCATCACGGTCTTCTCGGCCATCGCGACCCCCAGCACCGACCCGCTGACGATGATCGCCCTGGCGGCGCCGATCTGCCTTCTGTACTTCGCGGCCGTCGCGATCGCCACGGTGAACGATTCCCGCAGGCAGCGCCGACTGGCCGAGGGACCTGGCGACGACGAGGCCTCCGAGCTGGACCTGACGCCCGAGGCCATCGGCGAGGTCGAGCCGGTAACCGGTCACCGGATGCTGCCGGAGCAGGCGGGCACCGACACGCCGGGTGACCGGCCGCAGCGACGCAACGGGTACGACGACGTGACGTGATGCCCGAGCGGGCAGCGGAAAGGGGCGGGGAGCCGGCTGGGCTCCCCGCCCCTTTCCTGTTCGGTCTGCCGGTGTCAGCAGGCGCCGGGCAGACGTCGCATCACATCAGCAGTACTTGATGCTCCGCACCGTGCCGGTGCCCTTGTAGTAGTGGCTCTTCCCCGGCTTGATCGTGATGCAGCTGCTGTCCCACCACCAGCGCTCGTCCACCTGGACCTTGATCGTGTTCTTGCAGCCGTTGTGGATGTTCACCGCGTTCTTGCTCGGGTACCACGTCGCCGTGACGCACTTGGCCACGCCCGAGCTCGCGGCCGAGGCCGGGGCGGCGACGGCCATCGGTACACCCACCGCGACGACGGCGAGCGCCGCTGCCGTCGTGGCTGCCTTGATCTTCTTCATGCTTTCCCCTCCATCGGGGCGCGGAACGCCCCGCTCGTCCACGCGGTCGGCGACCGGCGCACCTGGTCAACGGTGCAAGCCGGCACGGAACGCCGAACCGCGAATGATCTCCGCGATAGTAACAGGGTGATTGTTCTGTTTTCGATGCAGAAGTGCCCGGTGCGTCGTTTCGGCACCCGGGAGGGGGCTGCACGGCCGGAGCCTCCCCGGTAAAGCCCGTCCATAATGATCGGCTCGTTGTCAGAGGTGGCCGGTAGGCTCGTAAGCACGATGACCGAGGACATGTCCCCTGCTGAGCGCTACGCCGCCGCCAAGCTGCGGGCGGTGGAGCAGGCCACCGCACTCGCCCCTTTCCGTGAGATGTACGACTTCGCGCTGGATCCGTTCCAGATCGACGCGTGCAAGGCTCTGGAGGCCGGGAAGGGAGTGCTGGTCGCGGCCCCGACCGGATCCGGCAAGACGATCGTGGGCGAGTTCGCCGTCCACCTGGCCCTGGAGCAGGGCCGTAAATGCTTCTACACGACGCCCATCAAGGCGCTCTCGAACCAGAAGTACCAGGACCTGGTGCGGCGCCACGGTGCGGACCGGGTCGGCCTGCTGACCGGTGACAACAGCGTCAACTCCGAGGCGCCGGTGGTCGTGATGACCACCGAGGTGCTGCGGAACATGCTCTACGCGGGCTCCCGGTCGCTGGACGGCCTGGGCTATGTGGTCATGGACGAGGTGCACTACCTGTCCGACCGCTTCCGGGGCGCAGTCTGGGAAGAGGTGATCATTCACCTGCCCGAGTCCGTCACCCTGGTCTCGCTGTCCGCCACGGTCTCGAACGCCGAGGAGTTCGGCGCCTGGCTGGACACCGTCCGCGGCGACACCGAAGTGATCGTCTCCGAGCACCGTCCGGTGCCGCTGTGGCAGCACGTGCTCGCCGGGCGCCGGATGTACGACCTCTTCGAGGAGCGCGAGAGCCAGGGGAAGGGCAAGGCCGGGCGCCGCGAGGTCAACCCGGACCTGGAGCGGCTGGCCCGGATGGAGAACAGCCGCCCGACGTTCGGCCGCGACAAGCGCCGGGGCCGCAACCTGCGGGAGGCGGACCGCGAGCGCGAGCGGCGCCAGCGCAGCCGTATCTGGACCCCGGGCCGCGCCGAGGTGATCGACCGGCTGGACCAGGAGGGCCTGCTGCCGGCGATCACGTTCATCTTCAGCCGGGCCGGGTGCGAGTCCGCCGTGCAGCAGTGCCTGTATTCGGGGCTGCGGCTCAACGACCAGGAGGGCCGGGCCAGGGTCCGCGCCATCGTGGAGGAGCGGACGGCGGGCATCCCGGACGAGGACCTGCACGTACTGGGGTATTACGAGTGGCTGGAGGGGCTTGAGCGGGGCATCGCCGCGCACCACGCCGGCATGCTGCCGACCTTCAAGGAGGTCGTCGAGGAGCTCTTCCTGAAGGGGCTGGTCAAGGCGGTCTTCGCGACGGAGACCCTGGCGCTGGGCATCAACATGCCCGCGCGCTCGGTGGTGCTGGAAAAGCTCGTCAAGTGGAACGGCGAGCAGCACGCCGACATCACCCCCGGCGAGTACACCCAGCTCACCGGCCGCGCCGGGCGCCGCGGTATCGACGTCGAGGGCCACGCGGTGGTGCTCTGGCAGCGCGGCATGGACCCCGGCGCCCTGGCGGGCCTGGCCGGTACGCGTACGTATCCGCTGCGCTCGTCCTTCAAGCCGTCGTACAACATGGCGGTCAACCTCGTCTCGCAGTTCGGGCGGCACCGCTCGCGCGAGCTGCTGGAGATGTCGTTCGCGCAGTTCCAGGCCGACAAGTCGGTGGTCGGGATCTCCCGGCAGGTGCAGCGCAACGAGGAGGGGCTGGAGGGCTACAAGGAGTCCATGACCTGCCACCTCGGCGACTTCGAGGAGTATTCGCGGCTGCGCCGGCAGCTCAAGGACCGTGAGACGGAGCTGGCCAAGCAGGGCGCGGCGCAGCGCCGGGCGGCCGCCGCTGCCGCGCTGGAGAAGCTCAAGCCGGGCGACGTCATCCACGTACCGACGGGCAAGTACGCGGGGCTCGCGCTGGTGCTGGACCCGGGCATGCCGTCCGGGCGAACCAACGGGCACCGCGGCTTCGACGCGCACGACGGGCCCCGGCCACTGGTGCTGACCGCCGAGCGGCAGGTCAAGCGGCTGGCGTCGATCGACTTCCCGGTGCCGGTGTCACCGCTGGACCGGATGCGCATCCCCAGGACCTTCAACGCGCGCAGCCCGCAGTCGCGCCGCGACCTGGCGTCCGCGCTGCGCACGAAGGCCGGGCACATCGCGCCGGAGCGGCACCGCAAGCAGCGGTCGGCGGCGACGGACGACCGCGAGATCGCGCGGCTGCGTACGGAGATCCGCGCGCACCCCTGCCACGGCTGCGACGAGCGCGAGGACCACGCGCGCTGGGCCGAGCGCTACCACCGGCTGCTGCGGGACACCCGGCAGCTGGAGCGCCGTATCGAAGGCCGCACGAACACCATCGCGCGCACCTTCGACCGGATCTGCGGCCTGCTGACCGAGCTGGACTATCTGGAAGGTGACACGGTCACGGACGAGGGCCGGCGGCTGGCGCGGCTCTACGGCGAACTGGACCTGCTGGCGAGCGAATGCCTGCGCGCCGGCGTCTGGGACGGGCTGGGCCCCGCCGAACTGGCCGCCTGCGCCTCGGCGTTGGTCTACGAGTCGCGTCAGGCGGACGACGCGGTGGCGCCGAAGCTGCCGTCGGGCAAGGTGCGGGACGCGCTCAGCGAGATGGTGCGGATCTGGGGCCGGCTGGACGCCCTGGAGGAGGATCACAAGATCAACCAGGCGGAGGGTGTCGGCCAGCGCGAGCCGGACCTCGGCTTCGCCTGGGCCGCGTACCGCTGGGCCTCCGGATTCGGCCTGGACGAGGTGCTGCGCGAGGCGGAGATGCCGGCCGGCGACTTCGTGCGCTGGTGCAAGCAGCTGATCGACATCCTCGGCCAGCTCGCCGCCGCCGCACCGCCGGAGGTGGCGCGCAACGCACGCAAGGCCGTGGACGCGGTGCTGCGGGGCGTGGTGGCGTACTCGTCCGTGGGGTGAGGTGCAGGGGGCGGTGAGCTGCTCTCGCTGCCCCCCCTGTCACCCCACCGGTTTGACGGCCGTCCCCTTGAAGAACGTGTAGTGGAACGTGCCGCCCTCCTGCGCCGTACGGCGCAGGTCGCCGATGCCCCGGTCCCAGTCGGTCTCGGTCGTCAGCCCGGCGGCCAGGGCGTCGTCCCGCACGGACGCGATCATCGCGATGAACGTGTCGTGGGTGAATCCGTCGGTCAGACCGGGCCGGGTCGCATCGGCGTAGACCGTGCGCGGCCGCACGGTGACGTCCGCGTACCCGGCGGCGGTCAGCAGCGGCTGCACCTCCCGGCCGAGCAGCGCGTTGCCGCCGGCCGCCGCCTGCAACCGGACCTGGTGGCCGATGGCCGCGCGGGCGTGGGCGCTGTCCGGGTGGAAGAACGCCGACCCGTGGTCCCCTTCGATCACGGTGATGCTGCCGCCCGGCCGCAGGACGCGCCGCAGGCCCGCCAGCGCCTGCGCGGGGTCGGGCAGGTGTTCCAGGACGAAGCAGACGAAGAGGTGGTCGAAGGAGGCGTCCGGGTACGGCAGGTCGGTCAGGTCGGCCTGCTGCCAGTGCACTGTCGCCGCGTGCGGCCGGGCGGCGAGGCGGGCGCGGGCCCGGGCGAGCGACGCGGCGGAGATGTCGATCGCGGTGATGTGCGCCCCCGGGCTGGACGCGGCCAGGTGCACCGTCTGGGCGCCGACCCCGCACCCGGCCTCCAGGACCCGGCTGCCCGCCGGGTAGGCCGTGCCCGCGTGCAGAAGCGCGGCCAAGGTCTCCGCCTGGTCGGTGAGCCGCCGGGCCTCGTGGTCCGAATACCCGTGTACGTAACCGGAGTTGGGGGACGGAGTCCGGTGCTTGTTTTCCGGCGTGCCGGTCTCGTCGGTCCCGCCGGTCGCTGTCGCTGCTGTTCCCATGCCGTCACTCTGGCCCGCACAATGGTCCGGTGCCCAGGTCCAAAGACGTACCGTCCGACCGGTCCATACCGTCCGGGTCCGACTTCCTCCAGCTCGACGCGGCCGACGCGCCCGCGGGCGGGCTGTCCGACTGGCTGGCGCAACGGCTGCGGCTGGCGATCGCCGACGGCCGCCTCGCGGTCGGCGACCGGCTGCCCGCCACCCGCACGCTGGCCGGGGAACTGCGGGTCTCCCGGGGCGTGGTCACCGAGGCGTACCAGCGGCTGATCGAGGACGGGCACGCGGCCGGGCGGGGCCGCGCCGGTACGGTCGTCGTCGCCGCGCCCGTCACGGCACCGGCGCCCGCCCCCGTCCGTACGCGTACGGCCGACGCGCCGCCCGGCGCGGTGTTCACCGCCGAGCCCGGCGCGGACGTCTTCGACGCAGTACGGGCGGCACCGGCCCGCATCGACCTCAGCCCCGGCACGCCCGACCTGGCCTCCTTCCCCCGTACGGCGTGGCTGCGCGCCGAGCGGCGGGTGCTCGGCACGCTCGCCGCCACCGGTCTGGGGTACGGGGACCCGCGCGGCACACCGGAGTTGCGGCGGGCCGTCGCCAAGTGGCTGGCCCGCAACCGCGGCATCGCGGCCGGACCGGACGAGGTGCTGATCGTCAACGGCACCGCGCAGACGCTCGGCCTGCTCGCCCAAGTCCTGCGCGGCCGGGGCGTTTCCGCGGTGGCGGTCGAGGATCCCGGGTCGCTCGGGGCCCGCCAGCACCTCCGGTACTGGGGGATGCGCACGCCGCCGGTTCCGGTCGACGCGGACGGCATCCGCGTCGGCGAGCTGCGGGACAGCGGCGCGCCCGCCGTCGTGGTGACCCCGGCGCACCAGTTCCCGACCGGGGTGGTGCTCGGCGGCGGACGGCGCCGGGAGCTGATGCGCTGGGCCACCGACACGGGCGGTCTGATCGTCGAAGACGACTACGACGCGGAGCACCGCTACGACCGGCCGCCGGTGCCCGCCCTGCGCGCGATGCTGCCCGAGCACGTCTGCTACGCCGGGAGCGTCTCGAAACTGCTGGCGCCGGCGCTGCGGACCGGGTGGGTCCTGGCGCCGCCGGAGCTGCACGGGGCGCTGGTCGACGCCAAGCGGTTCACCGACCTGGGCAGCGCCGCGCTGCCGCAGCTGGTGCTCGCGGACCTGATGGAGTCCGGCGAGCTGGAGCGGCGGCTGCGGCAGCTGCGCCGGCGCCACCGGGCGCGTCGCGACGCGATGATCCGGGCGGTGGACACGCACCTCCCGGGCGCCGCCGTGCAGGGCGCCGCGGCGGGCCTGCACCTGACGGTCACCTTCGACGCGGGCTTCGCCGACACGGACCTGGCGGCCGCGGCGCTCGCCCACGGTGTCAAGGCGCACCCGGTGTCGTGGCATCGGCAGCGCTGCGGGCGGCCGGGGCTGGTGCTGGGCTATGCGGCCAGCACGGTGTCCGGGATCGAGGAAGGGGTGGCGGTCATCGGGAAGGTGCTGGCGTAGGGCGGGCTGTCGGGGAGCGGTCGGTACGCCGTCGGCGTACGGCAGGGCGGCGGCCGGTGCGGCGTGACCGTCCGGCGTGTCGCGCGCCGCGCATGCGCCCGTCCGACACGCCGTGCGCACCCTCGGTCGCGTATCCCTGAGATGCTGGTGCGTCGACCGGGTCACCGGCACTTTTCCGCCAGGCTTCCCCGGAGGCCGCGCACACGGGCCGCACGGGTCCGTTCCGGCCTGGCAATCCGAGGCGGTACGGACCGGGGGCCACGGCTTCGCGAGGAGACGCGCCATCGGGCCCTCACCCGAACGTTCCCGGCCACCCGCCGACCGGCCGCGCCATGCCCTGCGGGCGCCAACTCCCCAGCGGAAGCCCGTAGTTCGAGTTACCCGCAAGGCTCATGTGCGAACCTCGCGAAGGCGCCCGATGACGGCGGGCGCCCTCCGCAAGGGAGCGTACGGGGAGAGGCGGGACGGGTCAGGAGGCGGCGGGGGCGGCCTTCTCCTGCTCGGCCTCGATCTGCTCGTTCCACACCTTCTTGGACGCCTGCCAGCCGTCCTCGTCGTGGCCGCGGCGCCAGTATCCGGAGATGGACAGGTCCTCGCGCGGGATCTCGCGCTCGACGCGCAGCAGCTTGCGCAGCTCCTTCACGAAGCCCGCCTCGCCGTGCACGAACGCCTGCGGCCGGCCCGCCGGGAAGTCCAGCGCGCGGACCGCCTCGACCAGGAGCTCGCCCACCGGCGTGTCGCCGCGGTGCAGCCAGGTGATCTCGGCACCCGCCGGGGCTTCCAGCTTCTGCTCCTCCTCGGGGCCCGCGACCTCGATGAACGCCCGCACGGGCACATCCTCCGGCATCCGGGCCAGGGAGGCGGCGATGGCCGGCAGGGCGCTCTCGTCACCGGCGAGCAGGTGCCAGTCGGCCTCGGCGTCGGGGGCGTACGCGCCGCCGGGGCCCAGGAAGAGCGCCTCGTCGCCCGGGCGCGCCTGCACGGCCCACGGCCCGGCGAGGCCCGTGTCGCCGTGCACCACGAAGTCGACCGCCATCTCGCGCGCGTCGGGGTCCCAGCTGCGCACCGTGTACGTACGCGTCCGGGGCCACTGGTCGCGCGGGAAGGCGGCGCGGATCTCCGCGATGTCCAGCGGCTTCGGGTAGTCCACGCCGGGGATCGGGAAGACCAGCTTGATGTAATGGTCGGTGTACTCGCCCGCCGAGAACTCCGCGAGGCCGTCACCGCCCAGCCATACCCGCACCATGTGCGGCGTGAGCTGTTCGGTGCGCAGTACCTGCGCGGAAATGAGCTTGGCCTTCTTGCGGGCCGGACGCTCTGCTGCCACGACGATCTCCCCTGCCACGGTTAATTAGGTATACCTAACCTAACAGTTCGTCGGGCGGGACGTCGCGTCTTAAATGTCCGCCGGTCGCAGCGTGGCGAGGAGCCGCTGCAAGGAGCCGCCCAGCCCCCACTGCTCCGCGAGCGCCTCCAGCCGTTCCGGATCGGCCGGCTCACCGGGCAGCGCGGCGTCGAAGTCCGGCACCGGCACGTCGGCGGCGACCCGTACGACCTTCGGCGCCACCTCCACGTACGGACGGGACTCGGCCAGCCGCTTGCGCTGCGACGGGGTGAGCCGGGACGCCGGGTCGTCCACCGCGGCCATGATCCCGGCGAGATCACCGTACGCCGCCAGCAGCTTGGCGGCGGTCTTCTCGCCGATGCCCGGCACGCCCGGCAGGCCGTCGCTGGGGTCGCCGCGCAGCAGCGCCAGGTCCGCGTAGCCGCGCCCGTCCACGCCGTACTTCTCGCGCAGCAACGCCTCGTCGGTGATCTGGAGCGTGCCGACGCCCTTGAGCGGATACAGGACGCGGATGCCGCGCCGGTCGTCGGCCAGCTGGAACAAATCCCGGTCGCCGGTGACGATGTCCACCGGCCCGGCGGCGCGGGCGGTGAGGGTGCCGATGACGTCGTCCGCCTCGTACCCCGCCGCGCCGACCCGGGCGATGCCGATCGCGTCGAGCACCTCCTCGATCACCGGGACCTGCGGGGAGAGGGTGTCTGGCACCTCCTCCGCGTCCGGTTCCGGGGAGCCGGCCGGGGCCTCCTCGGCCACCCGGTGCGCCTTGTACGAGGGGATGAGGTCGACCCGCCACTGGGGGCGCCAGTCGAAGTCCATGCAGGCGACCAGGTCGTCCGGCTGGTGGTCCTGGACGAGCCGGGCGATGAAGTCCAGCAGCCCGCGCACCGCGTTGACCGGGGTGCCGTCCGGGGCCCGGACCGATTCCGGGACGCCGAAGTAGGCCCGGAAATAGAGCGAGGCGGTGTCGAGGAGCATCAGGCGTCGAGTCACACCCCGATGATGCCGTACCCCCGGTGACGTGCACGGCCGATGCCACGGGGCCGGGCTGGGCAGGGAATGTGAACTGGGTCACTGTTGCGTTTGTCATATCGGAAAGGGGGCAGGCGCGCGGCCGGAGCGGAGCCGGTGGAAATTCAACATTTCCACCGGTTAAGGCGGGCCCGACCCGTACCGCACCACGACCTGCCCGCGGGGGAGGCGGGTCGTTCTCAATCGAATCGAGAGGTGTATGTGGCCAGGCTGCAAGCCGAGCACGTGTACAAGGTGTTCGGGAGACGACCCGAGGACGCCGTACGACGGCTCGAAGACGGAGCGAGCCGCGAGGAGCTGCGGGCCGACGGTACGACCGCCGCGGTGATCGACGCGTCCTTCTCCGTGGACGAGGGCCAGATCTTCGTCGTCATGGGTCTGTCCGGATCCGGCAAGTCCACGCTCCTGCGGACCCTGAACGGGCTGCTGGAGCCGACCGCCGGAAGCGTGCGGTTCGACGGCCAGGACCTGACCTCGCTCAGCGACAAGGAACTGCGCAAGGTCCGCTCCGAGAAGATCTCGATGGTCTTCCAGCACTTCGCGCTCTTCCCGCACCGCAGCGTGCTGGAGAACGCCGCGTACGGTTTGGAGGTCCAGGGCGTACCGCGCGCCGAACGCGAGAAGCGCGCCACCGAAGCACTGCACCTCGCGGGCCTCAAGGGCTGGGAGAAGTCCTGGCCCGACGAGCTGTCCGGCGGCATGCAGCAGCGGGTGGGCCTGGCCCGCGCGCTGGCCACCGACGCCGACCTGCTGCTGATGGACGAGTCCTTCAGCGCGCTGGATCCGCTGATCCGCCGCGACATGCAGGACCAGCTCCTGGAGCTGCAGAAGACGCTCAAGAAGACCATTGTCTTCATCACCCACGACCTGAACGAGGCCATGCGCCTCGGCGACCGGATCGCCGTCATGCGCGACGGCCGCATCGTGCAGATCGGCAGCGCCGAGGACATCCTCCTCACCCCTGCCAACGACTACGTCGCGTCCTTCATCCAGGACGTCGACCGCTCCCGGGTGCTCACCGCGGGCGCCATCATGGTCGACGCGGACGAGGTGCTGGGCGGTACGGCGGAGGACGGTACGGAGCTGCGTACGGCGGCCGACCTGCTGGCCGCCGCGCCTGCCACGGTCCACCGCGACACCCCCGTCGCGGAGCTGTTCGGCCCGTGCTCGGCCGGGACCGTGCCGGTCGCGGTGACCGGCGCGGACGGCGAACTGGTCGGCGCGGTACCCGTACAGCGGCTGCTGTCCGTGCTCGGCGACGGCGGGCAGCCCGTCGGGAACCAGGAGCCGAAGGCGGCCGATACGGCGGCCCCGGCGAAAGCGGCCGTCCGGGACTCCGGCGGTGATACCGGGGACGCACCGGTGGGCGAAGCGGGCGGCAAGCCCGAGGGCAAGGTGACCGCCGGTGCCTAGGATCGACGTCGGCTCCTGGGCCGACACCTGCGTCGAGTGGCTGCGCCACCACCTCACCTGGCTGTTCGACTTCGTCTCGCATGTCCTGACGGACATGTACAACGGCATTGAGACGGTCCTGACGGCCCCGCACCCGTTCCTGCTGATGGGCATCTTCGCGGTGCTCGCCTGGTGGCTGCGCGGCCTGCCGGCCGCCGTCCTGACCTTCGCGGGCTTCGCGCTGATCGACTCGATCCAGCAGTGGGAAGCCACCATGCAGTCCCTGGCGCTGGTGCTGGTCGCCTGCATCATCACCGTCGTCGTGGCGGTCCCGCTCGGCATCTGGGCGGCCCGCAACCGCGCCGTCGGCGGCGCGCTGCGCCCGGTCCTGGACCTGATGCAGACGATGCCCGCGATGGTCTACCTGATCCCCGGCATCCTCTTCTTCGGCATCGGCGTGATGCCCGGCATGGTGGCGACGATCATCTTCTCGATGCCGCCCGCCGTCCGCATGACCGAGCTGGGCATCCGCCAGGTCGACGGCGAACTGGTCGAGGCGGCCGAGGCGTTCGGCACCCACCCGCGCCGCACCCTGTTCCGGGTGCAGCTGCCGCTGGCGCTGCCCACGATCATGGCCGGTATCAACCAGGTCATCATGCTGGCGCTGTCCATGGTCGTCATCGCCGGCATGGTCGGCGCCGAGGGCCTGGGCTCCTCGGTCTACAACGCGGTCAGCTCGGTGAACGTCGCCCTCGGCTTCGAGGCCGGCCTCGCCGTCGTCATCCTCGCCATGTACCTGGACCGGATGACCGGCGCCCTCAACGAGCGGGTCTCGCCGCTGGGCCGCCGCGCGCTGGCCAAGGCGCAGGCCGCGCTGGGCGGCCTGAAGTTCCTGTACTGGAAGCCCGCCACCTCCGTCGCGATGGCCGGCGCGGTCGTGCTCGCGCTGGTCGCGGGCGGCCTGAATGTCTTCGGCAAGGACGGCGCGAAGACCGACGGCGGCGGCCGGCCGATCACGCTCGGGTACGTCAACTGGGACGAGGGCAAGGCCACCACGTACCTGTGGAAGGAGATCCTCGAACAGCGCGGCTTCAAGCCGAAGGCCCAGGCCCTGGAGGCCGGTGCGCTGTTCACCGGGCAGGCCCGCGGCGACGTGGACGTGCAGACCAACGCCTGGCTGCCCACCACGCACGCCGAGTACTACAAGAAGTACAAGGACAAGCTCGAAGACCTGGGCGCCTGGTACGACAAGACCTCGCTGGAGATCGCGGTCCCGTCGTACATGAAGGACGTCAAGACCCTCGACGACCTCAAGGGCCGGGCGGGCGAGTTCGGCGGCAAGATCACCGGCATCGAGCCGGGCGCCGGCGAGATGAAGATCCTCAAGGACAAGGTGCTCAAGGACTACGGCCTGGAGGGCGAATACAAGGTCGCCGAGTCCAGCACCGCGTCCATGCTCACCGAGCTGGACCGCGCGTACGCGGCGAAGAAGCCGATCGCCGTCACGCTGTGGTCGCCGCACTGGGCGTACGACAAGTACGACCTGACCAAGCTGGCGGACCCCAAGGGCTCCTTCGGCTCGGGCGACGGCCTGCACCTGCTCGGCCGCAAGGGCTTCTCGAAGGACGAGCCCCAGGTCGCCAAGTGGATGAAGAACTTCCACCTGGACGAGAAGCAGCTCACCAGCCTGGAGAACGACGTCAAGAGCGCGGGCGAGGGCCACGAGCAGGACGGCGTGCGCACCTGGCTGAAGAAGAACCCGGGCCTGGTCGACAAGTTCGCCCCGTCGGCGAACGTCACGTACGCCAAGGGCAAGGACGCGGGCGCCGCGCCGAACATCGGCTACCCGGCGTGGGACGAGGGCATTGCCACCACGTACCTGTGGAAGAACGTCCTGGAGAAGCGCGGCTACAAGCCGAACATCCGCAACCTGGACGTCGGCCCGATGTGGACCGGCCTGTCCAGCGGGCAGATCGACGTGGAGTTCGACGGCTGGCTGCCGGTCGCGCAGAAGCAGTACTGGGACCAGTACAAGGACGACCTCGTGGACGTGGGTGCGTGGTACGACAAGACCTCGCTGGAGATCGCGGTCCCGTCCTACGTCAAGGGCGTCAAGACGCTGGACGACCTGCGCGAGCACCAGGACGAGTTCAAGGGCAAGATCATCGGCATCGAGCCGGGCACCGGTGAGATGAAGCGGCTGAAGGACACCGTCGCGCCCGCGTACGGCCTGGAGGACTTCCAGGTCACCGAGGCCGGCACCAGCTCCATGCTGGCCGAGCTGGACCGGGCCTACGCCAAGAAGGAGCCGATCGCGGTCGTGCTCTGGTCGCCGCACTGGGCGTACAGCAAGTACGACCTGACCAAGCTCGCCGACCCGAAGCACACCTGGGGCGACAACAACCAGATCAAGTCGCTCGGCCACAAGAGCTTCCCGGAGAAGTTCCCGGAGTTCAACGGCTGGCTGAAGAACTGGAAGATGACGCCCGACGAGCTGGGCAGCCTGGAGAAGGACATCCAGGACGCCGGCAAGGGCCACGAGAACGACGGCGTCGAGAAGTGGATCGCCGACCACCCGGGCATCGTGGACAAGATGGCGCCGGTGAAGTGAGGCGCTGAACGCACCGCATGGGCCCCGCCCCTGGCTGTACGGCCGGGGCGGGGCCTTCGTGCGTGCGGGGCGCCTCGGCCGCGTACCGTGGGGTGATGACGACCGGTCAGCGCCGCACCCCACGCGTGGTCTCCCTCGTGCCCTCGCTCACCGAGGCCGTGGCCGCCACCGCGCCCGAACTGCTCGTCGGTGCCACCGACTGGTGCAGTCACCCCGCCGGGCTGGACGTGCCGCGCCTGGGCGGCACCAAGAACCCGGACACCGCCCGGATCGCCGCCCTCGCGCCCGATCTCGTGCTGGCCAACGAGGAGGAGAACCGGGCGCCGGACCTCGGGGCGCTGCGGGCGGCCGGGCTGGACGTGCTGGTCACCGAGATCCGCGACCTCGATCAGGCGCTGCGCGAACTGGACCGGGTGCTGGTGCGCGGCTGCGGACTGCCCCGGCCCGGCTGGCTGGACGACGCGGCGGACGCCTGGCGGGACGTACGGGCCGGAGCGGCGGAGCCGCGGGGCGCCGTGGTGCCGATCTGGCGGCGGCCGTGGATGGTGCTGGGCCGCGACACCTTCGCGGGCGACCTGCTCGCGCGGCTGGGCGTGGCGAACCTGTACGCGGGCCACGCCGACCGGTATCCGCGCATACCGGTCGAGGAGCTGAACGCCCGCGGCGCCGACCTGGTCGTGCTGCCGGACGAGCCGTACCGCTTCACGGCGGACGACGGCCCCGAGGCATTCCCGGGGCTGCCCGCCGCCCTGGTCAGCGGGCGCCACCTGACCTGGTACGGGCCGTCGCTGGTGGAGGCGGCCGGGGTGCTCAGGGCCGCGCTGGAGCAGGCACGCTGACCGGCCGTTCCGGTACGGGAGGCGCCGCGGGCGCGGGCTGCGGCGGCGCGAGCAGCCGGCCGCACGCCAGCCCCCGCGCCGTACGCACCCCCGCCACCAGCCAGGCCGTCGCCAGTACGCCGAACAGCCCCACCGCGAGCCAGGTGAAGGCCGTGAGGCCGGTGTGGCGGGCGAGACCGGCCGCGCCCGTCACGCACGTACCGACCGGGAAGGTGAACGCCCACCAGGTCATCGAGAACGTCATCCCGGCGCGGAGGGCCCGGACGACCAGCGCCGTCGCCAGCGCCAGCCACAGCAGCGCGAAGCCCATGACGGGCACGCCGTACAGCAGCGCGAAGGCGCTCATCGCCCGCGCGTATCCGGCGCCGACCGCGCCGGGCGCGGCGTCGGCGAGGTTGCCGACCGCGGTCGTGGACTGGCCCAGCGGGCCGAGGACGAGGAAGAGCGTCGGGGTCAGCGCGAGCGGCAGCGGGCCGTGGTGGAGCAGCCGGGCCACGACCAGCGGCAGCATCAGCAGCGTGGCCAGCAGCGACATCCCGAACATCGCGTAACAGGCGAGGAGCATCGCCTGCTGCCACTGCCCGGCGGGCAGGTGCGGCACCAGGCCGGGGCCGAGCGCCGCCGAGACCATGGGGGCCACCAGCGGCAGGAGCCATACCGGGGAGGCGGTGCCGGGTTCGATCCGGTGCCGGGCCACCATCAGATACGGCACCGCCGCGGCCGCCGTGAGCCCGGCCGCCGTCCCGGCGCACCACAGCACGGCGTCCACCGCGACCGCGGCCGGCTCGCCGAGCACATCGGTACCGACGGCGAGCGTCCCGCCGCCGACCGCCAGCAGCGCCATCGACAGACAGCCGTAGAACGGCGCCACCGCCGGGTCGAGCAGGTGGCGGCGCGCCTGGTCGGTGTGGTGGAGCCAGTGGGCGGTACGGGCGGCCAGCAGGACCAGCAGCAGGGCGGCGGACAGCGCCCAGACCGCGACGTACACGCCGCGCAGCAGCGGGGTGTGCGGGAGGGCGGCGCCGGCGTTGGCGACGATGGCGGTGCCCATCACGGTGGCGTACCAGTTGGGGCCGAGGTGACGCAGGGCCGCCGGGGGCGCGCCGGGGGCGCGGGCGACGAGGCGGGGGCCGGTGCGGGCGGAGGACTGCGTCGGGGATGCCATGGTCCCAGCTTCACCGCCCGTCCCGCCGCCCGCCAGGGACCCCGTTTCTATGAGGGCATAAGCTGGGGTTATGGCCAGAGCGAACGGCGAAGAGCGATCCGACGCGGGCCCGGTGGTACCGCTCGCGCACCGGGTACCGGACCTCGGCGCGCTGGAACTGCTGCTCGCCGTCGCCCGGCTCGGCAGCCTCGGGCGGGCCGCCCGCGAGCGGGGCATCAGCCAGCCCGCCGCCAGCAGCCGGATCCGCTCGATGGAACAGCAGCTGGGCGTGGCCCTCGTCGAGCGCTCGCCGCGCGGCTCGCGCCTGACGGACGCGGGAGCGCTGGTCACGGACTGGGCGCGACGGGTGGTGGAGGCCGCCGAAGCCTTCGACGCGGGCGCGCAGGCGCTGCGGGGACGGCGGGACTCGCGGCTGCGGGTGGCCGCCAGCATGACCATCGCCGAATACCTGCTGCCCGGCTGGCTCATCGCGCTGCGCGCCCAGCGCCCCGATACCGCGGTGTCCCTGCTGGCCGGGAACTCCGCCGCGGTCGCCGAGCGGCTCCTCGCGGGCGAGGCCGACCTCGGTTTCGTGGAGGGGCTGGACGTACCCGCCGGGCTGGACGGCGCGGTCATCGGCCACGACCGGCTGGTGGTGGTCGCCGCGCCCGCCCATCCGTGGGCCCGGCGCCGCACGGAGCTGACCGTCGCCGAACTGGCCGCCACCCCGCTGATCCTGCGCGAACACGGCTCCGGTACCCGTCAGGTCCTGGACGCGGCCCTGGCCGGACACGGCGGCCTGGCGGCCCCGCTGCTGGAGCTGGCCTCCACCACGGCGGTCAAGGCGGCGGCGGTGAGCGGCGCGGGCCCCTCGGTGCTGAGCGAACTGGCCGTGGGGGAGGAGCTTGCGGCGCGGCGGCTGGTCGAGGTCCCCGTCCTCGGTACCCGCTTCGGCCGCGACCTGCGGGCCGTCTGGCCGTCGGGGCAGCGCCCGGCAGGTCCGGCCCGCCACTTGCTGGGGCTGACCCGGGCGCTGCCCTGAGCGCGCGCCTCATCGGTCGGCCTGGTACGCCGCGTCCGCGCCGGTGGCCGTCCGGCCGTTGGAGGCGATGACGGTGACCGTGCGGTCGCCTCTGATCTGGAAGACGTTGGTGGGCCGCTGCTGGTTGCGCGGGTTGCAGACCGGGTGGGGGACGGTGAAGACCGTGCGGTAGCGCACTCCGTCGGACGTGGTCACCTGCGTCACGAAGGTGACCACCCCCCTCTTGGCGGGATTGCTGCCGTTGGGCGCCTCGTAGATCCAGTTGCCCTGCGCCGTGCTCGCGGAGTCCGTCGGCACGACCGTGAGTGCGTGGTCCGCGTTGAACTGCACGGTCCGCACCTTGGTGCCGTCCTGGGTGTACGGCTTGGACAGCTCGAACGCGGCGGGGCCGCCGGGCCGCGGCGCATCGGTGAAGTCGCGTTCGCTGCCGCCGCACTGCCCGGCGGCGGCCACCGCGGCGGATCCCTGCCCGGCCGAGAAGCCGAGAACGAGCGCGGAGGACAGTCCCACGGCGGCAGCGGACCTGATGAGGTGTCGGAACGACATGGCACAACCCACTTTCATCGGCAAAACAGCACGTGGCCGGGCATCGCTGCACGAGCGAATTCCGTACGGCGTTGACGCAGGTCAGCGCCGATGCAGCGAGCGTAGCCAGCCTCGGGCCCGGGCTTGCATCGCCGAATCGGATGGGTTTGCCGCCGCGAATACGTGGCCATATGGGAGTGCCGGTGCGGGGCGTCAGTCCCCGTGCGCCGCGGCCACCAGCGCGTCCATCACCCGTGTGTCGTCCCCGGCCTCCGGATGCCACTGCACGGACAGGACGAAGTGGTCCGCGCCGGGCATTTCCAGGGCTTCGACCGTGCCGTCCGTCGCGTGGGCGGAGGGGTGCAGGCCGTGGCCGAGGCGGTCGACGGACTGGTGGTGGTAGGTCGGTACGGACACCGCCTCGGGCAGGATGCCGCCGAGCAGGGTGCCGGGCTCCGGCTTGACCTCGTGGCGGGCGAAGAGCCCGGCGGGACCCGCGTGGCCGTCGATGTGCTGGACGAGGGTGCCGCCCAGGGCGACGTTCAGCAGCTGCATGCCCCGGCAGATGCCGAGCAGCGGCACGCGCGCCTGCAGGGCGGCCTCGATCAGCGCCAGCTCCCAGGTGTCCCGGTCACGGGCCGGGGGCCCGGTGCGCGGGTCGGGGTCGGCTCCGTACCGTACGGGTTCGACGTCCGGGCCGCCCGCGATCACCAGGCCGTCCAGCCGGGCGAGAATCTCCGCCGCGGTGCCGGGGTCGCCGGGCGGCAGCAGGGCGGCCAGGCCGCCGGAGCGCTGGACGAGGCGGTGGTAGCCGGCCGGGAGCAGTGCGGCGGGCAGGGCCCAGACGCCCCAGCGGGCGTCGTCGGCGAGGTAGGTGGTGACGCCGATGAGGGGTGGTGCGGGGGACATGGGGCCTCCGAAGGGTGCGGGCGGGGGGCGGATCAGTCGCGTTCGAGTTCGGCCTCGGCCGCCGCGAGCGCCGCGAACTCCTCCTCCGGGGCCGCCGCGACCAGCCGGTGCCGGGAGTAGAGGGCGAAGTACGCGAGGGCCACGCCGTAGACGGCGAGGGCGATGAAGGCGGCCTGCTTGTCGACGAGGAAGGTCGCCACCAGCGCCGCGCAGGCCAGGACGAAGGCGGTGGCGGAGGTCAAGACGCCGCCGGGGGTGCGGTACGGGCGGGGCAGCCGCGGCTCGCGGCGGCGCAGCACGATGTGCGAGAGCGACATCAGGGCGTAGGAGATGGTGGCGCCGAAGACGGCGATGTTGAGCATGCGGGCGCCGTCGCCGGTCGCGGCGGCCAGCGCGAAGCCGAGCGCGCCGGGCACCAGCAGCGCCAGGTACGGGGCCTTGCGGCGGCTGGTGAGGGAGAGGAAGCGGGGCAGGTAGCCGGCCCGGGAGAGCGCGAACAACTGGCGGGAACCGGCGAAGATCAAGGAGAAGAAGGACGCCACCAGCCCGGCGAGGCCCGCGTAGTTGACGATGCGGGAGACGGTGGTGGGCTCGCCGTGCGGTTGCAGTGCCTGGACCAGCGGGTCGCCCACGGACTGGATGGCGGCGGAGCCCCGGGCGCCGGTCGCGGCGGCGAAGGTGACCAGCGCGAGCAGCAGCAGGATGCCCATCGCGGCGGCCATCGCCTTCGGCAGCGTACGGGCCGGGTCCCTGGTCTCCTCGGCTGCCAGCGGCACGCCCTCGACGCCGAGGAAGAACCACATGCCGAAGGGGAAGGCGGCCCAGATGCCGAGGACGCCGAAGGGGAGCCAGGAACTGGAGCCGAAGGCGTTCGCGTCTGCGGGGATGTCGTTCAGGGCGCTGACGTGGAAGTCGCTGAGCGCGCCGAACGCGAAGACGACGACGGCGGCGACCGCGACGGCGGTGACGGCCAGGCTGAAGCGCAGGGCCTCGCCCACGCCCCACAGGTGGATGCCGATGAAGACGACGAAGCAGGCCAGGTACACGGGCCGGCTGGAGGTCAGCCCGAACAGGCCGAGGGATTCCACGTAGTCGCCGATGAAGATGGAGATCGCGGCGGGCGCGAGCACGTACTCGATGAGGATGGCGGTGCCGGTCAGGAAGCCGCCCCAGGTGCCCAGCGCGCGCCGCGCGAAGCCGTAGCCGCCGCCCGCCGTCGGCAGGATCGAGGCCAGTTCGGCCAGCGCGAAGACCAGGCAGGTGTACATCACGCCCATCAGGAGCGCGGCGATGGCCAGACCGCCGAAGCCGCCCTGGGCGAGGCCGTTGTTCCAGCCGGAGAAGTCGCCGGAGACGACGTACGCGACGCCCAGGCCGGTGAGCAGGAGCGGGCCCGCGCTGCCCCGCCGCAGGGTGCGTTTTTGCAGGTAGGCGTCCTGGGACGGGGAAGCGCCGGGCGCGGGGTCGAAGGGCGGTGCGGTGCGGGGGTCGGTGCTGTCGGCCATGAGCCGCTCCTGCTCGCCGGGGGTGGGTGAGGGGGAAGTGGTGCGGTAAAGGTTTAGCCGCATACCTTTGCCTCGCGATGCTGCCGAGCGCAAGACCCCTGCGTAAAAGACTGGTTACGGCGGCGGGGCCGTCAAGAACCCGCGCAGCAACGCCGCCGTACCCGCGCAGTGTTCGCGCATCACCTCCCGCGCCCCGTCCGCGTCCCCCTCCAGTACCGCTTCGACCAGGGCGGTGTGCTGCGCCTGCGAGTGCTCCAGGTTGCGCACCAGCAGCGGGATGCAGTCCAGCAACTCGTTCACGCCCGCCCGCACGGCGGCGTACTGCGCCGCCAGCGACGGCGAACCGGCCAGCTCGGCCAGCGTCAGGTGCAGCAGCGTGTCCCGCCGCCGGTAGTCCGCCAGCGGCGCGTCGTGCGTCGCCGCCAGCGCCTCCCGCAGCCGTCGCGCCTGCGCGTCGTCCAGGCCGTGCGCGGCGCACAGCCCCGCGGCGCCCACCTCCAGCACCTCGCGGAACCGCAGCGTGTCCTCGACGTCGACCTTGCCGATGCGGCGCCGCAGCTCGTCCTCGTCCGCGTTCTGCCGGCGCGGCCGTACGAACGTGCCGCCGTAACGGCCGCGCCGGCTCTCCACCAGACCCTCGTCCTGGAGCACCTTGAGCACCTCGCGCAGCGTCACCCGGCTGATGTGCAGCCGCTCCGCCAACTCGCGCTCCGCGGGCAGGCGTTCGCCCCCGGGCACCAGGCCCAGCCGGACGATCTGGAGTATCTGCTCCAGCGCCTCCTCGAAGCCGTTGCCCGCCCGCACCGGGCGCAGCACGGGCGCCAGCCGGTCCGCGGGGCACTCCTCCCGGCCGTCCGCCACGCCATCTCCAGCACCGTCCACCGGAACCCCTTCCCAACCAATGGTTCGCCGCCCTACCTTATGACCTCCGGACGCAGCGACAGGAGGCACCACCGTGGCAGACCGCACGCCCCCGCTCCCCGTCGAGGAGCTGAGACGGCTCGTCGACGCCGGGGAGATCGACACTGTCGTCCTGGCCTTCACCGACATGCAGGGCAGGCTCACCGGCAAGCGGTTCGCCGCCCGGCACTTCCTCGACGAGGTACTGGAGCACGGCACCGAGGGCTGCAACTACCTCCTCGCGGTGGACGTGGACCTCAACACCGTCCAGGGCTACGCGATGTCCTCCTGGGAGCGCGGTTACGGCGACTTCGCCATGCACGGCGACGCCGCCACCCTGCGCCGCACCCCCTGGAACCCCGGCACCGCCCTGCTCACCGCCGACCTCGCCTGGCACGACGGCTCACCGGTCGCCGCCTCCCCGCGGCAGATCCTGCGCCGCCAGCTCGACCGGCTCGCCGAGCGCGGCTGGAACGCGTACGCGGGCACGGAGCTTGAGTTCATCGTCTTCCGCGACACCTACGAGGACGCCTGGAACCGCGGCTACCGGGAGCTGACCCCCGCCAACCAGTACAACACCGACTACTCGATCCTCGGCACCGGCCGCGTCGAGCCGCTGCTGCGCCGCATCCGCAACGAGATGGGCGCCGCCGGGATGACCGTGGAGTCCGCCAAGGGCGAGTGCAACCTCGGCCAGCACGAGATCGCGTTCCGCTACGACGAGGCGCTGACCACCTGCGACCAGCACACGGTCTACAAGACCGGCGCCAAGGAGATCGCCGCCCAGGAGGGCATGGCGCTGACCTTCATGGCCAAGTACAACGAGCGCGAGGGCAACTCCTGCCACATCCACCTCTCGCTGCGCGACGAGGCCGGGCAGCCCGTGCTCGCGGACGACGCGGAACCGTACGGCATGTCCCGGGTCATGCGGCACTTCCTCGCCGGGCAGCTCGCCGCGCTGCGCGACTTCACGCTCTTCTACGCCCCCAACATCAACTCCTACAAGCGCTTCCGGCCCGGCTCCTTCGCCCCCACCGCCGTCGCCTGGGGCCCGGACAACCGCACCTGCGCGCTGCGCGTCATCGGCCACGGCCCCGGCCACCGCCTGGAGAACCGGCTGCCCGGCGGCGACGTCAACCCGTACCTCGCGGTCGCCGCCATGGTCGCCGCGGGCCTGTACGGAATAGAGCACGAACTCGAACTCCCCGAGGCGTGTACGGGCAACGCCTACACCGGCGACGCCGAGCACGTGCCCGCCACCCTGCGCGAGGCCGCCGCCCTGTGGGAGGCGAGCCCCATCGCCCGCGAGGCGTTCGGCGACGAGGTCGTCGAGCACTACCTGCACATGGCCCGCGTCGAACAGGACGCGTACGACGCCGCCGTCACGGACTGGGAGCGCTTCCGCTCCTTCGAGCGCATGTAAGGAAGACCGCCACGTGTTGCAAGAGCTGCGCATCATCAACCCGGCGACGGAGGAACCGGTAGCCGTCGTCCCCGTCACCACCCCCGCCGAGGTGGACGAGGCGGTCCGGCGGGCCGCCGCGGCGCAGGAGAAGTGGGCCGCGCTGCCGCCCGGCGACCGGGCCCGTGTGCTGCGGCGGTTCGCCGGGGTCGTACGGGACCATGTCCCCGCGCTCGCCCGGCTCGAACTGGCCGAGGCCGGGCACCCCCTGGGAAACGCCGAGTGGGAGGCGAACAACGTCGTCGACCTGCTGGAATACGCCGCCGGGGGAGTGGAGCGGCTGACCGGCACCCAGATCCCGGTCGCCGGCGGCCTGAACATCACCGTCCAGGAGCCGCTGGGCGTCGTCGCCGTCATCGCGCCCTGGAACTTCCCGATGCCGATCGCCGCCTGGGGCACGGCCCCCGCGCTGGCGGCGGGCAACGCCGTCCTCCTCAAACCCGCCGAGACCACCCCACTCACCGCCCTCCGGCTCGCCGAGTACGCGCTGGAGGCGGGCGTGCCCGAGGGGCTGTTCCAGGTGCTGCCCGGCGAGGGCGCGGTGACCGGCAACGCCCTGGTCGGACATCCCGGCGTGGCCAAGGTCGTCTTCACCGGCTCCACCGCCACCGGACGCGGCATCGCCGCCAAGTGCGCCGCGCAGACCAAGCGGCTCACCCTCGAACTCGGCGGCAAGAGCCCCAACATCGTCTTCGCGGACGCCGACCTCGAACGGGCCGCGGCCGCAGCGCCCGGCTCCTTCCTCGACAACACCGGCCAGGACTGCTGCGCCCGCAGCCGCATCCTGGTCCAGCGCTCCGTCTACGACCGCTTCATGGAGCTGCTGGAGCCCGCCGTGAAGTCGTTCGTCGCGGGCGACCCGGCCGACCCCGCCACGCAGATGGGCCCGCTGATCTCCGCGGCCCAGCGCGAGCGCGTACGGTCCTACGTCCCCGAGGACGCGCCCGCCGCCATCCGCGGCGAGGCCCCCAAGGGCAAGGGCTTCTGGTACCCGGCCACCGTCCTGGAGGGGCGGCCGGACGACCGTACCGCCGTCGAGGAGATCTTCGGACCCGTCGCCGTCGCGATCCCCTTCGAGGACGAGGCCGACGCGGTCCGGCTCGCCAACGCCACCGACTACGGCCTGTCCGGCTCCCTCTGGACCCGTGACGTGGGCCGCGCCCTGCGGGTGTCCGGCGCGGTCGCCGCCGGCAACCTCTCCGTCAACTCGCACAGCAGCGTCCGCTACTGGACCCCGTTCGGTGGCTACAAGCAGTCCGGACTCGGCCGCGAACTCGGCCCCGGCGCGCTCGCCGCCTTCACCGAGACCAAGAACATCTTCATCAGCACCGAGGAGAGCTAAGTGACCGACCAGACCCCCGCGGCCACCGGCGCCGGCGAGACCCCCGTGTGCCGCCGCCTCGTCGGCCGCACCGCCGTCATCACCGGCGCCGGCAGCGGCATCGGCCTGGCCACCGCCCGCCGGCTGGCCTCCGAGGGCGCGAACGTCGTCTGCGCCGACATCGACGAGCAGGCCGGCAAGGCCGCCGCCGAAGAGGTCGGCGGCATCTTCGTCCAGGTGGACGTGACCGCCTCCGACCAGGTCGAGGCGCTGTTCAAGGCCGCGTACGACACGTACGGCTCGGTGGACGTGGCGTTCAACAACGCCGGCATCTCGCCCGCCGACGACGACTCGATCCTCACCACCGGGCTGGACGCCTGGAAGCGCGTCCAGGAGGTCAACCTCACCTCCGTCTACCTGTGCTGCAAGCACGCGCTGCCCTACATGCAGCGCCAGGGCAAGGGCTCCATCATCAACACCGCGTCCTTCGTGGCCGTGATGGGCGCCGCCACCTCGCAGATCAGCTACACCGCCTCCAAGGGCGGCGTGCTGTCGATGTCCCGCGAGCTGGGCGTGCAGTTCGCCCGCGAGGGCATCCGGGTGAACGCGCTGTGCCCGGGGCCGGTGAACACGCCGCTGCTGAAGGAGCTGTTCGCCAAGGACCCGGAGCGCGCCGCGCGCCGCCTGGTGCACGTCCCCGTCGGCCGGTTCGCCGAGCCCGAGGAGATCGCGGCCGCGGTCGCCTTCCTCGCCAGCGACGACTCCTCCTTCGTGAACGCCGCGGAGTTCCTGGTGGACGGCGGGATCGCAGGGGCGTACGTCACACCCGTGTAGGCCACAGCCTTTTTCGCGGATACAGTCCGAAGATCACCACCGGGACCGGTGCCCCGGCGCGCCGGTCCCCTGCCCGCAGGAATGTCAATGCCGACCTTCCGCCCCAACCCCCGGAGAACCATGCGCACCAGACACGCCCTCGCCCTGGGGCTCGCCGCCGCCGCGACCGTCTCGACCCTGGCGGCCACCGGACCCGCCGTCGCCGCGAGCCCCGCGCACCCCGCGAAGGCCCCGGAGCGTACGAGCTGTCCGCAGCTCTCCAAGAGCATCACGTGGTACGGGAACAACCGCGCCAAGATCCAGCGCATGATCGACGAGCGCGGTATCTGCTCCCACCCGAAGCCGGGTCCCGAGGGCCGCCCCGTCGCCGCCTTCGACTGGGACAACACCGTCGTCAAGAACGACATCTCCGACGCCACGCTCGCCTGGTCGCTGAAGCACGACAAGATCCTGCGGCCCAAGAGCTGGAAGTCCACCAGCCCCTGGATGACCACCGCCGCCGACCGCGCCCTGACCAAGGCGTGCGGCACCTCCGTACCCGTCGGCCGCCCGCTGCGCACCTCGAAGAACGCCGCCTGCGCCGACGAGATCATGGAGATCCGCGGCAAGGCCCGCACCATGAGCGGCAAGGCCGCCTTCGCGGGCGAGTGGAACCACCGCCGCACCAAGCCCGAGTACGCCTGGATCCCCCAGCTGTTCGCCGGCCTGACCCCGGCCCAGGTCACCTCGTACGCCAAGCAGGCCCGCGCGGAGAACCTCGCCGCGCCGATCGGCGCGAAGCAGACCGTCGGCACCCACCAGCTGGCCGGCTACATCCGCTACTACGACCAGCAGAAGGACCTGATCCGTACCCTCAAGGCGGCCGGGTTCCGGGTCTACATCGTCTCCGCGTCCTCCGAGACCATCGCCGAGGCGTGGTCCGGCGGCGTCGGCGTCGACCGCGCACACACCATCGGCGTCCGCAGCCTCACCGAGAACGGGAAGTTCACCACCGGCATCCGCGGCTGCGGCGACGTCAAGGACGGCCACGGCGAGGTGCTGCCCTACATGGACGGCAAGCGCTGCCTGATCAACCAGGAGATCTTCAAGATCAAGGGCGCCGAGGCATGGCGGTTCCAGGACCCCGCGCACCGCATCGCGCTCGGCGGCGGCGACGCCAACACCGACGTCACCTTCGTCAACGACGCGACCGGCGTGCACCTGGCCATCAACCGCAACCAGCCGGAACTGATGTGCCGCGGCTACGACAACGCCGACGGCCGCTGGGTGGTCAACCCGATGTTCATCGAGCCGCTGCCGCAGAAGTCCGGTACGTACCCCTGCGCCACCACCGGCTACACCAACACCGACGGCGGCACCGGCCCGGTCCGCCGCCCCGACGGCACGGTCATCCCCGACCAGAAGGACCGCATCCACGCCTGACCCGGTACGCGGGGAGGACCGTAACTACAGGAAGGTGCGGCCCTCCCCGCGGTACGTCGGCACCGTCGCCACCACCCGGTCTCCCTCGACCAGGTGCAGCGCCGCGAACCGCTCGCACAGCTCACCGGCCTTGGCGTGCCGGAACCACACCTTGTCGCCCAGCCGCAGCCCGTCCGCGGCCGGCCCCAGCAGCGGCGTCTGCACCTCGCCCGCTTCCTCCTGCGGGTCGTACCGCAGCCCTTCCGGCAGATACGGCACCGGCGACCGGTCCCGGCCCGCGACACCGGACGCCGGATAGCCGCCGCCCAGCACCGTCACAACGCCACCTCCCGGCCGCCGCACCACCGGCTGCGCGAACAAGGCCGCCGGACGGCCCGTGAAAGACCGGTAGTTGTCGAACAACCGCGGCACATACAGGCCGGACCCCGCCGCGATCTCGGTCACCGCGGCCTCCGCCGCCGTGTGCTGCACGCTGCCCGTGCCACCGCCGTTGACGAACTCCAGGTCCGGCGCCGCTTCCCGCACCGCACGTACGACTTCCCACCGCCGCCGCGCCAGATCCCGGCGCGCCGCCGCCTGCATCGCCCGTACGGCACGGGAGCGCAGCGGATGCCCGGCAACCGCGTCACCCACTCCCGCCACATGTCCCTCGTACGCCATCAGGCCCACCACCCGGAACCCCGGACGGCGCGTCACCGCACGAGCGAGCGCGGCCAGCTGCTCCGGCCGGTGCATCGGCGACCGGCGCGCGCCGATCCGCACCCGTCCGCCCAGCGGCCGGTACGCGGTGTCCCACTCCAGACACACCCGCACCTCCTCACCGCCTCCGGCGGGCCGGGCGGCGTCGATCAGCTCCAGCTGCGCCACGTCGTCAACCATCACGGCCACCGCACCCGCCAGTTTCGGATCGGCGGCCAGCTCCGCGAAGCCCTCCCGGTCCGCCGACGGATACGCCAGCAGTACGTCCTCGATCCCGGACCGGGCCAGCCACAGCGACTCGGCCAGGGTGTAGCTCATGACGCCCGCGAAACCCTCCCGGGCCAGCGCCCGTTCCAACAGGGCCCGGCAGCGCACCGACTTGCTCGCCACCCGCAGCGGCTTGCCCTGCGCGCGCCGCACCAGATCCGCGGCGTTCGCGTCGAAGGCGTCGAGGTCCACGAGCGCCAGCGGCGCGTCGAGGTGCGCGGTGGCCCGGTCGTAACGGGCCCGGTCGGCAGCCGTGTCGCACGTGTACGGGGACATGGCCGCAGCCTGCCAGAAGGCCCCACGGGTGGGTAGGGGGAGAGAACGCGACAGACCGGACGCCGCACACCGGGGGAGGGCGGACGAGTTGGAGCACCGGCGGCGGCAGCCCGTAGAGTGAGCGGACGCCGCAACCAGCAGGTCAGCGGCGTGATGTCCGGATACGAACCACCCTGCCCCGATTGCCGGCCGGGCCGGGGACCAGGGGCGCGAGGGGGAGCGCGGGTGAGCACCGAAGCCGATTTCGCCGACGCGCATCGCCTTCCCCGCACCCCGCCCCTGCAGGCACCGGCACCGCCCGCCGAGGACCCGCAGACGGCCGTGCTGCGCCCCGTCCCGCCGGAGCGGCCCGCGAAGCCCGGCCCCGGCCCGATGCCGCCCGCCGCGCCGGCGGGCCAGGCCGTGGCGCCGACCGGCCCGGCCACCGCAGCAGCCGGCCCGTCCCCGGAGAACATTCCCTCCCCGGCGAACATCCCGCCCCGTCCCACCCACGCACCGGCCACACCGCCCGCCGCCGCATCGCCGGACAAGCCGCCCGTGCCGCCCCAGACCGTGACGGACCGTTCCGCCGGGCCCCGCGACACCGCGGCCTTCCACCTCGCCAAGAGCGAAGCGCTCTGGAACGGCGAACCGAGGCGGACCGGCACCGCGCGCACGGAAGACGGCGCCGCCACACCCCGGCCCTCCACTCCGCCGCCGATACCGCCCGCCGAAGACCTGCCGCCCCCCACGGGCAGCCCGCTCACCGGCCCGCTCGTGCCCCCGGCCCCCGCCGCCCCGCCGTACGCGGCCCCGGCCCCGCACCGTTCCGTACGGCGCACCGTGCTGGCCGCCGCCGGACTGGTACTCGGCGTCGGCCTCGTCGCGGGCGCCGCCGCGGGCAGCTGGCTCGCCGACGACGCCGACGGCAGCCCCGCCGCCGAGGCGGTCTTCGCGCACGGCCGCGAGGCCTGGCACAGCGCCCCGGTCGACACGCTCTTCCCCCGCACCCTGAACGGCCTGGGCACCGGCCCCGGCGGCGCGGACCGCACCTGGATCCGCATCGCCGTCGCGCCCGACAGCAGCTGCGCGGGCGCCTTCGACCCGCTGCTGACCAAGGCGCTCGCCCCGGTGGGCTGCGACCGCCTGGTGCGCGCCACGTACGTCGACGCCACCCGCACCAGCGTCATCACCGTCGGCGCCGTCTCCACCAAGGCCGACCGCACCGGAATGGGGGACCTGCGCCGCCGCTTCGCCAAGGAGCACCTGGACACCCGTACCGACCTGATGCCCCGCCCCTACGCCGCCAAGGGCACCCCCGCCGCCGGCTTCGGACCCGCCCAGCGCGCCAGCTGGAGCATCCGCGTCCTCGACGACCTGCCCGTCGTCGTCTACGGCGTCTCCGGCTTCGCCGACGGCCGTACGGTCGACGCCCCGCAGCCCGCCGCCGAGGCCACCCGTACCGGCGCCACCACCGCCCCCGCCGAAGCCGGACTCGGCCACGACGCCAAGGCCGTCACCGACCGCATCGAGCAGACCTTCCGCAAGCAGGCCGCCAAGGGAACCACGGAGCCGCAATGACCAGGAGGCCCCTGCTGCGCGCCGCCGGTGTCGCACTGTCCGCCGCGGCGCTGACCGTACTGCCCGCGCTGCCCGCCCACGCAGACGGCATACGGGCCCAGGAATGGGCCCTGAAGGCCATGAACGCGCAGGACGCCTGGGAGACGACCAAGGGCGACGGCATCACCGTCGCCGTCCTGGACACCGGCGTCGACGCGGGCCACCCCGACCTCCAGGGCCAGGTGCTGCCCGCCAACGACCTGGTCGGCTTCGGCGCGAGCCCCGGCGACAAGGCATGGGCGGAGCACGGCACCGCGATGTCCGGCATCATCGCGGGCCACGGCCACGGCGCCGACCGGGCCGACGGCGTGATCGGCGTGGCGCCGGACGCCAAGATCCTGCCGGTCCGGGTGATCCTCGAAGACAGCGACCCGGAGCGCAAGCGCGCCCGCGCCGAGCGCGCGGGCGCCCTCGCCGACGGCATCCGCTGGGCCACCGACCACGGCGCCGACGTGATCAACCTGTCCCTCGGCGACGACAGCAGCTCCGCGCACCCCGAGCCCCGTGAGGACGCCGCCATCCAGTACGCGCTGAGCAAGGGCGTCCCCGTCATCGCCTCGGCCGGCAACGGCGGCAAGGACGGCGACCACGTCTCCTACCCCGCCGCCTACCCCGGCGTGATCGCCGTGACCGCCGTCGACCAGTGGGGCTCCCGCGCCAACTTCTCCACCCGCCGCTGGTACGCCACGGTCTGCGCGCCCGGCGTCGGCGTGGTCATCGCCAATCCGGACCGCAAGTACTACGAGGGCTGGGGCACCAGCGCCGCGTCCGCCTTCGTCTCCGGCGCGGTGGCCCTGATCCGCGCCGCCCACCCCGACCTGAGCCCCGCCCAGATCAAGAAGCTCCTCACCGACACCGCCCAGGACGCACCGGAGGGCGGCCGCAACGACGAACTGGGCGCAGGCATGGTCGACCCGGCCGCCGCGATAGAAGAGGGCAAAACCCTCAAGCCGACCCCCCAGAAGCCCGACCCCGCCGCCTACACGAGCCGCTATTTCGGCACCGGCCCGGCCGCCGAACCACCCACCGACGACTCGACGTGGCTCCCGTGGACCGCGACGATCGCAGGCATGGCCCTGATCACGGCATCGGCGATCTTCTGGCGCAGGCGCACCTGAGCCCGCTGAGCCCGCACGGGACGGAAACCGGCGGAAGCACCGAACGGTCCCGGCCGAAAGTGGACCGTACTGACCGTACTGACCGTACTGACCGGACTGACCGGCCCGAACCCCGGGCCCAAAGGGCCCACCACTAAGCTCAAGCCCGTGCTCAAAAACATCCCCACCTCGGACTTCTCCAACGACGACGGCTCCGCCGACCCGGAACTGGCCGCCGCGCTGGCCGACCACGCGGCCGGCCGCTCGCCGGAGACCGAGGCCCGGCTCCTCCCGCTGCTGAGCCGGGCCCGGCTCCTCGTACCGGTCGTAGCCGTCCTCGGCGAGGTGGAGACCGGCCCGGACGGCCTCCAGCGGGAGAAGAACAGCGACATGGCGGTGCCGACGCTCCAGGCCCCCGACGGCCGCCGCGCCCTGCCCGCCTTCACGTCGATGGAGACGCTGCACCGCTGGCGCCCGGACGCCCGCCCGGTGGCCGTACCGCTGCGGCAGGCACTGCTCGCCGCCGCGCACGAGAAGGCGGACACCGTCGTGATCGACTTGGCGGGTCCGGCGACGTACCAGCTCACCGGTGCCGCGCTGCGCGCCCTCGCGGAGGGCCGGGAGAGCGCCGACCCGCTGGCCGACCCGGCCGTCACCGACGCGCTGCGCGCCCTGCTGGCCGCCGAGCCGGATGTGCTGGCCGCCCGCCTGGATCCCTCGGCGGAGGCCGACGGGACCCTGTCCCTGGGGCTCGCCCCGGACGCCACGCCCGCCGCCGTCGCCCAGCGGCTGGCCCCCGCGCTGGCCGCCGACGAAACCCTGCGCTCCCGGCTCGTCCGGGGCCTCGACCTGGCCCTGCTGCCGCCGGACGCGGACACCTCGGGGGCGTTCTTCACCCGCTGATCTCCGGCCCCGGTCCCCGGCTCATAGGCGCCACTCCTTCAACAGGCGGAACTTCTCCCCCCGCCGCACAATGCGAAGGAGAGCGCAAGATCCGGGCGAGGAGGCCCCATGGAGACGACAACGGAGACCCGCACGGTCGTATCCGAGTTCCTCGGCACGCTGCTCCTGGTGTTCTTCGCCGTCGGCTCCGCGGTGCTGGCCGGCGAGTACATCGGAACCTTCGGCATCGCCCTGGCATTCGGCTTCACCCTGCTGGCCCTGGCGTACGCGATCGGCCCGATCTCGGGCAGTCACGTCAACCCGGCGGTGACGCTCGGCATGCTGCTGGCGCACCGCATCACCCTGCGCGCGGCGATCGAGTACTGGATCGCCCAGCTGCTGGGCGGCATCGTCGGCGCCGCACTGCTGTTCCTGGTCGCCAAGCAGGTGCCGGGCCTGAAGACCGACGAGGCCTTCGGCTCCAACGGGTGGGCCGACCGCTCCGCCGTGCACATCAACCTCGGCGGCGCCTTCGTGGCCGAGATCGTGCTGACGTTCCTGCTGGTGTTCGTGGTGCTGGCGGTCACCCACCGGGTGGCGGTGGTCGGCTTCGACGGCCTGCCGATCGGCCTGGCGCTGGCGACCGTGCACCTCATCGGCATCCCGCTCACCGGTACGTCGGTGAACCCGGCCCGCAGCATCGGCCCCGCCCTGTTCGCGGGCGGCGGCGCGCTGTCGCAGCTGTGGCTGTTCATCGTGGCGCCCCTGATCGGCGGCGCGCTGGCCGCGGTGGTGCACCAGGTCACCCACCCGCCGAACGAGCCCAAGCTGGTCGCGGACGAACGCTCCGCGGCGTAGCGGCACACCGTACGACGAGGAGGCCACCCCCGGCACCACCGGCCGGGAGCGGCCTCCTCACCTACGCGCACAGAACGCGGCGCTCACGTGCACAGAATGCGGTGCCCACGTGCACAGAACGCGGCGCCACGCGCGCAAGGCGCACTCCGCGCGCCGAGGCGGGACCGGCTACCCGTACACCGGCCCCGTGAACTTCTCCCCGGGCCCCTGCCCCGGCTCGTCCGGCACGACCGACGCCTCCCGGAAGGCGAGCTGCAGCGACTTCAGCCCGTCCCGCAGCGGCGCCGCGTGGTACGAGCCGATCTCCGTGGCGCTCGCCGTCACCAGCCCGGCCAGCGCCTGGATGAGCTTGCGGGCCTCGTCCAGGTCCTTGTGGTCGGCGCCGTCCTCGGCGAGCCCGAGGTTGACCGCGGCCGAGGACATCAGGTGCACGGCGACCGTGGTGATCACCTCGACGGCCGGCACGTCCGCGATGTCGCGGGTCATCGCGTCGAAGTCGGGGTTGGCGGGGGCGGCGGAACCGGCCGGCTCCGCCGGGCCGGGCTGCTGCGGGGTCTGGTCACTCATGGCTGGCGCTTCACTTCCTGCTCAGGGGTCGGCCCCACCTTATGGTCCGCCCGCGCGCGGGCGCGGCCCGGCCCCACGGCCGGTCCGCGGACGAGTGGGGCCCGGCCCCTTGACTCGTGTATTCTGGGAGTCCGACCGGCCGAGCACCGACGTGCCCGGCCCACAAGTGGAGGCTCCGATCTCCCACCCGACCAGCCCCAGGGCCGGCGGGTCAACGGTCAGGCTGCGCCCCGCGGTGACATCGCGGCGGTGCTCCCGATCCATTGAGGAGCCCCGCCTGTGTCCCGTCCGGGGCATTTTTCGTGCTGCGGCGTGGTTGGTCATACCGAAACAGACGTTACGCGGCAGTCCGCCAGGCCGTCGCGTGGTGCTACCGAGGAGGATCCATCAGCGCCGAGCCCCGCATCAACGACCGGATTCGCGTCCCCGAGGTGCGACTCGTCGGTCCCAGTGGCGAGCAGGTCGGCATCGTGCCGCTTGCCAAGGCCCTGGAGCTTGCGCAGGAGTACGACCTCGACCTGGTCGAGGTGGCGGCGAACGCCCGTCCGCCGGTCTGCAAGCTCATGGACTACGGAAAGTTCAAGTACGAGTCGGCCATGAAGGCCCGTGAGGCGCGCAAGAACCAGGCGCACACGGTCATCAAGGAGATGAAGCTCCGGCCGAAGATCGACCCGCACGACTACGACACCAAAAAGGGTCACGTCGTCCGGTTCCTCAAGCAGGGTGACAAGGTCAAGATCACGATCATGTTCCGTGGTCGCGAGCAGTCCCGCCCCGAGCTGGGCTTCCGACTGCTGCAGCGTCTCGCGGAGGACGTCCAGGACCTGGGCTTCATCGAGTCCAATCCGAAGCAGGACGGCCGCAACATGATCATGGTCCTCGGTCCGCACAAGAAGAAGACCGAGGCGATGGCCGAGGCCCGTGAGGCGCAGGCCGCCCGCAAGGCGGAGCGCCAGGGCCCTGCTGCCGAGCAGGGCGCCGAGGAGCCCGCCGAGGCGTGATCCGGGGGCGCGAGCCCCGGAGAACGCCGGGGACCGCCCCGGATTCCAACCGACACATCTGACGCCCCCGGGCGCCGGTCCACCGACCGGTGGGGGCGCCACTCAAGAGGAGAGAACGGCGCATGCCGAAGAACAAGACGCACAGCGGTGCCAGCAAGCGCTTCAAGATCACCGGCTCCGGCAAGGTGATGCGGGAGCGCGCCGGCAAGCGCCACCTGCTCGAGCACAAGTCGTCCCGCGTGACGCGTCGCCTCACCGGCAACGCCGTGATGGCCCCGGGCGACGCCGCGAAGGTCAAGAAGCTTCTCGGCAAGTAAGTCCTGCCGCCCGCCGCGAGGCGCGGCACCAGGACCCGACCGGGACCTCAGTCGATTCGGGCCGTGTGAAGACCACCGCGGCCCCGCTACAAGGAGTTAACAAGTGGCACGCGTCAAGCGGGCAGTCAACGCCCACAAGAAGCGCCGGGCGATCCTCGAGCAGGCCAGCGGCTACCGCGGCCAGCGTTCCCGCCTCTACCGCAAGGCGAAGGAGCAGGTCACCCACTCCCTCGTCTACAACTACAACGACCGCAAGAAGCGCAAGGGCGACTTCCGTCAGCTGTGGATCCAGCGCATCAACGCCGCTGCCCGCGCCAACGGCATGACCTACAACCGCTTCGTGCAGGGTCTGAAGGCGGCCAACATCGAGGTCGACCGCAAGATGCTGGCCGAGCTCGCGGTCAACGACACCAACGCGTTCGCCGCGCTGGTCGAGGTGGCCCAGAAGGCGCTGCCGAGCGACGTCAACGCCCCGAAGGCCGCCTGAACCACGGCCTGAGGCACGTTCGCACGGACCCGCAGGCCCCCGGCCTGCGGGTCCGCCGCTTTCCGCACGCCCTTCCGCAGCCCTTTCGCACGCTCTTCCGCACGCCGACGACATCCGAAGAAGTGAGCCGCCGCCCATGGGCACCCCCGAGCTGATCTCCCCGCGTTCCGCGCGCGTCGCCGCCGCCCGGCGGCTGGCCCGCCGCAACTTCCGCGGCAAGGAACGCCGGTTCATCGCCGAGGGCCCGCAGGCCGTACGCGAAGCCGTCGCGCACCGCTTCGCCGGGGAGCGCACACTCGTCGAGCTGTTCGCCACCCCGGAGGCCGCCGAGCGGCACGCGGACATCGTCGGCGCGGTGCGCGCGGCCGGCGTACCGGTGCACTACGCCGCCGACGCGACCATCGCCGAGCTGTCCCAGACCGTCACCCCGCAGGGCCTGGTCGGCGTCTGCCGGTTCCTGGACTCGCCCTTCGAGGAGATCCTGGCCGCCCGCCCGAAGCTGGTCGCGGTGCTCGCCAACGTACGCGACCCCGGCAACGCCGGTACGGTGCTGCGCTGCGCGGACGCCGCGGGCGCCGACGCGGTGGTGCTGACCGACGCCTCGGTGGACCTCTACAACCCCAAGTCGGTGCGCGCCTCGGTCGGCTCGCTCTTCCACCTGCCGGTCGCCGTGGGCGTACCGGTCGAGCAGGTCGTCGCGGGGCTGCGCGGCGCCGGCGTACGGATCGTGGCGGCCGACGGCGCGGGCGCCGCCGACCTGGACGCCGACCTGGACGCGGGCACCATGAGCGGCCCGACCGCCTGGGTCTTCGGCAACGAGGCGTGGGGCCTGCCCGAGGAGACCCGCGCACTGGCCGACGCGGTGGTGCGCGTGCCCATCCACGGCAAGGCCGAAAGCCTCAACCTGGCCACCGCCGCCGCCGTCTGCCTCTACGCCTCGGCCCGCGCCCAGCGCACCGACGGAGGCTGCCGTTCCGGCTCCCGCGGCTAGTAGTGTTGCGTCCCCGGGGTGGCAAGGGGAGGGGGTAGCGGGAATGCAGACGAGGGCGCGGAGTTCCACGGTCGCTGCCGGTTCCCGGCCGGAGGGCGGCGACGCGCCCGGTCCGGTGCCCGCCGGTGCCCCGGACCTCACCGGTGCCGGGCTCGACCCGGACGACCTGCCCGACGGCCTGGTCGTCGCCGACGAGAGCGGCCGGGTCATCTGCTTCAACGCCGCCGCGGCCCGGATCACCGCCATCGACCCGCACGACGCGCTGGGCCGGCCGCTGGAGAAGGCGCTGCCGCTCCAGGACATCGAGGGCCGCCGCTGGTGGCAGCTGACCGACCCGTACGGCGGCCTGGCCATCCGCAACGGCCAGCCGGAGCGCAACCTGCTGCTCGGCGGCCGCGAGGTGCTGGTCTCCGCGCGCTACGTCCGTACCCGCCCCGCCGGTCCCGTCCGGCGCCTGGTCGTCGCGTTACGCGGCACCGAGGCGCGGCGCCGTACCGAACTGAGCCACGCCGAGCTGATCGCCACCGTCGCCCACGAGCTGCGCTCGCCGCTGACCTCCGTCAAGGGCTTCACCGCCACCCTGCTGCAGAAGTGGGAGCGCTTCACCGACGACCAGAAGCGCCTGATGCTGGAGACCGTGGACGCGGACGCCAACCGCGTCACCCGGCTCATCGCCGAGCTGCTGGACATCTCCCGGATCGACTCCGGCCGCCTGGAGGTGCGGCGGCAGCGGGTGGACATGGTCGCCGCCGTACGCCGGCACGTGCAGGCGCAGACGACGGCGGGCCAGCTGCCGGACCGCTTCCTGATCCGCATGGTCGAGCCGCTGCCCGATCTGTGGGCCGACCCGGACAAGATCGACCAGGTGCTGGGAAACCTGCTGGAAAATGCGGTGCGCCACGGTGAGGGAACCGTCACCATCGAGGTGGCACCGGCATCGGACGTCTCCGGAGCGGAAGGGACGAGCGTCACCGTGAGCGACGAGGGCCCCGGCATCCCCGAGGAGTCGATGAGCCGCGTCTTCACCCGTTTCTGGCGGGGCAGCAAGCGCGGCGGCACCGGCCTGGGCCTGTACATCGTCAAGGGCATCGTCGAGGCCCACGGCGGCGCGATCACGGTCGGCCGCGCCCCGGCCGGCGGCGCCCGGTTCCGATTTATCCTGCCCGTCGGGACGCCCGCCTTCATGGCGTGAGCGGCGCCCGGCGGGCCCACCCCCGTCGGGGCTCGGATGAGGCGCGGCTGCCCTGCCCCGTAGACTGCACCTTTGGCACCTTTGGCACTGCACACGTCGGGGGCAAGCCGCGCGCCAAGCCCATCGGAAGCACGGGAAGAGATGTCCGCACCCAATAAGTCGTACGACCCGGTCGAGGTCGAGGCCCTGAAACCGGAAGAGATCGCCCGCATGCGGGACGAGGCGCTCGCCGCCATCGCCGCCGCCGGTGACCTCCAGGAGCTGCACGAGGTGAAGGTCGCGCAGACCGGCGGCACCTCGCCGCTGGCGCTGGCCAACCGCGAGATCGGCGCGCTGCCGCCGCAGGCCAAGGCCGAGGCCGGCAAGCGCGTCGGCCAGGCCCGCGGCCAGGTGAGCCAGGCGCTCAAGGCCCGCCAGGAAGAGCTGGAGGCGGAGCGGGACGCCCGGGTGCTGGTCGAGGAGGCGGTGGACGTCACGCTGCCGCACGACCGCGTACGGGCCGGCGCCCGCCACCCGCTCACCACCCTGTCCGAGCGGATCGAGGACGTCTTCGTGGCCATGGGCTACGAGGTCGCCGAGGGCCCCGAGGTCGAGTCGGAGTGGCTGAACTTCGACGCCCTGAACATCGCCCCGGACCACCCGGCCCGCACGATGCAGGACACGTTCTTCGTGGAGAACGCCGCGGCCGGCGAGGACCAGTCGGGCGTCGTGCTGCGCACCCACACCTCGCCGGTGCAGATCCGCACGATGCTCGACCGCGAGCCGCCGCTGTACGTGATCTGCCCGGGCCGCGTCTACCGCACGGACGAGCTGGACGCCACCCACACCCCGGTCTTCAACCAGGTCGAGCTGCTCGCCATCGACGAGGGCCTGACCATGGCGGACCTGCGGGGCACCCTCGACCACATGGTCAAGGCGCTGTTCGGCGACGACATCAAGACGCGGCTGCGGCCGAACTACTTCCCGTTCACCGAGCCGTCCGCCGAGCTGGACATGGTCTGCTACGTCTGCCGCGGCGCGTCCGTCGGCGACCCGCAGCGCCCCTGCCGCACCTGCTCCAGCGAGGGCTGGATCGAGCTGGGCGGCTGCGGCATGGTCAACCCGCGGGTGCTGACGGCCTGCGGCGTCGACCCGGAGAAGTACAGCGGATTCGCCTTCGGGTTCGGCATCGAGCGGATGCTGATGTTCCGCCACAACGTCGAGGACATGCGAGACATGGTCGAGGGTGACGTCCGGTTCACCCGGCCTTTCGGGATGGAGATCTGATGCGGGTCCCGCTTTCTTGGCTGCGGGAATACGTCGACCTGCCGGCCGGTGAGTCCGGCCGCGACGTACAGGCCAAACTCGTCGCCACCGGCCTGGAGGTCGAGACCGTCGAGCAGCTCGGCGCCGGTCTCAAGGGCCCGCTGGTCGTCGGCCAGGTGCTGACCATCGAGGAGCTGGAGGGCTTCAAGAAGCCGATCCGCTTCTGCACGGTGGACGTCGGCCAGGCCAACGGCACCGGCGAGCCCCAGGAGATCGTCTGCGGCGCGCGCAACTTCGCCGTCGGCGACAAGGTCGTCGTGGTGCTGCCCGGCGCCGTGCTGCCCGGCGACTTCAAGATCGCCGCGCGCAAGACGTACGGCAAGGTCTCGCACGGCATGATCTGCTCGGGCGACGAGCTGGGCATGGGCGACGACGGCAGCGGCGGGATCATCGTGCTGCCGCCGGAGTACGAGCCCGGCACCGACGCCATCGAGCTGCTCCAGCTCGTCGACGAGGTCCTGGACATCGCCGTCACCGCCAACCGCGGCGACTGCCTGTCCATGCGCGGCATCGCCCGCGAGGCCGCCATCGCCTACGGGCTGCCGCTGCGCGACCCCGCGCTGCTGGACGTGCCGCCGCCGAACTCCTTCGGCTACCCGGTCAAGGTCGCCGACCCGCTCGGCTGCGACCGCTTCACCGCCCGTACGGTCGTCGGCCTGAACCCGGAGGCGCGCTCGCCGATCTGGCTCCAGCGCCGCCTGCAGAAGGCCGGCATGCGGCCCGTCTCGCTCGCCGTCGACGTCACCAACTACGTGATGCTGGAGCTGGGCCAGCCGCTGCACGCCTACGACCGCTCCCGTGTGGAGGGGACGATCGGCGTGCGCCGCGCCGAGGCCGGCGAGAAGCTGACCACCCTGGACGGCACGAAGCGCGTGCTGGACGCCGAGGACCTGGTCATCACCGACAACCGCGGTGTGATCGGCCTGGCCGGTGTGATGGGCGGCGCCAACACCGAGATCGCCGACCCGGTGGCGGACCCGGAGACCGGCGAGGTGCGCGGCACCACCGAGGTCGTCGTCGAGGCGGCGCACTTCGACGCGGTGTCCGTGGCCCGTACGGCCCGCCGCCACAAGCTGTCCTCCGAGGCGTCCAAGCGCTTCGAGCGCGGCGTGGACCCGCAGGCCGCGTCCGCCGCCGCGCAGCGCACCGTCGACCTGCTGGTGCTGCTCGCGGGCGGCACCGCCGAGGCCGGCGTCACCGAGGTCGTCGCGCCCAGCGCGCCGCGCACGATCACCGTGCGCGCGGACCACCCGGACCGCGTCGCGGGTGTCACGTACGGCCGTGAGACCGTCGTGCGCAGCCTCCAGCAGGTGGGCTGCGACGTGTACGGCCAGGACGAGCTGGTCGTGACGGTGCCGTCCTGGCGGCCCGACCTGACCGACCCGAACGACCTGGCCGAAGAGGTCATCCGCCTGGAGGGGTACGAGAACCTGCCCCTCACCCTGCCCCGGCCGCCCGCCGGGCGGGGCCTGACCGAGCGCCAGCGGCTGCACCGCCGCGTCGGCCGCGCGCTGGCCGGCGCCGGGTACGTCGAGGCACCGACCTACCCGTTCCTCGGCGAGGCCGTCCTCGACCAGCTCGGCCTGGAGGCGGACGACCCGCGCCGCCGGACCGTCAAGCTGGTCAACCCGCTCTCCGACGAGGAGCCCGCGCTCCGTACGACGCTGGTGCCGGGCCTGCTCGGCGCGCTGCGGCGCAACGACGGCCGCGGCTCGCACGACCTCGCGCTCTTCGAGACCGGCCTGGTCTTCCGGCCGACCGGTGACGAGAAGCCGTCGGTGCGGCTTCCGGTGGACCGCCGGCCGACCGACGAGGAGATCGCCGCACTGGACGCCGCGCTGCCCGAGCAGCCGCGCCGCGCCGCGGTGGTGCTCACCGGCGCCCGCGAGCAGGCCGGCTGGTGGGGCAAGGGCCGTCCGGCCGACTGGGCGGACGCGATCGAGGCGGGCCGGATCGTGGCGCGCGAGGCCGGGGTCGAGCTGATCGTGCGCCAGGACCAGCACGCGCCCTGGCACCCGGGCCGCTGCGCGGCGCTGCTCGCCGTGATCGACGGCGAGGAGGTGCTCGTCGGCAACGCCGGTGAGCTGCACCCGCGCGTCATCAAGGCGCTCGGCCTGCCGGAGCGCACCTGCGCGATGGAGATCGACCTGGACCGCCTCCAGCGGGCCGGTGGCGGTGTGATCCAGGCGCCGCGGATCTCCACCTACCCGGTCGCCACCCAGGACGTCGCGCTGATCGTGGACGCGTCGGTCCCGGCCGCCGAGGTGGCGGGCGCGCTCCGCTCCGGCGCGGGCGACCTGCTCGAATCGCTGCGGCTGTTCGACGTGTTCACCGGCGAGCAGGTGGGCGAGGGCAAGAAGTCCCTGGCCTACGCGCTGCGCTTCCGCGCGCCGGACCGCACGCTGACCGCCGACGAGGCGTCCGCGGCGCGGGACGCGGCGGTCGCCGTCGCGGTCGAGCGGACGGGCGCGGTGCTGCGCGGCGCGTAAGCACGCGTACCGCTTCTCCCACCGGGGCCCGGGGACGAACCGACGGTTCATCCCCGGGCCCCGGCGCGTTTCCCTGGAGGTCACCCGTTCGGGTGAGATCAGCGCGCAAAGTGTCCGTCCGGCCACGCCGGGTCGCAAGAATCGTGCGCGACGATGCGGCTCGCTCACACAACTGGTTCCGCCGCGGGGAAGAGGGCCGGGCCGACCGCCTCGATGGTTGCTGGGGGGAGCATCGGCATGATCCGAACCTGGGCGCGGCGGAGCGGCACACCCGTGTGTGCCGCACGGGCCCGGCGGGCGCTCGTCCTCGTGCTGCCCGGCCTGTGGGTCCTCGGCGTACTGGTCTGGGAGTGGTGCACCGCCGCCGACGGCCAGTTCCTCCAGCTCCTCGCCGCGGCCCCCGCCATCGCCTGTGCCGGCACCGGCCGGCGCCAGTGCGTGGTGCTCGGCGGCCTGTGCGCGCTGCTCGCCCTGCTGCCCCTGGGCACGGGGGATCCGGGTGCCCACGCCCTCGCCCGTATCGGCACCTGCTGCGCCGTCCTCGTCGTCGTGGCCGCCAGCTATCTGACCGCGGGCCGGCGGCTGCGCCTGCTGCGGGAGCTGGAGCGTACGAAGGAAGTGGCCACCGCCGCGCAGCGGGTGTTGCTGCGTCCGCTGCCCGCGCGCGTGGACGGCATCGTGGTCGCGGCCGACCACCTTGCGGCGGACGAGACCGCCACCGTCGGCGGCGATCTGTACGACGTCGTGTCGACGCGCCACGGCGTACGGGTCGTCATCGGCGATGTGCGCGGCCACGGCATCGGCGCGCTGGGCACGGTCGCCGCCGTGCTCGGCAGCTTCCGCGAGGCGGCCCACGACGAACCGGACCTGGGCGCGGTGCTCCGGCGTCTGGAGCGTGCCCTGCAGCGGCACCTGCGGGAGCGGGCGCGCGCGGAGCACCCGGCGTCGGGCGGCGGCGAGCCGGACAACCCGCTGTCCGAGGAGTTCGTGACGGTGCTGCTCGTGGAGATCGGCCGGGACGGCGCCGTACGCACCCTCAACTGCGGGCACCCGTGGCCGTACCGCCTCAGCCGGCGGGGCGCGCTGCCGGACGCGCCCGGCGAGCCGATGCCGCCGCTGGGCCTCTTCCCGCTGCCCGCCGACCTGCCGGTGGTGACCTGCCCGCCGCTGCTGCCCGGCCAGGCGATCTTCCTGCACACGGACGGGGCGACCGACGCGCGGGACGCCCACGGCACGTTCTTCCCGCTACCGCGGGCGCTGGACGACACGGTCCGCTCGGTCCGCGACTGCCGCCCCGCCCGCGTCGTCCAAGACCTGCGGGCCGCGCTGCTGCGGCATGTCGGCGGGCGGCTGTCCGACGATGTGGCGCTGCTGGTGCTGTGCAACGACCGCTGGCGGGTACCCGCCCAGGCGGACGCGGCCCCCTCGGCGCGCGGGCGTGTCCGGGCGGGCCGGGCGGAGTGAAGGACGGCGCGGCCGGTTCACACCCCGTGTGAAGGGCGCTTCATTACGCTGATCCCAAGGGGTAGTTGAGTCGACAAATCTACGGGCGGTCGTCCCGGCCGGGGGGGGCGGGGCGGCGCCCTCGGGAGGGCACCATGGAGCCCAACAGCCTGCTCGACGCGATTCTCGACGAGGCGGGCATCTCGCACGCGGGTCTGGCCCTGCACGTCAACCAGCTCGGCCGGCAGCGCGGGCTGGCACTGCGCTACGAACACACGGCGGTGGCCCGCTGGCTGAAGGGGCAGCGGCCACGGGGCCAGGTACCCGACCTGATCTGCGAGGTCCTCAGCGAGCGGCTGCACCGGGCCGTGGGGCTCGACGACATCGGGCTGAGCCGGCCGGGAGTGCGCCGCGTCCCGGACACCCCGCTCTCCGGATTCGTGGAACGCGCCACCGCGCTGTGGCGCTCCGACGAACAGCAGCGGCCGCACGTCCTGTCGGCCCCCGCCCTCACCGGCACCTCCGCGGTCATCCCCGTATGGGAGTGGGAGAACCCGCCCGAGGACGCCGACGTGTCCCGGGACGGCCTGACCCGGGTGTCCATGGCGGACATCGAAATGCTCCGCGCGGCGCGTACGCACTACGAGCAGATGTACCGGAAGGCGGGTGGTATCGCGACGAGAACGCGGGTCGTCGGGTTCCTCAACACCGAGGCGGCACCGCTGCTGCGCGGCAGCTACACCGATGCGACGGGGCGTCAGCTCCACCGGGCGACCGGCGGGCTGGTGGCCGTCGCGGGAATCTGTGCGTACGACTCGGACGCCCTCGGGCTGGCCCAGCGCTACTTCCATCAGGCGCTGCGGCTGGCCAAGGCGAGCGGGGACCGGGGGCTCGGCGCGTACATCATCGCGCTGCTGGTCAACCAGTCCCTGTTCGTACGGGAGTACCGCCAGGCGGTCGCGTTCGCGGAGGCGGCCCTGCGCACGGCGGGGCCGCAGATCACCCCGGCGCTCGCGGCGGACCTCTACGCGATGCAGGCCAAGGCGTACGCACGTCTGGGGGACGGCGCGAGCGCGCTGTCCTGCATCCGGCGTGCGGAGGCGGCGGCCGAGCGCATACGCCCTGGTCAGGAACCCGACGAAACGGATTACGTCCAGCCGGGCCTGGTGAACGTACAAGTGGCGGAGGCGCTGCTGAGCCTGGGGGACCTGCGGGCCGCCCGGGAACACGCGGACGCCGCCGTCGACACCCCCGCGCACGACCGGGGCCGGGTCCACCGGCTGGCCATGCTCACCCACATCGAGCTGCGCCAAGGGGACGCGGACCAGGCTGTGGCCAACGCCGCGCAGATGACCGAACAGGCGCGGGGAATGGAGTCGCAGCGGTTACGGGACCGGCTGCGGGCGGTGCGCGAGCATCTGTCCGAAACCGGAGGTACCGCCACCGAGGAGGCTGCCGATCTGATCGACGAGGCGCTGCGCGTTCCACTGTGAGGCCGGCCCGTGTCACCTTGCCAGCCCAACGGCGGAAGGTGGCACATACGTGCGATGGAAGAATCTCAGTGAGCAGACCGTGTACGAGAACCGCTGGTTCCGGGTCAACCTCGCCGATGTCGAACTCCCCGACGGCCGCCATCTGGATCACTTCCTGATCCGGTTGCGGCCCGTCGCCGTGGCCACAGTGGTCAACGAGGCCAACGAGGTGCTGCTGCTGTGGCGGCACCGCTTCATCACCGACACCTGGGGATGGGAGCTGGCCGCGGGGGTGGTCGAGGACGGCGAGGACATCGCCGCCGCGGCCGCCCGGGAGATGGAGGAGGAGACCGGGTGGCGCCCCGGCCCCCTCGAACACCTCCTTTCGGTGGAGCCGTCCAACGGCCTCACCGACGCCCGGCACCACATCTTCTGGTCCGACCAGGGCGCCTTCGTGGGCCATCCCGAGGACGACTTCGAGTCCGACAAACGGGAGTGGGTCCCCCTGAAACTGGTACCCGACATGATCGCGCGAGGGGAGGTGCCGGCCGCCAATATGGCGGCCGCTCTGCTGTTGCTGCACCACATCAGGCTGGGGTGACCCGGGCCGCGGCGGCCGAGGCGCGCCGCGTACCCGCCGGCCTCAGCGCACCATCGCCTGCCATACGGCGATCGCCAGCGCCGCGAGCCCCGTGAGTGCGGCGATGGAGGGCAGCGGCCAGCGGCCGTGCTCCAACCGCGTGACGCGGGCCTGCAAGTCGCCCGCGTCACGTTCGGTCTGTTCGGACCGCTGGGCGAGCAGCGCCAGTTGGCCGTCGACACGGGCGGTCCGCACATCGAGGCAGCGTCTGAGCTCCGCCATATCGGTGGCGACGAGATCGGGTTCAGGGTGGGCGGTCACGGTCCGCTCCTCATTCCTTCCTTGGACGGGACTTCGTTGTCGATCCGCGCATCAGTCAACTGCCTCGGCACGGACGGCGGGAGCGTGTGCGGGACGAATATGCGGGTTGCCCGCGCACACCCCGTGTGAAGTAACCCGCCGTGACGGCCCCCGAGGGAGTGCGGACTTCACACGGGGTGTGAACCGCGCACCAGCACCGGGCCCGTTCACACGGTCCCGACCATGGGCGCGAAGTTCGAAGCTGGTCTGCAACGGGGGCCGCTGCCGGTGGACGGGCGCCCATCGGCCGGTTGTCCGCCCGCCGTCTTTCCCCCGAGCGGCGGGCGGACCACAACGGGGGACGTCACTCACGGGGCGGGACGGCGGGCGGATCTTTCGTCCGGTGCATCCGGGTCATCCGGCCCGGGGCACGGTGGAGCAGGACGGCGCGAGGGCCGCTTCCCAGCAGGGAAGCGGCCCTCGCGCCGTGCGCCGTGGAGCGCGGGCCGGCGCCCGCCGGACCAAGATCGATTGGGACAGGAGTGCTTGACGTGATCTGTGTGCTCAGATGGAATACCCCGGCGGTCGGAGATGGCCCCGCGCCTCTCGGACCTGCTCCGGTACGGAACGTCTTTCTTTGGAGGACACCATGGAGAACGTCACCATCAGCCTGGACGAATTCGACCTCGACCTGGACATGGACACGATGGACGCGTCCACGGTCACCGTGGAGGCCCAGGAGTCCAAGCTCATGACGCAGGTGTGTCCGGCCACCTCCTGGCGCTGCTGACCCACCGGTGCGGGGTGGCCGGGGCCTCGTCCCCGCCGCCCCGCACCGTCGCCGGGTGGAGCAGCGCGTGGATCGGTGCGTGGATCGGTGCGGGGGCAAGCGTGGTTGGTACGGGTGACGTCGACTTCGAATGCGGACCGGTGGCCCTGGTACGAGCCGTGGCCCTCCCGCTGCCCCCGGACGACGCCCCGGCCCGACAGCTCCGGCCGCCCGGCGGGTCCCCGTACGAAGAAGACGAGCTGCGCCGGCGCATAGCGGAACTCGCCGCCGACCCGCGCCTCATGGAGGCGGTGAGCCTGGCCAGCGCGAGCCTGGCGGGAGAGGCCGCCCGTGTTCTGGCCGGAGACCGGCTCCGGCTCAAGTCCCTCCGCCGTATCGCGGTCTCCCTGACGAAGTACCACTTGCGGATGACCCACCGCCCCACCCCCTTCGGCCTCTTCGCCGGGGTCGGGCTCGCCGGATTCGGTCCCACGCCCGCGCGGGAGCCGGTCGGTGACGGGCACTGCGTGACCCGGCCGGACGCGGTCTGGCTGGACGGCGTGCTGGAGTCGCTGCTCGACGTCCCCGCCATACTGGAACGTTCGCGGCTCACGGCCAACAATCTGCTCACCGTACGGGACGGCCGGCTCGTACTGGCCGATCACCACGACCGTAGCGGCGAGCAGCAGTCGGCCGGATCGGTGCGCCACACCAAGGTGGTCCGGAAGCTCTTGGCAGTTGCGGCGCGCCCCGTACCGTTTCCCGGACTCGTGGCAGCGGCGAGGCAGGACTTCCCCCAGGCGCCGGAAGGCGCGATCGAGAAGAGCATCGCGCAGCTCGTCCGCGGCCACTTCCTGATCAGCGACCTGCTGCCGCCGCCCGACTGCACCGCTCCTCTCGATCACGTATGTGACCGGCTGCGAGGGGCGGATCATCCGATCGCACGTGAACTCCTGGCGATACGAGTCGAGTTGAAGCGCCTGGACGCCACGCTTCCCGGCAGTCGCCGCGCCCGGCTGACCGCCGTCCGCGAACGAATGCGCGCCGTGGCGCCCGCGACGGACGTCCTCCAGACGGACCTGGGGCTGGACGTACGGCTGACCCTGCCGCAGGAAGTGGCCCGGGAAGCCGAACGGGCCGCGACGGTGCTGTGGCGGACCTCTCCCGTATACCGGGGCAGCCCGCACCTGCGCGACTACCACCTGGCCTTTCTCGAACGGTACGGCACGGAGCGGCCGGTCCCGGTCCTGGAACTGCTCGATGAAGCCCGCGGCCTGGGCCTGCCCCGCGACTACCGCAGGCCCGGGACGCCGCCGCCCGCCCCCGGGGACGGGTCGCGCGACCGTGTCCTCGGCGAACTGCTGATGGACGCGGTCCGCGGCGGCGCCCGGGAAGTGGTGCTGGACGAGGAGACCGTACGCGCGCTGGAGCCGGCGGAGCGGGGACCGGCGCCGCGGAGCATGGAGGTGGGCGCCGAGCTGGTGGCACCGGGCTGGGACGCGCTGTGCGGCGGGGACTTCCATCTGGTGCTCGCGCCCCAGGCGGTGTCCCCGCTGGCCGGAGCGACCTTCAGCCGGTTCGCGCCGGTGCTCGGCCGGTCCGCCGAGCGGGTACGGGAGCTGGCGCTGCGCACCGGGCGCGCCGCGCCGGACGACGAGATCCCCGCCTGTGTCGCCTTCCGGCCCAGAGTGCTGCGGTCCGCCAACGTGTCCGCCGTCCCGCAGTGGCTGCCCCACCGCATCCCCCTGGGCGTCGGCCCCGCCACGGCGGAGACGGCGCACGATCTGCGCGTGGAGAACCTGGCGGTGTACGCGGACATGGACGGCCTCCGGCTCATCGACACGGCGACCGGCCGCAGGGTGCGGCCGCTCTCGTACTCGATGCTCAACCCGAGCAGCCGCCATCTCCCGTACGTGGCACGGTTCCTGCTGGAGGTCGGGCAGGAAGGACGGTCGTTCTGCTCCCCGTGGAGCTGGGGAAGCTGGGACTCGGCCCCCGCGCTGCCGCGGGTGCGGCACGGCCGGACCGTGCTCGTCCCGGCGCGCTGGCTGCCGGACCGGGCCTTGCACGCGGCGGCCGACGGCGGGGACGAAGCGTGGAGTGCGCAGGTCGAGCAGTGGCGGCGGCGCTGGGACGTGCCGCGGCAGACCCTGCTCAGCAAGGCCGACCACCGCGTCGCCGTCGATCTCGACGACCCGCTGCACCTCCTGGCGTTCCGCGACGAGGTGCGGCGGGCACCCGGACTGACCGTGGTGGAGCAGTTCGGCGGCCCGGGGGGACGGCAGTGGCTGCGGGGCCGGGAGGGGGCGCACGCGGCCGAGTTCTTCTTTCCGGTCTTCGCCGGGCCCACCGGCGTCCGCCCCGGCGCCGCACACGGCGCCCGTGGAACCCACCCCGTGCCGCCCCCGACGGGGGGCAGCCACGGACCGCGCGCCCACCTCCCCGGCGGCTCATGGCTCTACGCGAAGATCTACGTCCCCGAGGCCCGCCAGCCGGAGGTGCTGGCCCGCCACCTCGGACCGCTGACCGACCCCGGCCTGCTGCACAGGGCGGGCGCCGACCTCTGGTTCTTCCTCCGTTACGAGGATCCGGCATCGCACATCCGCCTGCGCTTCCACGGCAAGCCGGAGACCCTGTGGCCGGTGCTGCTGCCCGAGCTGCACGCGTGGGCGCAGGCGCGAGCGGAGGCGGGGCTGACCGGGAAGCTGGTCCTGGACACGTACGAGCCCGAGATCGAGCGGTACGGGGGCCCGGCCGCCATCGGTCACGCCGAGCGCTTCTTCCACGCCGACAGTGAGTCCGTCGTCGCGCTGCTGGCCTCCGGCCGGCCGGACGACCCGGTGCGGACGGCCGCGCTGGGCATCCTCGACATCGTCACCCGCCTCGGCGACCCCGACGAGGCGCTCGACTGGCTCAGTACCCCGTCGGTGCTGGCGCGCCGGGGCGACGTACCGCGGGACCGGAAGCAGGCTGTCGCCGCTGAGCTGGACCCCCGCGCAAGGCCCCGGCCGTCGGCCGCGATGAACGGCAAGAGCCTCCGCGGCCCGGCGCTGTCCGGTCTGCGGGAGGCGCTGTCCGCCGATACGGCGGACCCTGGCCGGAGGGCGCGGACCGCCCTGAGCCTGGCCCACATGCACTGCAACCGGCTGCTCGGCCCGCGCCGCGACGAAGAACTGGCGGCCCACGTGACGGCCCGCGAAGCGCTCGCGCTGTGGCGCGGCCGGATGCGGAACAGCGGATGACCGTACCGCACGCGCTGTGCGACGCGGCATCGGACACCGCCCACCGCGTCGCCGACCTGCTCGGCTCGCCGGAGCGGGTGGCGGAAACCACCCGCGCCGCGTTCGCCGCGCTGCCACCGGAGGTGCCGCAGCCCGCCTGGCAGCCCACGTCGATGCTGCTCGGACACCCCGGCATCGCGCTGCTGCACACCAGGTGCGCGCGGAACGACGTACAGTACGCGGCGGTCGGGCACGCCCACCTCGCGGCGGCCGTGGCGGCAGCGGCCGACGCCGGCCCGGCCGCGGTCGGTGACCTGCTGCTGCCCGCGCGGCTGCACGCGAACGCGCACGGCGGGTACACCCGGCTGCTGGCGCGCTGCGCCGAGGTGCACGCCGCATACGTCCGTGCTTGTCTGGGGCGTCTGATGACGCAGCGTCAGAAGCGCGGCCCAGGCCTGGCGTACAGCGATTACGACGTGATCTCGGGCCTGGCGGGGCAGGCGCGCGGCCTCCTGGCGGCAGCAGGCCACGGCGACGAACAGTGCGCGCAGGTGCTCCGCGAGGTCCTGCGTTTCCTGGTCGGGATGACGCATTCCGTCCGGCCCGCGGAAGGCGACGGAAGCGAGATTCCGGGATGGTGGTGCGCCCCTGACCGGTACCTCACCTCGCGCGACCGCGCGGAGTTTCCCAGGGGCGACCTCAACGTCGGCGTCGCGCACGGGATTTGCGGCCCGCTCGCGCTGATGTCACTGGCGTACCGCTCCGGCCACCGGGTGCCGGGGATGCGGGACGCCGTGCGCCGCATGGCCGACTGGGTGCTGGGCGTGGGACACACCGACGACCTGGGCCCCCAGTGGCCCGGCCGCGTCGCCGCGTACCCCGAAGTGGCCGGGGAGCCACCTCGGGCCGCAGGCAAGAAGAGCACACCGGGATGGTGTTACGGCACCTCCGGTATCGCCTGGACCCTGCACCTGGCCGGGCAGGCGCTCGGCGACCACCGGATGACCGCCCTGGCCGAGGACGCGGTCCGCGCCCTCGTACGCCGCCCGCGCGACGCGGCCGTGTCTGCCGACCCGGGCTTCTGCCACGGCCGTGCGGGGATCCTGCACACCGTCTGCCGAATGGCCGCCGCCCGCGGATCCACCGAGCTGTGGGCGGCGGCGGACGGCATCGCCCGAGAGCTGGTGGCGGAGTTCGACGCCCGGTCCGCCTTCGGCTACCGGCAGGTTCCGCCGCCCGTACCCACGGCAGCGGACCCGGTCGACAGCCCCGGCCTGCTGGACGGCGCCGCCGGGATCGCCCTCGTCCTGGCCGGCTACGCCGACGCTCGCCGGGGAGCGGCACCCGACGACGCGAACGGCTGGGACGCGGCGTTCCTCATGAGCTGAGTTCCCCATGAGCTGAAGCGAACGCTCACCACTGGAAGCAGGCCCCCGCCGTCCGCACCACCGCGGATGTCAGTACGTATAGAACCCCGACCCAGTCTTCCGCCCCAGCCGCCCCGCATCCACCATGCGGGCCAGCAGCGGGGGAGCGGCGTACAGCGGCTCCTTGTACTCGTCGTACATGCCGTCAGCGTGCGCGGATACCGTTCTGACCTACAGGTTCATAGCCCGTCGGGGGCTTCCGGGCGCCTAGGTACATCTCAGGGACATTCAGTTGTGGATCTTGGTCGAACCACTCGTCCATGGCGGCGAGGCCCCGCTTGCCCGCCCCGGGTACGGAATGAGCGTAGTGCTTCAGCGTGGTCTGCGGCGAAACGTGCTCTAGCCACTCCGACACGCTCACGATTGACTCGCCTGCCTCAAGCTGGGTGCTCGTGTACGTGTGCCGGATGGCGTGGAGAATGTCCGCGCGCGAGAGTTCGTAGACGGGGTACCGCCGGCTGCGGCCGCCGTGCGTCTTCTCTCCGATTGCCTTCAGAAGCCCGGCCTTAGCGAGAGCTGGACGCCAGCTCAGCTTGTTCCACATCGAGGGGTTGATTCGATTGCCCTGCGAGGTGCTCAGGACCAGCCGGACGGTGATCGGTTTGCGCTGTCGCGCTTCCAGCTCGGTCGTCGGTGGCTCGGGGTTGCGCCACGGGAGTGTGCAGGCGGTCGAAGGGAAGCGGCGCAGGTGGTCCTGGACGCGCTTGGCGGGATTGGGGGAGAGAGGAGAGATTCGCGTTTTGCCACCCTTCGGTAGACAGAAGTACGGCCTTCCTTTGGAGTCCCACCGCAGCTGTCGGCGAACGTGTACGACTTCGGCATCGAAGTCGAAGTCTTCCTCGGCGAGGCCGAACGCCTCACCCTGGCGAAGGCCGAGGCCGACGTCAAGGTCCACCGCGACGTGGTATCGATCCTGGAGGCCCGCCCGGACGGCATCCACGGTTGACCTGGACCATGCCTTGGCCCTCTTCTTCGAGGGTTTGGGAGCCTTGGCCGTCCTGTGAGCCTTGCGCGAACTCGCAGCCGCTGCCGGGATCTCCGTCTCCACCGTGAGCTACCAGCTGAAGCGGGTGTGGGCGCAGGGGGTCGCCATCGAGACCCGAGGTCGCCCTCGCCGCTGCCCACACTGCGGGCGGCGACCGCGGCCTGTGGGACCAGGCAACCCACGCGAAGCACTACTCCGGGGCATGGGCCGTCATCGCGCCGTAGAGATACGGTAGTTGAGCGGTGTGAGTTCTGTGATCGGCCGGTCGTAGCTCAAGCGTCGACCTCGCCGACCCAGCCGAACTGCAGAAGTTCCTTGGGCAGGTATTCAGACTCGACCTCGATCGGCATTCCGGCGTCATACGCCATGCAGGCGATGGCCAGGGGGCCGAGAGCAACCAGGCCCTCGCTGCTCAGGGAACGTGCCTCGTTCGCGGCCCAGTACTCCTTGTGCCAGGTAACAGCGTCGACCAGCGTCGCGTTGAACTGGTCGACTTCCTGTCGCTGATAGCGGTGGAAGAGTTCAAGGGGCGGGTACAGGATCTTCAGCATTAGCTCTTTGCTGGCGATCTGTGCGGTTTCGGGGTCGGTTCCGTTGATCGCAGTGACGAGCGTGGCCCAAGTCTCCGGTCGGCGGAACCAGGCGTTCTGCAGGGTTTCCACCCATGCGTAGATGTACTCATCGAACTCCGCACCGGATTCACGGAGGAATGAGATGGGCACCTGGGCCAGCTGGTTGAGGCGCTCGTTCTCGCGGCAGATCGCTGCCAGGTAGAAGGAGGTGAGCCAGTTTCCCGCGTGTAGGTATTCCTCCGGTCCGGTCGCGGGAAGATTCTTCACCTCCCCTTCGGTCCCGATCCGGCACGGCACGGGACCTTCGGCCGCCGCACCCGAGATAAACAGGGCGGAGCCGACCTGCATAGCCGTGACCCACGCCTCCCACGTCGGGAACTCCGACGCTGTGGGATCCGTCAAGCAGTACCACTTCGCTTTTGTCAGCGTGTAGCCCAACGCGTCGAAGCGGTCGAACTCCGACGTCTCAAGCTCGTCAAGCACCTCCTTGGCGCTCTTGACGATTGGCGCCATGGCTTCGGCCGCGTTGTCCGTGCGGAAGTCATGGCGGGGAATGCGCTTGCTCACTTGCCCCCTATAGCTGGATCTTCAAATAGTCGAGCTTGGCATCAGCGTAGGAGGAGCCAATCGGGTCGTTCGCCTTCACCAGAACGTACTGTAGCTTCCCCTCCCGCAATGCCGTGCGGAGCTCCGCAGCGATCTCGGCGTCCCGCCCACGAGCAGCTCCTCAGCCTTATAGAGCGGAGAGGTCATGGCGGAGCAGACAGCAGACTCCCGGTTCGCGGGGCCGAGCGCCACGAACAGGTTGGTGGGCTCGCGCCGGCGTCCCCGTACCTGGACCACCGTGCGCCCGCCGGCTGCTGCACGAACGGGCCCGGGGCTCGTGTTGTGGGTCGTGTCGCCGTCCGGGTGACAGCGGCCGTTGCTGCTTGGGCAGCCTGCTTACGTGGGGAACTCGCCGCACCAGTTGCGCTTGATGAGGACGGCGGGCAGGTACTCGGACTCGACCTCGATGGGGATACCCGCGTCGTGGGCGATGCAGGCCATGGCGAGGGGGGCGAGGGCGACGAGGCCTGAGATCTGGAAGGCTCGTTCCTCCTCGCTCCAGTACTCCTTGTGCCACTGGAGGGCGTTGGCCAGTGCCCGGTTGAAGCCGTCCTGGTCCTTGCGGATGAATCGGTGGAACATCTCCATTGGGGGGTATAGCAGCTTGCCCACCGTCTCAGAGTCGTTGACGACTTCCGGGGCGGTGGCGTCCACTGCGGTTACCAGGTTTGAGACGAGGTCCTGGCCTCCGAGCCAATATGTCTGGAGGGTGGCGATCCAGGCGTAGTCGTGCTCCTCGAAGCGTGAGCCGTTCTCCCGCAGCAGGGACAGAGGTACCCGGCACAGGGCTGTGATCCTTTCCTTCTCCCGGCACACCACCGCCAGGTAGAAGGCACTGAGCCAAGAGCCTGGATGCACGTACCACTGCGGGCCGGTGGCCTGGAGCGTGCGGTCCTTGTGCGCGATGCGGCACTGTACGTGCTCCTCGGTCGTGGTCGCAGCAGCGAACAGGGCAGAGCCGACCTGCATCGCGTTCACCCAGGCGTCCCACGTGGGGAAGACCGCGGCCCGCGGATCCATCAGGCAGTGCGCTTCAGCGAGGGTGAGCGTGGTGCCCAAGGCATCGCCCAGGTTGGCGGTGCCTGCTTCCAGGCCGTCGATCAGTTCTTGAGCGTTCTCCTGGAGCACAGCGAGGCCGTCTTCCGCGTTCCCTGTGGGAAAGGGGTGGCGGGGGATGCTCGAGACCAACGCGTTTCTCCTTAGAAGATCTTGAAGTACTTGAGTTCGGCGCCGGAATACTTACCGGTGTTCTCGGTGGCCTGGACGAGAACGTAGCGCAGGGTCTTGTTCTCGATGGCCGCTCTGATCTCCTTTGCGTACCGGGCGTCTTTCGGCGACACGAAGGCGCGCTGCTCCATATCGGCACAGATGGTGCGGACGTACTCGATGGTTCCCTGCTTCACCATGGTGTGCCTGTCGAGCGCACCGTTGCCCTGGCGCCAGTCCAGCCGTGCGTTCGGGCCCTTCGCCTCGACGATGATGAGGTTACCTTCTTTGTCACGCCAGAGCTGGTCGAACCTCTTCGAGCCGTTGGGTGTCTCGGGAAGGTCAGTGACCTCGTGGGCCCCTTCGAACTCCTTCTGCAGGAGCATGTGCCGACGTGCGGCTTCCTCACCTAGGGCTTCGCCGAGCTTGGTGTTGTTGGAGACGCCTTCGCCGACCGTCTTGTTGAAGTGTTCTTGCGCATCGGCGAGTGCCTGCGCGGAATCTCGCCCGCATGATGTTGAAGATCAGCGAGCGTTATGCAGAGGGGAAGGGCGGTGCCCTGCTGGACCCAGGCGATCTTCAAGACACTCAGCCACGGCATGAGGCGCTACGGCTTTCAGTCGCTGTTGGTCTTGTTGCAGGGCTCGCTCTGATCGCTAAGGCGATGAACTTGCCCCACCAGATTGCCGTCGCCAGCACAGTGATCGCGGCAACGTTGGTGTATCGCAGGGCAGCCATGGCTGGTCTCGGCGTCCTTGCGTTCCTCTACCCGCCGCTCTTCCCAGGCAAATGAGCCGCACCCGAAGCGAAGGGGGCTTGTGATTTCCCAAGGGCCGCACCGCGCTCCGTGGTGCGGGCCTTCGCGACGGGTTAGGCGTCGAATTCGCCTTCCCAGGCGAGTTCGAGGAGGGCCTCGGTGAGATAGTCGGTCTCGACCTCGACCGGGATACCGTTGGCCTTCGCGAGGCTGGCGATGGCCAGTGGAGCGAGGGCCACGATTCCGAGGATGTTTTCGGTGCGGTCTTCGTCGGCGGTCCAGTACTCCTTGTGCCAGCGGATGGCGTCGGCCAGGGCGTCGTTGAAGCCGGCGACGTCGTTGCGCAGGTACCGGTAGAGCATCATGATCGGCGGGTACTTGAGCTTGATCATTGTCTCCGCGTCGACGACGCGGGCGTGCTCGGGAGCGCTCAGGTCCACGGCGCGCACCAGGTGCGTGCGCAGGTCGTCCCGGCGGAGCCAGAAGCTCTGGAGGGTCTCCACCCAGGCGTAGGTGTACTCGTCCAGGGCGCCGCCGAAGTCGCGCAGAAGGGAGACCGGGATCCGGGCCAGCATGTCGAGGCGGGCTGCTTCACGGCAGATGACCGCGAGATAGAAGGCGTTGAGCCAGGTGTTCGCGTTGAGGTAGGTCTGCGGCCCGGTGGTGGCGAGGTGGCGCTCCTCCTGGCGGATCTTGCAGGTGACCGTTTCCCGGTTGGGATCGGCGGCGGCGAAGACGGCCGAATGTACCTGCATGGTCAGCAGCCAGGACTCCCAGGTCTCCAACGTGCCTGCAGTGGGGTCCCCGACACAGCGGACGAGGGCGACGTTCAGCGACTCCATGATCGCTTCCGACCTGGAGTTGTGCGAGGTCTCGATCTTCTCCAGCGAATAGGACAGTGACTCCTCCATGACGGGAACCACCGCCGCCATCTCGTCCTTCGGATAGTCCTGGCGCGCCACGATCACGGACACGGCCTTCTTTGCCAGATCTTGAAGAATTCGAGCACAGCCCCAGCGTACCTACCGCCGCCGTCTGTGGCCTTCACCATGGCGTACTCCAGATTGCCGTCGTCCAGGGCCGTCTTGAGCTCCTTGGGAAGGTCCGCGTTCGTCCATACCTTGCCCGATGCATCAGTCACCTTCAGCTTCGGCCGGAGCTGCATCTCGGCGATGATGGTCCGCAGGTACGGCTCGGTGCCCTGCCAGGTGAGCAGCGGCTGCGCGACGGCATTGCGATGACCGAGGGGAAGCGTCGTCCACTCCCATCCCGTGGCGATCTCCTCGTGGACCATTCGTGCGTGAACGGCGGCCAAATTTCCAGGGATTTCGCGGCGCCACGTCGGTCGGAGAAGACCACCGTGACGTCCCAGAACCATTCACCCGCAGGTTGGGTAGTGATCGCAGCATCTCCTCAGGGGCTATCTCACGGGAAGCGCATAGTTACCTGGCGGCCGTGCTGATCTTGGAGGCGATCAAGTCTGCCGAAGACCCGCCCAACATCGAAGCGCTGTCGGCAAGCCAGTTCCGGCGATATGCGCGCCACGGAAGAGCGTCCTTGGTGCCGTCGCATTGCCAGCAGCCGGGATCACCTTTCGTCTAGAGAATTCAGGCTCTTCTCATCCATGTTGAGTGGGGGCCGCTCAAGCGCTTGCTCGATGCTGCCCTTGGGAATGGCGGCGGTATCCACCTCAATGTGGCCAGAGGCATCCAGATTGAATGTCCCACCCCGTTCATACATTTGCACAAGCGGCTCGAAGGGCGATGGAAGGTTCGCAAGGTCTGCGCGGATGTCCGAAAGCACGGCGAAATTGAGAGCCCACTCGATGGTGTCAACGATTACCGGTTGTTGCAGACCGGTCTTGCCGCCGATGACGCTCACAATGTCGGTATCGATCCGAGCCGCGGGATCGATATGGCCGGCGATGTCGAAGAACGGCCACTCGTCGCACCTCGTCTCCAGGGCCCACAGAGCAGATCGCCGCATGAACTCTCGCATGAGCGCCACACGCGAACGGGTCCGATCGAACGAGCCTACCCAGTCGACTTGTTCGAGCCTCTCTGCAAGAGCTAGCGCCGAAGCCGTCCTCATGGTTTGTTCCTCCGGATGTACTGAATAAGGTCGTCCAAGTTTGACAGATCAGGCAGGAGCTCGAACGGAGGAGGATCCATACCCAGCCTGCGCCATGCCACATAGGGGTTGCTATGTGTCTCGTGCGGCGAGATCTCGTGCGCACCATAGTGTTCCCGGGTGAACCAGTTGACTCCTTCAGAGTCATAGTTCATTGCCCTGTACGGCATGCCCTCGGTCATAAGAACGCTTTCGACGCCTTCGTGGATCATCAGTCTCCTGAAGGCGACTTGGCCCGCTTCGTCAAGCTCTCCCCGCTCAGCCCTCTGCCAGAGATCAGCGACATGCGCCATGGGCGCCACTCGTCCGTTCCGGACCTGTCCCGGCCCGACAGGAAAGTCTTGGTGCACGGTGAAGAATAGGTGCTGCTTCACTCGGTCCAGTACATCCTTGGTGATACCCGTGTTCTCGGCTATCGGTACGGTGTCCCCGTCATTGGCGCGGATCGCGTCGTACGCCTCACCAGCTTTGGGCTGCGGTTCGTCCACATACGGCGTTCCGTCCGAGGCGAAGTGCTCGGGAGGCACCGTCGTTACGTGGGATCCATCTGGCAAGTCGTGCCCACCACTGGTGTCGGCGGGTCCGTCGCCCGGGTGCGGGACTGATGGGTCGGCGCCAGAGCCGTGGCCATTGCTACCCGTGCCACCTGATTCGGTGGTGTGGACGATGCCGCTTGTGGAGTTGTCCAACTCTCCGGTGCTCGGGGGGTGGGCATTGCCTCCGTCACCGGCCGGGGTATGGCTGTTGGTGGGCATGTTGTCGGCCCTGCCGCCGATGGGGTGGTTGCCTGCGTTGCCACCAGCGCTAGTGCCATCGTGACCCGCCTTGTCGCCGGCGCGCACCGGATCGGAAACATCCGAGCCGACACGAATGACGTCGTCCCCCCGCCCTCCGACGCCGGCCAGGACCAGCTGCTTCTGGTGGGCCGGGATATCGACCCGCGGGTTGTCCGCGCCGGTGGCGGGTGCGGCGGGCTTGCCCTGGGGGGCGTCCTTGGCGTGCTGGAGGAGGTTGCCGTTCTTGCCGTAAAGATTGCCGACGTCATCCGTGAAATTCCCGGTGAACGGGTCTCTCACCGTATTCGGGGGGAGGGTGACCGTATCTTCGGGCAGCTTGATTCTGCCGTCCGGGAGTCTGGTCGTCCCTTCTGGGAGGGCGGCGTCCTTGGGTAGCCGGATCGTGCCGTCCGGCATCTTGGTGGCGCCTTCGGGCAGGCTGTAGGCGCCCTCGGAGATCTTCGGGATCTCGACGTGACCGAGGCTCTTGAGGTGGGCCATCACGTCGCCGATCTTCGACACGCCCGCGGCTGCGCCCTTGAACACGTACGTCATCGGGTCGACGACCTGGCCCACCTTGCCGGCGACGGACAGCGCCTTGGCCGCCACCCCTGCCTTGCCCGCGCCCGAGACGGCGGCGCCGCCACCGCGGGTGACGATGGCGGACAGGACGTTGAAGGTGACCGCGCCCGCAGCCCGTGAACCGTTGGTTTCCCACTGGTCCCAGGCCAAGAGGGCCTTGCCCGTTTCCTTCATCGCAGTGCGCGATTCCCGTAGCCAGGAGGGTAGTTTGTCGTCCGAGGTGGTCCAGAAGATGGTGCTTGCGAGGGGCACCATCGAGATGGTGAGGCCGGTGGCGAGCTTGGCCAGGTTGGTCCACGCCGTACCGGCGGCGTCCCAGCCGTCGACGCCGACCAGGGTGCCCAGGCCCTTGATGGTGCCCCATACCCCGTCGACGATGAAGCCCTTGCCGAAGTCGGCGGCGTGCTCCCATACCTGCCACCAGGGGACGGATTCCTCGACCGCGTCACCCCAGGGCAGGCTCTTGGATTGCTTGAGGGCTTCGGCGTTGTAGCCGTACATGCCCTTCTGGTTGGAGCCGTCGTTCACCTTGAGCGTCGTGCCGCCGACCAGCGCGACGATTTTTCCGTGGCAGTCGCGTTCTGCTCTCTGGAAGGCGGTCCAGACTTCGGCAATCTTGTTGCGGCGGTTGAGGTTCTCCTCGATCAGGTCACCGTCTTCGTCCCAGTCGTCCTCGGCGGCTTCGTGGGCACGGAAGTCGGCGGCCTCCCGCTTGAGCTGCTCCAGCTGCTTGACCAGCGGCGTGATCTCGCTGGCGTAGGTGCCCAGAGCCTTGGCGATGACCTGCATGTCGTCGCTGAGGTCGTGTGCTTTGTCCGCCACCGGTTTGGTGACACCGAACAGCTGCTCCGCCTCGGGAGCCCGGTAGAAGGCGGACAGACCGCCGAAGGACTTGTGGACATCCGAGCCGGCGGTTTTGACCTTGGTGCCGCCTTGCGACAGCGCTTTCACCGTGGTTTCGAGAACGCCCAGGTCACCGGTGAATACCGGTACGTCGGCCGGGTCGACCGGCGCGCCACTCACTTCTGCTTCCCCCCGAAGTCCTTGAAAGCGTCCAGCCGTACGGCTCGCGCGGCGTTCTGGGCGTTCTTGGCCGCCTCCAGGTCACCTTGGACGTACTCATTGGTGGCTTTGGCGGCGCCCAGAATGGCGGCCCGGCACCGGTCGGCCATCGCCTTCATGTCCGCCTTGCGGCAGGTCGCGTACTCGACCAGCGCGGCGGCGACCGGCCCCGTCGCCTTCTGCTGCCACAGAGCCGGGCCCACCGGTCCCACCGGCTTGGCTGTGGTCAGCACCGGCTGCCCGCTCGGCAGTGTCGTGGCCTGCGTGCCCGGCACAGCCGTGCCAGCCGCCCGGGCCGCCTCCTGAAGGTCGGTGAGCAGCGTGTTGAGAGCCTCCCCCAGGCCCTCGGCATGCCCACCGACGACCTTCAACTGGCCCTGTACTCCCTGCGGCTGAATGTCCCACGATGCCATGGACGCCCCCTGTATACCCATCTGTCATACCGCCGTCACGACTGCGTGACGTCAGTCCCCCTCGACCAGCACCCGCCGGCGCACCGCGAAGGACTGCTTCTCCTGCCGACGCATGGGGACCGGTTCAGCCGATGTTGTCGACCGCGGACTTCGCGCGCGCCAGTGTCTGGTGGGCGGTCGCGTCGTTCTTCTCAAGAGTCGTCTTCAGTAGCTGGATGATGCTCCGCACTTCCTGCGAGGCGCGGTTCCAGCGCATTTCTTTGCCGTGGTACTCCTCCGCGACACCATCCGCTGCGAAGTCCGCCATCGCCGCCTTCACCTGCGCATCGCGCTCTGTAATCACCTGTTCCAGACGACCGATCACCGCCTGGACATTGCCTTGCGCCTCCGCGGAGGCGCCCGTGTCGTACGAACGCCGGTCCATGCCAGCAGCCATCACAATCACTCCCCGTCGAAATCTGCGTACGTGCGTTGGAAGGCGGCTGTCAGCGGCCCGAGAAGCGGGCTGCGTCGAAGTTCGCGGCCGACATCTGCGACCGCGCGTTGTCGGCCTGCTCCTGGACGCCCGAGCTGAATGCCGATTCCATGCCCGACTGGCCGCCCACGATCGCGGCCAGCGCGCTGTTCAGCGCCGCCGTGATCTCGTCCGCGCGCGACTTGAAGGAGTCGAATGCCGCCTTGCCCGAGCCGTTGAACTTGCCCTCCAACGGCTGCGCTGCCTGAACGAGCTGATGGATCAACGTCCCCAGTTCTGTGCTCGACCCCTGCGACTTCGACCTCAGGGTCGAGAGCGTCTGCGCTCCCATGTCGAATTTCATCGTGTGCTCCCCCCGCCAGACGTGACGATCATAGGTACGGTCATGCCTATCAACTGCGGATCGTCGCTGCAATCCACATTCCCCATGCTATGACGAAGGTGTGACAACGGCTTGGCGATTCTCGCCCGTCGCGCTGTGTCCGGTAGGGATGACGCATGACGCGTCCGGCCGGCCCGCTAGGTGCTCTCACGTGCCTTTCAGGTGCCGCATCAGGCGTTCGAAGTCCTGCCAGCCCGACAGGTCCGTTGGGTCGCCCGGCAGCGGGTAGTACATCGCAGGGCGGGCCTTCGGGCCGAGGGGGACAGGTGGCTGGGACAGCGGTGTCTTCCGGGCGCGGTCGCCGGGCATCTGGCGGACTTCCTCGGCGCCGAGCACGAAGGCCAGTGGGACACCGGGCCCCTCGAAGCGGGGCGGCACCGCCAGGTCCCGGCGGGCTCTGCGGACCTGGACGAGCATCGACAGCAGGCGGTGGCGGGTGGCGAGTATCTCTGCGGCTCCGGGCAGTGAGTCCACCGGCAGTTTCTCGTCGCTTCCGTAGCCGAACGCGAGCGTGACGTACTCCTCCACGCCCGCCTTCGTACGGCTGACGCGCACTGTGGCAAGGCCCGGCCGGCCCGGGCTGCCGACCACCACGAACCAGGCCGGCTCGGGCGCCCTCTCGTAGGCGATGTCGGTCAGCTGACGCGGCGACCAGGGAAGGTTGGCGGGCTCCGCGGTGCCCCACCCGGCCGGGGGCTCGCCGGTGAGTTCGCGCCATATCGACTCCAGCGCGCCACCGAGGATTAGACGCTCGTCTGCGGGATGGACCGTCCGGAACGTCACGGCGAGCTGGCGCTCCCCGGTGTCCGTCACCTCCTTGAAGGAGGCCGCCACCGGCGTACGGGGATCGTCGGCGGTCGCGTCGGCTCCCGCCACCGGCGCGAACATGCCGTCCTGCCAGCGCAGTACGGCTCCGGACTGCCCGTCGTAGTAGCCGTCCCGCTCGTCGCGTACGACCCAGCGGCAGGGCCAGTTGCTCAGGCTGTGGAGTACGGCTGGGGAGAGCGTGGTCCCGGCCGGGGTGACGATCTGCAGGCCCAGCTCGGCGCTTGTGGCGGTCCGGAATGCGTCCTGGAGCCAGGCTGTCATGGCGACCACCGGGCGGTCCTGGATGACGACGGCGACCTTGTCGGTGAGAACGTCGACCGTGGGCTGCGCGGCGGCGGGCTCGGGCGCGAGATTCACACCGTCGGTCTTCACCACCGCCAGCGACCGTGCGGCTTCGGGCGGCCAGGCGGAGCCATCGGCGAAGGCGGCCAGCCGGGCGGCGAAGGTGCCCGCGAGGTGCCTCTGCGGATGAGGATGCCGCGCCCGGCCGGCTGCTGAGAGGCATAGACCCCGGGGAAGAGCTGGCCCTCGCTGCGGTCGCCTGCCATGAGGAGCGCTGAGGATCCCGATTCGCGCAAGCCTTGCACCAGGGGTTCGTAGATGCCGCGGGAGGCTCCTGCCACGCGGCGGGTCAGGACGAAATGGAGGCCGATGTCCGCAGCGGAGGGAATGTACGGAAGGAACGGTTCCAGTGGTTCCTGGCCGGCAGTGGTGAGCACGTCGTAGTCGTCGACGAGGACCACGATCCGTGGGCCGCTGCCCCAGCTACCGGGTTCCAGGTCCTGGGGGCTCGTGGCGTCATCGGGTAGCCGCTTTTCCAGAACAGTGGCGATACCGGTGGCCAGACCCGCGCACATTTTGGCGTTGTAGGCGTAGCCGCCGTTGAACTCCTCGGGAATCGCGCCGCGCAGGCTGCGCCGGGGGTCCATGACGGCGAAAACCAGCTCGTCCTCGCTGTAACGCTCGATGAGGCCGCCGGCGATGGCCTTGAGGAGGTTGGTCTTGCCGCATTCACTGTCGCCCATGACCAGCAGGTGCTGGTCGTGCTGGAACAGGTCGAGCAGTACGGGTTCGAGCCTCGCTTGGTCCAGGCCGATCGGCACCCGCTGAGGTTCGGCGACCGGCCCCGGCAGGAGCTGGGGTTCCAGAACGTGTGGCAGCACCCGTACCGGCTGGGCGACCTCGCCGCTCCAGGTGGCGCGGACCGTCCGGGCCACACGCTCCAGAACAGCGCCCAGGTCCGCGGTGTCGGCAAGTCCGTCCGTGCGGGGCAGCGCGACCTGCGCAAAGAGTTTGCGATCGGTGAGCGCGCGGCCCGGCTCGTCGGGTGAAAGGGTCGCGGCGAGCTTGTGGTCGATGCTGGACTCGCCGGGGTCGTTCAGCCGCAGCTCGACGCGGGTGCCGAAGTTCGACTGGACGGCGATGCGCACGTCGTTCCAGCGCAGCATGCCCGCGACGACGTGGATGCCGTAACCGCCGCCGCGTTTGAGGATGTCGGCGATGTCGTCGTCGAGTGCCTCGAAGTCGTCGCGCAGCGCACCGAAGCCGTCGATGACGAGCACGATCTCAGCGGAGGCCAGCTGGGGCAGCCGGCCTGCCGCGTGCAGGTCGCGCAGCTGCTCGACGGAGTCGATGCCGTGCTCGCGGAAGAGGTCCTCGCGGGCCGCGAGCATGTTCCGTACTTCATCGACGGTGCGGGCCGCGCGCTCGCGGTCGGCGCGGCTCGCGATGCCGCCGACGTGTGGCAGGCTCGATAGTGCCGCCAGGCCGCCGCCGACCAGGTCGAGGCCGTAGATGCCGACCTCCTGCGGGGTGTGGGTCAGCGCCAGCGAGAGGACGAGGGTACGCAGGAGCGTCGTTTTGCCGGATTGCGGGCCGCCGATGACGGCGGCGTGGCCGCCCGCCGGCGTGAGGTCCAGGTACCACTGACCCTGCCACTGCCGGGTCGGGTCGTCGAGCAGGCCAAGGGGTATCTTGAGCGGGCCGCGGCGCTTGGTCAGCTGCATCCCGCGCGGGCCGACGCCCAGAGGACCGGCGGCCGTGTCGAGGCAGGTCGCGTCGGGCAACGGGGGCAGCCAGATACGGCGCACCGTGCCAGGGGCGTTCGCCAGCTGCTCGACCATGACACCCAGCTCGGTCGGTCCCATCTCCCGGCGCCGCATCGCCGGCTCCTGCGCCTCCGCACCCTCGCTCAAGGAAGTGGCGTTGAAGGCGTCGTAGGGGAAGGCGAGGGGTCCGGTGCCCTCTTCCTCCGGGCGTTGCACGGGGCCGCGGTAGGCGCCTGAGACGTAGCTTGCCTTGAAGCGGTCGTAGTGGCTGGTGTCGACCTTGAGGTAGCCGAATCCGGGCAGCGGCGGCAGGTGGAAGGCGTCCGTGGTGTCCAGGACCGTACGGGATTCGTCGGCGGAGAAGGTCCGCAGGCCCAGCCGGTACGAGAGATAG
>NZ_JOCQ01000036.1 GCF_000720725.1 Streptomyces rimosus subsp. rimosus
GGGTGGGGGAACGGAAGGACGTAGTGGGCGGGGCGGGCGGGAATTGCTTCCGGCTGGGGCCTTCCGGGGGCCTCCCCCGTCATCTTCTTCGCGGTTCCGCAATGGGACTGCTGGCCTCCGGGCCCGGTATGGCTGTTGCCCCCTGTCGAAGGCATGACCCGGGGGAGTGGTGTCACCGGGCCCGTGAGGCGCCGTTGGAGACGCTGATAAGAGGTCCGACACCGCCTGGCCTGGCGCAATGCCCGGCCACTCGGGCGGCAGGTCTGCATAACGTGGATGCGCGCATACGACGCCAACACCCCGGTCAGCACCACACAAACCCCGTTCGGGAGGACGGCTTGTACGACATCGACGACGTGGGCGTCTTCCTCGGCCTGGATGTCGGCAAAAGCGCTCACCACGGGCATGGGCTCACCACGGCCGGGAAATAGGTCTTCGACAAGCAGCTGACCAACAGCGAGCCGAAACTGCGGGCCGTCTCCGACAAGCTGACCGCGAAGTTCGGCACCGTGCTGGTGATCGTGGACCAGCCCGCTTCCATCGGTGCCCTGCCCCTGACCGTCGCCCGGGACGCCGGCCGCAAGGTCGCCTACCTGCCCGGACTCGCGATGCGGCGGATCGCCGACCTCTACCCGGGCGAGGCGAAGACCGACGCGAAGGACGCCGTGGTGATCGCGGACGCCGCCCGCACCATGCCGCACACCCTGCGCTCTCTGGAACTGACCGACGAGATCACCGCCGAGCTGACCGTGCTGGTCGGCTTCGACCAGGACCTCGCGGCCGAGGCCACCCGCACCTCCAACCGGATACGCGGCCTGCTCACCCAGTTCCACCCCAGCCTGGAGCGCGTCCTGGGCCCCCCTCTGGACCACCCCGCGGTGACCTGGCTGCTGGAACGCTACGGATCTCCGGCCGCCCTGCGCAAAGCCGGTCGCCGCAAGCTCGTTGAGGTGATCCATCCCAAGGCCCCGCGCATGGCCCAGCGGCTGATCGACGAGGTCTTCGACGCGCTCGACGAGCAGACCGTCGTGGTCCCAGGCCACCGGCACCCTCGACATCGTGATCCCCTCCCTGGCCCGCTCGCTCGCCGCCGTCCACGAACAACGACGAGCCCTGGAAGCGCAGATCGGACAGCTACTGGAGGCTCACCCTCTTTCCCCGGTCCTGACCTCGATTCCGGGGGTCGCGGTCAGGACCGCCGCCACCTTGCTGGTCACCGTCGACGACGGCACCAGCTTCCCCACCGCCGCCCACCTGGCCTCCTACGCCGGCCTCGCCCCGACCACGGAGTCCTCGGGCACCTCGATCCACGGCGAACACGCACCCATAGGCGGCAACCGGCAGCTCAAACGCGCGATGTTCCTGTCCGCGTTCGCTGCCCTGCACGACCCCGCCTCCCGCACCTACTACGACCGCTGCCGGGCCCGAGGGAAAACCCACACACAGGCCCTTCTCCGCCTGGCCCGACAACGGATCAGCGTGCTCTTCGCGATGCTCCGCAACGGCACCTTCTACGAACCCCGAACCCCACGCCTCGCTTGACGAAAGACATAGAGGCCCCCCTCACCCCCGCTCGTCGGCCCCGTATGCGCGCAGCTCGATGGCTGCGGATATGTCCTCGCCTTCCTGGAGCATCGCGGCCACGGCCTGCGGGTTGTTCAGCAGGGTGTTGCGGGCGTCGATTGCCTCCTGGGTGGACGGAGCCAGGAATTCGCCGGCCCCGCGGCCACCCTCCTGGCACTGTGTGACGAAAGGGCGCAGCTGCTCCTCGTACCGCGCGAACGCCCGGACGTGGTCACCACCGGCCGCCGCCAGTTCCCCCGCGAGGACGTACGCACCCACGACGGCCGACCCGGTGCCCATGCCCCCGACTGTGGCGCCGTACGCCGCATCACCTAGCAGGGCTATTCGGCCCGTGGACCAGCGTGGGACATCCACCCGGCTGATGGAGTCGAAATAGAGCCCGTCGGTGCCCCATACCGTCTGCGCCAGTTCCTCCGTCCGCCAGCCACCCCCCTTGTACGCCTGGGATATCAGCTTCTTCTGCCCTTCCGTGTCCCGCCGGTCGTAAGTCAGCTCGTCCGACGCGAACACGCAGAAGGTCTCGCCTTCATATCCCGGCTCGCCTGCCCGCCTGGTCGTACGGCCCACGCTGATGAAGCGGCCGGGCTCGTTGTAACCCACGGGCCGGGTATCGAGATCGTCGTTGCCGGTCGGCAGGTCCCAGCCCGCTATGTAGTAGCCGAGGTGGCTGACGAACTTCTCCTCTGGACCGAAGGCCAGCCGGCGTACGGTCGAGTGCAGGCCGTCCGCGCCGATCACGAGGTCGAATGTGCGCGGAGCTCCCCGTTCGAAGGTGACGTGCACACCATCAGCCGTCTCGGTCAGGGAGGCTATGGAGTCAGCGAATACGTACTCGACAAGTGGCGCGCCTACTTCGCCCTCCTTTTCCGCGAGCGGTTCGGTTCCGCGCCGCCCCGGCCCTCGCAGACGGCGGTCGGCCGTGTCCTGCCCGTCGAAGTCCCGCCCGCCGGAAGGCTGCACAGCCTGCTCGTACAGCTCGGAGTCAGGGCGGCCGTGACCGTACAAGCTGTGCTCGTAAAGGATGCGGGAGAGGTCGGAGCGGAGGAGTTCCACTTCTCCCCCGGCGAACTCCGGCGGCAGCGCCGCCACTTCCCGTCCGCGCTCGTCGATGAAACTCGTCGGACTGCCGCCGGTGCGATGCCTTCGGACCTCATCCAGCACCCCCATCCGCTCCAGCACCGTCAGGCTCGCGCTCCCCCGGAAGTCGACCGCGAACCCACCGCCGCGCAGCGCCGGGGCCACCTCGACCACGGTCGGGCGGTACCCGTAGCGCCTGAGCCAGTACGCCAGGGCCGGGCCGGCGACGCTGGCCCCCGAGATCAGCACGGTCGGTCCGCCGACCGCGCACGTCGTTCCGTACGTCATCACAAGCTCCCCACGTTGAGTCGTCACTGCGACAGAGAAAACTGTATCCGGCGGACACTGTTTTGTATACCTCGGACACAGTTTTAGGATGCGGGGGTGGGTGGAGACGGAACGGGCAAGAAGATCCAGAAGAGCCGGATGAGCCAGGGCGCCGAGGCCGGCGGCGGGCAGGCCGGGCAGGTTCCGGAGGTGGTGGCCGATGTCTTCGCGGAGCAGGCGGGGAGCATCGAGTTGCTGTGGGGTGGTCGCGGACGGCCGAGCCGTGGCCCCAAGCCCGCGCTGAGCCTGGACCGGATCACGCGGACGGCGATCGAGCTCGCCGACGCGGGCGGGCTCACGGCCGTCTCCATGCAGCGGATCGCGGGCGAGCTGAACTTCACCAAGATGTCCCTCTACCGCTACGTCCCGGGCAAGACCGAGCTGGTCGCCCTCATGATCGACACCGCGATGAGTGAGCCGCCCGCCCTGCGTAGCGGATCGGGCTGGCGGCCCGCGCTGCGCGAATGGGCCGGGGGCCTCTCCGCCGTCTTCCACCGCCACCCCTGGCTGCTGCCGGCAACGGCGGGCTCGCGCGTCATGGGCCCCAATGAACTCGGCTGGGTGGAGAGCGCCCTCGCCGCCCTCTCCGACACCGGCCTGGACGGCGCAGAAAAACTGGACGCCGTGGTCGTGGTCAACGGGCACATCCGCACCATCGCCCAGATCGCCGGGTCCATGGGCGAGGGCGGTACACGGGCCAAAAGCCCCGAGCGGGCCATGAGCGCGGCACTGAACGAACTCCTCACCGGCCGCTCCGACCGCTACCCCGCTCTCACCGCCGCCGTCACCTCCGCGGCCGCGGCCGACGACTCCCACGACCAGGCACTCGAATTCGGTCTGGAGCGGATCTTCGACGGCCTGGAGAGTTACATGTCCCGTCGGGCGGCGCAGCGTTCCGAGGCCGATGCCGGGTAGAAATCCGACGCAAGCCCCCTACCGCCCCTGCAGCAACCCGCAACCCATCAAAGTTCCTCACCGGACAGCAAAGGCTCGAAGCGCTCATAAGCGGCATAGTCCCGGAAGTGCCGCGCATAAAGATCGGCGTCCTGCGTCAGGTCCTCGTCGAGTACCGCGCACACGTCCACCACGCGTTTGAAAGTCCAGGTCACCGTCTCGCCCCGGTCATTGAGATAGCCGGCCTCCCGGGAACGGGCCCGCCGCTCGGCACGGTTCCGGGCGTCCGCCTCGTCCGCCGCGTACACGAGGACCACGCTCTCCTCGTACAGCGGATCACTGCCGCCCGTACCCGACGACTCCATCAGCACCACCGCGATATGCGGCCGGAGTCCTCTGGCCGGCCCGCCCTTCCGTTCAGTACCGGTCGCCACGGCGCACTCGCTGTCCTCTGCGGCCGACCGGCCGTGCGCGACGGCCCAGCGGCGCGGCGGTACGGATTCCGTCCGCGCCCGTTCGGCCGGTTGGAAGACCTGTGGATTCAGCATCGGAGTCAGCTTCCGCAGCCGGATACGAAGGTGCGCATTTCTTCGGACACGGGCACGGACACGGGCAAGGGAACGGGCGTAGGCGCCTGCGCAGGCATAGGCGCGGAATCAGAAAGGGCAACCGCCCCAGCCGGGGGCCCCAAAGGTGCGAACTCAACCGCACATCCCGAAGATACGAACTCGGATCCTGCCGCGGACGTACACCTGCTCACTCCCCAGCCCGCCGACACCCTCGCCATCCCCACACCCGTCCCCGTCCCCATCGCCCCCGCCACGGCAGGCCGGACCAGTCCCATACCGATCACGAGCGCCATCCCGTTCGGCATGACCGCTCCTCCCAGGCGACGGTTACTCACCGCAACCGGCCTCGCAGCCGGCGCAATCATCTTCACCCGTTCCGGGGGCTACCGCATGTCGGCACGCCCGGCGACCTACGGACGCGGAACCCGCGCGTCCTCGCCACTCACCGAGAGCCGCAGCCACCCCAACAGCCCCACCCAGGAACAGCCCGGGACCGACCCGGGACCGTCCGGAAAACAGCCCGGGACCGGCCCGGAAACAGCCCAGGAACAGCCCGGAACCGCTCCAGGACCGAGCAGGAACGGCCAAAGACGCCCCCACCCGGCCCCCACCCCTCAGAGCCGAACAGCCTTCCGCGGCTGCTCCATCGCCCCGGCCAGCAGTCCCTGCAGCGAAGCGAACTCGTCCACACACCGCCCCGTGCCGTTGACCACACAGTCCAGCGGATCGTCGGCGACCACCACCGGTACGCCCGTCTCCTGGCGCAGCCGCTGGCTCAGGCCACGCAGCAGTGCGCCCCCGCCGGTGAGCGCGATGCCGTGCTCGATGATGTCGCCGGAGAGCTCGGGCGGGCACTCGTCGAGCGTGCGGTGCACGGCCTGGACGATCGCGTCCACCGGCTCGGCGAGCGCCGAGCGGATCTCCTCCTCGGTGATCTCCTGGATCCGCGGCAGGCCGCTGACGTGGTCGCGGCCGCGCACGGTGTAGGACGTGCGGCGCTCGGGTTCGCCCTCCTCGTCCACGTCCACCGGCGTCCAGGCCGCGGAGCCGATCGCGATCTTGATGTCCTCGGCGGTGCGCTCGCCGATCGCCAGGGAGTGCTTCTTCTTGACGTACGACATGATCGCCGCGTCCAGCGCGTCGCCCGCGACCCGCACCGACTGGGCGGTGACGATGCCGCCCATCGAGACGACGGCCACCTCGGTCGTCCCGCCGCCGATGTCCACCACCATGCAGCCGACCGGCTCGGCCACCGGCAGCCCGGCCCCGATCGCCGCCGCCATCGGCTCCTCGATCAGGTGCACCTCGCGGGCGCCGGCGCTGCGCGCCGAGTCGATGACGGCCCGCCGTTCGACCCCGGTGATCCCGGACGGGACGCAGATGACCACCCGCGGCCTGGAGAAGCGGCGGGTGGGCAGCGCCTTCTTCATCAGGGCGCGCAGCATCTGCTCGGCCGCGTCGAAGTCGGCGATGACGCCCTCCTGGAGAGGGCGCATCGCGGTGATGCCGGACGGCGTACGGCCGATGGTGCGCTTGGCCTCCGACCCCACGGCGATCACCTCGCCGGACGCGTTGACGGCGACGACGGACGGCTCGTTCAGGACGACGCCCTTGCCGCGTGAGTAGACCAGGGTGTTGGCCGTGCCCAGGTCGATGCCTATGTCGTACGTACCGGACGAAGTGCTGGACGCCATGGGAGGTTCGCTTGCTCTCTCTCGACTGGACGACAGGGCCCCGCACGCGGCGCCCCCGAACATCGCGCACCCGGGCGGCACGCGTGGCTCGCGGAGCCGGTGGGGCGGGAAGCCCACCGGGCTCGTCAAGCTCGCCAATGGCGCCATTTGCGGGCAATTATCAAGACTACAGGCGCCGCCGAACGGTTCCGGGTGGGCGGGTTTCAGCTCTGCGGGGAAGACGGGAGCCGTACGGACCGGGCGGACGGGGCGGAGGTCCCGCGCGCCGCGCGGTTCTTTCCGCCTGGCCCCCGTGACAGCGCCTCGGCCAGGTCGTCCAGCGCGTCCAGCAGCAGTTCGGCGCCGCGCAGCGCGACCCCGCGGGTCTCGGACCGGGCATTCCACTGCTCCCATACGGCGCGCAGCGCGCTCCAGTCCAGGCTGTTCCGCTCCCGTACGGCCTCGACCGCGCGCGGCAGCGACTCGCGCAGTGCCTCCGTGAAGGCGTGCGCGTCGGGTGAGGGCTCCGCCTCCTTGTCCGGGAGGTGGGCTTCCAGAATCATCGTCACCCGGCCCATCGTGGCCAGCGCGGACTGCGCGGACGCCGCCGCGCTCAGCGACAGTCCTCGGTGGCGCACCGGTTCCTTCTCCGCGCGGGATTCGCTCTCCTCCCAGGCGGCACGGGCCGCGCGGGCGTCCAGGAGGGCTTCGCGCACCTGCCGGGGGCGGCGCTCGGCGGGCCGCGCGTAACTGTCGAACACGGCGATGGCGTACCGGCCGTTCGCCTCCAGCCACTGGGCCAGCCGTTCGCGCAGCCGTGGCGTCTCCCAGGCGGGGAAGATCGCGTACGACAGCATCGCCAGGAGGCCGCCGACGAGGGTGAGAACGATGCGTTCCTGGACGGTCTGTTCCCAGCCCGCGCCCGCGATGCCGAGCAGGAAGACGACATACGCGGCGACGCACGCCGAGGTCACCGACACTCCCGTACGCATCAGCAGGTACATCGCCAGGACGCACACGATCGCCAGCGCCGCGCTCACGTACAGGTTCGGGTGGGTGAGGCCCATGATCGTGCCGCCCACCGCGACGCCGACCAGGGTGCCGATGAACCGGGCGACGCCGCGCGCGTACGTCTGCCCGAAATCGGGCCGCATCACCATCACCGAGGCGAGCGGCGCCCAGTAGCCGTGCCCGAAGGGCAGTGCCTGGCCGATGAGGTAGCCGACGGCGGACACCGTGCTGACCCGCAGCGCGTGCCGGAAGATGCGCGAGGACCAGCGCAGCTCACGGCGTACGGAACGCAGCGCCACCGGCACCAGCTTCGGCACGCTCGGGCGCAGCAGGTGCCCGCGTTCCGCCTCGGTGGTGGGCCGGGTGGCCTGGACGGGCTCGTCGGTGAACTCGACGGCGTCGGCGAGCAGCGAGATCAGCCGCAGCGCGGAGCGGCGGGCGGCGCCGGTCAGCCGCGGCCCGTCGCCGTCCTGCGGCATTTCGAGGGTGGCCATCGCCTCGGGCGGCAGCCGTACGGGTTTGCCGCGCCGGATGGCGGTCGCGACGGCGTCCAGTACGGTGGCGGCCGCGCCGAGCAGTTCCCGCGCCCGGTCCCGTTCGGGGCCCTCGACGGGCGCGCCGACGACCGGGTCGGCGAGCGAGGCCAGGACCGGCCTGACCTGTTCGGCCAGCGCCCGCGGACCGTGCAGCTGGACCGGCCGGCGCTTGGCCTGACGCGGGGTCACCGCGGAGGCGAGGCGCGCGTTCATCAGTGGCTGCGGGTCGAAGGGGGCGACCGGGTCGTGCCGCAGCCGGCGCGCGTAGTCCGCCTCCGCGGCCAGCGCGTCGGCGAGCGCGTCGCGCTGTACGCCCCAGGGCCGTACGGGGAAGAGCACGATGAGCGCGGCCTGGACGCAGCCGCCGAACGCGATGATCGCCGCGTGCTCCAGCGCCCCGAGAAGGGAGGTCGGCAGCGTGACGGTGACGAGCATGACCGAGACGGTCTGCGTGCCGACCAGCCCGGAGACCGGCCCGACCGACCAGGCCAGACCCGCCAGGAACGTCCACAGGGAGAGCAGGACCAGGAAGCCGACGATGTGCGCGGCGGCCAGGTAGCCGAGGAAGGTGGAGACCGAGAGGCCGCCCGCGACGGCGAGGGCCAGAACGGGGCGCGGGCGCCAGCTGCGCTGGAAGGTGGCGATGCCGGCGGCGAACGCGCCGAAGGCCGACGAGACCGCGAGGGCGGGACTGCCGAGGTAGAGGCACAGCCCGATGACGATGGCGACGCCGGCCGAACCGCGGATCGCGATGAGCGGGGTGAGCTTGGCCTTTTCGATGGTCAGCCCGGAGCGGGCGGTCTTCATCAGCGCTCGCGACCAGGTCATGTGTCCGAGAATACGGATTCGGCGACGGTGAACCGGAATGATCGGCGCCGGTTCCCGGGCGGGTCGCGGGCCGGAACTCCGACCGGATCGCGCGCTTTGCCCCGGCCCGGTCACGGGCAGGCATGGACTGCCCCGCGTCGCACCCCGGCGCCCCGCCCGCAGTGATTCGCCGTGAAAATCACGGTAAAGCCGGTTTCCTTTGCGGGTAAACCGCGCAGGTCAGCGGCGGATCGGCACGTACGGGCGGGTTTTCGCGGGCAACGCAACACGCCGGACGGGAAACCCCGGCCCCGGCCGTGCCCTCTTGCTCACCAGCCGGGTGCCCCCGGCCCGCCCAGCAAGGAGAAGGTCCCGTGCGCAAAGCCCTGCTCACCCCCGTGGTCGTAGTGACCACCTTTGCCGCCCTCGCCGCCACCGCCGGCTGCGGCACGGGCGGCTCCGACGACGACGGGCCGGTGCGTTTCGGCAACGCGACGGGGCCCGGCTCGCACGGCGCCACGCGGCCGGGCCAGGGCACGCTCGCCCAGATGCCCACCCACCCCATCAGCTTCAAGGAGCAGCGCAAGGTCGGCGGCGCCGGCGACGGCACCCCGATCGGCGTGGCCACGTATCACGGCCCGAAGTCCGGGTTCACCGGAAAGGTGTGGGTATGGGCGCCGCCGGAGTACTACGAGAAGAAGAACGCGGACAAGGGGTTCCCGGTCCTGATGGCGCTGCCCGGCGCCGAGGGCTACCCCGTCAACTACTGGATCGGCGGCGACCTCAAGCTGGAGGAGAACCTGGCGCAGTGGTCGAAGGAGGGCAAGAGCCTGCCCTTCATCGTCGTGATGCCGGTGCTCAACCCCAACGCCAAGCAGTACTACGACGCCAGTGACATACCCGGCCAGCCGAAGATGGGCACCTGGCTGAACGAGGACGTGCCCGACTTCGTCCGGCAGAACTTCCGTACGCTCAAGGGCCGCGACGGCTGGGCGATCATGGGTTCGTCGTCGGGCGGTTTCGCCGCGCTGAAGAATGTCCTGCAGAACCCGCAGACCTTCAAGGCAGCCATACCGAGCGGTCCCGACATCGTCCCCGACTCGCCGTTGTGGCGCGGGCACGCCAAGGAGGAGCGGGAGAACAACCCCGAGGTCCTGGCGCAGCGGCTGATCCACAAGGGCGGGCCCGAGGTCTATTTGGCCTTCCAGGACGGCACCAAGGAGTCGACGATCGTGCCGAAGGTCAGGAAATTCATCGCGCGGTACGGCCGCGGCCCGGTCAAGACGCGGCTGCAGATGGTGGCCGGCGGCATGCACGGCGCCGACACCTATGTGAAGGGCATGGGGGAAGGCACGATGCAGTGGGTCAGCGCGCACATGCAGGGGCCGGCGGAGTAGCGCCGGCTCCCCCGCGAGCGGGGCGGTCTCGCCTCACCCCCGCGCCGCCCACCGCATCGAGTCCCCTCCTCCTCGCCCCGTGCCTCACACCGAGCAGGAGACGTCCAGCAATTCGATGGGCCGCGTGGCGTCCAGGTCCACGTAGGCGGTGAAGTTCTGCTTGCGGTTGCCGCTCCAGTACGTGGTGACCGTCGCCCAGCCGACCCTTGCGGACTGCGCGGTGGTGACCTTGCCGACGGAGACGTTGCGCGGCGTGTTCTGGGCACACAGCAGCAGGTCGTAGTCGGGCGTCTCGGCGGCCTTCTTCTTGAGCTCGGCGGAGACCTGGTGCTCGCGCTGCCAGGCGTTCGGACCGTGCTTTCCGTAGAAGGAGACCAGGAAGCGGCGGATCTCGTCGGCGGTGTAGCGGCCGTTCGGGTCGGTGCGCAGGTCCGCCCTGGACGTCTGTATGGACGTGCTCTGGGTGGCGGCGGCAGCCGGAACGGCGGACGCGGCGGTCAAGGTCAGGCCGAGAGCGACGGCGGTCGCGGTGGCAACGACGGTGGCGGTGGTGCGCGAAGCATGACGGAGCATGAGATGTCCTCGACTTCCGACTTCTTTTCTTTGTGCGCATTGCCGGTCTTCACCGACTGAGACAACCGGGGCCGCCCCGTGGTTGCGTGGCACCTCTACACGCCACCCGAGTGGCCCAACGGCCCCGCCGCCCGCGAGAGCGACGGCGGATTTCCGCCGGTACCGGTCGGCCGCGGGCGCTTGGCTGGCGCCATGACACAGCACGCCGCGAGCACACCCCCGTACGCGTACGAAGACGACAGCGCCCGTACCCGCGCCGTACTGGAGCGGTTCTACGAGGCGGAGCGCGTCTACGTCGCGGCGGGCGGCCCCGGCCGGGCGGATTTTTCCGCCCTCGCCGCCTGCCTCGCCCCGGACGTCGTCCTCCGCCAGTCCCCCGGCTTGCCGTACGCCGGCGAGTGGCGCGGCCCGGCGGGCATGGAACGGTTCATGGACGTGATGGGCAGGCTCTGGCAGTCGATGGAGTTCTTGGAGCAGCGGCAGCTGGTGGACGGGGAAGAGGTCGTCGTCACCAGCCGGGTGCGGTTCACGGCCCGCGCCACGGGGCGTGCGCTGACCACCACGATCGTGCAACTGATGACCGTACGGGACGGCCGTATCCGCGAGGTCCGGCCGTTCTACTGGGACCCGGCGGAGGTGGCGGAGACCTGCGGCCGTGCGGCGGTCAGGGAAGTCTGCGGCCACGCGGCGGGGGCGGGAGCCTCCGGCCCGGCGGCCGGCCACCCGGCCTGACCGGCGCCCCGCTCCGTACCCCCGCCCTGTACTCGCTCCACTCCCGCCGTGTACCCGCTACACACCCCCGCCTCGTACTATCTCCGTACCCCTCCCTACGACACGATGTCCTTCCTCCCGAACCCCCGGAACGCCAGCGCGAACAGCACCAGGGCATACGCCACCGACACCGCCGCGCCCTGGATCATGCCCGTGGCGTCCAGCTGGGGCTGCAGGGCGTCGGCCCACGCGAACTGCCAGTGGGCCGGGAGGAAATCGCGCCACTGTTCCAGGGCGGTGACCTGGTCGAGCACGTTGCCGACAATGGTCAGGCCGACCGCGCCGCCGACCGCACCCAGCGGCGCATCCGTCACCGTCGACAGCCAGAAGGCGAGCGCGGCGGTGACCAGCTGGCTGACGAAGATGTACGCGACGGCCAGGGCGAGGCGGGGCAGCGCGTCGCCCGCCGCCAACGCGCCGCCTGTCGGCAGTTGCAGCGGGCCCCACCCGTACGCAGCCGTGCCGACGGCGAGCGCGACCAGCGGCAGGAGCACCATCGCCGCCGCGCTGAACAGCAGCGCGACGGTGAGCTTGCTCAGCAACAGCCGGGTACGCGGAACCGGCGCCGCCAGCAGGTACCGCAGCGAGGACCAGCTCGCCTCCGACGCGACCGTGTCCCCGCAGAACAGCGCCACCGGGACGACCAGCAGAAAGCCGGCCGAGACGAACAGCACGGTCGCGGTGAAGTTGGCGCCGGACACGGTGGCGGTGTCCATCAGCGTGATGCGGTTGTTCCGGCCGCCCGGTTCGCCGCCGATCGCGAAGGCCGCGACGAGGACGAACGGCAGCACCGCCAGGATCGCCGCGATCACGAACGTACGGCGCCGTTTAAGCTGACGCAGCGCTTCGACACGCAGCGGCAGGGTGCGGTGCGGGCGGTAGCCGGGGGCATGCGACGCGCCGGGTACGGACGCGCCCGCGGGTTCGCCGGGCAGCGGGGACTGCCCGTCGGTGCCGGGCTTGGTGACGGCGGTCACCGGTCACCTCCGATCATGGTGAGGAAGGCGTCCTCAAGGCGCCGGTGCGGGCCGACGCGGGCGACCGGGATCTCCAGCCGCAGCAGTTCCGGCAGCAGTTCGGGGGTGCTCGTCGTGCCGTCCAGCGTGATGAGCAGGCCCTCGTCGGCCCGGTCCGCGGTGGCCACCCCGGGCAGCGCGGCCACCTTCTCCAGGAGGACGTCGGACAGCGGCGTTGCGTCCGCGACGCCGACGAGCAGCGTGTCGCCGGTGCCGACGATGTCGGCGACCGGGCCCGCCTGGACGAGCCGGCCGCGGTCCATGACGACCAGATGCGTACAGGTCTGTTCGACCTCGGCCAGCAGATGGCTGGAGACGATCACGGTACGGCCTCCGGCCGCGTACCGGATCATCACGTCGCGCATCTCGCGGATCTGCGGCGGGTCCAGTCCGTTGGTCGGCTCGTCCAGGATGAGCAGGTCCGGCAGGCCGAGCATGGCCTGGGCGATGGCCAGGCGCTGCCGCATGCCCTGCGAGTACGTGCGGACGGCGCGTTCCAGCGCGTCGCCCAGCCCGGCGATCTCCAGGGCCTCGTCGACGTGCGCGTCCTCGGCCGGGCGGCCGGTGGCCCGCCAGTACAGGTCGAGGTTGGCGCGCCCGGACAGGTGCGGCAGGAAACCGGCGCCCTCCACGAACGCGCCGACCCGCGACAGCACCGGCGCGCCCGGCCGGATCGCGTGCCCGAACACGCGGATCTCACCGGCGTCCGGCCCGATCAGGCCCATCAGCATGCGCAGGGTGGTGGTCTTGCCCGCGCCGTTCGGGCCGAGCAGCCCGAGCACCTGGCCCTTTTCGACGCGGAAGGAGAGGTCCTGTACGGCGTAGCGGTCGGCGGACTTGGCGTACCGCTTGGTCAGGCCAGTGATCTGCAGCGGCACGTCCGCCAGGTCCGGGTCGGGGGCGCGGGCCGCGGAGCGCCGCCTGCCGACGAGCAGCAGGAGGACGGCGATGACCGCGCCGGCGGCGGGCAGCGCCCAGGTCCACGCGGGCAGCGGCGCCGCGGCGCTCTTGACCGCGGGCGCGGTGGGTACGTTCAGCACGCCGTCGCCGTCCAGGGAGGCGGTGTACGTGGCGGGCTCGGCGGGCGAGGCGTACGCGAGGTCCGTCGAGGAGAGGACCAGGCGCAGCCGGTGCCCGGCCGCGAACTCGTGGTCGACGGCGGGCAGCCGCAGTTCGACGCTCTTGCCCGCCTTGGCGCCGGTGACGCGGTACGGCTCGGCAAGTCCGGCGGGCAGCACCGGCCTGCTGCTGCCGTTCGGCCCGATGTCGTAGACCTTGGCGAAGATCACCGCTTCGTCGCCGGTGGCGCGCAGGCGTACGCGGGCCGTCGGCGCGCCGGTGACCCGCAGCGGTTCGGCGAGCGGCCGCGATTCGAAACGGGCGTACTGGCCGGGGGAGTCGAGGGAGAGCCCGGCGCCCACACTGGAGAGGCTGTTGAGGGCGCCGACGCCGGGCACCGTGGAGATGGACGGCGGACTCGCCCCGGCCGGATTGCTGAAACTTTGTTCGCGGCCGGTCAGGCGGACCGGGCGGGGGTCGTTGTCCAGGCCGGGGTAGCCGTCGGCGCTCGCGCCGCGCAGCCGGGCCGCGCCGTTGGTGGAGTCCACGGCCCCACCGCGGCTGACGCGGAAGGCGGGCCCGGTGTCCGCGTTCGCGTCGCCCTTCAGGTAACGGTCGAACCACGCCTTCGTACGGCTCGCGGCGCGGCCGGATTCGCGGTCGCCGCCGTCGTGTCCGCCCGCGAGCCAGTCGACGGATACCGGAGCGCCGTTCTTGCGGAGCGCCTTGTACAGGGCGTCGGCCTGGCCGAGCGGGAACAGCGAATCGGTCCTGCCCTGCATGATGAGCGTCGGGACCTTGATCCGGTCCGCGACGGCGACGGGGCTGCGGGCTTCGAGGAGTTCGCGGGCGGCGGCGTCGGGCCTTCCGGAGACGGCGATCCGCTCGTACATTTCGCAGAGCTGCGGTTCGAACCGGCCGCAGCCGTCGGCGGCGTTACGGGCCGCCGATTCGACGGCGTCGGTGGCGTCGCCCGCCTCGCCGCCGGACGCGGACTTCCCGCTGCCACCGGTACCCGCCCCGCTGCCGCCGGACCCCTCACGCATACCGCCACCGCCGGTGGCGCCGTTTCCGGAACCGCCTTCGGCGCCGTCCACACCGACCGACCCGGTGGAGAAGAACATCCCGGCCCACAGCTTCTTGAAGACGCCGTTGGGGAGCAGCGCGTCGGCCAGGTTCCAGTACGTGATCTGCGGGGCGATCGCGTCCACCCGCTTGTCGTACCCGGCGGCCAGCAGCGCGACCGCTCCGCCGTACGAGGCCCCGGCGACACCGACCCGCGGGTCGCCCTTGCCGTCGAGTTGTACCTCGGGCCGTGTGGCCAGCCAGTCGATCAGCCGGCGCGCGTCGGAGACCTCACGGTCCGGGTCGTTGAGCCCGATCTTCCCGGTCGACTTGCCGAAGCCGCGCGCCGACCAGGTCAGTACGGCGTACCCGTCGCGCGCCAGCTGCTCGGCCTGCTCGCGTACGGATTCCTTGCTGCCGCCGAAACCGTGCCCCAGGAGGACGGCCGGGCGGGGGCCGGTTCCGCCCGCGGTGAAGAAGGATGCGTCGATCCGGACCGAGCCCCGGCCCGCTGCCGCGTGGTCGCCCCCGGACCCGCCGTCGGCGCTCTCGGGCATGGTGAACGCCCGGTCCTCCCGGTGCACGGCCGGCGGGTCGTCCGCGGCGACCGCCGCCCACGTACCCGACCCGGCGAGCACGGCCAGCACGGCCGCCGTCGCGTACAGCCGCCGTCCACGGAATCGGAAAGTCATACGGTGAATCCTAAGGACGCCGTCCGGCGGACCACCGGGCCGCCGGGGCGAACCCGCGCACCTCCCTGGGCAGTACGGGCGCCGCCGCACATACCGCGCCCGCAGTACGCGCAACGCGCCCGTGCGCCCCGTGGCCCTCTGTACACCGCACAAACCCGCCGCTACAAAAGACGATGTGGGGCGGGCCGGTTCGGCCCAGGGGAGGCGCAATGCGCAGGATCGCCATCGTCGGCGCGGGGCAGGCGGGGCTGCATCTCGCCCTGGCGCTTCTGGCCGCGGACTACGACGTCACGTTGCTCACCGACCGTACGGCGCAGCAGGTCCGCGCGGGGCGGGTGATGTCGTCACAGATGATGTTCGGCCCGGCACGCCACCTGGAACGGGCCGCCGGACTGAACCTCTGGGACGCCACCGCTCCGGGCGCGGCCGCGCTGCGGGTCACGGTGTGGGACCCGCCCGGCAAGTCCGCGTTGACGTTCACCGGGCGGTTCGACGAACCGCCGCACTCCGTCGACCAGCGGGTGAAGATGGCCGGCTGGCTCGGCCTGTACGAGGCCAGGGGCGGCCGCGTCCGGTACGGCCCCGTCTCCCCCGCCACGCTCCCCGCGCTCGCCGCCGGCCACGATCTGACGATCGTCGCCTCCGGCCGCGGCGACCTCACCCGGCTCTTCGCGCGCAACGCGCTGTACTGCCCCTTCGACCGCCCGCAGCGCACCCTCGCCTGCGTCTACGTGCACGGTGTCGCGGCGCCTGCCGACCATCCGGACCCGCTGGTGCGGACGAATGTGGTGGCCGGGGCGGGTGAGGTGTTCGTCGTGCCGGCGCTGACGACGGGCGGGCCGTGCGACATCGTGCTGTTCGAGGCGCTGCCCGGCGGGCCGTTCGACTGCTGGCACGACCAGCCGTCGCCGGGCGGCTGTGTGGCCCGGGCGCTCGATCTGCTGCGTACGCACGCGCCGGGCGAGTACGAGCTGTGCAAGGACGCCGTTCCCACGGACGCGGGCGCGACGCTGTACGGCGCGATCACGCCGACCGTCCGGCATCCGGTCGCCGAGGTCGCGCCGGACACGTACGTCCTGGGGATGGCCGACACGGTCGTCACCAACGACCCGATCACCGGCCAGGGATCGAACAACGCCGCTCGCGGCGCGGCCGCCTACCTGGACGCGATACTGGAGCGGGGCGACGCGCCCTTCGACCCGGAGTGGATGCGCGCGGCGTTCGCCGGGTTCTGGCGGCATGCCCGGCAGGTCACCGAATTCACCAACCTCATGCTGGAGCCGCCGCCACAGCACGTCCAGCGGCTGCTGGCGGCCGCCGCCGAACACCCCGCCGTGGCAGACCGCTTCGTCAACGGCTACGCCGATCCGGCGGACTACCACGGCTGGCTGATGACGGCGGCCGACGCGGACGCCTATCTGGCCACCGCCGGCAACTGAACGCGCCACCGCCCGCCGCACACGGGCGACCGGTGTCCGGCCGGGGCCGGACACCGGTCTCCTCAGTTCCTGCCGCCCGGCTCCAGCGCCAGCGTGAAACGTTTCTTGTCCTTGCGCGTCGCGCCGAACCGGTCGTAGAAGCGGATCGCTCCGGCGTTCCAGTCGGGCGTGTTCCACTGCATCTCCGCAACGCCCAGCGCCTTGCCCTCGGCGATGACCGCCTCGACCAGCAGGGCGCCCAGCCCGAGGCCGCGGTGCTCGGCGCGAAGGTAGAGGCAGTCCAGGTGCAGGTATTCGCGGCCCTGCCAAGTGTCGAAGGCCGTGGCGCAGGTGGCGTATCCGGCGAGTTCACCGCCGGACAGTTCGGCGACCAGGCAGCGCAGCCACGGTGGGCGCGGTCCGAAGAGCGCCTCCGCGAGCCGGTCCTCCAGGTCTGCGGCGGGCGGCATGGCCCGCTCGTACGCGGCGTGCTCCGCAGCCAGCGCGACCACCTCCGCCAGGTCCGTACGCACCGCGTGGCGGATGACCGGGGCCGTTGTCATGGCGCACCCGCCACGGCACCGAGCATCTTCACTGCCCCCGTGGGCTGTTGTTCGTCATTCATACGCAGCATCATGCGCCATCCGACCCGAACGGTTCCCCGGTATGGTGACGGGTTTTCCGGGGCCGCCGGGAACGGTGCGCCGCCGGAGGCCCCGCCGCCCGGCGGCCCGTGCGCTCGCGCAGGCCGCCGGGTGCCGCCGGTGTCAGTGGTTGCTGGGAAAGCCCAGGTTGATGCCGCCGTCGGACGGGTCGGGCCAGCGGGTGGTGACGACCTTGCCGCGGGTGTAGAAGTGGATGCCGTCGTTGCCGTAGATGTGGTGGTCGCCGAAGAGCGAGTCCTTCCAGCCGCCGAAGGAGTGGTAGCCCACCGGCACCGGGATCGGCACGTTCACGCCCACCATGCCGGCCTCGACCTCCAGCTGGAAGCGGCGGGCCGCGCCGCCGTCCCGGGTGAAGATGGCGGTGCCGTTGCCCCACGGCGAGGAGTTCATCAGGGAGACGGCCTCGTCGTAGGTGTCCACGCGGACGACGGACAGCACCGGGCCGAAGATCTCGTCGCGGTAGGCGTCCATCTCGGGCGTGACGTTGTCGAGCAGCGAGACGCCGATCCAGTGGCCGTCCTCGTGGCCGGGGACGGTGAAGCCGGTACCGTCGAGCACCACGTCAGCGCCCTGGGCCGCGGCGCCGGTCACGTACGAGGCGACCTTGTCGCGGTGGGCCTTGGTGATCAGCGGACCCATCTCGGAGGCCGGGTCGTCGCCGGGGCCGATGGTCAGCGCGGCGGCCCGCTCCTTGATCTTCTCGATCAGCGGGTCGGCGGTGTCGCCGACGGCCACCACGACGGAGATCGCCATGCAGCGCTCGCCCGCCGAGCCGTACGCGGCGTTGATCGCGGAGTCCGCGGCCAGGTCCAGGTCGGCGTCCGGCAGGACCAGCATGTGGTTCTTGGCGCCGCCCAGGGCCTGGACGCGCTTGCCGTTGGCCGTGCCGGTGGTGTGGATGTAGCGGGCGATAGGGGTGGAGCCGACGAAGGAGACGGCGGCGATGTCCGGGTGCTCCAGGATGCGGTCCACCGCGACCTTGTCGCCGTTGACGACGTTCAGCACGCCGTCCGGCAGGCCCGCCTCGGCCGCCAGCTCGGCCAGCTTCAGGGCCGCGGACGGCACCTTCTCGCTGGGCTTGAGGACGAAGGTGTTGCCGCAGGCGACGGCCAGCGGGAACATCCACATCGGCACCATCGCCGGGAAGTTGAACGGCGTGATGCCGGCGACCACACCGAGGGACTGGCGGATGGCGGCCACGTCCACCCGGGTGGAGACCTGCGTGGACAGCTCGCCCTTGAGCTGCTGCGGGATGCCGCAGGCCAGCTCGACGATCTCCAGGCCGCGGGCGACCTCGCCCAGCGCGTCGCTGTGCACCTTGCCGTGCTCGGCGCTGATCAGCGCGGCCAGCTCCTCGCGGTGCGCGTCGATCAGCTCGCGGTAGGCGAACAGTACGGCCGTGCGCTTGGCCAGCGAGCTGGTGCCCCAGGTCCGGAACGCCTCCTTGGCGGCGGCCACGGCGGCGTCCACCTCGTCCACGGAGGCGAAGGCGACCTGCTTCTCCTGGGCGCCGGTCGCGGGGTTGTAGACCGGCCCGAAGGAGCCGGAGACACCCTCGACGGGCTTGCCGCCGATCCAGTGGTTGATGGTCTTCATGCGGGGGCCTTTCTCGGGGACGACGGTGGGTGGAGGGCTGGTCGGGAGCGGTACGGGGGGCGGCCGGTCGGTCGGCTAGCCGGCTGGCTGGTCGGTCGGTCGGTCGGTCGGTCGGCCGGGGAACTCGGGGGCCTGCGGGGGTATTCGGTTTCCCTCGGGGTCGTTCGGGGTCGTTCGGGTTTGTTCGGGTTCAGAGATGGCGGCGGCGTTCGGCGGCGTGCCGGTCGTACTCCTTGCGGGCCTCGACCGCCGCCGGACGCGTCGCCGTCGCGGCCACAGGAACATCCCACCAGGCCTGGGCGCCGGGCGCGCCCGGCACAGTGTCGGCCGTTGCGGTCTCGACATAGACACATGTGGGGCGTGCGTCGGCGCGGGCCGCGGCGAGCGCGGCGCGCAGTTCGCCGACGGTCGCGGCGCGGATGACGTGCATGCCGAGGGATGCCGCGTTGGCGGCGAGGTCCACGGGCAGCGGGTCACCCGTGTACGTGCCGTCGGTGGCGCGATAGCGGTACGCCGTGCCGAAGCGCTCGCCGCCGGTCTGCTCGGAGAGGCCGCCGATGGAGGCGTAGCCGTGGTTCTGGAGCAGCACCACATTGATGTTGATGCCCTCCTGGACCGCGGTGACGATCTCGGTGGGCATCATCAGGTACGTGCCGTCGCCGACCAGGGCCCATACGGGGCGGTCCGGCGCGGCCAGGCGGACCCCGATGGCGGCGGGGATCTCGTACCCCATGCAGGAGTAGCCGTACTCCAGGTGGTACTGGCGGCGGGAGCGGGCCCGCCACAGTTTGTGCAGGTCGCCGGGGAGCGAGCCGGCCGCGTTGATGATCACGTCCTGTTCGCCGACGGTGGCGTCCAGCGCGCCGAGGACCTGGGTCTGGGAGGGGCGTACGGAGTCGTCGGGCGCGGCGTAGGCGGCGTCGACGAGGGATTCCCAGCGGGCCTTGGCGGTGCCGTACTCCTCCTCGTAGGCCGGTGCGACGCGGTGTCCGGAGAGGGCCTCGGCAAGCGCTTGCAGTCCGGCACGGGCGTCGGCGACCAGGGACGTCGCGGCGAGCTTGTGGGCGTCGAAGGAAGCGATGTTCAGGTTGACGAAACGGACGCCGGGGGCGGCGAAGAGGGTGGCGGAGGCGGTGGTGAAGTCGGTGTAGCGGGTGCCGATGCCGAGGACGAGGTCGGCGCTGCGGGCCAGCGCGTCGGCCGTGGCCGTGCCGGTGTGGCCGATGCCGCCCACGTCGGCGGGGTGGTCGTGGCGCAGCGATCCCTTGCCGGCCTGGGTGGAGGCGACGGGGATGCCGGTGGCGTCGGCGAGGGCGCGCAGCGCGTCCTCGGCCCCGCTGTGGTGGACGCCGCCACCCGCGATGATCAGTGGCCGCTCGGCGGCCCGTACCACCCGTACGGCCTCGGCGAGCGCCGCGGCGTCGGGCGCGGGGCGGGCCACCCGCCACACCCGGTCGGCGAAGAATTCCTCGGGCCAGTCGTACGCCTCGGCCTGCACGTCCTGCGGCAGCGCGAGCGTGACGGCGCCGGTCTCCACGGGGTCCGCGAGCACCCGCATGGCCTGGAGGGCGGCCGGGATCAGCGCTTCGGGGCGGGTGATCCGGTCGAAGTAGCGGGAGACCGGGCGCAGGGCGTCGTTCACCGACACATCACCGGCATACGGGACTTCGAGCTGCTGGAGCACGGGATCGGCGGGGCGGGTGGCGAAGGTGTCACCGGGCAGGAGCAGCACCGGCAGGCGGTTGACCGTGGCCAGGGCCGCGCCGGTGACGAGGTTGGTGGCGCCGGGTCCGATGGAAGTGGTGACGGCGTGTGCGGACAGGCGGTCGCACTGCCGGGCGTAGCCGACGGCGGCGTGCACCATGGCCTGCTCGTTGCGGCCCTGGAGGTAGGGCATCGTGTCCGGTCCCGACTCCAGAAGTGCCTGGCCGATGCCGGCGACGTTGCCGTGCCCGAAGATGCCCCAGCAGGCGTTGATCAGGCGGTGCCGGAACGGTGTGCCACCTTCGGGAGCGCCGTCCCGCTCCGTGTACTGGTGGGCCAGGAACTCGACCAGGGCCTGTGCCACGGTGAGGCGTCGAGTGGTCATCGTGGGTCTCCCGCGGAGGCTTCGTAGAGGGGCAGACGGGGGTCCACGGGCCGGTCGGGCCAGGTGCCGCGGATCCAGCCGTGGTCGGGGTGGTCGCAGATCAGCCAGGCGCGTTCCTCGCCCGGACCCGCCATCACGTTGAGGTAGTACATGGTGTGTCCCGGCGCGGCGATGGACGGGCCGTGCCAGCCGTCGGGGATCAGGACGGCGTCGCCGCTGCGGACCTCGGCGAGCACATCCGTACCGCGGCCGTTGCCGGACGGGGAGACGCGCTGGTAGCCGAGGCCTTCGGTGCCGTGCGCGGAGGCGATCTCGAAGTAGTAGATCTCCTCCAGTTCGCTCTCCTCACCGGGCCGGCACTCGTCGTGTTTGTGCGGCGGATACGAGGACCAGTTGCCGCCGGGGGTGAGCACTTCGACGGCGATGAGCTTGTCGCACTCGAAAACACCCGCCGCGCCGAAGTTGTTGACCTGGCGCGAGCAGGAGCCCGTACCGCGCAGTTCCACGGGCACCTTGCCCGCGGGGCCGTAGCGGGCGGGCAGCCGGCGCGTGCAGCGGGCACCGGTCAGCGCGAACCGGCCGCCGGCCGCGCTGCCGATCTCCACCTCGGCGTCTCTCGGTACGTACGCGAAGTCCGTGACCCCGCTGAACACGTCCTCGCGCCCGGCCAGTTCGATGACGGCGCCGCCGTCGGCGGTGACCGTACAGCCGCCGTTCAGGGGCAGCACGATCCACTCGCTGTCGCCGGCGCGGAAGGTGTGGCTCCCTCCGGGTGGCAGCCGCAGCACGCGCAAGGACGAATAGCCCCAGCCCGCCGTCTCCGGCGCGATGGCCAGTTCGTACGGCCCGTCGGCCGCCTCGCCCGCCTTGAGGTGGAAACGGTTGGTGTTACACAGCTCGCTCGTCATGCCTGCAAGTCTCCTCCCGACCACTGACAGTTACCGCTGGAGCAGCGACACGGCGGTGTCCACGGCCGCCGTCACGTCCCCGTCGGCCGGATAGAGCAGCGACCGGCCCGCCACCAGCCCCTGTACGGTCGGCAGCCGCAGCGCCTTGCGCCACTTCTCGTACGCCGCTTCCTGATCCGCCGTGGTGCTCTTGATGTCGCCGCCGAGCAGCACCGTCGGCAGCGTCGACGTCTCGCAGACCTGCGCCATGGCGTCGGGGTCGTCGGTCACCGGCAGCTTCAGCCAGGTGTACGCGGAGGTGCCGCCCAGCCCGGAGGCGATGGCCACGGACTTGGTGACGGCCTCCGCGCTCAGGTCGTTGACGACCTTTCCGTCCACCCGGCGCGAGAGGAACGGCTCCACGAAGGTGGGCAGTTCCCGCTCCGCCATGGCGTCGATGGCGCGCGCCGTGGCCTCCAGGGTGGCCAGCGAACCGGGGTCCTCGTAGTCGATACGGAGCAGCAGTTTGCCGGCGTCGAAGCGGAGCCGGGCGATGTCCTGCGGGCGGTGGCCGGTGAAGCGGTCGTCCATCTCGAAGGAGGCGCCGGCGATACCGCCCCGGTTCATGGAGCCCATGACGACCTTGCCTTCGAGGGCGCCGAGCAGAAGCAGGTCCTCCAGGATGTCGGCGGTGGCGAGCACGCCGTCCACGCCAGGGCGCGACAGCGCCAGGCACAGCCGTTCCAGCAGGTCGACACGGTTGGCCATGGCCAGTCGGCGGTCGCCGACGGCGAGCGCGCCGCGCGCCGGGTGGTCGGCCGCGACGATCATCAGGCGGCCGCTGTCGCCGATCAGGGGGCGGCGGGTACGGCGCGCCGCGGCCTGCGCGACGGCTTCCGGGTGCCGGGCCCGCAGCGTCACGATGTCGGAGATCCGAGTGGTCAAGGCGGTTCTCACCTTCTGGTGGGACGGGTTCGTACGGGCGCCGCCGGGCGGGGCGCCCGGTCGGGCACTCGGCGGGCGCGCGGTGACATCGACGCGGCTTTGTCCGGTGACATCGGCGCGGCTTTGTCCGGTGGCAGCCGGCCTGCCGGAACGGCTGCGCCTGGCGCTCCGGGTGGGGCGTACGGGATCCGCACCCGGCGCTCAGCGCGCGGCGAGGAAGTCCTCGACCTCGGCGCGCGTCGGCATGGCGGACGAACAGGCCAGCCGGGACGCGACGATCGCGCCGGCGGCGTTGGCGTACCGCATCATCGGCTCCAGCTCCCATCCGGACAGCAGCCCGTGGCAGAGCGCGCCACCGAAGGCGTCACCGGCGCCCAAGCCGTTGACGACCTCCACGGGGGTGGGTGGCACCTCGGCAGTGCGGCCGTCGCGGTGCACGGCCAGAACGCCCTTCGGGCCCTGTTTGATGACGGCCAGTTCGACGCCCATGTCGAGCAGCGCCTGCGCGCACCGCTTCGGTTCGCGTACGCCGGTGGCGACCTCGGCCTCGTCGACGTTGCCGACCGCGACGGTCGCGTGCGCGAGCGCGGCCTCGTAATGCGGGCGGGCCGCGGCCATCGCGGCGGCCCCGGTGGCACCGCCGTCGCCGGACGCGCCGCCTTCGCCGCCCCAGAACATCGGCCGCCAGTCCAGGTCGAAGACGGTGATGCCCGCCTTGGCGCGGGCCTCCAGCGCGGCGAGGGTGGCGCCGCGGCTGGGCTCCTCGCACAGGCCGGTGCCGGTCATCCAGAAGATGCGGGCGGCCCGTACGGCGCCGCGGTCCAGTTCCTCGGGGTGGATGACCAGGTCGGGGGCCTTGGGGCGGCGGTAGAAGTAGAGCGGGAAGTCGTCCGGCGGGAAGATCTCGCAGAAGGTGACCGGCGTCGGGTACTCCGCGACGGGCGTCACCCAGCGGTCGTCCACCCCGAAGTCGCGCAGCGCCTCGTGGATGTAATCGCCGAAGGGATCGCGGCCGGTGCGGCTGATGACCGCGGTGCGCCGTCCCAGCCGGGCGGCGGCGACCGCGACGTTGGTGGCCGAGCCGCCGAGGAATTTCCCGAACGTCTCGACCTGGGACAGCGGAACGCCGGTCTGCAACGGGTAGATGTCCACGCCTATGCGGCCGAGGGTGATCAGGTCGTACGGGCCGCCCGAATGACCGGACATCACCGCCTCGTCGGTCCGTCCGTCTTCTGCGGTCTGCCGCGGCTCGCTCATGTGCGCCCCTTCGGTTCGTCGCTGACCACAGGTCTAACCGGGCTCCCGAGGCACTGTCAATACTTTGTCCTTACATCCTGACGTCGAAAGCGGATCGATGACACCGCGCCTCACCGTCGCCTCCGCACGCCTCCTCGCCACCCCTTCGACCTACTCCCGAGTCACAAAGTCCTTAAGTCCTTATGTCAGGACGAAGTCTTGACACTCTCCTGACCGGGATGGAGGCTGTGCCCCACAACCCAGCCCGCGCCTTCCCGGTCACCGTCGACCGGCGAGAGGAGAGCCGCAGCATGTCCGTTCCCCATGCCGTCCCGCGCGTTCTCGACCGCCTGCGCATCGGATCGGCCCCCGACTCCTGGGGCGTCTGGTTCCCCGACGACAACCGGCAAGTCCCGTGGGAGCGCTTTCTGGACGAGGTCGCCGAGGCCCAGTACGAGTGGATCGAACTCGGCCCGTACGGCTACCTGCCCACCGACCCGGCCGCCCTGCACGCGGAGCTCGACCGGCGCGGCCTGAAGGTGTCGGCCGGCACCATCTTCACCTCGCTGCACCACGGACCGGACGTATGGGACACGACCTGGGCGCACGTCAGCGAGGTCGCCACCCTCACCCGGGCGATGAACGCCAAGCACCTCGTGGTCATCCCCTCCTTCTGGCGCGACGACAAGACCGCCGAGGAACTGGAGCCGCGCGAACTCACCACCGAGCAGTGGCACCACCTGAACAGCGGCATGGAACGGCTGGGCAAGCAGGTACGCGAGGAGTTCGGCCTCGACATCGTCGTGCACCCGCACGCCGACACCCACATCGACACCGAGGAACACGTCGAGCGCTTCCTCGACGGCACCGATTCGTCCCTGGTCAACCTGTGCCTGGACACCGGGCACTACGCGTACTGCGGCGGCGACAACGTCAAGCTCATCAAGACCTACGGCGAACGGATCGGCTACCTCCACCTCAAGCAGGTCGACCCGGACATCCTCGCCGACGTCGTCGCAAAGGGCACGCCCTTCGGGCCCGCGGTCCGGCAGGGCGTGATGTGCGAACCGCCGCTGGGCGTGCCCGCGCTGCCGCCCGTCCTGGAGGCCGCCCAGGAACTGGACGTGGACCTCTTCGCCATCGTCGAGCAGGACATGTACCCCTGCCCCGCCGACCAGCCCCTGCCGATCGCCCGGCGCACCCGCCGCTTCCTGCGCTCCTGCGGCGCCTGAGAACCTCCCGTACGGAGCTAGGAGTTCTGCCACATGAGCCAGTACGCAACGCTCGGCGTCGCGGTCATCGGCACCGGCCGCATGGGCGCCGACCACGTACGCCGCCTCAACGACATCACCAGCGGCGCCCGGGTGGCGGCCGTCGTCGACATCGACGCGGACCGGGCCAAACGCGTCGCCGACGGCATCGAGGGCTGCACACCCCACACCGACCCGGCCACCGCCATGGCGGACCCCGGCGTCGACGCCGTACTCATCGCCTCACCGGGCGCCGCCCACGAGGACGCCCTGCTCGCCGCGTTCGCGCACGACCTTCCGGTGCTGTGCGAGAAACCGCTTACTCCCGACCCGGTCTCCGCGCTGCGCGTCCTGAAGGCCGAACAGCGACTGGGGCGCCGACGGGTGCAGGTCGGCTTCATGCGCCGGTACGACGCCGACTACCTCAAGCTCAAGGCCCTGCTCGACCAGGGCGCTTACGGCCGCCCGCTGATGCTGCACAACAAGCACCGCAACGCCGACACGCCGCCCGGCTTCACCAACGCCATGATGATCCACGACTCGGTCGTCCACGAGATCGACGTGACGCGCTGGCTGCTGGACGAGGAGATCACCGCCGTACGCGTGCTGCGCCCGGCCCCCACCGGCCACGCGCCCGAGGGCCTGAGCGACCCACAGCTCATCCTCTTCGAGACCGCGGCCGGGCAGATCGTGGACACCGAGCTGTTCGTCAACTGCGGCTTCGGCTACCAGGTCGGCTGCGAAGCCGTCTGCGAGGGCGGCACCGCCCGGATCGGCGACGACCACGGGGTGTTCGTCAACACGGCCGGCAAGTGGGGCGGCTCGATCACCCCGGGCTTCGTGGAGCGCTTCGAGGAGGCGTACGACCGGCAGGTACAGCGCTGGGTGGACGCCACGCGGCGCGGCGAGGTCGAGGGCCCGAGCTGCTGGGACGGTTACGCGGCGGCCGCGGTGTGCGAGGCAGGCGTACGGGCGCAGGCCACCGGCGAGCGCGTCGAGGTCGAGCTGGTGGAGCGGCCGGCGCTGTATCGCTGAAGCGGTGGCGGGCTTGTCGCTGAGTTTGCGGCGGGCGGAGCTGCTGCGGCGGGGCGGAGCTGCGGCTACGGCTATGGCTGCGTTCCGTAAGCGTCAGGGTCAGCGAGCTGTGCTGTGTGGTGGCTGGTGTGGCCGCTGTGGCTGGTGTGCCGCCTTTGTGTCATAGCCGGTGTCCGGGCTGCCGTGCGGCCGGACCGAGCCGAGTTGCCGCTCGCGTTCCGGTTCTCGTTCTGGCCCTCGTTCCCGTTCTCTGTTCCGGTCCTCGTTCCGGCCGGACCGTGGCCCGCGTCCTCACCCGAACGGTCTCCCCTTCTCGAACGGTCTCCCCTCCTCGAAAGGTCTCCCCCTCGTGAAGATCGCTCTCGACCCGTACATGTTCCGCGACGTACCGCTGCTCGAACTCCCCGCGCTGGTGGCCGAGCTGGGCTACGAGTGGATCGAGCTGTCACCACGCGACGACGTGAACCCGTTCTTCCGGCACCCACGCATCGACGACGCCTCCGTCCGCAAGTTCCGCAAGGAACTGTCCGCGGCGGGGGTCGGCATCTCCTCCGTGCTCCCCTTGTACAAGTGGTCCTCCCCGGACGAGGACGAACGGCAGGCCGCCGTCCGCTACTGGAAGCGCGCCATCCAGATCACCGTCGACCTCGGCGTCGACACCGTGAACTCGGAGTTCAACGGCCGTCCGGAGCGGGCGGACCGCAGCGAGGGCCAGTTCTGGCGGTCGCTGGAGGAACTGCTGCCGATCTTCGAGCGCGAAGGCATCGCGCTCGCGCTCGAACCTCACCCGGACGACTTCATCGAGGACGGGCACGCCGCCGTCGACGTGATCCGCGGCATCAACTCCCCGCTGGTGTCCTTCCTGTACTGCGCGCCGCACACCTTCCACCAGGGCAACGACGCTCCGGGCATCCTCAAGCGCGCCGGCGGACTGACCACCGCGGTCCACCTCGCCGACACCTTCGACCACACCGCCTCCTCCGGCCTGCGCTACATCGTCAACCCTCCCGGCGCGGCCGTACGCGTCCACCAGCACCTGGACATCGGGCAGGGCGAGGTCGACTTCGACGAACTCTTCCGCGAACTGGCCGCCAACGGTTTCGACGGCACCCTCGTCTCGTCCGTGTTCGCATGGGAGGAGCGCGCGAAGGAGTCGGCCCGCTTCATGCGCGAGCAGATCGACGCGTACGTCAAAGAGAACTGGAGCCGATGACGATGGCCGCACCGAGCAGATCGGCGACCTCTGCGGACGGGGCAGGCGAGACGGGCGGACCCGACGCCGCACGTTCCGCCGCGGAGGGCAGCGCAAATGTCCGTACATCTGCATCCGCCGTCCACGCTTCTCCCCCATCATCTTCCGCCCCTTCGTCTCCCGCCCCCGGCCGGAACGCCCAACACTTCGTCCTCGCCATTGCCGCCATCGCCGCGCTCGGCGGTGCCCTGTTCGGCTACGACACCGGGGTCGTCTCCGGAGCGCTCCCCTACATGGAGCAGCACTTCGGCCTGACCTCGCTCGGCGAAGGCGTCATCACCAGCGCCCTGCTGATCGGTGCGGCCTTCGGGTCGCTGGCCGGCGGGCGCATGTCGGACCTGCTGGGCCGGCGCAACTCGCTGCTGTGGGCGGGCGCGGTGTTCATCGGCGGCGCCCTGGCGGTGGCGCTCGCGCCCACCGTTGCCTTCATGGTCGTGGCACGCTTCGCCCTCGGCCTGGCCGTGGGCAGCGCCTCGGTGATCACCCCGTTGTACCTCTCGGAGATTGCGCCGCCGCACATCCGCGGCCGGCTGGTCTCCTTCAACTCCCTGATGATCGTCAGCGGCCAGCTGCTGGCGTACGTCATCAACGCCGTACTCGCCCGGTGGGAAGCCTGGCGCTGGATGCTGGGCTTGGCGGCGCTGCCCGCGGTCGCCCTGTTCGTCGGGCTCTTCTTCCTGCCCGACACACCGCGCTGGTACATCAGCAAAGGTCGTACGGAACAGGCCGCGCACGTACTGCGGCGCACCCTGCCCGCCGAAGAGGTCGACGGGGAGCTGAGTCGCATCAACCAGGCGCGTGCGCTGGAGGCCGAGGCGCAGCGCGGCGCCTGGCAGGAACTCCGTACTCCTTGGGTACGGCGCATCCTGCTGATCGGCGTCGGGCTGGCGATCGTCCAGCAGATCACCGGCGTCAACGCCGTCATCTATTTCGCGCCCAAGATCCTTCACTCCACCGGGCTGGGCACCAACGCCGCGATCACCGCCACCATCGCGGTGGGCGCCATCTCCGTCATCGCCACCGCGATCGGCATGTCGCTGATCGACAAGGTCGGACGACGGCCGATGCTGCTCACCGGTCTTTCCGGAATGACCGTCTCACTGGCCTTGCTGGGCGCGTCCTTCCACCTTCCGAAATCCACCGGCGTCAGCTATCTCGTCCTCGCCCTGATGGTCCTCTACATGGGCTTCATGCAGGCCACTTTGAACACCGGTGTCTGGCTGCTGCTTGCAGAAATGTTTCCACTGAAGGTGCGCGGCCTGGCCATGGGTGCCGCGGTGTTCGTGATGTGGCTGGTCAACTTCACGGTGGCGCTGGCCTTTCCGGTCCTCCTCGACGCGGCGGGCGCCAGTGTCACGTTCTGGGTCTTCGGCCTGATGTGCGTACTGTCCCTGCTCTTCTGCAAGCGCTACGCCCCTGAGACGAAGGGCATGGCCCTGGAGGACCTGGAACACGAACTGCGGAAGACAACAGCGGAAGCGGAAGCCTGAAGGCGGCTGGCGGCTGACGGCTGACGGCTGACGGCTGACGGCTGACGGCTGACGGCTGACGGCTGACGGCTGACGGGAGATACCCCCTCACACCTCCACACCCCCTACCCCCACCCCTCCTTCCCTCACCTCCTCCACCTTCCTGATCCCGTGACAGCGGTACCCCGGACGTCACGGCTGTCACCATTACGCGGGTCTTCCGTCACAGCCGATCAACAGCCCCTCGCCCCTGCTCACTCAGAGTCGTTCACCGGGCACAGGCTGAGTGATCACCAGACCGCGCGCAGTTCTTCCGTCGGCTCCCCGGCCGTCGCTGCGGGCGGCTGAGGGAGGTGCAAGACCTATGACCGACCGCAGACTCTGGTCGTACAAGGAGATCGCCGCACACATCCGGGTCCAGCCGGACACCGTGCGCTCCTACCGCAAGCACGGACTTCTACCGCAACCTGACCTGGTGGAAGGCGGAAGACCGTACTGGTTCGCCGACACCATCCGGACCTGGGTCGCCCAGCGTCCCGGCCACGGCGGGCGCCGCGACAAGGACTGACACCACCTCCTACCGGCCCCGCGCAGCCGGTGCGCGGGGCCTCCGCAACCGCCCTCCGACCACTTACGCTCGGTGCATGCCACCGATACCCGCACCGGCCACGCCCCACCGCATCGCCGTGATCGGCGGCGGCGCGATCGGCGGATTCGTGGCAACGCTCGCCCACCGGGACGGACACGACATCACCCTGTGCCTGCGTACTCCGTTGAACCGGCTCACGCTCGAAATGGACGGCGAAGTCCTCGACGCGGCTGTGCGCTTCGCCACCGATCCGGAAACGGCCAGTCCCGCGGACTGGGTCTTCCTGACCACCAAAGCCCAGGACACCGCCGGCACCTCCCGCTGGCTGCACCGGCTCTGCCACTCCGGCACAGTCCTGGTCGTGCTGCAGAACGGCGTCGACCACACCGAACGCGTCGCCCCGCACACTCCCGACGGTACGAACATCCTGCCCGCGGTCATCTACGCGTCGGCCGAGTGCACCGCCCCCGGCCACATTCGGCACTACGCGGGCAACGAGATCCACGTTCCCGACGGCCCGACGGCCGCCCGCCTCGCCGATCTGCTCACCACGGACCGGCTCAAAGTCATAGCGGTGCCGGACTTCACGACGACCGCCTGGCGGAAGCTGTTCACCAACCTCGCCGCCAACCCGCTCACCGCCCTCCTCCAGCAGCGCATGGGCATCTTCACCGATCCCGGCATGGCCGCCCTCACCCGCGACATCCTGCGCGAAGCCGCCGCCGTCGCGCGCGCCGAGGGTGCGGATATCCGCGACGCAGACATCGACCTCGTACTGGAAATGTACGGACAGGTTCCGCCGGACGGCGGCTCGTCGATGCTCTACGACCGCCTGGCCGGCCGCCCCCTGGAGCACGAACACATTACGGGTGCGGTGGTACGCGCCGGAGAACGCCACGGAATCCCCACGCCCCTGAACGGCATGCTCCTCACTCTCCTGCGCGCCGTCGACCGCGGCATCCGCGCCGATAAGGACACGGACGCGGACACCACCCGGCTCACCACCCCGTAGGCCCAAGCCAAAACCCAGCCCCAGCCGCACAAGGCCGAGCCCGGGTGCACGCGGCACGGGCGCGCCGCGACACGCCCCCGACCGCACGCACCCACCCGCCTCCGGCCTATCCTGCCAATAGGTATTGACATACAAACGTCCTGACATGCACTCTGCGACGGAGCTCAGGAGCGTCTCCGGCCCGACGCCCCTTCTCAGAACGAAGTAACGCCGACTCAGGCGACCGTCGCACAGGCGCTGATACGTTCCGCCCCCTCTCCGGGCCTGCACGGACGCTCCGGCCGCTCCCTCCCCCTCCCCGCGCCCTGGGCCTCGCCCTTGAACGACAGGAGTTGGCACATGAAGATCGGCCTCATCGGCACCGGACGCATCGGAGCGTTCCACGCCGAGACGCTGAAATCCGTCCCCGGCGTGGACCGCATCGTCGTCGCCGATGCCGACGCCGCCCGCGCCCGCGTTCTCGCGGACACACTCGGCGTCGAGGCCGCCGAAACCCTCCCCCAGTTGTACGCGGACGGCCTGGACGGCGTCGTGATCACCGCCGCGACCAGCGCGCATGCCGAGCTGATCCACCAGGCGCTGGACGCCGAGGTACCGGTCTTCTGCGAGAAGCCGGTGGCGCTGGACGCCCCCGGCACGGTCGCCGTCGTGGAACGCGCCGAGGCTGGTTCCGTCCCCGTACAGATCGGCTTCCAGCGGCGCTTCGACCGTGGCTACCAGGCGGCCAGGGAGGCGCTGCGGTCCGGCGACCTCGGCTGGATCCACACTCTGCGCGCCTGCACCAGTGATCAGTCGCCGCCGCCCGCGGCCTACATCCCCACCTCCGGCGGACTCTTCCGCGACTGCAGCATCCACGACTTCGACATCCTGCGCTGGCTCACGGGCCGCGAAGTGGTCTCCGTGTACGCCCAGGGCGCCAATCGGGGCGCGCCTTTCTTCGCCGACGGCGACGACGTGGACACCTGCGCCGCGCTGCTGCGCTTCGACGACGACACGCTGGCCACCGTCACCGCCACCCGCTACAACGGCGCGGGCCACGACGTCCGCCTTGAGGTCTGCGGCTCCAAAGGCGCGCGGATCGTCGGGCTCGACGACCGGGCCCCGCTGCCGAGCGCCGAACCGCATGTCTCGTGGCAGCGATCCGCCCCCTACGCGACGTTCATGGAACGCTTCCACGACGCGTACGTCACCGAACTGGGCGCCTTCGTGGACGTGGCCGCCGGCCGTACGCAAAGCCCGTGTTCGCCCGCCGAGGCGCTGGAGGCTCTGTACATCGCCGAGGCGTGTGACCGCTCCCGCCGCACGGGCGATCCGGTCCGGGTCGCGGACGTACGCGCCACCGGCGGAGAAGCCGGTGCGTACGGCGCCGAATCAACGCCCTTTCCAGGCACCGCGCGCACAACGGCCACGGTGCACGCTTCGGACACCGTCCGCGCCGACGCTCCTGGCGCGTGACCGCCACGGGCACCCTTCAGATTGGCACGGCGGCGTTCTCGTGGACGACGGACAGGCGGCAGTAAGCGCTTACCGGCGGCACGCCGACTGATCTGCGCCGCTCCGCCTTCTGTCGTCGGTGACCTTGGGCGTGCTCCCTGCGGCAGCGACGTCGGACGTGTACGGCGAGCACCGCCCCGGGCGAGACAGGCGTGCCGGATGTCCGTACACGTACGGACTGCGGCACGGCCTCCACTCAGCGCGCCCTACCTGATCTCCGTGGTGTTCACGATGCTCGGTTTCCGGGGCATGGCCGCGTGGTTCTTTCCGACCGTCAACCTGTCGCAGTGAGAGGCGGAATGCGGGCGCGGCCGCTCACCAGGACTCCGACGCGCCTTCCCGCGGCCCCTCCGGCAGCGGCGCCAGCCCCTCCGCTCCGGCCCGCATCCGCATCGCCACCAACGGGAAGACCAGTACGGAGATCATCGCCGCGCCCACCATGGCCGCCGCCTCCCCCGCGTCGAGTACGCCGCTGTCCTGGCCGATCGTCGTGATCGCGACGACCAGAGGCAGTGCCGTCGACCCGTAGAGCATCAGCGCGGCGCGGTCCTTGCGGCCCAGGTCGCGGGGCGCGAGCAGGACGAGCGGGAGCCCGCGTACAACCAGCAGAAGGACGAGGAACAGCGGGAGGAGCAGGAGCGAGCGGCCGTTCTCGAAGAGGGACGACAGATCGAACTCGACGCCGGTGACGATGAAGAACACCGGCACCAGGAAGCCGAAGCCCATCGCCTCCAGCCGCCCGAGAATTTCCTGACTGCTGTCCGGTGCTGCCTCGTGCAGCACCAACCGCATGATGATCCCGGCCGCGAACGCGCCCAGCAGGATGTCCAGCCCGAACACCTGAGAGATGCCGAGCATCACGGCCAGCAGCAGGACGAACAGCCGGATGGCGAACTGGCCGCTGCTGTGCAGGGTGCGCGCGATGATCCGGTAGAACCACATCGGGCTGGGCTTCAGGGCCCAGTAGACGGCTCCGGCGGTCAGCAGCGCGAAGGCGAAGAGCAGGATGGCCGACTCGCCGGGGTTGCGGCCGCTGAGCAGCAGCGCCATCGCGATGATCGGCCCGAACTCGCCGACCGCCCCGGTGGCCATCATCACCGAGCCGAAGCGGGTGCCCAGGTCCCCGGAGTCGCGCAGGACGGGCAGCACGGTGCCGAGGGCTGTACTGGTGAGCGCGGTGCCGACGACGATCGCCTTGGTGACGTCGCCGGCGGCGAAGCCGAAAGTGATGGCCAGGCCGAGGGCGAGCGCGACGACCCAGGCGCAGCCGGCGCGTTTGAGGGTGTCACCGCGCACCTTGGCGAACTCGATTTCGTACCCGGCGATGAACATCAAGGTGGCCAGCCCGAGGTCGGACAGGACGTTGACGGCTTCTCCGGGATGCGCCCAGCCGAGGACGTCCGGGCCGATCAGGATGCCCAGCACGATCTCGAAGATGACCAGTGGTACGGGCAGCCAGCGGCCGAGGCCGTATGCGAGGAGCGGGGCGGCCACGGCGATCGCCATGATCAATACGAGGGTTGCGGACTGCGACATAAGCCGCTTTTCTACCACAACGGGCAGCACGTTCCCGCTTCGCCGGCCACCGGCTCCGGCACCCTTTTCGACGCCCCCGCAGCCCGCCGTCGCGCACGCCGTTCCGCATGTCGCCGGGCCGCGCACACCCTCTTGTAGGCACAGCGCCCAGCCACATCACCGGTTCAGTAACCGCTTACTTCGCCTCGCGGCACAGATTCACAGGCACTCCACTCCTCGACTGAAGCCCCGAAGAGTGCGACCCACACCGGCCCGGCACTTCCCACGCCCGCCGGATAGTGGCGCATCGCATCAGTGCACCGCTCCCGACGACAACGCTCACGACCCATCAGCCGAACAGGAAGCACGCCACCGCTACGAACGGCATTCCACGCCGCCCCACCAGAGCGCTTGGCGCCGTGCCCGCCGAAGCATCCAGGACCGTACGGGACCGCCGAAGCGCCACGCAACCAGGCGCATCAGCAGATCGCCGAGAGGTGCCAACAGAGAGAACTCGTCACCAGAGGGGGCAGTGCGGTGAGCGCCAGCAGTCAACGGAAAACCGCGCCCATGCCCTCCGCCCCCCACTCCGCCCCCGAGGCCTGAAGCCTCAAGGCTGACGCGCGACGGAAGATCCGGCGACGCACAGGAGGCGAACACCTGGCATCGATACCCCCCAGGGGTATATAGTTACGGGCATCAGGAAGCACCGGAGGACTCCCGGGTTCCCGGTATTCCCACGCCATACGCGCCCGACAGCGAACACGTCGAGCACGGCGACCACACGCAACGAGGAGACATCCATGACTGCCGAAGCGACCAACGGTTCCTGCTGCTCCCCCGAGGGCTCCTGCCACTCGGGTGCCGCCGACGTCCAGGTCGGCGACGTCACCACCACGTACAAGGTCGGCGGCATGACCTGCGGCCACTGCGAAGGCGCTGTCTCCTCGGAAATCTCGGAGATCCCGGGCGTGCACTCGGTACAGGCGTCCGCCGCCACCGGCCTGGTGACCGTTGTCTCCAAGGCGCCGCTGGACGAGTCGGCCGTCCGCGCGGCGGTCGACGAGGCGGGCTACGAACTCGAGGGTCCGGCGGCCTGAGTCCGATGACCGGTACGACCACGCAGGCGCGGGTCGAGCTCGCCATCGGCGGCATGACCTGCGCCTCGTGCGCGGCGCGCGTGGAGAAGAAGCTGAACCGGATGCCGGGCGTCAGCGCCACCGTGAACTTCGCCACCGAGAAGGCACGGGTCGAGTACGGCGACGGGGTGTCCGTGGACGACCTGATCGCGACGGTCGAGAAGACGGGCTACACCGCGCAGCGGCCGGCGCCGGCTGAGCCCGCGAAGACGACTCCGGCCGGTGCGTCCAAAGGTTCCGCCGACACGGCCGTCGCCGAGAACGGCGTGGACGCCCACGACCGGGATCTGGCCGGTCTGCGCCAGCGGCTGACCGTCTCCGCCGCCCTGGCCGTCCCCGTTGTCCTGCTGTCGATGGTGCCGCCCTTCCAGTTCGACAACTGGCAGTGGCTGTGTCTGACGCTGGCCGCGCCCGTCGTGGTCTGGGGCGCGTACCCCTTCCACCGGGCCGCCTGGACGAATCTTCGGCACGGCGCCGCCACGATGGACACTCTGGTCTCCCTCGGCACGCTCGCCGCTTTCGGCTGGTCACTGTGGGCGCTGTTCCTCGGTGACGCGGGCATGCCCGGTATGCGGCACGGTTTCGACCTCACCGTGGCCCGTACGGAAGGCTCCTCCGCCATCTACTTGGAGGCCGCGGCCGGTGTGACGGCGTTCCTCCTGCTCGGCCGCTACCTGGAGGCCCGTTCCAAACGGAAGGCGGGCGCCGCGCTGCGAGCGCTGCTGGAACTGGGTGCCAAGGACGTTGCGGTGCTGCGGGACGGGCGTGAGGTGCGTGTCCCTATAGACCAGCTGGCTGTCGGCGACCGGTTCGTCGTGCGCCCCGGCGAGAAGATCGCCACGGACGGCACAGTCGTCGAGGGCAGATCCGCCGTGGACGCTTCGATGCTGACCGGCGAATCGGTGCCGGTCGACGTGGCTCCCGGCGACAGCGTGACGGGTGCGACGGTAAACACCAGCGGCCGGTTGGTGGCCGAGGCCACCCGGGTCGGCGGCGACACACAGCTGGCACGGATGGCCGCGCTGGTCGAGGCGGCGCAGAGCGGGAAGGCCGAGGTACAGCGGCTCGCCGACCGGGTCTCCGCCGTCTTCGTGCCCGTCGTGCTGGTGATCGCGGCCGGCACCCTGGCCGGGTGGCTGCTGGCGACCGGTGACGCGACCGCGTCCTTCACGGCCGCCGTCGCCGTACTGATCATTGCTTGCCCCTGCGCGCTCGGGCTCGCCACGCCGACAGCCCTGATGGTCGGTACGGGCCGCGGCGCACAGCTCGGCATCCTGATCAAAGGCCCCGAGGTACTGGAGTCGACCCGCCGCATCGACACCGTCGTACTGGACAAGACCGGAACGGTGACCACAGGCCGGATGAGCCTCTACGAGGCCGTACCGGCGCCGGGTGTCGCAGAGGAAGAGCTGCTGCGGCTGGCGGGCGCGCTGGAGCACTCGTCGGAGCACCCGATCGCGCGCGCCATCGCGGAAAGCGCCCGCGAGCGCTTGGGAGAGCTGCCGGAGCCGGAAAGCTTCGAGAATGTAGCGGGCCTGGGCGTGCGGGGCGTGGTGGACGGACGCAGCGTCTCCGTCGGGCGCGAACGGCTGCTTCGCCAGGAGGCCGGGGAAGCACCTACGGCCAGTGCCCTGCCAGAGGCCCTGGCTGCCGCCAGGGACGCCGCAGAGGCGGCCGGGCGGACAGCCGTACTCGTCGCCTGGGACGGTCAGCCACGCGGCCTGCTGTCGGTCGCCGACACCGTGAAGGAAGACAGTGCTGAGGCGGTGCGTCGGCTACGCGCTCTGGGGCTCGCCCCTGTACTGCTGACTGGTGACAACCAGGCGGTGGCCGATGCGGTGGCGGCGGAGGTCGGCATCGACGAGGTGACCGCCGAGGTACTGCCGGAAGACAAAGTCGCGGTTGTCGAGCGGCTGCAGGGCGAGGGCCGCAGCGTGGCGATGATCGGCGACGGTGTCAACGACGCCGCCGCCTTGGCCGCCGCCGACCTGGGGCTGGCCATGGGGACCGGTACGGACGCCGCCATAGAGGCCGGAGACCTCACCCTCGTACGCGGTGACCTGCGGGTCGCGGCCGACGCCATCCGGCTGGCCCGCCGGACGCTCGCCACGATCAAGGGAAATCTCTTCTGGGCCTTCGGCTACAACGTCGCGGCGGTGCCGCTCGCGGCGGCCGGGCTGCTCAATCCGATGATCGCGGGGGCGGCGATGGCCTTCTCCTCGGTCTTCGTGGTCAGCAACAGCCTCAGGTTGCGGCGCTTCCGATGACGAGATGTACGTGGCGGCAAAATTTTTCGCCTTCACAACCTCCCTACATCTGACACAACACCCATACCCAAGGGCCTCGATCTCCAGGTCGAGGCCCTTGACCGCATTCGCCCCCTTATGGCAAGAGACCCAGATCACAGCGATTGGAACGTAACCATTGCGGGGGGTCGCGAGTCTAACCGTGCGGTGCAGGCACCTCGGCGGGGCCTGCACCGCAACGGCCAGGCTGGTCTTGGGGGACTTCGCCCGGCAACGCGTGGCCGGGGCGACGTGCCCGGGGAGCTTTGAGCGGCCCTCCCGTACGTGCGCGTCCCGGCAGATCGCGGCACCACCATGAAGCGCCCGGACGGATCCCGTGGGGGGAATCCGACCCGGGGAACAAGGGAAGCGCCCCGCGCTCCGGACCCGTGGGGGGATCTGGAGGCGGGGCGCTTTCTGCTGGGCGGACCGGCTCGGGCCGCCGCGCGGGCGGCCGGCCGGTCGGCGGCTGTCCCGGAACCCGGGAGGACCTCAGCGCTCCTCGACCGGGACGAAGTCGCGCTCGACGATCCCGGTGTAGATCTGGCGCGGGCGGCCGATGCGGGAACCCGGCTCCTTGATCATCTCGTGCCACTGGGCGATCCAGCCGGGCAGCCGGCCGAGCGCGAAGAGCACGGTGAACATCTCGGTCGGGAAGCCCATGGCCCGGTAGATCAGACCGGTGTAGAAGTCCACGTTCGGGTAGAGCTTGCGCTCGACGAAGTAGTCGTCGGACAGCGCGTGCTCCTCCAGCTTGAGCGCGATCTCCAGCAGCTCGTCGGACTTGCCGAGCGCCGAGAGGACATCGTGCGCCGCCGCCTTGATGATCTTCGCCCGGGGGTCGAAGTTCTTGTAGACGCGGTGCCCGAAGCCCATGAGCTTCACGCCGTCTTCCTTGTTCTTCACCTTGCGGATGAAGGAGTCGACGTCGCCGCCGTCGCGCTGGATGCCCTCCAGCATCTCCAGCACGGACTGGTTGGCACCGCCGTGCAGCGGGCCCCACAGCGCGTTGATACCGGCCGAGATCGAGGCGAACAGGTTCGCCTGCGAGGAGCCGACCAGACGCACGGTGGACGTCGAGCAGTTCTGCTCGTGGTCCGCGTGCAGGATCAGCAGCTTGTCCAGGGCGCTGACCACGACCGGGTCGAGCTCGTACTCGGCGGCCGGCACCGAGAAGGTCATGCGCAGGAAGTTCTCGACATAGCCGAGGTCGTTGCGCGGGTAGACCACCGGGTGGCCGACCGACTTCTTGTACGCGTACGCCGCGATCGTCGGCAGCTTGGCCAGCAGCCGGATCGTCGAGATGTGGCGCTGCCGCTCGTCGAACGGGTTGTGGCTGTCCTGGTAGAAGGTCGACAGCGCGCTGACCACCGAGGACAGCATCGCCATCGGGTGGGCGTCCCGCGGGAAGCCGTCGAAGAACCGCTTGACGTCCTCGTGGAGCAGGGTGTGGTAGGTGATGTCCTGCTTGAAGTTCGCCAGCTGGTCCACGGTGGGCAGCTCACCGTTGATCAGCAGGTAGGCGGTCTCGACGAACGTGCTGCGCTCTGCGAGCTGCTCGATCGGGTAGCCGCGGTACCGAAGAATCCCGTTCTCACCGTCCAGATAGGTGATCGCGGATTTGTACGCGGCAGTGTTGCCATAACCGGAATCCAGGGTCACCAGACCGGTCTGGGCGCGCAGCTTCGAGATGTCGAAGCCCTTGTCGCCGACGCTGCTGTCGACGACCGGGTAGCTGTATTCGCCGTCCCCGTAACGCAGTACTACAGAGTTGTCGCTCACGTCATCCCTCACCGACGTTGTGCCTCTTCTTCGAGGTGCCCTGACTGCCTATACCTTCCCCCATTTGGACCTTGCCTGTGCACTCGGGGTCGGCCATAGGGCCTCCAGGCGGCACTCAGTGCCGCTTCAGCTGCCCATCCTGCTCCCCTTCGCCCCGTTTGGGGAAGAGGTGACCACGCACCGCGCCTGCGAGTCGGTGACGCAGTGCGGTCCACCTCCGCCCGGCCGATACGGTGCGTACAGCCTGCCCCAAAGCCTTGCGCGAGCCGACCAGCACCACCAGTCGTTTTGCCCGGGTAACACCCGTATAGAGCAGGTTTCGCTGCAGCATCATCCAAGCGCCGGTGGTGACCGGAATCACCACTGCCGGATACTCGCTGCCCTGGGAGCGGTGGATGGTCACCGCATAAGCGTGCGCCAGCTCGTCCAGTTCGTCGAAGTCGTAGGAGATCTCCTCGTCCTCGTCCGTGAGCACCGTCAGCCACTGCTCATCTGAGTTGATCTTGGTGACGACGCCGACGGTGCCGTTGAAGACGCCGTTGCTGCCCTTCTCGTAGTTGTTGCGAATCTGCGTCACCTTGTCGCCCACCCGGAACACCCGCCCGCCCACGCGCCGCTCCGGTATGTCCGGCCTGGCGGGGGTGAGTGCCTGCTGGAGGAGCCCGTTCAGCGTGCCGGCGCCGGCCGGGCCGCGGTGCATCGGCGTGAGCACCTGCACGTCCCGCCGAGGATCCAGGCCGAACTTCGCGGGGATACGGCGGGCCACCACGTCGACCGCGACCCGCCCGGCCTCCTCGGTGTCCTCCTCGGCGAAGAGGTAGAAATCGGTCATGCCCTCCGTGATCGGCAGCATGCCCACGTTGATGCGGTGGGCGTTCGTGACCACTCCCGACTGCTGGGCCTGGCGGAAGATCCGGGTCAGCCGTACGGACGGGACCGGGCAGCGCTCGGCGAGCAGATCGCGCAGCACCTCGCCCGCGCCCACCGAGGGAAGCTGGTCCACGTCACCCACCAGGAGGAGGTGGGCGCCCGGCGGCACCGCCTTGATCAGCTTGTTGGCGAGCAGCAGGTCGAGCATGGACGCTTCGTCGACCACGATCAGGTCGGCGTCCAGGGGACGGTCCTTGTCGTACGCGGCGTCCCCGCCCGGTTTGAGCTCCAGCAGCCGGTGCACCGTGGACGCCTCGACGCCGGTCAGCTCCGAGAGCCGCTTGGCGGCCCGGCCGGTGGGGGCCGCGAGGACCACCTTGGCCTTCTTGGCGCGGGCCAGCTCCACGATCGAGCGGACCGTGAAGGACTTCCCACACCCCGGCCCGCCGGTCAGCACCGCGACCTTCTCCGTGAGCGCCAGTCGTACGGCGGCCTCCTGCTCGGGCGCCAGGCTGGCCTTCGTACGCTCGGCGAGCCAGGCCAGTGCCTTGTCCCAGTGCACCGTCCGGAAAGACGGCATCCGGTCCTCGCGCGTGCCCAGCAGCCGCAGCAGCTGGGACGCCAGGGAGATCTCGGCGCGGTGGAAGGGGACCAGATAGACGGCGGTGATGGGGTCTGCACCGTCCGGGCTGGGCACGGTCTCGCGGACCACGCCTTCCGGATCCGCCGCCAGCTCCCCCAGGCAGTCGATGACCAGCCCCGTGTCGACATGCAGCAACTTGACCGAGGCGGCGATCAGTTCCTCCTCCGGGAGGAAGCAGTGCCCCTGGTCGGTGGACTGTGAAAGGGCGTACTGCAGACCTGCCTTGACCCGCTCCGGGCTGTCCTGCGGGATGCCGATGGCCTGGGCGATGCGGTCGGCGGTCAGGAAGCCGATGCCCCAGACGTCGGCGGCGAGACGGTAGGGCTCGTTCTTGACCACGGAGATCGAGGCATCGCCGTACTTCTTGTAGATGCGCACTGCGATGGAGGTGGAGACGCCCACCCCCTGGAGGAAGACCATGACCTCCTTGATGGCCTTCTGCTCTTCCCAGGCGTCGGCGATCAGCTTCATGCGCTTCGGGCCGAGGCCGGGCACCTCGACGAGGCGCTTCGGCTCCTGCTCGATGACGTCGAGGGTGTCCAGGGCGAAGTACTCGGTGATGCGGTCGGCCATGACCGGGCCGATGCCCTTGATCAGGCCGGAGCCGAGGTAGCGCCGTATGCCCTGGATCGTGGCGGGCAGGACGGTGGTGTAGTTCTCGACGGTGAACTGCCGTCCGTACTGCGGGTGGGAGCCCCAACGGCCCTCCAGTCGCAGTGACTCCCCCGGCTGAGCGCCCAGCAGCGACCCGACGACAGTGAGGAGGTCACCGGAGCCGCCCGTGTCCAGACGCGCGACCGTGTAACCGGTCTCCTCATTGGCGTAGGTGATCCGCTCCAGGACCCCTTCGACCACGGCTGGAATGAACATGAACCGACCGTACCGCCAGCGTCCGACATCGCGTTCGGCCCTGTGGATAACTTGCGTCGGAGCTGGCTGCGGAGGCTCTACGGTGAGGTCCGCCGCGAGCCGCACACAGTCTCCGCACGTGTCGCGGAGGACGCGTCGGCAGCCGATTCGGCGCCCTTGGCGACGACCGTCACAGCAAACGCTTCGAGGGGCCCGGTCTGGCGCCCGGACCCCTCGATTCCCCCTCCGTTCGGCCCCCTGATCCCCCCTCGGATCCCCCCGGTTCCCTCTCCCCTTGGGAGCCTGACGACATGTACGACCCGCCCGGCCCGGGAACGGTTGCACAGATCCGCTGAGTTATTTCTTCGTTACCTGGTGTGCATGATGTGGGTGGTGAACCGCTCTACGACTTCGGCCAGCACTTCGCTCCCCGGCCGCTCCCACAGCGACGGATTGAAGATCTCGACCTCGATGGGCCCCCGGTAGCCGGCGGCGTCGACCCGCTGGCGGAACCACCGCAGGTCCACCGCGCCGTCGCCGAGCTGGCCGCGCCCGAGCAGCACCCCCGCGGGCAAGGGTGTGACCCAGTCGGCGAGTTGGAACGCCGCGATACGTCCGGCAGCGCCCGCGCGTTCGATCTGCGTGCCGATCGTGTCGTCCCACCACAGGTGGTAGGTGTCCACGACCACACCCACCCGCTCGGCCGGGAACCGTTCGGCCAGGTCGAGAGCCTGGGCGAGAGTCGAGACGACGCAGCGGTCCGCCGCGTACATCGGATGCAGCGGTTCGATCGCGAGCCGCACTGCCGCCTTGGCCGCGTACGGCGCCAGTTCTCCCAGGGCATCGGCGACGCGCTCACGGGCACCGCGCAAGTCGCGACTGCCGGGCGGCAGCCCGCCGGAGACGAGGACGAGGGTGTCGGTGCCGAGCGCGGCCGCCTCCTCGATGGCTGCCCGGTTGTCGGCCAGCGCGTCCGCGCGTCCCTTGGGATCGGAAGCGGTGAAGAAACCACCGCGGCACAGGCTCGTGACGACCAGCCCCGCATCCCGTACGAGCCGGGCTGCGGCAGCTGCTCCGTACGCCTGCACCGGGGCGCGCCAGAGACCGACACCCCGCACTCCCGCTCGGGCGCAGCCATCGGCGAGTGCGGGCAGGGACCATTGCTTGACGGTCTGCTGGTTGAGGCTGAACCGGGCGAACAGGTCGTCTCGTTCTTCTGCCACATCCCGGGATTCGACACTCATGCCGAGCCACCTCCGAGTACCGAAGCCAGTTGGCGCATGCGAGACTCTGCCAGTTCAGGGTCTGGGAACAGGCCCAGCGAGTCAGCCAGTTCGTACGCACGCTTCAGGTGCGGCAGCGACCTGGCCGATTGGAGGCCGCCCACCATCGTGAAGTGCGACTGGTGCCCGGCAAGCCAGGCCAGCAGGACGACACCGGTCTTGTAGTAGCGCGTCGGCGTCTGGAAGAGGTGGCGGGAGAGTGTGACGGTCGGATCCAGCCGCTTGCGGAAAGCAGCCGTGTCTCCACTGTCGAGCAGGCGTAAGGCATCCGCCGCCAGCGGGGCGAGGGGGTCGAAGATACCTAGGAGGGCGTCACTGTGCCCGTGTTCGTCGCCGGCGATCAGCTCGGGGTAGTGGAAGTCGTCGCCTGTGTAGCACCGCACACCGACCGGGAGGCGGCGGCGTAGCTGGATTTCGCGGTCCGCATCCAGGAGCGACACCTTCACGCCGTCCACTTTGTCGGGGTGCTCGGCGATGATCTGCAGGAACGTGTCGGTCGCGGTGTCCAGTTCCGAACTGCCCCAGTAGCCCTCCAGGGCCGGGTCGAACATGGGGCCGAGCCAATGGAGGATCACCGGCTGGGCGGCCTGGCGCAGCAGATGTCCGTACATCTCCACGTACGATGCCGGGCTTTCGGCTGCCCCGGCCAGATGCCGGGACGCCATGACGATGGCCTGGGCTCCGGCACCCTCGACGAGGGACAACTGCTCCTCGTAGGCGGCCTTGATGTCGGCCAGGCTCGCGGAGGGTGCTGCCAGTTGGTCCGTGCCGACACCGCAAGCGATGCGCCCGCCGACCGCCGCTGCCTCGGCGGCGGAACGGAGGATCAGCTCGGACGCCGAGGCCCAGTCCAGCCCCATGCCACGCTGCGCGGTGTCCATGGCCTCCGCCACGCCGAGACCGTGCGACCACAGGTGGTGGCGGAAGGCGAGGGTGGCATCCCAATCGATGGCGGCGGGGCCGTCCGGGGTGGTGTCGGCAAAGGGATCGGCGACCACGTGGGCGGCGGCGAAGACGGTACGGGAGACGAAGGGGGCGGCCCGGTTCGGGGGCTCAGCGGGCGCCCGAACCGTGTCGGACTCGGCCCGGAGGGGATCGGTCATCGGTCCGGGCCTGCTCACCCACCCGTTCATCGCCCCAGCTCCGGCACGTCCAGGCGGCGTCCCTCCGCCGACGACTTCAGCCCCAGTTCAGCGAGCTGCACACCGCGCGCGCCCGCTGCCAGGTCCCAGCGCCAGGGCTCGTCCCGTACGACGTGGCGCAGAAACAGCTCCCACTGCGCCTTGAAGCCGTTGCCGAAATCCCCATTGTCCGGGACTACCTGCCACTGGTCACGGTAGGAATCGGTGGTCGGTACGTCCGGGTTCCAGACCGGTTTGGGGGTGGCGGCCCGGTGCTGGACGCGGCATCCGCGCACTCCCGCGACGGCTGAGCCTTCCGTCCCGTCAACCTGGAACTCGACAAGTTCGTCCCGGTGGACCCGCACCGACCACGAGGAGTTGATCTGTGCGACGATGCCGCCGTCCAGCTGGAAGATGCCGTAGGCGGCGTCGTCCGCGGTGGCCTCGTACGACTTGCCGTTCTCGTCCCAGCGGCGCGGTACGTGTGTGGTGACCTGCGCTTGTACGGTCCGTACGCACCCGAAGAGTTCGTGCAGGACGTACTCCCAGTGCGGGAACATGTCGACCGCGATGCCGCCGCCGTCCTCGGCGCGATAGTTCCACGAAGGGCGCTGCGCCGACTGCCAGTCGCCCTCGAAGACCCAGTAGCCGAACTCGCCCCGTACGGACAGAATGCGGCCGAAGAAGCCGCCCTCGACCAGGCGACGGAGTTTGAGCAGGCCGGGCAGGAAGAGCTTGTCCTGGACGACACCGTGTTTGACGCCGGCTTCGTCGGCCAGCCGAGCCAGTTCCAGTGCTCCGTCGAGCCCGGTGGCGGTCGGCTTCTCGCAGTACAAGTGCTTTCCGGCAGCAATCGCATTCTTCACCGCTTCCTCACGGGCAGCGGTGACCTGGGCATCGAAGTAGATGTCGATGCTGTCGTCCGCGAGCACCGCATCCAGGTCCGTGCTCCAGTGCGCCAGTCCGTGACGCTCGGCCAGTGCCCGCAGCTTGTGCTCTGTACGGCCGACGAGGACCGGCTCAGGCCAGATCACTGTGCCGTCGCCGAGGTCCAGGCCGCCTTGTTCCTGCAGCGCAAGGATGGAGCGGACCAGATGCTGGCGGTAGCCCATGCGCCCGGTCACACCGTTCATGGCGATGCGTACGGTCTTGCGTGTCACGGCCCGGCCCTTCTGGAGAACTCGGCTCGCGCGACGGGCGCGATGCGGGCACCGGGCGCGCACGGCGAGCGGACGACAACGGTGAGCAGGACGGCAGCGAGCGCGCATCCGAAACGCGTAGCAAGCGCTTTCTATCGCGAGAGAAGCTAGCCTGCGGCGCAAGGCAGGGACAAGAGGCACGACATGGGGTGGGGCGATCGATGGCAGTGACGCTGGCGGATGTCGCGGCGCGGGCGGGGGTCTCGACGGCGACCGTCTCGCGCGTGCTGAGCGGCAACTACCCGGTTGCCGAGAACACCCGCGCCCGGGTGCTGCGCGCCGTGGCAGACCTGGAATACGTGGTCAACGGCCCGGCCAGCGCGCTGGCAGCCGCTACTTCCGACCTGGTGGGCATCCTCGTCAACGACATCGCCGACCCGTTCTTCGGAATCATCGCCTCGGCCGTGCAGTCCGAGATGAGCGCTGGTACGGGACAGCACATCGGCAGCGGGACGAACCCCCGAACGGGTGACAGCGGCACGCGCCGTCGCCCGGGTGCCGGCCCCGCGCTCGTACCGGCCGGTGAAAAACTGGCCGTGGTCTGCAACACCGGAGGCTCCCCGGAGCGTGAGCTGACGTACCTCACGCTGCTCCAGCGCCAACGCGCGGCCGCCGTCGTACTGACCGGCGGCGCGGTGGAGGACGCCGGTCACGCCGCGGCCGTGACCGCCGCGCTGAGGCGCCTGGCCGCGGCCGGCACCCGGGTGGTGCTGTGCGGCCGCCCGCCCCTGGGCCCGGAGGCCGATGCCCGGAAGCCCAAGGCGACCGCTGGGCCTCGTACCGACCTGGAGGCGCGAATCCTCCAGCGCGCCATCCGGAAAGTCCCCACCGCCCCCTCCCCCATCACCCTCGCCTTCGACAACCGCGGCGGTGCCCAGCGGCTCACCGAGCACCTGATTTCGCTCGGGCACCGGCACATCGGCTACATTGCCGGGCCCGTCGGCCGTACCACCACCCGCCACCGCCTGGAGGGCCACCGCGCCGCCCTCACCGCGCACGACATCCCGGACCCGGCCCACCGCACCGTCCACGGCGCCTACGACCGCGCCGCCGGTTACGACGCCGCGCTGGAACTACTTCGTCGCGACCCAGCTTTGACAGCTGTCATCGCGGCCAACGACACCGCTGCGCTCGGCGTGTGCGCCGCCCTGCGCGACCGCGGGCTGCGGGTACCCGGCGACATCTCCGTGGCGGGCTTCGACGACCTGCCGTTCAGCGCGGATGCCGCCCCGGCTCTCACCACCGTACGGCTGCCGCTCCAGGAAGCCGGCGCGCGAGCCGGACGGCTGGCGACGGGGCGCGAGACGCCTCCTCCAGGAGAAATCGCCACTCTTTGCGGGGACTTGATGGTGCGCGAATCGACTTCTTCTCCCTACTCTTGACTCAGTCAACCTTGACTGGGTCAACGGTAAGGCGGGGAGCGCCATGACAGGGCGAGAGGTCCAGCGGGTCCGCAGCTTCAACCGCTTCTACACGAACCTCATAGGCGCCCTCGACTACGGCCGTCACCTCTACACCCCGTACACCCTCACCGAAGCCCGCGTCCTGTACGAGATCTCCCACGGTCACCGCGTGGACGCCGCCGACCTGCGCAGTGCGCTCTCCCTGGACGCGGGTTACCTCAGCAGGCTGCTCACCAGGTTCGAGGAGAGCGGGCTGATCACCCGCGGCCCCTCGGAGCGGGACGGCCGACGGCAGCGCATCACCCTCACCGAACACGGCCGCGCGGCCGCGGATCTCCTGGAGGAGCGATCGCGCGACTCCGCGGGGACGCTTCTCAGGCACCTTTCCGCTCCCGACCGAGCGCGGTTGCTGAATGCGATGACGGCCATACGGGGACTGCTCGGCGATGCGGCGGAGCGGTCGGCGCCCGTGTTGCGGCTGCGTGGCCCCGAACCCGGTGATCTCGGCTGGATGGTGCAGCGCAACGCCGACCTGTATGCGCGGGAGTACGGCTTCGACCTCAGTTACGAAGCGCTGGTGGCTCGGATCGTCGCCGAGTACGCCGAGCATTACGACCCGCTGTGGGACCGCACGTGGATCGCCGAGCTGGGCGGCGAACGGGTCGGCGCGGTCATGTGCGTACGGGACGGGATCGCAGCGGTGCCCCGGGAGACGAACGGGGCACCGCCGCGTACGGCCCGGCTGCGGCTTCTCCTCGTCGAGCCGGAGGCGCGCGGACGCGGCGTCGGTCAGGCCCTCGTCACCGCTTGTGTCGGATTCGCCCGCGAGAACGGTTACCGCGAGCTGGTGCTGTGGACGAACTCCGTACTGAGTGCGGCACGCGTCCTGTACGAGCGGGCCGGCTTCGAGCTGACCGCGGAGAAGCCGCACCGCAGTTTCGGTAGGGAGCTTGTCGGTCAGGACTGGCGTTTGCCGCTCTGATCTGTGTTCACATGGTTCTCATGAGCGATATGCGATATGCGTTCTCGACACTCGGAGTGCCCGGGATGCCGGTGGGCGAGGTCGTGCGGCTGGCGGCCGGCGCCGGATTCGGCGGGGTGGAGCTGCGGGCTCATCCCGAGGAACAGGTGCATCCGCGCATCGGCCTGCGGGAACGGGCCGCGGTGCGTGAGCAGTTCGCCGAGGCCGGGGTGGAGATCCTCGCGGTGTCCGGGTACGCACGGGTGGCAGCCGCCCATGACGAACGCGGGGAGGAGGAGCTGGCGGCGGAGCTGACCGAGCTGGTCGTGCTCGCTTCGGACCTGGGTGCGCAGTTCGTGCGGGTGTTCCCCGGCGGTGGTGACCGGCCCGTCGGCGAGGCCGATGCGGACGCGGCCCGGCACCTGGCCGCGGTCGCGCCGTTCGCGGCCGAGCGGGACGTGCGCGTCCTCCTGGAGACGCACGACTCGCATCCCCGGGGCGCCGACGCGGCACGCGTACTGGGCCCCGTGGGCCACCGGAACATCGGTGCGCTGTGGGACGTGCTCCACCCGTGGCTCGCCGACGAGGACCCGGTCGACACGTACGCCGGTCTCGCCCCGTATCTCGGCTTTGTACAGGTCAAGGATGTCGTCTCCACCGAGGACACCGCTCCGCTGCCGCTCGGCGCCGGCACGGTTCCGCTGGCCGACTGCATCGGCGCGCTCGCCCGCGCGCAGTGGGGCGGCTGGCTGTGCTGGGAGTACGAGAAGCGCTGGTATCCACGAGCCGCCGAACTGCCCGGACTGCTCAGCGCGGGACGCGAGCACTTGGAGCAGCTGGTGGCGTCGGCGACCTCCTGAAAGCTTCCATTCAGAGTGTTGCCTGGCGTATGTGCGGCTGCAAGGCGCCGAGGCGTGCGCCAGGCCGTACGCACATACGCCCCGCTGCGATGCCGTCGGCATCCTTGTCCGGGAGGCCCGAGGCCGCCTCAAGAACACATCCCGCCCACATCCGTACCATTTCCCGTATTCGCGTCGAACCGGGGAACCCACCCGGGCCGCCGACCGTCAAAACGGTGTGCTGTGTGACCCCGCAGAGCGGTGTCGGCCTCGCTGCTGGCTGCGTTGCTGACCACCCTCTCCGCCGCCTGCGGCCGGCAGCACCCGCCACCGGTGCACCCCCCTCCAACGCGCCGGTGGCGGATCACTGCTCGGCGCGCGCCCGTGCCCGGCCGCACAGCGGCTTACGCGCCTTCCTTCTTCCTCCGCGTCGCCAGTTCCCCCGACTGGCAGAGCCGTTGAGCATTGACCGGCAATACTTTTCCGACTATCCGTGACTTCTTGGAAGTTTCCTTCACACCGCCGGGGCAGCACTCGGCGAGGAGACACTCCGGAAGGAGCGCAGATGCACTCCAGACGTACCGTCCTGACCACCGCCGCAGCCGCCGCCTGTGCCATGGGTACGGGCGGCGGCGTCGTTCATGCCGCCACCTCCGGCACCTCCGGCTCACGCGTCACCGGTGCCGTCGCCCGTAACCGCGTGGCCCGGCTCATCTCGCGGATGAGTCTGGAGGAAAAAGTCGGGCAGCTCTTCGTGATGCGGGTCTACGGACATTCCGCGACCGACCCCGACCCGGCCGACGCCGAGGCCAACCGCAAGGAGATGGGGGTCTCCAACGCTGCCGAGCTGATCGTCAAGTACCACCTCGGCGGCATCATCTATTTCGGCTGGGCCCACAACACCCGTGAGCCACACCAGATCGCCGACCTCTCGAACGGCATCCAGCGGGCCGCCGCCGCACAGCGCGTCCCCGTGCCGCTGCTGATCTCCACCGACCAGGAGCACGGGATAGTGGCCCGGATCGGCGCGCCCGCCACGCTCTTCCCCGGCGCGATGGCGCTGGGCGCCGGCCGCTCGCGCGAGGACGCCCGTACGGCCGGCCGGATCGCCGGCGAGGAGCTGTACGCGATGGGAGTCCGGCAGGACTACGCGCCGGTCGCCGACGTCAATGTCAACGCCGCGAACCCGGTGATCGGCGTACGGTCCTTCGGATCGGTCCCGGAAGCGGTGGCGCGGCTGGTCACCGCCCAGGTACGGGGCTACCAGAGCGCGGGGGTCGCCGCGACGGCCAAGCACTTCCCCGGGCACGGCGACACCGACACCGACAGCCACGTCGGCCTGCCCACGATTCGCCACACGGCCGAGGAGTGGGAGCGGCTGGACGCCCCGCCGTTCCGGGCCGCCATCGAGGCCGGCATCGATTCGATCATGACCGCGCACATCGTCGTCCCGGCCTTCGACGCGAGCGGCGACCCGGCCACGCTGTCCCGTCCGATCCTCACCGGCATCCTGCGCGAACGCCTCGGTTACGACGGCGTGGTGGTGACCGACTCGCTCGGCATGGAAGGCGTACGGACCAAGTACGGTGACGAGCGCGTGCCGGTGCTCGCGCTCAAGGCCGGCGTCGATCAGTTGCTCAATCCGCCCGACATCGCCGTGGCTTTCGCCGGCGTGCTGAAGGCTGTGCGGACGGGTGAGCTGACCGAGGAAGCCATCGACGAGAAGCTGCTGCGCATCTTGCGGCTCAAGGAGCGGCGCGGTCTGTTCGACGATCCGTACACGACACACCGCGCAGTGGACCGTACGGTCGGGACGCGGCGGCACCTGGCCACGGCGGACCGGATCGCCGACCGCACCACGACGCTGCTCGTCAACGACGGCGGTCTGCTGCCCCTGTCCCGGCGCGCGCAGCGGCGGCTGCTGGTCGTCGGCGCCGATCCGGCGTCGCCGTCCGGGACCGGCGGGCCGCCCACCAAGGTGCTTGCGGAAACCTTCAACCAACTGGGGTTCACGGCCACCGCCTTCTCCACCGGTACCGCGCCCACCCGCGAACAGATCGGCCAGGCGGTGGCTGCGCTGGAGCAAGGGGACGCGGTGGTCGTGGCGACGTACAACGTCACGGCCACGTCGTCGCAGCGCGCCCTCGTCGACGCGCTGCTGGCCACCGGCAAACCGGTCGTGCAGCTGGCCGTCCGCAACCCGTACGACATCGCGCACCTGCCGGGCGTACGGGCAGGTCTGGCCGCTTACTCGTGGACGGACGTGGAACTGCGGGCCGCCGCACGCGTGATCGCCGGCCGACGCGACCCGGAGGGGAAGCTGCCGGTCCCGGTGATGCGTGCCGACGCGCCGGGCACGGTGCTCCACCCGGTCGGGTACGGCCTGTCGTATTGAGCAGCTGAACGGAACGGGGGCAACGGCCGTACGGGGTGCCGGATGCGGAATCTCGTACGGCTCCCGCGCTTCCCTCGTACGGCCGGTGTACCGCCGGACCCGGAGCAGTTCGTACTGCGCGCCCCGTACCCCGTGCGCAATGCGTCCGTTACGCCTGGCGTGCTCCCGAATGCACGGGACACGCTGGTCCGTACGCACCGGGGGGACACAGGGGGCCGCGATGCGCGGGTTCAGGCGGTACGGCGGCGGGGCGCTGGGCTGTGCGGTGGCGTTGCTGCTCACGGCGCTGCCCGCCTGTCAGCGTGGAGGCGGCGCGGTTGCCGACAGGAACGGCGGCGCGATGGCCTCGTCGCCTTCGCCGACAGCAACGTTCCTCGCCCGCGGTACGTGCAGCACTCGCGGACGCACCGTCTTCCATCAGGTGTCCTGCCGTAGCGAGAAGGCCGCGGCTCTGGTGCTGACCCGGTACGACGGGCCGCAGGCTCAGGGGCCGCTGTGCCCGGAGCGTACGGACTTCGTCCTGCACATCAGCGAACACCGGCCGTCCTCCGACGAGGACGGCGACGGTGCGGTACCGCAGGGGTACGCGTGCATGCGCAACCTGGAGGCGCCGCATCCCGGCGACCCGGGCGGGGGCGGCGGCCCGCGCACCATCGTCGGCGACTGCCTCAGCCGGCTGCGGCAGGGCGAGGTGAAAGAAACCGCTTGCGACGGAACGGGACCCCGCGCGCCGCGGTACCGGGTAACGGCCGCAGTGCGCGCCCGCGCGTCCTGTCCGGCCGACACAGAAATGTACGTACAACTAGGCGGCGGGGCACCGATCGGGTGCGCCCGCCGCCTGTAGTCCACCCGGACCGGAGAAGGGCGCGGCTCCGCGGAACAGCGCGCTCCCGGCCCGGCACCGGCGGCCCTCGTCGGGCCGGCCGGTCAGCCGTTCCGCGTCACGGACGCAGCATCTGCAGCCGCGTGTCGTCCCGCTTGTCCAGCTTCTTGTCGAACGGAGCTTGCGGCGTGACCTTGGCACCCGGTGCCACGTCGAGGCCCGCCCACTCCAGCAGCCGCTCGGTCGCCTTCTTGCGGTCGGCCTCCCGCAGCTTCGCGATGTTCGAACCGTGGTTGCCGCCCGGCACCTTGAAGACGTACGAGTCCTCGGAGCCGGAGCCCAGCCGGAACGGCTCGGAGCTCCACGGGTCCCACTCGCCGTTCACGAACATCATGTGCTCCGCGTTGTGGCGCACCCACCGGTCGACGTCGCGCATCGCGTTCTTCTCGAACTTCATGGGGATGTTGCGCGGCACGAAGGTCCGGGAGTTGTTGATGCCCGGGTAGCGCAGCAGGTCCTTGAGGTGGTCGTACTTGTAGCCGGGCTCACCGAGCTGGGTGCCCGCCTGGTAGTAGTACGGCATGTTGGTCTCAAGGCCCTGGTCGGTGTAGCTGTCGAAGCCGCCGATCTTGTCGATCCACTTCCACAGTTCGTCCGTGGAGGCGGTCTTCTTGGGCACCTCGGCGCAGGCGGTCGCGGCCGGCTGGTACTGCCAGAAGCCGAAGACCAGGTCCGTGACCAGAACCTCGTAGGCCTTGTCGACGTTGCCGACGACCTTGAAGGTCTGCTTGTTCTCCTTCGCCCACTGCGTGTAGCGCTTGACCATCTCGCCGCGGCGCAGCAGCGCCTCGCGCTCCAGCGTGGCGAGGTCCTTGCGGCACTGCGCGGTGCCGACGGTGCGGAAGAACCGGTCGTACGCCGAGTCCTCGTCGTTGTTCACGTCGTTCGGCGCGACGTAGGCGACCGTGCCGTCCATGTCGTCCGGGAAGAAGCGGCGGTAGTACGTGGCGGTCATGCCGCCCTTGCTGCCGCCCGTGGCGATCCAGTTCTGGTCGTAGATCTTGTGCAGCGCCTCGAAGATGCGGTGCTGATCGTTGGCCGCCTGCCGGATGTTGAGCTTCTTCCAGTCGGCGGGCTGGGGCCGCGACGGTGTGAAGAAGCGGTACTCCATCGACACCTGGTTGCCGTCGATGATCTGCGTCGGCTCGCTGCGCCGCACGTCGGTGCTGACGTTGTAGCCGGAGGTGAAGAAGACCGTCGGCCGGTCGACGGACTTGTGCAGCAGGGTCAGCCGCTGCTGGAAGGTCCCCTTGGAGGGGTGCTGGTGATCGATCGGCTGGGTGTAGTTCAGGACGAAGAAGCGGTAGCCGTCGGCCGGCTTCTCCTGGACGAGACTCATCCCCGGGATCGCCAGGATCCGGTCCTTGATGTCGGTCGCCTTCGGCTTCGCGGCGGTGGCCGCCGTCGCCGACGCCGTGCCGGCACTCGCCGTGCCTATGAGCACCGCGAGTGACAGCAGGCATCTGATGGCCTTGCGCATGCACCCTCCCCTTGGGATAGCAAAGGTCGGGGTGAACCTATCGGCGCGACAACGGTCCCACCAGCCCCCTTTTTTCACAGGAGGCCGGTGGGACCGTCGTCGGAGCGGTCGGCGAACCGTCGCCACGGCAGGCGGCGAACTGCCGTACCGGTGATCAACGGCCGTTCCCCGCAAGGGCCGAGGCGGGTCGCGGCAGTCCGCCGGCAGGTCGCCGCGGTGGTACGTCAGGCCGCCACCGACTCCTCCTCGCCCGTGAATGTCCGCCAGAGTTCGGCGTACCGGCCGCCGCGGGCCAGGAGTTGCGCATGGGTGCCGTCCTCGGCGACGCGACCGTGGTCCAGGACCACGACCCGGTCGGCGCGGGCCGCGGTGGTCAGGCGATGTGCGACGACGAGTGTCGTACGGCGTCCGGACAGCCGGTCCGTGGCCTCGTTGACGGCGGATTCGGTGGCCAGGTCGAGGGCGGCGGTGGCCTCGTCGAGCAACAGGATGTCGGGGTCGACGAGTTCGGCGCGGGCGAGGGCGAGCAGCTGGCGCTGGCCGGCGGAGAGGTTGCGGCCGCGTTCGGCGACCTCGTGGAGGTATCCGCCGTCCAGCCCGGCGATCATGTCGTGCGCGCCGACCGCGCGGGCCGCGGCCTCCACCTCGGCGTCGGTGGCGTCCGGCCGCCCGTAGGCGATGGCGTCGCGGACCGTACCGGCGAACAGGTAGGACTCCTGCGGGACGACGCCGAGGCGGTGCCGGTAGCCGGTGAGGTCCAGTTCGCGCAGGTCGGTGCCGTCGACGCGGACGGCGCCCGAGGTCGGGTCGTAGAACCGCGCCACCAGCTTGACCAGCGTGGACTTGCCCGCGCCGGTCTCGCCGACGAAGGCGACGGTCTGCCCGGCGGGGATGGTCAGGCTGATGCCGGACAGCGCCGTGACGTCGGAGCTGCCGGAGCCGTCGGGGACGCCGGCCCCCGGGGAGGCGTCGGCGCCCGGCTCGTCCGTACCGCCGTACCGGAAGTGCACGTCGTCGAAGACGATCTCGCCTGCCAGCTCGCTCACCGCGCGCGGCCGCTCGGCCTGGGGCGTGGTGGTCGGTTCGCGCAGGAGTTCCTGGATGCGGCCGAGGGAGACGGCGGCCTGCTGGTAGCCGTCGAACACCTGCGAGAGCTGCTGTACGGGGGCGAAGAACAGGTCGATGTAGAGCAGGTAGGCGACCAGCGCGCCCGCCGTGAGGGTGCCCGCGCCGACCCGTCCGGCGCCGACGATCAGGACGAGCGCCGCGGCGGCGGAGGACAGCAGCTGGACGAACGGGAAGTAGACGGAGATCAGGAACTGGCCGCGGACCCGGGCCGCGCGGTAGGCGTGGCTGCGCTCCGCGAACCGGTCGGCGCCGCTGCGCTCGCGGCGGAAGGCCTGCACGATGCGCAGGCCGGCGACGCTCTCCTGGAGATCGCCGTTGACGACGCTGATGCGTTCGCGGGCCAGTTCGTACGCCTTGACGCTCTGCTTGCGGAAGAAGTACGTACCGATGATCAGCGGCGGGAGGGTGGCGAAGACGACCAGGGCCAGCTGGACGTCGATGACCAGGAGGGCGACGAGGATGCCGAAGAAGGTCAGGACGGAGACGACGGCGGTGACCAGGCCGGTCTGCAGGAACGTGGACAGGGCGTCCACGTCCGTCGTCATCCGCGTCATGATCTTGCCGGTGAGCTCGCGCTCGTAGTAGTCGAGGCCGAGGCGCTGGAGCTGCGCGAAGATCTTGACGCGCAGTGAGTACAGGACGCGTTCGCCGGTGCGGCCCGTCATGCGGTTCGAGCCGACCTGGGCCGCCCACTGGGCGAGTACGACGAACAGGGCCAGTCCGGCGGCCGTCCAGACGCCGGCCAGCTGCGCGCGCCGTACGCCGTCGTCGATGCCGTGCCGGATGAGGACGGGGAGCAGCAGTCCGGCCACGGCGTCCACGGCGACCAGCGCGAGGGCGAGGGCGAGCGGGCCGCCGAATCCGCGCAGGAGGCGCCGCAGCCCGTAGGACTTCTCGGGGCGGGCGGCCCGTTCCTCGTCGATGTCGGGGGTCTCGGTCGCGGGTGGGAGCGCGGCGACCTGGGCGAGGAGTTCGGGGGTGGCGGGCATGCCGGGGGCCGCGTCGGCTGCTCCGGTGCCGGGGCCGGTGTTCTTTTCCTTGCCGGTGCGGTCCCACAGTTCGGGGGTGATGCCCTGGACGCGGTGGTCGGGAGTGGGGTTCCCGGGCGTCGTGCCCGCCGGGTCGCGGTCGGTGCCGCCCAGTTCCTCCGGGTCGGTCAGCAGCCGGCGGTACAGCTCGCAGCGGTCCTCCAGCTCCTCGCGCGTACCGATGTCGACCAGCCGGCCGCCGTCCAGGACGGCGACGCGGTCGGCGAGGGCGAGGGTGGAGGCGCGGTGCGCGATCAGCAGCGTCGTACGGCCCGCCATCACGCCGCGCAGCGCCTCGTGGATCTCGTGCTCGACCCGGGCGTCCACGGCGGAGGTCGCGTCGTCCAGAACCAGCAGACGCGGGTCGGTGAGGATCGCGCGTGCCAGCGCGACCCGCTGGCGCTGTCCGCCGGAGAGGGTCAGGCCCTGCTCGCCAACCTCGGTGCCGTACCCGTCCGGCAGGGCGGATATGAACCCGTCGGCCTGTGCGGCACGCGCGGCGATACGTATCTGCTCGTCGGTGGCGTCCGGCGTTCCGTAGGCGATGTTGTCGCGCAGGGAGTCGGAGAACAGGAAGCTGTTCTCCGGTACGAGGCCGATGGCGGCGCGCAGCGATCCCAGGGAAAGGTCGCGTACGTCGTGGCCGCCGACCAGGACGCGGCCGGCGGTCGCGTCGTAGAAGCGCGGCAGCAGCAGTGAGACGGTGGACTTGCCGCTGCCGGACGTGCCGACGACGGCGACGGTCTCGCCGGGCTCGATGCGCAGCGAGAAGTCCTCCAGGACGGGGCGGCCGTTGCCGTAGCCGAAAGAGACGTTTTCGAACTCGACCGTGGCGGGCGCGTCGGCGGGCAGTTCGTGCGCGTCCGGGCGCTCCTCGATGACCGGTTCGGTGTCGACCAGCTCGAAGACCCGCTCCACGCCGGCCCGTGCCTGCTGCCCGACGGTCAGCATCATCGCGAGCATCCGCACCGGCGCGACGAGCTGGGCGAGGTAGGTGGAGAAGGCGACGAAGGTTCCGAGGGTGATCTGCCCGTTGGTGGCCAGCCAGCCGCCGAGGGCCAGCATGGCGACCTGGCCGAGGGACGGCACGGCCTGGAGGGCGGGGGTGTAGCGGGCGTTGAGCCGTACGGTACGGAGCCGGCCGGCGAACAGGCGGCGGCTGACCGTGCGCAGTTTGCCGGCCTCCTGCTCCTCCTGGCCGAAGCCCTTGACGACGCGGACGCCGGAGACCGCGCCGTCGACGACGCCCGCGACGGCGGCGGCCTGTCCCTGGGCGTACCAGGTGGCGGGGTAGAGGCGGTTGCGGCTGCGCTGGGCGATGAACCACAGCGCGGGGGCGACGGCGAGCGCGACGACGGTGAGCATCGGGGAGAGCACCACCATCACGACCAGGGAGATCGCAAAGAGCAGCACGTTCCCGATCATCATCGGGAGCATGAACAGCAGGCTCTGGATCAGCTGCAGGTCGCTGGTGGCGCGGCCGACGACCTGGCCGGTGCTCAGCTCGTCCTGCCGGTGCCCGTCCAGCCGCGCGATCGACCGGAACATCCTGGTGCGCAGGTCGTGCTGGACGTCGAGGGCGAGCCGTCCGCCGTAGTAGCGGCGGACGTACGTCAGTCCGTAGACGGCGAGCGCGGCGACGATCAGCAGGGTCGCCCAGGGTGCGAGGGGGCGTTCATGGCTGACGATCACATCGTCGATGATCAGTTTCGGGATGAGCGGGACCAGGGCCATCACGCCCATTCCGGCGAGTGACGAGCCGAGCGCGAGCAGTACGTCCTTCTTGTACTGCCAGCACAGCCGTGTCAGCCGCCGCGCCCAGCCGCCCTGTCTCGATGGTTCGGTCCCCGTCCCCGTCACGCACTGCCTCCCGCATCTCGTCGTTCACCAGGAGGCACCAACGCTGTGGGCAGCGGATTTCATCCCGCTGCAACATTTCGGGGCGCCGGCGGTGACGTACGGAGACGGAAGGCTCAGTGGCCGCCGGGGCGCACCGTCAGCTCGTAGAGGCGGGTGGTCTGCTTCGGGCTCTCGTTGTCGTCGCTGACCAGGAGGAGGCGCAGCCGTCCGCCGGGGGCGCGGCCGGTGACCGTCATGCCTTCGATGTTGTCCAGCAGCGGATTGGTCTGCGGCTGGTGGGCGGGGGCGCCCAGGGAGGGGCAGGCACCGAGGTCGGCGAGGAGTTTTTTGTGGGCGGGGCGGACGGTCTTGCCGCCGGGCAACTCCGTGACGCCGCTGACGTCGGCGGCGCGACGCGGGTCGGCGAGGTAGAGGCGCACGGTGTTGCCGACGCCGGCCGTGAAGCCGCGTTCCAGAACGAGGAGCCGGCCGTCGGTGAGAGCGGCGATTTCGGAGACGCCGAGTCCGGCGTCCACCGGATACGCGTACTGCTTGGCGAGCCGGTACGGAGCGGGTCCGGACCCGTACGACGCGGAGCCGGGCCGGGGCGCCACGGCGCCCGGCCGGGCACCACGCCGCTGCCAGGTCTGGAAGCGCACCAGCGGGCGGCCCGCCGTGTCCTTGCCGTCGCCGGTGAGCTGTCCTTCCATGGCGGCGGTGAGCGTGCCGCCGCCGGGCCTGAGGGCAAGGCCCTCGAAAGTCTGGTTGCTCTGGGCCCGCCCGGCCGGCGCGACCCGTAGGGCGTCGGGGACGGGCAGGCGTCCGAGGAGCGTGCCGGAACGGTCGTAACGCCGTACGGAAGGCTCGGTCTCGGACGAGACGAGGTAGGTGCCGCCCGGCTCGACGGCCAGGCCCTCGGCGTCGAGGACGGCGCCCTTCTCGTCGGTGATCTTGGCTGTCCGTACGGGCCGGTGGGTCCGCCCGCTCAGGCCGATCAGTACGGAACGGTCGGATACGGCGGCGATGGAGCCGTCGGTGTCGCGGGCGAGGGCGGAAAGGTTGCCGACGAAGGTGCCCTGGAAGGTGGTCTTGTCCAGGGCGTCGGAGTAGCGGTCGATGGAGACGGACGGGGAGCAGGCGTGGCCGCGGCCCGCCCCCGGGCGGTTTTCGCTTCCGCTCGCGGGCGAGTTGTCCGTACATTTGCTGTCCGTGCATGACGCGCCCGCGCGGACCGAGGCGGCGGTTGTTCCCGCGCCCCCGGCAGCGCCGGCCGGCCCGTTCGGCGCGCCGGCCCGGGCCGAGTCCCGCGCGGTCGGGGCCGTCGGGTCCGGTGCCGCCGTCGGGGCTCCGTCGGCGCACGCCGTGATACAGCCGACGGCCAGCACTGCTGCGGTGACACGGACAACCGCGGAACGTACGCGCACGAGGGGTCCTCCCGTTTCGTCGACGCCCGGGGGCGTCCGCCCCCGGGCTGCGGGCAGGCCCCGACGCGGGCACGCCCCAGTGTCGACCCTTCCCCTCAGCGGCTCGCCGCGAGCACCCTTCGGACAATCGGTCCCGCCGCGTCGCCGCCGTGGCCACCCTGCTGGACGACCGCGGCCGCCGCGGCGTCGTTGCGGTAACCGAGGAACCAACTGTTGGCGTCACCCTGGCCGTCGGCCTCCGCCGAACCGGTCTTGGCGCCGATGTCGCCGCCGAGTCCGGCCATCGCCCGCGCGCCGGTGCCGCTGACGGCCGTGCGCCGCATCATGGCCCGCAGCTGCGCGGCGACCGAGGACGGCAGCGCCCGGCCCGCTCGCGCGACCGGCCGGTCGTCCAACTCGCGGTCGACCAGGATGGGCTGGGAGAAGTATCCGGCCTTGGCGGTGGCGGCGACGGACGCCATGTTCAGCGGGTTGGCCTGGACGCGGCCCTGGCCGATCAGGGCCGCCGGGGTGTCGGGGCCGTCGCTCTGCGGCACGCTGCCGTCGAACGTCGGTATCCCGACCTTCCAGTCCTTGCCCAGCCCGAAGACCTCCTGCGCCTCGCCGCTCAGGTCCGCGCCCGAGATCCGGTCGGCCAGGCCGATGAAGGCGGTGTTGCAGGAGCGCGCGAAACTGTCGGCGAACGTACCGCCGTTGATCTGGAACATGCCCTGGTTGTGGAAGGACCGCCCGCCCGCCGAGGCGTACTTCGGGCACTCCACGCCCTTGCCCGCGGAGACCAGGCCTTTCTCCATGAGCATCGCGGCGGTCACGACCTTCATCGTGGAACCGGGCGCCAGCCGCCCCTGGAACGCCGCGTTGAACTGGTCCGAGCGGTGGTTGGCGACCGCGAGGATGTCCCCGCTGCCCGGCTTGACCACGACGACGGACGCTTCGCGGTAGTCCTTGACCGCCGCCTCGGCGGCCCGCTGCACGTTGGCGTCCAGCGTCGTGCGGAGCGTTCCGGCCCGGCCCTTGACGATGGTGTGCAGCGTCTTGCCCGGCTCGCCCCCCTCACTCACGACGCGCACCTCGATGCCCTGGACGCCGCCCGCCTTCTCCCCGTAACTCTCCCGGAGGGCGGGCAGGATGGCGCCGAGCGACGGGAGGTCGGCGCCGTCGAGTTCGGTGCCGTTGCGGTCGACCGCCTTGATGGGCGGCGCGCCGTCCGAGCCGGTCCGCAGGCTCTCGCCGCGCCGCAGGTCGGGGTGGACCACGCCGGGCTGCCAGTCGACGAGGGCCTTGCCGGTGGTCTTGCCGCGTACGACGTGCAGCGCGGAGTCGTACGCCCAGGTCGCGTGTTTCGCCTCGTCACCCTTGCCGACCGTCAGCTCGGCGGTGATGTGGAACGGCACCTTCGCGTCGCCGGCCTTGCCGGCCTCGAACGTCACCTTCGACACATGCGCTTCGTCACGGAATCCGGTCAGGGCCTGGCGCGCGCCCGCGGCGTTGTCCGTGAGGAGCGCGGCGGACTCCACGTCGCCCTTGCTCCAGGCGGCGAGGAAGCCGCGCGCCGTGTCACGTATTTCTTCCTCGGACGGGGGTCCGGTCTGTCTGGACGCGGTGGTACCGGCGGATGTTCCGGACGATCCCGCGCCCTCACCGGCGAACGCCTCGTAGACGTTGTAGGCCCCCACGCCGACCAGGCCCACCACCGCGGCGGTCACCCCGCCGACCACGCACTTCGCAGCCGTACGCACAGTCCCTCCCCAGGTCAGACACACCGTGCGTGTCCGGACACTATGTGACGGAAGGAGTCACAGATGTCTCATTCAGGGGACGGATTGGTCACTTTCGGTCCAGACCAATGGCTGTGTCAGGTAGGAGCAGCCCAGGTCGGAGCGTCGCCGACCTGGGCCGTTTCGTTCTGAGCCGTTCCCGGCCCGGGCCGTTCCCGAGGAAAGGCCCGGGCCGCCCCGGGCTACTTCCCCGTCGCCGGGTCAGCGGCCTTCTGCACGGTCAGCTCCGCGAGACCGGGGCGCTGCCCGCCCTTCTTCGCCGCGTCGGCGCCGTGCACCGTGAGCCGGACATAGCGCGCCGTCGTACGGCCGTCGTATCCGGTCCCGTACCAGTGCTTGCCGTCCGTCGATACCTGTGCGACGTACGAGGCGGGCTCGCCGCCCTTCCAGTGCGGGGTGATCTGGCCGATGCGCGAGGGCTTGCCGAGGTCGACGGTCAGGGTGCCGTCGGAGCTGTCCGGCACCCAGGAGGTGGCCGCGTTGCCGTCCACGGCGGCGCCCGCGTACATGCCGGACTCCTCCGAGGTGGCCTGCGCCGTCCGGCACCGGGCCACGTTGTCCGTCGCCGCGAGGTCGGGACGGCGGGTCTTGAGCGTCAGCGGCACGCCACGGCTCACCACCCGCTCGCCCTCCGGCGACTCGACGCGCATCGGCGCGCCGGCCGTCAGCCGCACCGTCGTGCTGTGCGCGCCGATCTCCACGTCGTACGTACGTCCCTGCCAGCGCAGCCCGCGCAGCGTGACGCCGTCGGAGAGCTGCGGCGGCAGCATCGGGTCCAGGTGTACCCGGTCCTCTCGCATGCGCAGGCCGGTCAGGCCGTTGGTGAAGGTCTGCAGGAAGCCGCCCTTGCCGGTGAGGAAATCCTGCGCGGGCGATCCGGCGTGCGGGTCGCCGGCGCCCGCCTTGTCGCCGCGCGCCTCGGAGAACTGGTGGAAGGCGCCGCGCACGAACGGCTTGATGGAACGCATCAGGTACGTGTACGTCGAGCAGCCCGCCTCACCCGTTCCGGCGGCGGCGATGGCGTGCACCGAGTCGGTCATGGCGGGGCCGTCCGGGTCGGTGCGTGCCGCGTAGTGGTCCAGCGTGTTGATCTTGGCCCGCTGCGACATCGGCCATTCCAGCGGATACATGAGGAGTACGGTGTCGGCCTGCTTGATCGTCGTGCCCCGGTACCCGTCGTACTGCTCGAAGACGTCGTTCTTCGCGTCGTACGGGATGCGGATGTGGTCCGCGATCTCCTTCCAGGCGGCGGGGGCCCGCTGCCCGAGGAGCGCGGCGGCGCGGCCGGCGTTGCGCAGCGCGGTGACCGCGCCGGCGTTGGTGAAGACACCGTCGTCGACGCCGTTGCTGTACTCGTCCGGCCCGGCCACGTTCTTGATCGAGTAACTGCCGTCCGCGTTGCGGGTGACCCGGGACGCCCAGAATTCCGCGATGCCCTTCATCACCGGCCAGCCGCGTTCGCGCAGCCAGGTGGTGTCCTTGGTGGCGAGGTAGTACTGCCAGGCGGCCAGCGAGACGTCGCCCATCAGGTGGTTCTGCGTCTTGCAGTGCGGCGGGTCCCAGCTGTGGCACTCGTTCCACAGGTCGCCCTTGCTGCCGCTGGTCCACGGGTAGAACAGGCCCTTGTAGCCCAGCCTCTTCGCGTTGGAGGCGGCTCCGGCCATGGTCTTGTAGCGGTAGTCCACGACGGACTTGGCGAGTTCGGGGTGGGCGGCCAGCAGGCCGGGGTACATCCAGGTCTCGGCGTCCCAGAAGATTTCGCCGGCGTAGTTGTCGCTGGTCAGTCCGGCCGGGCTGATGCTGTTGCCGCTGCCGGCGCGGGTGCTGGAGAGCAGTCCGTACTGCGCCGCACGAACCCACGACTGCAACTCCCGCTGCCCGCGCCCGCGTACCTCGACATCGCTGCGCCACAGCTTCTGCCAGGCGGCGGCGTGGCTCCGGTAGAGGGCGTCCCAGCCGCGGTTCGCGGCCCGCTGCGCGGCGTCGGTCGCGGCGCTGCGCGGGGTACGGGAGGTGAGCGCGGTGTCGACGCCGACGTACTTGGTCAGTTCGTAGGAGCGTCCGGCCCGTACGGGGAACGTGACGCTCTGCTGGTTGCCCAGGTCCTTCGCGGCACCCGCGCGCCGCGCCGTCATGCCCTGTGCGCGGACCTGCGGGCCGGGGCGCAGGGTCGAGGCGACCGCGCCGTCCGTCTTCGTGCCGTCCGTACGGAAGGTCACGTCCATCGTCCGGCCGTCCGGACGCGCGCCGCCGCCGGTCTGCGTCATACGGCGCGCGCCGCGCCCGTCGAGGCGGTCGGTGACGGTGGCCCGGCCGCCCCAGTGCGGGGTCATGCGCAGCCGTACGGCGCCGGTGTGCGCGCTGGTGCGGTCGGCGAGCACGTCGTACACGAGGTCGGTGGCGCGGCCGTCGGCGGCCGTCCACGTCAGAGATGTACGGACGATTCCGCAGCGGATGAACTGGGTCTGGCGGTAGTGGGAGATGCGGCCGGCGGGGGTCGCGGAGTCGAAGGTCTGCGGGCGGTCGCCGCCGGCGGTGACATCGAGGCCCGTCCACGTGGGCAGCGCGGCGATGGCCTGGCGGCCCTCCAGCTTCTCGGGGCCGCGCGCGTACAGGCCGGACACGAAGGACCCGTCGTAACGGGGCGTTTTCAGCGGCCAGCCGGTCGTCTCGCCGGGGGCCGAGTATCCGGCGCCGTTGGGCGCTATTCGCTGGCCGAGGTAGCCGTTGCCGACGAAGGCGTGGTGGCCGTCCTTCGGATCGATGCGGGTGGCGGTGGGGGTCCAGCCATCACCGTCGTCCGCGGCGCCCGGCTCTCCGGCACTCCCTCCCTGGCCGCCGCTCCGGGATTTTTCCTTGCTGAAACGTTCCAGCTCCTGTGGGGAACAGGAGGCCGAGCCGACGGGAGCCGTAGCGGCAGCGCTGGCCGCGGGGGCATGTCGTACCGGCGCGGAGGCTGCGGCCGACGCCGATGGCAGTGTCGTGACGAGGGTCCCCGCGAGGAGCGGGGCGATCAGTTTGGCCGAGTGAGTCATCGGTCTCCGTCGCAAGTGTCCTGCCGGTGCGGACCGGGCGCACAGCACCACGGACCACACCGAGAACATCACCAACAAACGCCCCAAAAGCATCGGAGCGCCCCACCCGCCACATGACGGAGTTCACAGGATCGCGTGCTGATTGGTCAATAGGCCCGTCCATACGGCACACTTTTAGACTGACCAGTCAGAACAAAGGAGGGGCTGTGGACACCACCCGCCAGGGGGCGGCGGTCAACGCCAGGGGAATCGGAGTGAAGGGTCCACGGGGGTGGGCGTTCAGAGACGTCCACATCACCGCGGACCCGGGTTCACTGATCGCCGTCGAGGGCCCGTCGGGTTCCGGCCGCACCTGTCTCCTGCTGGCGCTCACCGGCCGCATGAAGCTCGCCGAGGGCCACGCCACGGTCGCCGGCTTCCCTCTCCCCAAGCGCATGGGAACGGTGCGCAGCCTGACCGCCATCGCGCACGTGCCCGGGGTCGCCGACCTGGAACCGGCCCTGACCGCGGGCGAACACCTTGAGGAACAGGCCCTGTTGGGCCGCCGGATGGCCGGTTCGCTGGGCGCCCGGCTGCCGTGGGGCCGCCGCCACAAGGAGGCGACGCGGGCCCGCGTCGACGCGGCGCTGGCGGCCGTCGGACTCGATCCCGCAACGCTGCCCAAGGGACTGCGCACGGCGGTACGGGACATGGAGCGCATCGAGGCGCTGCGGCTGTCGGTCGCGCTGGCCGTCATGCACGGCCCGCGGCTGGTGGCCATCGACGACGCCGACCTCAAGCTGTCCGCGGACGAGCGTTCCCAGATGTGGCAGATGCTGCGGGACCTGGCACTGAACGGCACGACGGTGGTGGCCGCGGCCAGCACCGCTCCCGGCGACGCGATCGTCGTCCGTACGGCGCCCGCGGCCGCGAAGTCGCACACGCAGGCGCCCGCCGCCCCCACCGCTTCGACCACCGGCCAGGCCGGTACGACCGACATCCACGAGGAGGAAGCAGCCCATGCGCTCGCCGAAGCTCGCCGCGCTTGAACTCAAGCGCTTCGGCAGGGGCAAGCTCCCCCGGCTGGGCCTCGTCGCCCTGATGCTGATCCCGCTGCTGTACGGCGCGCTGTACCTGTTCTCGTTCTGGGACCCGTACGCGAACCTGGACAAGATCCCGGTCGCGCTCGTCAACGATGACAAGGGCGCCACCGCCGGCGGCAAGAAGATCCAGGCGGGCGACCAGCTCGTCAAGAACGTCAAGGACAGCAACACGTTCAACTGGGAGGAGGTCAGCGCCGCCGACGCCGCGAAGGGCGTCGAGAACGGTACGTACTACCTCTCCCTGACTGTCCCGAAGGACTTCAGCGAGCGGATCGCCTCCAGCTCCGGCGACCACCCGGAGACGGGCGCGCTCCAGGTCCGTACGAACGACGCGAACAACTACATCGTCGGGTCGATCTCCAAGACGATCTTCTCGGAGATCCGGGCGAAGACCTCGGCGAAGTCGTCGCGGGAGTTCTTCGACAAGATTTTTGTGTCGTTCTCGGATCTGCACGACAAGACGCAGCAGGCTGCGGACGGCGCCGGCAAGATCGACAAGGGCCTGGGCGACGCCAAGAAGGGGTCGGACGACCTGTCCGACGGCCTGGGCAGGCTGGACAAGGGCTCAGGTGATGTCAGCAAGGGCGCGGGCACGCTGCACGACAAGGCCGGCCAGCTGAGCAAGGGCGCCAGCGACGTCAACAAGGGCGCCACCACCGCGAGCGCGAAGGCCAAGCAGCTCGGCGAAGGCGCGGCCAAGGTGGCCGCCGGCACGCAGCAGCTCGCCAGTCAGGTCAACGGGCTGGCGCACAAGGACCTTCCCTTCCTCAAGAAGCACGGCAAGGAGATCGCCGACGGGGCCCGTGGCCTCGCCGACCTCATGAAGGCGGTCGACGAGGACCTCGGCAAGCTGCCCGGGAACTCGGCCAAGGCCGTCCAGAAGGCCCGGCAGAACGCCGAAGACGCTGCGGCGCTGTACAAGAAGCAGTGCGGTGCCGCTGACGCGGACGCAGTCGACTGCGCCAAGTTGAAGGGGATAGCTGACGGCACCGCCGCTGGCCTGGAGCTCGCCAAGAAGGTTGACGGCGCCATCGCCCAGACGGACCTGCAGCCGCTGCACGCCAAGCTGCGGGAGGTACGGCAAGGCGCCGAGATGGTCGCCGATCAGGTTCCGTACATCGTGAAGAACGCGGACACTTCCCTGAGCAAGATCAACGAGCTCAATCAGGGCGCCCTCCGGCTCTCTCAGGGCGCCGGGCAGTTCGCACAGGGCATCAACGCCCTTGTCGACGGCACCGGTCAGGTGGCCGACGGCGCGGGGAAGATCACCGACGGCGCGGGCAAGGTCGCCGACGGCGCAGGCAAGGTTCACGAGGGTGTCGGCTCCGCCAAGGACGGCATCGACAAGCTCAGCGGCGGCATCTACAAGCTCAAGGACGGCTCCAACCAGCTCGCCGGCAAGCTGGACAGCGGTGTCGCGCAGATCCCCGACTACGACAAGAAGGACCGCGACGCCCGCACCGAGGTCATGTCCAACCCGGTCGAGCTGGCCTCCAAGTCGATGCACAAGGCGCCGAACTACGGCACCGGGCTCGCCCCGTACTTCATTCCGCTGTCCCTGTGGGTCGGTGCGATGGTCGCGTACATGCTGCTCGCGCCGCTCGGCAAGCGGGCGCTCGCCGCGGGGGCGCCGGGCTGGCGGATCGCGCTGGGGTCCTGGCTGCCGGCCTTCGCCATCGGCGTCGTGCAGGTGCTGGCCCTGATGGCCGTTCTGCACTGGGGGCTCGGCCTGGAGATGGAGCGCGCGGGAGCCACCATCGGCTTCCTGCTGCTGGCGACGGCCGCGTTCACCGCGATCATTCAGTTCTTCGGCGCGCAGTTCGGCCCGGCGGGCCGCGTCCTGACGCTGGTCGTGCTGATGCTCCAGCTGACGTCGGCGGGCGGCACGTACCCGGTGCAGACCAGCCCCGGCTTCTTCGGCGCGATCCACCCGTTCCTGCCGATGAGTTACGTGGTGGACGGCCTGCGCCGGCTCATCACCGGCGGTGACCTCGGCATCGTGTGGCAGGGTTCCATCGTCCTGGCCGCGTTCACGGTCGGCGCGCTGGCGCTCACCTCGCTGACCGCGCGCAGCCGGCAGGTCGTACGGATGAAGGACCTGCACCCGGAACTGAGCCTGTGAGCGTGCGAACCGAGCGCCCCCGCCGGCACGGGGGCGGCGCCACCAGCGGCGCCGCCCCCGGCCCCGGGGCGCGTGCTGCCGAACACGGGGCGCACAAGGCAGGCCCCGAGCCCCGCGACGCCGCTCCGGCCGTTTCCGGTCCCGGGCTGCGCCGCGGCGCCACCCGGCGCAAGCTGTTCGACGCCGCGGTCACGCTCATCGCCGAACAGGGCTTCTCCGCCACCACGGTGGACGAGATCGCCGAGCGCGCCGGTGTCGCCAAGGGCACCGTCTATTACAACTTCGCCAGCAAGAACGTCCTCTACGAGGAGCTCCTGCGGGACGGCGTCGACCTGCTCGCCACCTCCCTCCAGGAGGCCGCCGACCGGGCCGTACACGCGGGCGGCACCCGGGTCGACGCGCTGGACGCGATGATCCGGGCCGGGCTGGACTTCATCGCCGGCTCGCCCTCCCTGACCCAGCTGTACGTGGCCGAGCTGTGGCGCACGAACCGGGTCTGGCAGCCGACGCTCCAGTCCGTACGGGGCCGGGCGGTCGCCGTCGTCGAGTCCGTACTGCGGGACGCCGTCGCCGTCGGCGAACTGAGCGAGGAACTCGACATCCCCCTGACGGCGTCCGCGCTCCTCGGCATGGTGCTGGTGGCGGCGCTGGACTGGCTCTCGTTCCAGCCGCACCGTTCGGTGGAGGACGTGCACGCCTCCCTGTCCCGCCTGCTCCAGGGCCGGGTCAGCCCCGTGCGGCCGGGGTAGCCCCATACAGTCGGAGTAACCCCATGCGACCGGAGTAGCCCAGCTTCCGCGTAAGCAGCGTAAGCACAGGCCAGAGCCCCGTTCCCGTATCCACCGGATGCGGGAGCGGGGCTCTCGCGCGAGACTGGCGGGGGACGCGGAGCGGGGGTACGGGGGTGAATGGGAGTGCGGGCGTATGGGCAGACAGCCGCGGCTGCCGTCGGTGATGAGCGACCCGCTGACCAACCGCGGGACCGCCTTCACCGCCGCCGAACGCGACCGTCTCGGTCTCGTCGGCCGGCTCCCCGACGCGGTGCTCACCCTGGACCAGCAGGCGCGGCGCGCGTACGAGCAGCTGCGGCGCCAGCCCGACGACCTGGCCGCGTACATCAACCTGGAGCAGCTGCACGACCGTAACGAGGTCCTGTACTACCGGCTGCTCACCGACCACCTGACCGAGTTGCTGCCCATCGTCTACGACCCGACCGTGGGCGAGGCGATCAAGACGTACAGCCACGAGTACCGGCGCCCGCGCGGTGTCTTCCTCTCCATCGACCGGCCACGCGATCTGCGCCGCTCGTTCGAGGAGCTGGAGCTCGGGACGGACGAGGTCGACCTGGTGGTGGTCACGGACGCCGAGCAGATCCTCGGCATCGGCGACTGGGGCGTGCACGGCATCCAGATCTCCGTGGGCAAGCTGGCGGTGTACACGGCTGCCGCGGGCATCGATCCCGCGCGCTGCCTGGCGGTGGTCCTCGATGTCGGCACCGACAACGAGACGCTGCTCAACGATCCGCTCTATCTGGGCGTACGGCACAGCCGGGCGCGCGGCGAACGCTATGACGCGTTCGTCGCCGCGTACCTGGACACGGTCTCGACGCTGTACCCGGACGCACTGCTGCACTTCGAGGACTTCGGTGCGGGCAACGCCCGGCGCTTCCTGGAGCGGTACGGCGAGCACTACCGGATGTTCAACGACGACATGCAGGGCACCGGCGCGATCACGCTCGCGGCCGTCCGGTCGGCGCTGAACGTCACCGGATCGCGGTTCTGCGAGCAGCGCGTCGTGGTGTTCGGGGCCGGTACGGCCGGGGTGGGCATCGCCGACCAGCTGCGCGAGGCGATGGTCCGCGACGGCCTGGACGAGGACGAGGCCACCCGCCGTTTCTGGCTCGTCGACCGTCCGGGCCTGCTGCTGGACGACATGGACGACCTGCGCGACTACCAGCGCGGCTATGCCCGTCCCAAGGGGGAGGTCGAAGGGTGGACCGGTGGGGAAGATGGGCCGAGTAGTACTGGTGGGTCGGGTGGGCCGGGTGGGGCAGGCGGTGATGCGGGCGGTGCCGCGGAGGGCCAGGGAATCGGCCTGCTGACGACCGTACGGAACGTGCGCCCCACCATCCTCATCGGCACCTCGACCGTACGCGGAGCCTTCACCCGGCAGATCGTGGAGGAAATGGCGCGGCACGTCGAGAAGCCTGTCATTTTCCCACTTTCCAACCCGACCGAGAAGATCGAGGCGATGCCCGCCGACCTGCTGCGTTGGACCGACGGCAAAGCGCTGACGACGGCGGGCATTCCGGTGGAGCCCGTGGAGATCGAAGGGGTACGGCACGTCATCGGCCAGGCCAACAACGCCCTCGTCTACCCGGGGCTCGGACTGGGCGTGGTGGTGTCGCGCGCCGAGCGGCTGACGCCCGGCATGCTGCTGGCCGCCGCCGAGGCGGTCGCGGGTCAGGTGGAAGGCGGCGGGCCCGGTGCGCCGCTGCTGCCGCAGGTGGAAAATCTGCGCGCTTCTTCGGCGGCCGTCGCGGTGGCGGTGGTACGGGCAGCCGTCGAGGAAGGTGTCGCGCGCGTCGCTCCGGACGATGTCGTACAGGCGGTACAGGACGCGATGTGGCAGCCGGTGTACGGGGAGAATCCGCGAACGTCCGGTTGACGGAGCCGTCGGCGAATGGGTCTAATGTTGACGCGTGTGCGCGTGACGTCGGCCAAAGAGCAGTGGGCCGGCCGGCAGTCGGGCGACACACCTATTCTCAAGGACCACGCATGAGTTCATACTTTGCGGACTTCTCAGGCTGCGCCTGACATCAGCGGCGGGCGGGGCGTGCTCGGCACGTCCGTATGCCGTTCCTCGTGTTGCATCGAGCGTTGCGAGTTCTCCCATCCGTGATGGATGAGTGACGTCTGCTCCGGACGAGGTGCGCGTGCGGTGGCCGCACGCTTTCTGCGCCCCCTTTCTTCCTCCCTCTTTCACTTTTACCGCGGTGATGACGACGGCTGCGCTGCCTCGCGGCCCGTCACGCGGACGGCGCTTCACGGAGAGCAATATCAGCATGCCGAATTCCTTCAATCAATCGGTCATCGACGAGTTCCGTTCCAATGCGGGGAAGGTCGGCGGCCCCTTCGAGGGCGGTGACCTGCTCCTGCTGACCACCACCGGCGCGAAGTCCGGCAAGCCGTACACCACGCCCCTCGGCTATGTCCGCGACGGTGACCTCCTGCTGGTCGTCGGCTCCAACCTCGGCGGGCCCCGTCACCCCGACTGGTACCACAACCTGCTCGCGCACCCGCAGGTCCGCGTGGAGGTCGGCACCGAGACGTACGAGGCGATCGCGGTGCCGGCCGAGGGCGAGCGCCGGGACCGGCTGTTCGCGCAGGCGGTACGGGTTGCGCCCGGGTACGCCGATTACCAGGCCAGGACCGCCCGTACCCTGCCGGTCGTGGTGCTGGAGCCCGCCGAGCCCGAATACGAGGAGGCGGACGGCGAGGTGCTGCACGAGGTCACCACTCTCGCCGACAAGCTCATTCAGGTTCATACGTGGCTGCGCGCGCAGTTGCGGCACGTACGCGCCGAGGCCGAGGCCCACCTATTGGCGCGGGCGGCACACCAGGGGCCGGGGGAACCACCGGCGCCGGGACTCGGGCTGCAGATTCGGCAGCATTGCCTGGCGTTCTGCCAGAGCCTGGAATTCCACCACACCGGCGAGGACGCGCACGTGTTCCCCGCGGTCGGCCGTTACCACCCCGAACTGCTTCCGGCGCTCGACCGGTTGCAGGAGGAGCACCGGGCGATCGCCCGTATCCAGGCCGACTTGCTCACCTTGCTCGCGGGCATCGGAAATGCCGACCCGGGGCCGGGTCCGGACCCGGAACAATTCCTCGCCGAACTGGAGCGGATGTCGGAAGAGTTGCTGGCACATCTCGCCTATGAGGAGGAGCAGGTGATTCCGGCCCTGGCGGAGGTTCCCTGGCCGCCGGTGGCGCCGGGATCGGCGCCGGCAGCATCGTAGGTACAACCAGATGGAGGTGCCGGAGTGGGCCGGGAGGACGAGCGGGGTGAACCAGGTACACGGACCGAGGTGAACCAGGTTCACGAGCCGGGGTGAATCAGGTACACGGGCCGGAGTGAACCAGGTACACGTGCCGGTCCGGAACAGCGAAGCCCGGCCCGGCACGTCCGGCCCGGCACGCCCGGGCGCGCCGGGCCGGGTCGGCCCGTCCGGGGCAGCACGTCCGGCCCGGCCCCTCCGGCCGGCTCCACCACGCACCCAGTCCCGTCACATTCCCGGCACCACCTGTAGAAGCAGATCGATGAGCTTGATGCCGAGAAACGGCGCGACCAGTCCGCCCAGCCCGTACACCCCCAGGTTCCGGCGGAGCAGCGCGTGCGCGGAGGCCGGCTGGTAGCGGACGCCGCGCAGGGCCAGCGGTATCAGCGCCACGATGATCAGCGCGTTGAAGATGATGGCCGATGCGATGGCCGAGGTGGGGCTGTGCAGGCCCATGATGTTGAGCGCCCCGAGCCCGGGGTGGACGGCGGAGAACATGGCGGGCACGATCGCGAAGTACTTCGCCACGTCGTTACAGATGGAGAAAGTCGTCAGCGCACCGCGCGTGATCAGCAGCTGCTTGCCGACGGCGACGATCTCGATGAGCTTGGTCGGGTCGGAGTCCAGGTCCACCATGTTCCCGGCCTCTTTCGCCGCCGAGGTCCCGGTGTTCATGGCCACGCCCACGTCCGCCTGGGCGAGCGCGGGCGCGTCGTTCGTCCCGTCGCCCGTCATTGCGACGAGGTTGCCGCCCTCCTGTTCCCGCCGGATGCGCGCCAGCTTCTGTTCGGGCGTGGCTTCCGCGATGTAGTCGTCCACGCCGGCCTCCGCGGCGATGGACCGGGCGGTCAGCGGGTTGTCGCCGGTGACCATCACCGTCTTGATGCCCATGGCCCGCAGTTCGGCGAAGCGGCGCGCGATACCGTCCTTGACCACGTCCTTGAGGTGGACGGCGCCGAGCACCCGCGCGCCGTGCCGGTCGGCGACCGCCACGAGCAGGGGCGTACCGCCGCCCGCCGCGATGGAGTCCACGATCCAGCCCGCCTCCGGTGGCACCTGCCCGCCCAGCCGCGTCACCCAGTCCCGTACCGCCCCGGCCGCTCCCTTGCGTACGAGACACCCACCCGACCAGGCCAGATCAACCCCGCTCATACGGGTCTGCGCGCTGAACGCCACCCAGCGCGCGGCTCCCATCTCCCCCTCCGTACGGGCCCGTATCCCGTACTTCTCCTGCGCCAGCGCCACGATGGACCGGCCCTCCGGTGTCCCGTCGGCGAGCGAGGAGAGCTGGGCGGCGTCGGCGAGCTGGGCGTGCGGGACACCGTCCAGCGGTACGAAGGAATGGGCGCTGCGGTTGCCGTACGTGATCGTGCCGGTCTTGTCGAGGAGAAGGGTGTTCACGTCCCCGGCCGCCTCGACGGCCCGGCCGGACAGCGCCAGGACGTTGCGCTGGACGAGCCGGTCCATCCCGGCGATGCCGATGGCCGACAGCAGTGCGCCGATGGTCGTCGGGATGAGGGTGACGAGCAGCGCGATCAGTACGGTCAGCGGCTGGGCGGCACCCGCGTAACCGGCCATCGGCTGGAGCGAGACCACGGCCAGCAGGAAGACGACGGTGAGCGCGGCGAGCAGGATGTTCAGCGCCAGCTCGTTCGGGGTCTTCTGCCGGGTGGTGCCTTCCACGAGCGCGATCATGCGGTCGAGGAAAGTCCTGCCGGGGCGGGAGGTGATGCGGATGACGATGCGGTCGGAGAGCACCGTCGTACCGCCGGTGACCCCGGAACGGTCACCGCCCGCCTCGCGGATGACCGGGGCCGATTCACCCGTGATCGCCGACTCGTCGACGGACGCGGCGCCCTGCACCACTTCGCCGTCGCCGGGAACCGTCCCGCCCGCGTCCACGACGACGATGTCGTACGGCTGAAGCTCGGCGGCCGGTACCGCCTCCTCCTCGTACTCCCACTCCCCCATCCCCACCCGCCAGCTGCGCAGCCGCCGCGCGACGGTGTCGCCGCGCGTCCGGCGCAACGTTTCTGCCTGCGCCTTGCCGCGTCCTTCCGCGACCGCTTCGGCCAGGTTCGCGAAGACGAGGGTGAGCCAGAGCCAAACGCTGATCGTCCAGGCGAAGACGCTCGGGTCGAGGACGGCCGAGAGCGTGGTGAGCAGCGCGCCGGCGGCTACGACGAACAGCACGGGGTTACGGACGAGCGTTCTTGGGTGCAGCTTGCGGAGGGCGTGCGGGAGGGAGGAGAGGAGGTGGGTGGGGGTTAGGGGGTTGGGTGTGGTTGGGCGAGTGGGGGTGGTGGGGGTATCGGAGGAAGTGGGGTTAGGGGCGTCGGAGGAAGTGGGATTAGGTGTGTCGGTGGGGACGGTGGTGTCCCTGGGGGACGCGGGGGTGTTCTGCTTGTCCGGAGCCAGAGGCTGCATCGACGGGAGCTTTCGGGGCGGCGGTATGGGAGGTATCGGGGGAAGGGCGCTGCGGGTGGGAGCCCTGTGGTGAAGGGCTCTGAGGGGGAGCTCTGTGGTGAAGGGCTCTGAGAGGAGAGGCCTGGGTGTGCCTCTCCTCTGGATGGGCTCACTCAACCGTCCCTACACGCCGCCCCGCGCCCCCCTGACGCTCCCCTGTCGCCCAACCCGGTTCGCCTTACGGCCCTTTGACGTCGCCCCGCGCACAATCACCGCCCGGGCGGGCGTACGATCCGCTGCGCGCGCCCGGCGTCCGTACGGGCGTACGATCCGCTCCGTACGCCCCGCCGCCTCGATCCACGCCCCACGCACCACACCACCAGAACCACCAGCGCGCACCCCCCGAACTGGACCGCCGTGGGCCGCTCGCCGACCGCCACCCCGAGTCCGATGGCCATCACCGGTTGCATAAGCAGCAGTGCCGCGCCGACGTTGGGCGCCAGGCGCGGGAGTGCCGGCGTCATCACCAACCAGGCCAGCACCTGTCCGACGAGTGCGAGCGTGGTCAGCCACCCCCAGGCGCGCGCGTCGAGGGAGAAGTCGATGCCGGTCCACGCCGCGCCGAGCAGCGCGGCGGCGCCTGCGGCCGCCGCGGTGGACGTGCACACCGGGTCGGCCGTATGGCCCTGGCCGCCGCCGAGCCGCATCAGGAAGAGGTAGCCCGCGTACCCGCAACCCGCGACCAGGCCGAACACCGCGCCGGTCACGGGGGCGCTGCCCGTCTCCGGAGCGCCGAGGGCTCCGGCGGCCAATGCCACTCCCAGCAGCATGACGGGCGTCGCGACGACGAAGCGCCGCGGTACGGGGGTACGGGTGAACACGCGCGCCAGCAACGGGAAGATCACCACCTGGATGTTGATGACCACGGTGGCGATGGACGCGCCCACACTGTGGATCGCCGCTGCCCAGAAGACGTAATCGATGCCGAGCAACACGCCCGCCGCCAGGTCCAGGCGCCGCAACCGCCACGCCCGCGGCCCTGCCGCCCGCCGCTCCGCGAGCGCCAGCGGCACCAGGACGAGAAGCGCGATGGCGCACCGGAAGAACGCGGCCGTCCCCGCGCTCGTACCGGACAGCTTGACGAACACGGCGGAAGCGGAGATGCAGAGGCTGCCGCCGAGCACCATGAGTACGGGGTTTCCGCGGAGGCCTGCGCGATGCGGAGGCTCAGCGTGATGCGGAGGCCCCTCGGCGCGATCCGGTTGCCCGCCGCGGTGCGGATGCTCACCGCGCACGTCGCCCCCGCTCGGCGCCTCCTCGCCCCCGCCGTCCGTGCGCCGTACCTCGCCGCCCCGGGCTTCCGAGTCGTCCTCTCGTACCGTCATGCCTCCACCCTGGCCACCCCCACCCCTGAACAAAAGCGACGATCTGTCATCACAACTCGGCAATTCCGCTTAAGCATTGCCGGTCCATCCGTCGCTAGCCTGCTCTGATGATCAACTTGGAGCGGCTGCGCGCCCTTGCCGCGGTGGACACCCACGGTTCCATCGCACGGGCGGCACAGGCCCTGCACATCACGCCGTCCGGTATGAGCCAGCAGCTGAGCAAGCTGGAACGGGAATGCGGGCACCGCCTCACGGAGCCGGAGGGGCGCAGCGTACGGCTGACCCATGCCGGCCGGGTGCTCGCGGACCATGCGGCCGCGGTCATGTCCCAACTGGCCGCGGCCGAGGACGATCTCGCCGCGCTGGATGACGAAGTTCTCGGCCCGCTCCGGATAGGCGCCATCGGCAGCGCCATACGAACCCTGCTACCTGCCACATTGGCCGCACTGACCACACGCCACCCCCGACTCGCCCCCACGGTGCGTGACGGTGAGGTGGCCGAACTGCTCCCCGCACTCCTGCGCGGCGACCTCGACCTGCTCCTCATAGAGAACTGGTCGAACCGGCCGCGGCACCTGCCGGAAGGCGTGGCCGTACGCACGCTCGTCACCGAAGAAGCACAGGTGGCGCTCCAGGAGGCGCACCCGCTCGGCGACCGGCCCATCCTCCGCCTTGCCGACCTCGACGGCATGCCGTGGGCGGCCTGTCCGCCCGGGGCCGAGCCGCGCGAGGCACTCGTACAGGCCCTGCGTACCTGCGGCGTCGAGCCAGCCCTCCGCTACAGCATCAGCGACCACGCCACCCAGCTCACCTTGGTGGCCGCCGGACTGACCGCCGCGCTCGTCCCCGCAGCGGCCTGCCGCCACGCCCCGCCCGGCGTCCGATTCCTGCCCACCGATCCGCCGCTCCGGCGCGAAGTCCAGGCGGCCTGGCGCCCTCGTACGGAGACCCCGCCTGTACGCGTGTGCCTCGACGCCCTCACGCACGCGTCCACCACCCGACTCGGCGATCTTGGTGTGGGGGATGCGGCTGAGTCGGCGATGTGAAAGCCGTGGGTTCCGTGGATGCAGACGTGGCGGCAGTGGGCTCCGTGGGTGCAGCGGGCTCAGCGCAGCCCAAATCTCACCGCCGCCGAGAACCGATCGCGCGAAAGCGACGTGGGTTAAGTTGGCCACTGCTGATGCAAACGCCAGCACCGTGACCGGCAGAACCACCACCTAAGGAGGGGCAATTCATGGCAGATTCTGACATCCCGGGCCATGTTTCCGGCCAACCGCCCACACCTCCCCCTCCCCCGCCGCCACCCCCGCCCCCACCACACGCGGGCCCGGCGGACAACGGCCCGCGACCGGTCCCGTCCACCCCGGAGGAAGCGCGGGAAATCGGCCGGCACCACTTCCCCGAGGTCGGCTCGCCCGGCGGCCCGTCCGGCCTGTTCGTCCACGAGTTCGACGTCGGCTACCTCGTACGCGCGAGTTGGCCGGCCCCGACGGACCCGCAGGCGCCACCGGCCGACCCGGGCGGCAGCAGCGTGGCCATCTCCAAGATCAACGGAGATGTGACCTTTCTGCCGAACCATCCTCCGGAGGAGGCCGTGAAGATCTACCACCGGTGGTATCGGCCCAGCACTTCGTGAGGGCACGCAAGTCCTGACGGGCTAGAACCTGATGGCGCGTGGCCCGACGAGGCAGGACCTGCCGAAGAGGACTCGAAGCAGGGCCCGAAGCAGCGCGGCTGCCCTTCGGTGTCGCATCGATGTCCGGCCTCGTACGGACCCTTGGCAACATCTAGACTTTGGCATGAACATCTCTTTGGGCAGCACCTGAAGAAGGCACGGACAACTCGGGGGCGTTGTGGGAGCAGGTGGGTTCCAGACCGAGGTGGAGTCCCTGAAGGCGGAGGGCACCAACTTCGTCAAGCTGGGTGAGGACTTCCAGGCATCGGTCGTACGGCTGATGGACGGGCTGAGCGCGCTGGGCGCGGGCCCGCCGGGCACACAGGCGCCGGGCGGCGACCAGAAGGAGCCGGAGAAGTCGTTCGGTCAGCAGTTCATGAGCGGGCTGACGACGTTCGACAGCAAGGCGGACATGCCGCCGTGGGGCGATGACGACATCGGCGAGAAGTTCGGTGTCGTCTACGAGGGCGTACGCGACGGCATGTACGAGTCGATGGGCCATCTGTCCTCGAAGCTCCAGGAGATCGGCAAGGCGCTGAACTCCATGTCCAAGAATTACGCGGAAGGCGAGGACTTCAGCGACTCACTGATCAAGCAGCACGTGCCCAATCCGCAGGACCCCAACGCCTCGGTCAAGCTGATCTCGCACTTGGAAAAGCCCAAGACGCACTGACGGGCAGGGCCGGCAGGACATCCGACCCCGCAAACCCCGCAGACCCGGCAGACCCGGCAGGTCCGCGAGGCGGCGGACGGCGGACGGCGGCGGACACCCGGATACGTGTCGGCCGTACGCAACCAGCCACCGCCCACCGCCGCCCACGGTCCCGCCGGTTCACCGCCATCCGCCTCGCCGTCACCACCGTCCGTCTCGCCGTCACCGCCACACCGTCACCACCGCCACCGCCGGTCACCGGCGTGTCGCACACGCACGTTCACGGGGGAGTTTCGTCTTGTCTCTCATGCTGCCGGATCCGCTGGAGTGGGTCCTGGACATGCTCGGTTTCAACTGGCCGCATGCCGACGAGGACAAGC
>NZ_JOCQ01000037.1 GCF_000720725.1 Streptomyces rimosus subsp. rimosus
GGTGGCTGGCTTGGGGGTGCCGGTGGGGGTGGGGGGGGGGTGCGCGTCGGGCGCGGGGGGTCGGGTGGGGGGGGGCTCGGGGCCCCGCAGGGGTCACTCCTCGTTGCCGGGGACGCGACCTTGTGTCTCTTCGCATCCGGGGCCTCGGTCGCCTGCGGGGAGACCCCTACGTGTCCCCGAGCCCGCTCCGTTCGCGGCTATCCCGCCGCCGTGGCTGCGGTCCCACTAACAACACAGGCGGCGGCTTACGCAGGAGGCGGAGACGCCCCCGGCCCTGCGCCTATACGTGCGCGAGCTTGACCACACGGTGGGCGCGCACCAAGGTTTTTCCTCCCCCCACCGGCCCGCACTCGCCCAACCGACGGGAGGGGGCGTGTAGGGGGCCATCCCCGCAGGCAGCCGGGTGCCCTCGGTTCACTACTAACCCTTGGACGCCGTGCACGGTGCCGAGGAGTTGGCCCCCTGCGCGCCCCCGCCCCCAAACGAACCTGATGCGCATCCGCGCGAAGCGCGGGCCAGGCCCCCACCCGCGCGAAGCGCAATCAACGCCGGGGCCAGCCCCACGCCTTTACCGGAAAACCGCGTGCGCAGCACGCCCCCTACGCCCGCCCCGCCGTCTTCTGCGTCTTGCGTGACACCGAGTCGATGACCACCGCCGCCAACAGCACCGCCCCCGTGATCATGTACTGCACGGCCGACGCGATCCCCAGCAGTGCCATCCCCGACGCGATGGACTGGATGACCAGGACACCCAGCAGCGCGGACCACGTCTTGCCGCGCCCGCCGAACAGGCTCGTACCGCCGATGACCGCGGCGGCGATCGCGTTCATCAGCAGGCTGCCCGCCCCGGAGGACTGGTTCGCGGCGTTGATCTGGGAGGCCAGGAACATGCCGCCGACGGCGGCCATCGTGCCGGCCAGGGAGAAGACGGAGATGCGGACGAACGCGACGTTGATGCCCGCGCGCCGCGCCGCCTCGACGCTGCCGCCGAGGGCGAAGATCTGGCGTCCGTACGTGGTGCGGCGCAGCACGAAGTCGAGGGCGACGACGACGCCGAGGAAGATGACCACGGCGAGCGGCAGGCCCTTGTACTGGTTGAGCAGCCAGGCGACCAGGTAGGCGGGGACGGCGAGCACCACCGTACGCAGCACGGTTTCACTCAGCGGCCGGCTCGGAACGCCCGCGGCCTCCCGGCGGCGCGAGTCGAGCAGGGAGAGGCCGAGGTACGCCAGGACGGCGACCGTCGCCAGGCCGTACGCGGCGGCCACGTCGGTGAAGTAGTAGTTGGTGAGCTGGGCGACGAGGCCGCTGTCGTCGAGGTTGATGGTGCCGTTCGATCCGAGGATCTGCAGCATCAGGCCGTTCCAGCCGAGCAGCCCGGCCAGCGTGACGACGAAGGCGGGCACGCCGATGCGGGCGAAGAAGAAGCCGTGCAGGGCGCCGGCGACGGTGCCGGTGAGCAGGGCCAGGATCAGGGCCGGCCACTCCGGCATGCCGTTGTTGATGTTGAGGACGGCGAAGACCGCGGCGGCCAGGCCGCTGACCGAGCCGACGGACAGGTCGATCTCGCCGAGGATCAGCACGAAGACGATGCCGACGGCGATCAGTCCGGTGCCGGCGGCGGTCACGAACAGGTTCGAGAGGTTCTCGGCGCCGAGGAAAGCGGAGTCCTGCAGCTGGAAGACCAGTCCGATGACGATGAGGCCGACGATGACCGGAAGCGACCCCAGTTCACCGCTGCGCGTCTTGCGCCGGAACTCGTCGAGGTACCCCTTGAAGCCCTGCTGCCGCACGAGCAGCCGCGGGTCAACGGCGATGACGGCACCCTCGGCGGCGCCATCGGCACCACCGGCGCCGACCGGCTCGTCGCCGGCCTTGGAAAGGTTGGTGGTCACTTCCGGCCCTCCGCGGTATCCGTACGAGCCTTGCGCCGGGTCACGGCATTGTCCGTGGCGCCGGTGATGGCGGAGATGATCTCTTCCTGGGTGGTGCTGCGCACCTCGAAGGTGCCGTTGTTGCGGCCCAGGCGCAGCACCGCGACCCGGTCGGCGACGGCCTTGACGTCGGCCATGTTGTGGCTGATCAGGATGACGCCCAGGCCGCGTTCGCGCAGCCGTTCCACCAGGTCGAGGACCTGGGCGGTCTGCTCGACGCCGAGCGCCGCGGTGGGCTCGTCGAGGATGACGACCTTGGGCTCGCCGAGCAGCGAGCGGGCGATGGCGACGGTCTGCCGCTGGCCGCCGGAGAGCGAGGCGATCGGGATGCGCACGCTCGGGATGCGGATGGCGAGCGTGGCGAGCAGCTCGCGGGAGCGGCGTTCCATCTCGACCTCGTCGAGCACCCCGGCCCGTACGATCTCGCGGCCGAGGAAGAGGTTGCCGACGACGTCGAGGTTGTCGCACAGCGCGAGGTCCTGGTAGACGGTCGCGATGCCCAGTTCCTGGGCGGTGTGCGGCCGGTCGACGGTGACCGGCCGGCCTTCCCACTCGATGACGCCGTCGTCGGCGGGGCCCACGCCGGCGATCGCCTTGACGAGGGTGGACTTGCCGGCGCCGTTGTCGCCGACCAGGGCGACGACCTCGCCGGGGTGGATCTCCAGTTCGACATCGGTGAGCGCCTGCACGGCGCCGAACCGCTTGGAGACCCCGCGCAACGCCAGCACGGGCGTAGCGGACACGTGAATCATCTCCTTCGCCGCCTGACCGGCGGGAATGCGCCGTCCGGCCCGCGGCCGGCGGGCGGCGGGGCCGGGCGGACGGCCGGGCTTACTTCAGGCCGGCCTGGGCGCAGGCGGACTGGAACTTGGCGGTGCAGATCTCGGCCTTGGTGAAGAAGCCTTCCTGGCCGACATACTTCGAAATATCGGCCTTGGTCAGCGCGAAGGGCGTCACGATGACGGACGGCACCTTCTTCTCCGTCGCGCTGTCGACAGTCGACTTGGCGATCCCGTCGAGCTTCTTGCCCTGGGCGAGCGCGACGGCCATCGACGCGGCGGCGTCGGCCTCCGGCTGGTACGGCTTGTAGACGCTCATGAACTGCTCGCCGTCGAGGATGCGCTGGACGGCGGAGAGCTCCGCGTCCTGGCCGGTGACCGGCGGCAGCTTGGTGAATCCGGCGCTCTTCAGGGCGGTGATGATGCCGCCCGCCATGCCGTCGTTGGCCGAGTAGACGCCGATGATCTTGTCCTTGCCGAGCGAGGAGATGGCGCCCTTCATGTTCTCGTTGGCGTTCTCCGGCTTCCACTCCTTGGTGTCGTACTCCTTGCCGATCTTGACCTTGCCGTCGAGTACGGAGTGCGCGCCGTCCTTGTACATCTTGGCGTTCGGGTCGGTGACCGAGCCGTTCATCATGACGATCTCGCCCTTGTCGGCGGTGTCGCCGAGCGCCTTGAGGAGCGATTCGCCCTGGATGCGGCCGACACGCTCGTTGTCGACGGAGGTGTACGCCTTGATCGGTCCCTCGGCCAGCCGGTCGTAGGCCACGACGGGTATGCCCTTGTCGTTCGCCTTCTTGACGGAGGAGGCGATGGACTTGGCGTCCACCGCGTCCAGGATCAGCGCGTCCACCTTCTTGGTGATCATCGTGTCGACCTGCTGCTGCTGGACGGAGGGGTCCTGCTTGGCGTTGTCGTAGAGGATCTCGGTGTCCTTGCCCGCCAGCTCGCGGATCTTCTTCTCGATCAGCGGCTTGTCGAACCGCTCGTAGCGCGCGGTCTGGTTCTCGGGCAGTAGGAGGCCGATGGTCAGCGGCCCCTTCTTGTCCTTCTTGGCGTCCGAGTCGCCGCCGGCCTCCTTCGCGGAGCCGCAGGCGGCGAGTCCGAGGGCCATCGAGACGGCGGCCGCGGCCACGGCAGCACGACGCAGATGCGTGTTCACGGTGAAACCTCCCTGACGAGGCCGCGTCGTTGCGGCCGAGGTGGCTGGAAGTCAACTCGGCCGCTCGCAGACCGTCAAGGAGTAAATACTTAACGAGATGACAACGGTGCCATGCGTTAGCTGTGTGAACTCAGCGTGCGGTGTAGGCGTCAGGCAATGGCAGAGGTACCGGTGCCGCCGGCCGCCCGGGAACCGGCGGCGACGGGCACTCCGGGGGCCGTACGCGCGCCCGGCGGCACGGCTCCGTCGGCGGGCAGCGTGCCGTCCAGCAGCGTCGAGTCGCCCATCTCGCTCAGTACGAGCGCGAGCGCGCCCAGCACCTCCGCGCGCCCGCCGAGCGTCCCGGGCACGATGCTCAACTGCCGTGCGGCGCTGGGGATCGCGTACCGCGACACCGATTCCCTGATCGGCCCCAGCACCAGCTCCCCGGCCTCCGCGAGATCTCCGCCGAGCACGACCCGGCTCGGGTTGAGCAGGTTGCACAGATTGGCCACGCCGCTGCCGATGTGCCGCCCCACGTCCCCGATCACCCGGCGGCACCCGGGGTCGCCCTCCCTCGCCAGCCGGACCACCTCCGCCATGGTCAGGTCGGGCCCGTGGCTGGGCTGGAGCAGCGGGAGCACGTACCGGGCGGCGGTGAAGGTCTCCAGGCAGCCGCGGTTGCCGCAGCGGCACACCGGCCCGGACTCGTCCAGCGTGATGTGCCCGATCTCGCCGGCCGTGCCGCCCGGGCCGCGGTAGATCTGGCCGCTGATGACCAGTCCCGCGCCGACGCCGCTGGCGACCTTGATGTACGCGAGGTCGGCGGCGCCGCGCCCGCTGCCCCACACCAGCTCGCCGAGCGCGCCCAGGTTGGCGTCGTTGTCGACGTACACCCCGACGCCGAGCCGCCCGGCCAGCTCCTCGCTCGGGTTCGTCCCGCTCCAGCCGGGCAGGATCGCGGTCGAGCCGAGCGTGCCGGATTCGACGTCGATGGGCCCGGGGACGCCGAGGCCGACCCCGATGACCTTGCCGGCGCCCACGCCGGTCGTCTCGATCAGCCGGTTGACCAGGCGCTCGGCCCGGTCGAAGCCCTCCGCGGCGGAGGCGTCCACGTCGATCGGCTCGGTCTCCTCGGCCAGCACCTGGTGGGCGAGGTTGCCGACCGCGACCCGCAGGTGCGAGTGGCCGAAGTCGACGCCGACCACGATCCCGGCGTCGCCGGAGAGCGAGACGCTGCGGGCCCGGCGGCCGCCCGCCGAGGTCGGCGTGACCTCCACGGTCCCGGCGTCCTTCAGTTCGCGCACGATGTTGGAGACCGTGGCCGCCGACAGGCCCGTGGTCCGGGCGATCTCCGCCTGGGTGAGCGAACCCGCCATGCGCACCGCGCGTACGACCCGCTCCAGATTGGCCCGGTGCAGCGAGGACTGCGAACCCGGAGTCTCCATCGACTCATCCACTCCCGCCTGTAGCGCCCGGCACGACGACCGGCCGCCGGCCGGGCCACATCGACGGGACCCGGCTTGTCTCCAACATGTGAATCTAAGCTGACGTGCCAGGGTCCGGTTCCGTCAAGTCCTCGACCGGGTGCACCGGCCCTGTGGCCAAAACCCGGCTGTCCGGGCGGGCAGCAACGGCGGCCCCCGCGGGTCGGCGGGGGCCGCTCGGCGTACGGCTGCGGCGTACGGCGTACGGCCGGCCGGTACGGCGCGCGGGACTACTTGAGCGCCCCCGCCGTCAGACCCGCCACCACCTGCCGCTGGAAGATGATGTACGCGCCGAGCACCGGCAGCATCGCGATGGTCAGGCCCGCGAACAGGCCGGACCAGTCGCCCTTGTACCCCTGGCTGACCGCCAGCGCGACCAGGCCCTGGGTCAGCACCTTCTTGTCCGGGTCGCCGACGTTGAGCACCGTCGGCAGCAGGTACTGGTTCCACTGCCCCAGGAAGTTGAAGATGCCGACGCTGATCAGGCCCGGCTTGGCCATCGGCAGCATGACCTGGAAGAACGTACGCGTGTGGGAGGCGCCGTCGATGAGCGCGGCCTCCGCCACCGACGTCGGCAGCGTTCTGAAGAACCCGCTGAGGAAGAAGACGGTGAACGGCAGGGAGTACCCGATGTAGACCAGGATCAGGCCATGGTAGGTGTCCAGCAGGGCCATGTTCTTCATGACGAAGAACAGCGGGACCAGCGCCAGGATGATCGGGAAGCCCATCCCGCCCACGAACAGGAAGTAGATGAAGCGGTTGCCCGGGAAGTCGAACCGGGCCAGTACGTACGCCGCCATCGACCCCAGCAGCATCGTGCCGATCAGCGAACCGCCCACGACGACCAGCGAGTTGAAGAAGTACTGGCCCATGTTGGCCTTGTCCCAGGCGCGCGCCCAGTTGTCGAAGTGCAGCGCCGACGGCAGGCCCCAGGGCGATCCGAAGATCTCGCCGTCGTCCTTGAAGGAGCTGATCACCGCCCACAGCAGCGGCATGGTGACCAGCAGGCCCCAGATGACCAGGACGCCGTGCGAGAAGACGTTCAGGACCCGGCCCTCGCCGCTCTCGCCCCCCTTGCCGCCCGCACCGCCCCGGCCCGTCACGGCCGGGGGCTTGGTGGTCTGCACGCTCATCAGAACTCCAGTCGCTCGCGCCGGCCCAGCCGCATGACGATGGCCGAGAAGATCAGGGTCACTATCAGCAGGGAGACGCCGATCGAGGTGGCGTAACCGGCCTGACCGTCGCGGAAGGTCTTCTGATAGACGTACAGCGGCAGGACCTCGGTGGAGTAGTCGGGGCCGCCCGGCCCGACGCTCATGATCTGCACGAACGCGAAGGCCGACACGTCCAGCGCCAGAATGCCCATGTAGATCCAGCCGGTCTGCACCGTGTCCCACAGCAGCGGCAGGGTGATTCTGAAGAACGTGTTGAACCGGTTGGCGCCGTCCAGCAGCGCCGCCTCGTAGAAGTCCTTCGGAATGGAACTCATGCCGGCCGAGAAGAGCACGACGTAGAAGCCGACATTGGCCCAGATCATCGCGCCCATGATGCACCAGAGCGCGAGCTGCGGGTCCCCGAGCCAGTCGGGTTGCACGTTGTCCAGCCCGATCGCCTTGAAGAACGCGTTCAGCGCGCCGCTCTCCGGGTTGTACGCGAACTGGAAGAGCAGGGCGACGATCGGGATCGACAGCACCTGCGGGAAGAAATAGAGAATCTTGTACGTGCCCGAGCCGCGCACACCGCCGATGACCGCCTTCTTCCTGCGGCGGCCACCGACGTTGAGCATGAAGGCGAAGAAGAGCCCGAGCGAGAGCGTCACCACCGGCAGCAGCAGCAACAGCGTCACACTGTTTCCCACCGCGGCCCAGAAAACGCTGTCCTTGAAGAGGCGCGTGTAGTTGTCGAACCCGACCATTTTCATGTCCGAGCTCAGGCCGGTCCAGTCCGTGAAGGAGTAGTAGATCGCCTGCACGAACGGCGATATCACGAATATCGCGTATATCGCCAGCGGGATGACCAGGAACCCCACTATGAAACGGTATTTACCGTGCTGCATGACTACCGATCCCGTTCTTTCCCCGCTGTTTCGCGTGACCGCCACCGCTGGTGACGCGTCCGACGCACGGTCAGCGCTTGTACTTCTTGACGCTGCTGTCCTCACGCGTCTCGTCCGCGTACTTCTGGATCTTGGTGATCGCCTCGTCGGGAGTCATGCGGCCCGCCATCATCTCGCCCAGCGCGCCGACGCCGATCTTCTCCTTCTGCAGCGCCACGTACCAGTCCTGCAACCGCGGGTTGACGATGTTCTTGCCGGCCTGCTCCAGCGCCTGCTGCGCCGAGGCCAGCCCCGGGGGCAGCTTCAGGCCCTCCGTGCCGCCGTTCAGCGAGGTGAGCGAGGAGACCTGCTTGATGAAGTTCTGCGAGGACTTCTTGCTGAGCATGATGCGCAGCATCTCCATACCACCGGGCACGTTCTTGGCCTGCCTCGGCACGATGTACGGTTCGCCGCCGGAGGCCCAGATCGTGCCGAACGGCATTTTGTCCGAGGACGAGAGGCTGGACGGCGCGCCGACCGAGAGCTGGAAGTCCGGGTTCTTCTCGATCTGCTTGGCGGATTCGTTCTCCACCCACGAGCCGTTCGGTATGAACAGGGCCTTGCCCTCGGCCCACGCCTTCTGCGACTGGAGGTGGTCCAGGCCCGGCGAGCCCTTGAGGATGTACCCCTTCTTGTACAGCTCGTAGTACGCGTCGAAGGCGGCCTTGACGGCCGGGTCCTTCCAGGCGTTCGGCTCCAGGTTGTCGATCTTCCGGAGCACCTCCTCGCCGCCGATCTTGGCGATGAACGGGTAGAGGCTGAACGGGAGGTAGTACGGGTACTTGCCGGGGTAGGTCCACCCGGCGACGCCCTTCTTCTTCGCCTTCTCGCACACGGCGAGCATCTCGTCCCAGGTCTTCGGGTATTCCGCGTCGGCGACCTTCTGCAGATTGGTCTTGGAATACCAGACGCCGTAGACCGTGTACGCGTAGTACATGATCCAGGTTTCCTTGCCGCCGAACTGGCCCATCTCGACGACACCGGGGCGCAGCGTGTCGCGCACCTTCTTGTCCGGGTCGTCGATCGACGGGGCGTCGAGCAGCGGGGTGAGGTCGGCGAGCTGGTTCTTGGAGACGAGGGTGCCGAAGTCCATCTGCTCGGCGCCGGAGTTGTCCACCAGGTCCGGCGGGTTGCCGCCGTTGAACCGCGGCTGGAGGGTGGACTGGATCTTCTGGGTGGAGGCGAGCTTCACCTTGCCCTTGGTCTTGGGGAAGGCGGCGACGTATTCGGCCTGGGCGTCCTTCGCGTATTTGTCGCCGAATCCGCCGTCGAAGATGACGACGTCGAGGGCGGCGCTGTCATTGACCGCCAGCGGATTCTTGGCGGACTTCTGCCCCTTCTCGACCTTCTCGCCGCCTCCGTCGCCACTACTGGCACACGCCGACAGCGCGCTCATGGCCGGTACGGTGACGATTCCCAGCGCCGCGGCCCGCTTGATCAGGTCACGACGGCTGAAATCTGAGGTGGATCCCATGCGCAAGTCCTCGCCTTCTTCAGGACTCAGGCGGTGTACCGGAGCCACCCCGGCACCGCGGGTCAGATGAAGCTGAGTTGTACGGGATGTGCACCGGGCACGCCAGGGATGTGCGGGGCCGATTTCTTGTGCTGCTCCGCAGGTCCCCCCGGGTCCGCGACGTCGTTCGCACAGTCGCTCGGACGCCGACAGGTATAGTCCACTTCAGGTCAACTCGGCAAGATCGTAAGCAAGTTCGGGCCGCCATCTTTCCCGAGTTGAGACCTCGGCCGTATGCGTCGATCCGGCCGGAAACTTCTGGCCGCCGCCCGCGGGACCACCCTTGACAACAAAGGCCCCACGCACCTTACTTATCTCTGCATTACGCAGCTGACAACGATGTCACCGTTGTGGAAATGTCGCTTCGTTGAGAGGTACGCGTGCGGCTCAGACACCGGCACAGACCCCTGCCCGGCACGGCCCGCCCCGTCGCGCTCGCGGCGGCGGCCCTGCTCGTCCTGACGGCGCACGCCCCCGCCGTCGCGGCCCCGCCCGGAAAGCCCCCGGGCGCACGGCAGTTCAGCTCCTCCTTCGAACCCGGCGATCCGCAGCCCGCCTGGCGGGACACTGTCGAGAACGGCCCGGACGGCGCCGGGAAGACCTCCGGGGTGGGCCCGGAGAGCGGTCCGGGCGGCGGTATGAGCAGCCACCCCGACTCCGGCCCCACCACCTCCCCCACCGCCAAGGCGAACGCCGGCTTCAGCGGGCTGCGGGCGCTGCGGTACGCGGGCACCCACACCGCATCCGGCCGCGGCTACTCGTACAACAAGGTCTTCGACGTCGACCTGCCGGTCACGGCCGCCACCTCGCTGTCGTACAAGGTCTTCCCCGAGATGGCCGCCACCGACCTGGGCTACCCCGCCACCCACGTCGCACTCGACCTGGCCTTCACCGACGGCACGTACCTCAGCGAGCTGGGCGCCGCCGACCAGAACGGCGCCCCGCTCACCCCGCGCGGCCAGGCCGACGCCAAGACGCTCTACGTCAACCAGTGGAACCACCGCGAGTCGCGCATCGGCGCCGTCGCGGCGGGCAGGACCGTCGACCGGATCCTGATCGCGTACGACTCCCCGGCCGCGCCGAAGGCCACGCCGGTCTTCCGCGGCTGGGTCGACGACATCACCCTGGGCCCCGAGGCGCGGCAGAAGCCGCCCGCCCACCTCTCCGACCACGTGGCGACCACCCGCGGCACCCACTCCAGCGGCAGCTTCTCGCGCGGCAACACCTTCCCGGCCACCGCCGTGCCGCACGGCTTCAACTTCTGGACGCCGGTGACCAACGCGGGCTCCACCGACTGGCTGTACGAGTACGCGCGGAAGAACAACGCCGACAACCTGCCGACCCTCCAGGCGTTCGCCGCCAGCCATGAGCCGAGCCCCTGGATGGGCGACCGGCAGACCTTCCAGGTCATGCCGTCCACCGCCGCGGGCACCCCGGACGCCGGCCGGGCCGCCCGCGCCCTGCCCTTCCACCACGCCAACGAGACGGCGAAGCCGCACCACTACGGCGTCACCTTCGACAACGGCCTGAAGGCGGACATCGCCCCGACGGACCACGCGGCGCTGATGCGCTTCACCTTCCCCGGCGACGACGCGAATCTGATCTTCGACAACGTCAACAACAACGGCGGCCTCACCCTGGATGCGGAACGAGGCGTCGTCACCGGCTTCTCGGACGTCCGGAGCAACTCTTCGACCGGCGCCACCCGGCTGTTCGTGTACGGCGTGCTGGACGCGCCGGTGACCGCGGGCGGCAAGCTGAGCGGCGGTGGCGGCCCGGACGTGACGGGTTACCTGAAACTGCGGCCCGGCGCCGACCGTACGGTCACGCTGCGCATCGCCACCTCGCTGATCGGCGTCGACCAGGCACGCGCGAACCTGGAGCGCGAGATTCCGGCGGGCGACTCCTTCGAGCGGGTCCGGGACCGCGCCCGTACCCAGTGGGACGGCATCCTCGGCCGTATCGAGGTCGAGGGCGCGAGCCGGGACCGGCTCGTCACGCTCTACTCGAACCTCTACCGGCTCTACCTCTACCCCAACTCCGGCCATGAGCAGGTGGGTTCCCGGGCCCGGTACGCCAGCCCCTTCTCGCCGCGGACCGGCCCCGACACCCCGACCCGCACCGGCTCGAAGATCGTCTACGGCGAGGTCTACGTCAACAACGGCTTCTGGGACACCTACCGCACCACCTGGCCCGCCTATTCCCTGCTCACTCCGCGGCAGGCGGGAAAAATGGTCGACGGTTTCGTCCAGCAGTACAAGGACGGCGGCTGGATCTCCCGCTGGTCCTCCCCCGGTTACGCGGACCTGATGACCGGCACGAGTTCGGACGTGGCCTTCGCCGACGCCTATGCGAAGGGCGTGAAGTTCGACGCTGTCGCGGCCTACGAGGCGGCGGTGAAGAACGCCACCGTGGCCCCGCCCAGCCCCGGCGTCGGCCGCAAGGGAATGGCCACCTCCCCCTTCCGCGGCTATACGAGCACGGACACCAGGGAAGGCATGTCCTGGGCGCTGGAGGGATATCTCAACGATTACGGCATCGCCCGCATGGGACAGGCGCTGTACGCGAAGACGAAGAAGCCGCGCTACAGGGAAGAGTCCGCGTACTTCCTCAATCGCGCCCGCGACTACGTCAAGCACTTCGACGACAAGGTCGGCTTCTTCCAGGGCAAGGACGCGGCCGGCAACTGGCGTCTGCCCCCGGACCGTTTCGACCCGCGCGTCTGGGGTCACGACTACACCGAGACCAACGCCTGGACCTTCGCCTTCACCGCACCGCAGGACACCCGCGGCCTGGCCAACCTGTACGGCGGCCGGGCGGGCCTGGCGAAGAAGCTCGACGCGTACTTCGCCACCCCGGAAACCGGCACCAGGGAATTCGCCGGCTCGTACGGCGGTGTCATCCACGAGATGACCGAGGCCCGGGACACCCGGATGGGCATGTACGGGCACAGCAACCAGCCGTCGCACCACATCGCGTACGCCTATGACGCGGCCGGGCAGCCGTGGAAGACACAGGAGAAGGTCCGCGAGGTGCTCTCCCGCCTTTACCTGGGCAGTGAGATCGGCCAGGGCTATCCGGGCGACGAGGACAACGGCGAGATGTCCGCGTGGTACGTCTTCAGCGCGCTCGGGTTCTATCCGCTGGTGATGGGATCGCCCGAATACGCCGTCGGCTCGCCGCTGTTCACCAAGGCCACCGTCCACTTGGAGAACGGCCGCGATCTCGTCGTCAGGGCACCGCGCAACAATGCGCGCAATGTGTACGTCCAAGGGCTGCGGGTCAACGGGAAGCCGTGGAATTCCACGGCGCTGCCGCACGCCCTGCTCGCCCGCGGCGGCACCCTGGATTTCGCGATGGGGCCGCGCCCGTCCTCCTGGGGCACGGGCAAGAACGCGGCACCGTCGTCCATCACGCGCGACGACCGGGTGCCCGTGCCGGACGGCGACCTGACGACTCCGGGCGGCAGCCCGCTGCTGGACGACACCTCGGACACCTCGGCGTCCGTCGGCTCCGTCCCGGTCACCCTCGCCTCGGCGGCGCGGGCGACCTCGTACACCCTCACCTCGGCGGCGAAGGGTGACGCGCCCGGCGCCTGGGTGCTGGAGGGTCTGGACCGGCACGGGAAGTGGCGGACGCTGGACCGGCGGACGCACGAGTCCTTCAGCTGGGACCGGCAGACCCGGGTGTTCACGGTGTCATCACCCGGGGTCTACCAACGTTACCGACTGACGGCTGAAAGTCCGGCCACCTTGGCGGAGTTCGAGCTGATCGGTCCGAAACGGGCGATTTCTGGGGCCGATTGATCAGACCATCCGTAAACCTGTTGACATGTGAAAAGGTTGTGCAAAGATCCTGACGATCACGCAACGCACCTCCATGAGGGTGCGTCGCGCCTCATCACATGGCAAATGGAGATATACGTGGCCAAACTTCCCGGCCGTAAGCGCGGGCGCGTCCTGTCGCGCGTGGCTGTCGCGGCGGTCGCCGCCGCCCTGGTCGGTACCAGCGCCTCAGCCGCGGTGGCGGACGCGCCGGTCCCCGCCCCCGTGAAGAACGTCGACATCAGCAAGCTGGCGAAGGCGGCGCCGAAGGCCGGTGCCGGGGCCAAGGCCCGCGCCACGGCCGGTGCGGCGGTGTCGGCCGAGGCCCCCGTGTTCGGCCTGTTCGGCATCCAGCGCTCCGACGGCTTCCTGTACCAGTACCTGCCGAACGGCACCGGTGGTCTGGACGAGCGCCTGTTCGTCACCGGCAACTGGGACCTGCTCAAGGCCGCGGCCACGGTCGACCACAGCGGCGACGGCGTGGGCGACGGCATGTGGGCCTGGGACAAGGCCGGCAACCTGTACTTCAACTCCGAAGACGACAGCCGTACGGTCGGTGGCGGCTGGAACATCTACAACAAGGTCCTGTCGCCGGGCAACCTCGGCGGCGGCACCGCGTACGACATCATCGCGCGCGACAAGTCGGGCGTGCTGTGGCTCTACCTCGGCTACGACAACGGCCAGGTCACCTCGCGCATCAAGGTCGGCGGCGGCTGGGACGTCTACACCGAGATCTCCGGCAAGGGCGACCTGAACGGCGACGGCAAGGCCGACATCGTGGCCCGCGACTCCTCCGGCGTCCTGTGGTTCTACAAGGGCACCGGCAACTACAAGGCGCCGTTCGCCTCGCGCGTCAAGGTCGGCGGGGGCTGGAACACGTACAACGCCCTGGTCTCCGTCGGCGACGTGGACCTCGACGGCCGCGCGGACCTGCTCGCCCGCGGCACCGACGGCAAGCTGTGGCTCTACAGCGGCAACGGCGGCGCGACGGACCCCTTCGAGTCGCGCAAGCAGATCGGCTACGGCTACAACATCTACAGCTGGATGTTCTAGCCCCCAGGACACCGGTAGCCGGGGGACTCCGGTCGGCCGTGTGCCGGTGAGGTGATGGTGCGGCGCGTCTCCACGAGGCGCGCCGCACCGGTTTTCCGGCCCCGGGACAGCAGCGGCGGACACGGCGAAGGGCCGCACCCCCGGCCAGGGGTGCGGCCCCTTCGGTGTCACCCGCCCTGCCGGGCGGGTGTGCCGGTTACTTCCGGATCAGCGAGCGCAGCACGTACTGCATGATGCCGCCGTTGCGGTAGTAGTCCGCCTCGCCGGGGGTGTCGATGCGCACCTTGGCGTCGAACTCGACGTCGCCCGCCTTGACCTTGACGGTCTCCGGGATGCCGCCGTCGTTCAGGGCGGTGACACCGGTGATGTCGAAGGTCTCCTCGCCGGTCAGGCCCAGCGACTGCGCCGAGGCGCCCTCGGGGAACTGGAGCGGGAGGACACCCATGCCGATCAGGTTCGAGCGGTGGATGCGCTCGTAGGACTCGGCGATGACGGCCTTGACGCCGAGCAGCGCGGTGCCCTTGGCCGCCCAGTCGCGGGACGAGCCGGAGCCGTACTCCTTGCCGGCCAGGATGACCAGCGGGATGCCGGCCGCCTGGTAGTTCTGCGACGCGTCGTAGATGAAGGAGACCGGGCCGTCCTCCTGCGTGAAGTCACGCGTGAAGCCGCCCTCGGTGCCCGGCGCGATCTGGTTGCGCAGGCGGATGTTGGCGAACGTGCCGCGGATCATGACCTCGTGGTTGCCGCGGCGCGAGCCGTAGCTGTTGAAGTCGCGGCGCTCGACGCCGTGCTCCGTGAGGTACTGGCCGGCCGGGGTGTCGGCCTTGATCGCACCGGCCGGGGAGATGTGGTCGGTGGTGACCGAGTCGCCCAGCTTGGCCAGGACGCGGGCGCCCTGGACGTCGGAGACCGGGCTGGTCTCCATCGTCATGCCCTCGAAGTACGGGGGCTTGCGGACGTAGGTGGACTCGCTGTCCCACTCGAAGGTGTTGCCGGTCGGGATCGGCAGCGCCTGCCACTGGGCGTCGCCCGCGAAGACGTCCTCGTACGACTTGGAGAACATGTCCTCGCCGATGGCGTTGGCCACGACGTCGTTGACCTCGGCCTCGGAGGGCCAGATGTCCTTGAGGTAGACCGGGTTGCCGTCCTGGTCGGTGCCCAGCGCCTCGGTGGTGATGTCCACCTTCATGGAGCCGGCGATGGCGTACGCGACGACCAGCGGCGGGGACGCCAGGTAGTTCATCTTGACGTCGGGGTTGATCCGGCCCTCGAAGTTGCGGTTGCCGGAGAGCACCGAGGTGACCGCGAGGTCGGCGTCGTTGATCGCCTTCGAGATTTCCTCGTCCAGCGGACCGGAGTTGCCGATGCAGGTGGTGCAGCCGTAGCCGACCAGGTTGAAGCCCAGCTTGTCCAGGTAGGGCGTCAGGTTCGCCTTGTCGAAGTAGTCGGTGACGACCTTCGAGCCCGGGGCGAGAGTGGTCTTGACCCACGGCTTGCGGGACAGGCCCTTCTCGACCGCCTTCTTGGCCACCAGCGCGGCGGCGACCATGACGTAGGGGTTCGAGGTGTTGGTGCAGGAGGTGATCGCGGCGACCGTGACGGCGCCGTGGTCGATCTCGAACACCGAGCCGTCGGCGGCGGTGACCTGGGTCGGCTTGCTGGGCGTGCCGTTGGAGACGGCGGGGGCGTCGGAGGCCGGGAAGGACTCCTTGCCCGCCTCGTCCAGGTCCGCCTCGCTGACGTAGTTGCGCACGTCCTGCGCGAACTGGCGGGAGGCCTCGGCCAGGACGATGCGGTCCTGCGGGCGCTTCGGGCCGGCGATCGACGGGACGACCGTGGAGAGGTCCAGCTCCAGCTTCTCGGAGAAGTCCGGCTCGGCGGCCGGGTCCAGCCACAGGCCCTGCTCCTTGGCGTACGCCTCGACCAGGGCGACCTGCTGCTCGGAGCGGCCGGTCAGCTTCAGGTAGTTCAGCGTCTCGTCGTCGATCGGGAAGATCGCGGCGGTGGAGCCGAACTCCGGCGACATGTTGCCGATGGTGGCGCGGTTGGCGAGCGAGGTGGCGGCGACGCCCTCACCGTAGAACTCGACGAACTTGCCGACGACGCCGTGCTTGCGCAGCATCTCGGTGATGGTGAGCACCAGGTCGGTGGCGGTGGTGCCGGGCTTGAGCTCACCGGTCAGCTTGAAGCCGACGACACGCGGGATGAGCATGGAGACCGGCTGGCCCAGCATCGCGGCCTCGGCCTCGATGCCGCCGACGCCCCAGCCCAGCACGCCCAGGCCGTTGACCATGGTGGTGTGCGAGTCGGTGCCGACGAGAGTGTCGGGGTACGCCTGACCGCCCCGGGTCATGACCGTACGGGCCAGGTGCTCGATGTTGACCTGGTGGACGATGCCGGTGCCGGGCGGGACGACCTTGAACTCGTCGAAGGCGGTCTGGCCCCAGCGCAGGAACTGGTAGCGCTCCTTGTTGCGCCCGTACTCCAGCTCCACGTTCTGCTGGAAGGCGTTGGCGGTGCCGAACTTGTCGGCGATGACGGAGTGGTCGATGACCAGCTCGGCCGGGGCCAGCGGGTTGATCTTCGCCGGGTCGCCGCCCAGCTCCTTGACGGCCTCACGCATGGTGGCGAGGTCCACGACGCAGGGCACACCGGTGAAGTCCTGCATGATCACGCGGGCCGGCGTGAACTGGATCTCCTGGCTCGGCTGCGCCTGGGAGTCCCAGCCGCCCAGCGCACGGATGTGGTCGGCGGTGATGTTCGCGCCGTCCTCGGTACGGAGCAGGTTCTCCAGCAGCACCTTCAGGCTGTAGGGAAGGCGGGCGGAGCCCTCGACCTTGTCCAGCCTGAAGATCTCGTACGACTCGTCGCCCACCTGCAGCGTGCTGCGGGCGTCGAAGCTGTTCGCCGACACGACAGTCTCCTTCAATGCATGAATTCGCGCGTACCACCGCAATCCTGCCGTCACAGATCCTTGCCGATCAGCTAAGGTAAGGCTAAGTTAGGCAAGCCTTACTAGCGCGGCAGCGGTACGCCTCCCGGCAGATATCTCGATGTCGAGATAACTCTAGTACATCGCCGCCGCGAGGTCATGCGTGCCCGGCCGGGGTGATCTCTCGCAGCGAAGGTTGGGCGTTGTCATCGAAGGTTGGTGACCGCTAGGTTTTCTCACCGAAGGCTGAGTGATCATTTAGGGCTGGCCGTCCGGGGAGACGGTGGGGGAACTCGGCGAGAGTCCCGTCCAGCAGGACGAACTCCGGATCGTGCTCGCGAAGCGTCTTGAGCAGGCCCGGCGCGCGGTCGGCGAGCAGGCTGGTGACGGCGGTGACGTAGGCGTGGGCAGTGCCGACGGATATCCCGAAGCCGACGGCGATCCGGGAGAGGGTGTCGTGGTGGCGTAGGTACACCAGAGCGACGAGCGCACGCCGGTGCGGCGGGAGTTTGCACCGCCGGTCACCCTCTCGGGTGACGATGAGCATCGTGACCCACTCGACCAGGGCGTGCGGGAGGTCGAGTGCGGCAGAATAGGGAACCAACAGGGCTCCTGTGCCGGTGGATTGAGACTTCGAAAACCTCCCTCAACGGCACCGGAGCCTTGTGCGTTGCGTCCCTCACCTCGACCTCATCGGCCTCACCCGATCAGTAGCCACGCTGAAAACGCTCAGTGAGTGCGCTCATGGCGATCCCCTCGATCGATGTCACCACAGTCCGGCACGCCGAACGGTCCTACGAACGGTCCACCGACCCCGTTCACCCGTACGAGTGCCACAGGAACCTTCGGAACCTGACGCTCACTCATACCAGCCCGGCGAGACCAGGTTTGGCATTTGCGCACAGTGACGCGCTTCTCACAATCGCGACCGTACGGGGTGACTTTTATTGCGCCATCCGGTGTTCTTGACCGTCGACAGACCTGAAGTGATCATGTCGATAGGGTTGGTGTGAATTGGACAGATATTTCGGTCACCTGTGGAACAGTAAGACGCTGGCTGCCGTCCGGAGCCGCCTCGCCGCCGTCGTGGGCACCGTCGCACTGATCGCGGCCGCCCTCACCGGCGCCGCCACCGGCACGGCCACTGCCGCGACCACCGGGGCGGCAAAGGCCGGCGGCTGGTCCTGCTCCGGGGCGCCCGTCCCGGACGGGTACGTCATCACGGGCTACAACCGCGGCGGCTGCAACGGCGCCGGCTCCTGGTACCAGGAGCCCGTGCGCGACGGTATCTGGACCTGCGGCGGCTCGCCGATCGTGACCGGCTATGTGATCACCAACTACAACCGCAGCGGTTGCAACGGCGTCGGCGGCTGGTACCACGAGCTCGCCCGGGACGGCCGCTGGACCTGCGGGGGCTCGCCCATCCCGCCCGGCTACGTCATCACGGGCTACAACCGCACCGGCTGCAACGGCGTCGGCGCCTGGTACCACCAGCTCGTCCGCAACGGCATCTGGACCTGCTCCGGCTCCCCGATCCCACCCGGCTACCGCAGCATCAACTTCATGGCGGGCGGCTGCAACGGCATCGGCGCCTGGTGGATGGTGCGCGCCTGACCTCACGGTCGCGTCGAACGAAGGGCCCGCCCCCACCGCCTGCCCGGTGGGGGCGTCCTTCGTTCGACGCAGATCTTCCGCAGATCCCGCATCAGCCCCAACCACATGACCGTCATCAGCAAAGCCGTCCTCACCCTGGAGCGGCAACGCTGAATACGCTCACTCAACCTTCGCTGAGAATCGCTCAACCTTCACTGCGACAGGTCACGGGGACCGCCGTCATCCGATCGAGGTGATCGCCCGGACGACGGCGGAGATCGCCGGGGCCGGCCGTCCCGGGAGCCGCGCCACGAGGATCCGGCGGATCTCCGGGGGCACGCCGTCCACGCGCAGCAGGCTCACGCCGGGCGGCAGCGCCGCCGACATGCGGGACGGGACGGTGGTCACGCCGAAACCGCCGGCGACCAGTCGAAGTTTCGTCAGCCAGTCGCTCGTGGTGTGGACGATGCGCGGCCGTCCGGGCAGGCCGGGCCAGACGCCGAGCAGGGGTTCGGCATCCGGTGACGGGGTGTCGATCCAGGGGGCGTCGACCAGCTCGTCGACGTGGACCGCGGTGCGGCCGGCGAACGAGCCGGTCGTCGGCGCCCCTACGAGCAGTTCGGTGTCCTCGACCGTTTCGATGTGCAGCCGGGGGGACTCGCCGTCCGACGGCCGGTGCGGCGGGCGGGACGTCAGGACGGCGATGTCGGTGGCGCCCGCCCGCACGGACCGCATCAGGCCGGGCGTGGTGCCTTCGCGTGTCGTGACCGTGATGTGCGGGGCCGTCGTTGCGAGCCGGGCGAGCACGTCGGGCAGGATCGCCGCCCCGGCGCTGGGGAACATGCCCAGCCGCACCGGTTCCGGCCGCGCGGCGGAGCCGGCGAGTTCGTGTTCGGCCGCCTCGACGGAGTCCAGGATGGTGCGAGCGTGCCGGAGCAGGGCCAGGCCGGCGGGGGTGAGCCGCACCCCGTCGGAGCGGCGCTCGAACAGTACGGCGCCCGCGCTCCGTTCGAGGGCCGCCGCCTGCCGTGAGACCGCCGACTGGGTGTAGCCGAGTTGGAAGGCCGCCGCGGTGAAGCTTCCCGACTCGGCGACCTGCCGCAGAACCCGCAGAGACGTACTGGAGATGTCCATGCGCATTACGCATATCAGGGATGCCAGATCTTCGCTTGGCGCATGGCTCACGCCGTCCTAGCCTCACGACGAACGATCAAGGAGGCAGGCAGATGCGTGCAGCAGTTCTGACGGAGTTCGGTGCCCCGCTCACCGTGCAGGAGATGCCCGATCCCGTGGCGGGCGGCGGCGAAGTGGTGGTCGAGGTCCTCGCGAGCAGCGTCGCGCCGTACGCCGGGGAGGTTTTCGGCGGCCGGCGGAACTACCCGCTCGAACCCCCGGTGGTCCCCGGCCTCGGCGGCGTCGGGCGGGTCGTCAGCGCCGGGCCGGATGCCACTCGGCTGCGCGTCGGCGACCTGGTGTGGTGCGACTGCACGGTCCGCTCCCGCGACGACGCGCTGACCCCCGACATCACGCTTCAAGGATGGAGCTCCCGCGGCGAAGGCGGCGCGCGGCTCGCCCGGTACCTGCACGACGGGGCATACGCCGAACTGATGCGAGTACCCACGGAGAACGTGTATCCCCTGCCTGCGGAAGCAGCGGACGACCCGGCGCGCTGGTGCTCGGTCGGCGTGTACACCATCCCGTACGGAGGGCTGCTGGCGGGCGGCCTCGAAGCCGGTGAGACGCTGCTCGTCAGCGGGGCCACCGGCAACCTCGGCAGCGCCGCGGTCGCCGTGGCGCTCGCCATGGGGGCCGGGCGGGTGATCACGCCGGGGCGCAACCGCGCCGCCCTCGGACTCCTCGCCGACCGGTTCGGCCGGCGCGTGCGCCCGGTCGAGCTGACCGGGGACGAGGACACCGACCGTACGGCCATGTCCGCAGCCGCCGAAGGCCCGGTCGACATGGTGATCGACCTCCTCCCGCCCGCCGCGCCCAGCTCGGTGACGCGCGCCGCGGCCATGACCGTCCGCGAGTACGGCCGGGTGGTCCTCATGGGCGGTGTCGGCATGCTCGGCGGCGCGGATCTCGCTCTTCCCTACCCGTGGATCATGCGCAACTCGGTCACCGTGCGCGGACAGTGGATGTACCCGCGCTCGGCGAGCGTCGGCATGATCCGGCTCCTCGCGTCACGCGCGCTCGATCTCGGTCCCGAACGGGTCCGGGCCTTTCCCCTCGACGCCGTCAACGACGCCGTCGCGTACGCCGCCGCGCACGGCGGGCCGTTCGACCGGACCGTCCTCACGCCGCCCGCCGGCTGATGGCCGCGGATACCGCGCCTCCACCCCACCCGTGCGGCCAGGGAGGTGACGCAGGCGCACGCAGCCTGATGGGGTGACGGCATGACCGCATTCGCGCACCGCGCCCGGCGAGCCCTTGAGCGGTTCAACGCCGCCCACCCGTGGGACCACAACGCCCACTACCATCCGTGGATCCTCCGGCGCCTCCCCCGGCGTTTCGGCAGCGCCCTGGACGTCGGTTCCGGCAGCGGTGACCTGGCCAGGCTCCTGGCGACACGCGCCGGTACGGTGCTCGGCATCGACCCCGATCCGGAGATCACCGCCCGGGCGCGGGAACTGACCCCTCCGGCAGCGCCCGTCACCTTCGCGACCGCGGACGCGCCGGCCGGGATTCCCGCGGGTTCCTATGACGTCATCACCTGCGTCGCCGTGATCCACCACCTGCCGTTCGCCGAAGCCCTCGCCGCCTTCCGGCGGCACCTGGCACCCGGCGGAACCCTCGTGATCCTCGGACTGTCCCGCCCGGCGACTCCGGCTGACTACCTGCTCGGGATTACGGCCGCCCCGCTCAACGCCGCCATCGGCTGGCTCAAGACCAGGGGCCGCACAGCGCCTCGCCCGGTCTCGATGACGGCCAGGACCCGGCCCGCGGACATGTCCTTCCCCGACATCGTCCGCCAGGCCCGCTCGGTCCTGCCCGGCGCGCGACTGCGCCGCCGGCTGTTCTGGCGTTACTCGCTCGTATGGCGGCGCCCTGAGCAGCCTCCCCTGAACAGCCCCTCCACCTCACCCACTTCGAAGGATCAGGAAGGAACAGGAAGGACCGGGGTTTCCACTTCGAAGGACCAGGTTTCGGCCAAAAGTTAGGTTAGGCTAACCTTTGCCGCGTGAAGGCCGGTGAAGAACTCCCCCAGTCCGCGCAGCCCCGCGGCGACACCCTGTCCGCGACGGATGTCACCGTGGCGTACGACGGTGTCGACGTCGTGCACGGGGCGTCCCTCCAGCTGTCGCCGGGTCAGGTGACCGTCCTGGTCGGCCCGAACGGCAGTGGGAAGTCGACGCTGCTGCGCACCGTGGCGCGATTGCAGCGGGCCCGGAGTGCGGCCCTGACCCTCGGCGAGGAGACGGACGGTTTCGCGCTCACACCGCGCGAGTTCTCGCGGCGGGTCGCGCTGCTGCCCCAGGGGCGGCCCACGCCCAGCGGGCTGACGGTGCGGGATGTCGTGGAGTTCGGGCGGTATCCGTACCGGGGGCGCTGGGGCCGGGCCGACCCGGGCGGCCACGAGGCGGTGCAGCGGGCGCTGCGGATGACCGGGGTCGCCGACCTGGCCGAGCGGGGCGCCGAACACCTCTCCGGCGGCCAGCTGCAACGGGTGTGGCTCGCGGGGTGCCTCGCGCAGGACACCGGCGTACTGCTGCTGGACGAGCCGACGACCTACCTCGACCTGCGCTACCAGGTGGAACTCCTGGACCTGATACGGGACTTGGCGGACGACCACGCGATCGCCGTCGGGGTGGTGCTGCACGACCTGGACCAGGCGGCGGCCGTCGCCGACCGGATCGTGCTGCTGCGGTCGGGCCGGGTGATCGCGGACGGGGAGCCGGCGGACGTCCTCACACCGGAGCGGCTTTCGGACACGTACGGCATCCGGATCGAGGTCTCCACCGACCCGTCGACGGGACGGCTGCGCACCCGCGCGATCGGCCGGCACCACACCCGCCGGACGCCGGACGGCGGCCCGGCACCCACACCGGACAACCAGCACAACGCGCGCGACGCGCGCAACGCACACAGCGAAAGGCTCGGTGCCACCTCATGAGACGACTCCTGCTCACCGTCGCGGCGGCCACCGCCGCCGCGCTTACCCTGGGCGCGTGCGGTACGACCCGGCCCGCCGCCGACCAGGCCGGGACGTCCGCCGGGCGCATCTCCCTCACCGATGCGTCCGGTACGAAGGTGGAGCTGGACGGGCCCGCCAAGAAGGTCGTCGGTACCGAGTGGAACGTCGTCGAGCACCTGGCCGCGCTGGGCGTCGAGCCGGCCGGCGTCGCCGACGTCAAGGGGTACAAGTCCTGGGACAGGGCCGTACCGCTGAAGAACGAGCCGAAGGACATCGGCACCCGCGGCGAGCCGAGCATGGACACCGTCGCCGCGCTCGCGCCCGATCTCATCGTCGCCACCAGCGACCTGCCCAAGGCCGCCCTCACGCAGTTGCGGAAGATAGCCCCGGTGCTGGAGCTGAAGGCCGCCGACGAGACGGATCCGATCGGGCAGATGACAAAGGAGCTGGACCTGATCGCCAAGGCCACGGGCACCACAAAGCGCGCCGACACGCTCAAGAAGGGTTTCGAGGCGAAGCTCGCGGAGGGCCGGCGGAAGCTGGCGGCAGCCGGGCGCGAGGGCACGAAGTTCGCCTTCGCGGACGGTTATGTGCAGGGCAGTCAGGTGACGATCCGGCCGTACACCGCCGGTTCGCTGATCGGCGCGGTGAACGAGCGGCTCGGGCTGAAGAACCCCTGGTCGATGAAGGGCGACCCGCCCTACGGGCTCGCCAAGACCGACGTCGAGGGGCTGACCAAGCTCGGTGACGTGGAGTTCGCGTACATCGGCAGCGACGACGACAAAAGCGCCTCGCCGTTCACCGGTGTGCTCGCCGGCAACGCGGTCTGGAAGTCGCTGCCGTTCGTGAAGGCGGGCAAGGTGCACCGGCTGCCCGACGGTGTGTGGATGTTCGGCGGCACCGGGTCGATGGAGTCGTACGTCGACTCCGTCGTCGCCGCGCTGACGAAGTGACGACGAGACCTCCGCGAAAGATCATGACCGTCACCACCACCGCTCCCCCTGCCCCCACCGCCGCGGCGGCGCCCCGGAAAGGCGGCGCGGTCGCGGTGACGGCCGGGCTCGTCCTGCTGATCGCCGCCCTCGCGCTCGTCGATATCGCGCAGGGCACCTCCGGTGTCGGCGCGGCGGAGGTGTGGAAGGCGCTCACCGGGCAGGCCGACGCGGCGGACGCCTCCGTCGTCGTCGCCTCCCGGCTGCCGCGCATGACCGCCGGGCTGCTGGTCGGCGCGGCCCTCGGCATGGCGGGCGCCGCTCTCCAGGCCGTCAGCCGCAACGTCCTCGCCGCACCCGACACCCTCGCGGTCAACGCCGGTTCGTACCTCGCGCTCGGCCTTGTGGCCACGACCGGCGTCTCGCTGCCGCTGCTCGCCTCGTCCGGTGTCGCCTTCGTCGGCGGGCTGGCGGCCGCGGCCGTCGTCCTCGGGCTGTCCGGGCTGGGCACCGGGACCGTACGGCTGGTCCTGGCGGGCAGCGCGCTGACCCTCGGCCTCACCTCCGTCACCGAGGGACTGCTGCTGCTGTTCCCCGAACGGACGGAAGGGCTGTACGAGTGGAACCAGGGCAGCATCGCGCAGAACGGGTTCGGCGGAGTGCTGTGGCTGCTGCCGCTCGCCGCCGCCGGACTGGCGGGGCTGCTGCTGGTCGCCCGCCGGGTCGACACCCTGGCACTCGGCGACGACGCCGCGCGGGGCCTGGGCGTACCGGTGCGGGCCACCCGGGTGATCACCGTCGTGCTGGCGGCGCTGCTGTCCGCCACGGCCGTCACCCTCGCCGGGCCGATCGGCTTCGTCGGGCTGAGCGCCCCGGCCCTCGTACGCCTGCTGGCGCGCCGGTACCGCGGCTTCTCCCGTACGCGCGCGAGCGTGACGCGGTCCGCGCTGACCGGCGCGGCGCTGGTGCTCGGCTCGGACGTCGCGCTGCGGGCGGTGGTACCGGCCGATGTGGCGGTGGCCGTGCCGACCGGCGTGGTGACGAGCCTGGTCGGCGCCGTCTTCCTGGTGGTGCTGGCGACCCGGGGCCGGGACACCGGTGCCGCCGCTCCGCCCGACCGCTTGCACATCCGCAGCCGTACCGTCTTCCTGGCGGTGACCGGGACGCTGGTGGCGGTACTGATCGCCGTGACCGTCGTCTCCGTCCTGCTCGGCGACTCCAAGCTGCTGCTCGGCGATGTCGCGAACTGGGCGCAGGGCAGGGCCGGACGGGCCGTCTCCTTCGTCCTGGACACCCGGGTACCACGGGTGCTCGCCGCCCTGCTGGCAGGAGCGGCCCTCGCCCTCGCGGGCACCCTGGTCCAGGCCGTCACCCGCAACCCGCTCGCCGACCCGGGCGTCATGGGCGTCTCCGGCGGCGCGGCGCTGGGCGCGGTGATCCTGGTGACGTCCGCGCCCGAGGCCGGTCCGGCCGGCCTCGCCGCCGCTGCCTTCGCGGGCGCCGCCCTGGCCGCCGCGCTCGTCTTCGGACTGTCCGCGCGCGGCGGCTTCCGGCAGAACCGCCTGGTGCTGGTAGGTATGGGTGTCGCCACCGCGAGCGCCGCCCTGATCAGCCTGTTCATCGTCCTCACCGACCCGTTCAACGCCACCAAGGCGCTGACCTGGCTGTCCGGTTCGACGTACGGACGGACGCTGCCCGACCTCCTGCCGCTTGCCGTCGTCCTCGCGGCCGGCGTCGCCGTGTCGGTCGCCCGGCGCACCGAACTCGACCTCGTCTCACTCGACGAGGACACTCCGAGGCTCCTGGGACTCGGGGTCCCCCGGGCGCGCCTCGGCCTCCTGGCACTGGGCGTCCTGCTGAGCGCGGCGGCCGTCGCCGCAACCGGAACCATCGCCTTCGTCGGCCTGGTCGCCCCGCACGCCGCCCGCGCCCTGGTGGGCCGACGGCACGTACGGGTGGTGCCGGTGGCGGTGCTGCTGGGCGCGGTGCTGGTGGGGACGGCGGACATGGTGGGCCGGACGGTGATCGCACCGGCCCAGCTGGGAGCGGGACTCCTCACGGCGGTCATCGGGACGCCGTACTTCCTGTGGTTGCTGGTGCGGACCCGGGGTGGGAGGCGGTAAGGCGCCACGTCAGCCACGCTGTCCACGCACTGAGGGCGCTGAACTACCTTAACCTTCCCTACCTGAGGGACAGATAGGGAAGGTTAAGGTAGTTTTGTTGCCGTGAACGATCGTCTCTACTCCGTGGAACAAGTAGCCGACCGTCTCGGCCTGCACGTACGCACTGTCCGCAACTACGTGCGCGACGGGCGGCTCGCCGCCGTCCGCATCGGCAAGCAGTACCGGATCGCGCACGAGGACCTGGAAGCCTTCACCGGCCGCCCGGTTCCCGCCGCTCCGGGGGACCCGGCCGGCGGGTCCCGGCACAGCGAGGTGTCGAGCATCGTGGAGATCGACGCGGTCGACGCCCGGACCGCCGACCGGGTGGCCACGTCGCTGACCGCCTCGGTCGCCCACCGCGGCCCCGGCGACCGGCCCCTGCGGATCGAGACGGCGTACAACCCGGAGCGGGCCCGGATGAAGGTCATCATTCTCGGCGGCCCGGCCGACACGGCCCGGCTGCTCGAATACATCGAGGGGGTGCTCTCTTCGTGAGCACGATCTACAAGTCCGAGGCCGGCGAGCAGCGGCTCCGGCGGCACTACCAGGAAGCGCTGGACAACTGGCCGGTCCCCGCCGAGCACATACGGGTACCGACCGGCGAAGGCGAGACCTTCGTCGTCGTCTCCGGCCCGAAGGAGGCTCCGCCGCTGGTCCTGCTGCACGGCGCGGGGGCGAACGCGAGCATGTGGCAGGGCGACGTCGCCACCTGGTCGCGGTACTTCCGTACGTACGCCGTCGACCTCATCGGCGAACCGGGCCTGAGCGCGCCGTCCCGCCCGCCCCTGACCTCCGACGCGTACGCGCGGTGGCTCGACGACGTACTGGACGGCCTGGGAATCGGAACCACTCCGGTCGTCGCCACCTCCCTCGGCGGCTGGATGGCCCTGGACCACGCCACCCGCCGCCCCGGCCGGGTGACCCGCCTGGCTCTGCTGTGCCCCGGCGGCCTGGGAAGACAGCGGATGGGCCTGCTCTTCAAGGCCCTGCTCCTGCGCTCGTTCGGACGCCGGGGGATGCGCCGTTCCGCACAGAGCGCCACGGGCCTGAGTACGCCGCAGGCCGCCCCGGTCCTCGACCAAGTAGTGCTGACCTTCCAGCATTTCGTACCGCGTACGGAGCGGCTGCCGGTGTTCTCGGACGACGCGCTCCGCGGCCTGGACGTCCCGCTGCTGTTGATCGCCGGGACCGACGACGCGCTCTTCGACTCGGCGGGCACGGCCCGGCGCGTACAGGAGAACGTCCCGGACGCGACCGTGCGGCTGCTGCCCGGCGTCGGGCACGCGGTCTTCGGGCAGACGGATGAGGTGCTGGGGTTCTTGCGGGGGTAAGGGCGCTCTTCAGAGAAGCAGCAGGGCCCCGGCGCGCTTCACGGTACGGATGACCGGGGCCGTCTCGATGGCGCGGATCGCGTCCAGGGCGGCGATGCGCTGCGTCAGGTAGCGCGAAAGGTCCAGCGCGTCACGGCAGTTGACGGCCGCGAGGAGGTTGGTCGGCCCGGTGGTCAGCGCGACCAGGGAGACTTCCGGGTGGCAGGCCATCGCGGACGCCACGGCGGTGACCTGGGACGGCCGTACCGACATCCACAGGCGGGCTTCGGCACGGAAGCCGAGCGCGGTCGGCGGGATGTCGACCAGGAAAGCCAGCACCCCCGCCCGGCGCAGCGTGTTCAGCCGCCGCCGGACGGTGGACTCCGGGCGCCCGGTGGCGGCGGCCAGCTCGGCGTGGCTCGCCCGCCCGTCCCGCGCGAGGAGTTCGAGCAGCGGACGGTCCTCCGGCACGAGGGAGATCTCGGCCGCCTCCGGAGGCGGCGGGGTCAGTGCCGCGGCCTGCTCGGGGGGCAGGCACGCCGGGCCCGACCAGTTGCTGGGCAGCGCGTAGGAATCGAGCAGGAGGTGCGCGGACACCGCGGTGATGCGGGCCGTGCGGGGCAGCTTGTGCAGCAGCAGGACCTCGCTCTCCTCGGTGGTGGGGGTCTGTGCGCTGCACGAGATCTCCGTACCGCCGGAGAGCAGGTGGACGTACGAGGTGTCCGGGCGGGCCGCGAGCGCCTTGGCCAGGGCGTTCCCGGCGTCCGGCGTGCACTGGACGCGGATCGTCCACGCGCTGTGGCCGAGCCGGGAGCCGTCGAGCGTGCCGACGACGCGCAGGATTCCGGCGGTCCGCAACCGGCGGTAACGGCGCGCGACGGTGCTCTCGGACACGCCGAGCACCTCACCGACGAGGCGGAACGGCACCCGGCCGTCGAGCTGCAGCGCGTGCACCATACTCCGGTCGATCCCGTCGAGTGTGACCGTATCCGTCTTCATGGCCCATGAGTGTGCCAGTTTCCGCCACCGCGGAGGGCCTGGCTGGGGTCCGGCACCCCGGCGCGCCGAAGGTGAGACGGCGTCCCGGGCGCCTTCGCCGACCCGGGGACCGCAGAGACGCAATGCCTCTGAAACCTCCACAACCTCTGAGATCTCTGATGTCTCCGAAGAAGGAAGCAGCATGCGCAAGTGGTGGCCGCTGGCGGCCGTCTGCTCGGGAAGTTTCGTGTTCCTCCTCGACACCACCGTGCTGTCGGTGGCCCTCCCCCGAATCGGTGACGACCTGGCCGCGCCGCTGTCCGCCCTGGAGTGGGTGGCCAACGCGTACACGCTGGTACTGGCGGTGCTCATGCTCCCGATGGGGTCGCTGAGCGACCGCTTCGGCGCGCGCGGGCTGTACGTCGCCGGGCTCACGGTGTTCGGACTGGCCTCGCTGGGCTGCGCGCTGGCCCCGGGCGCAGGCGTACTGATCGCGGCGCGGGGCGTACAGGGTGTCGGTGGCGCCGCGCTGGCGGTGTCCACGTTCGCACTCATCGGCTCGGTGTACCGGGGGCCCGACATGGGGCGGGCCATGGGCGTGTTCGGTGCCGTGACGGGCTTGGGCGCCGCGGCCGGCCCGATGCTCGGGGGCCTGCTCGCGGAGTGCCTCGGGTGGCGGTCGGTCTTCTTCCTCAACGTCCCGCTCATCGTCGCCACCATCGTGCTGACCCTGCGCGTGCTGGACGGGCACCGGCGGACCACCAGGACGCGCACCGACCTGCCGGGCATGGCCGTCTTCGCTCTCTGCGCGGGCTCGCTCACCTACGCCCTCACCCTGGCGGGCGAGAAGGGCTGGTCCTCGCCCGAGGTGCTGAGCCTGCTCGGCCTCGCTGCCATCACCCTCCCCGCCTTCATCCGTACCGAACTGCGCGGCACCGCCCCACTGCTCGACGTACGGCTCTTCGCCCGCCCCGCGTTCTCCGCAGTGATGCTGTGCACCCTGGCCTCCACCGCCGCCTTCGCGGCCCTCGTCTACACCTCGCTGTGGCTCCAGTCGGGACTCGGGCTGGGCCCGGTCCGCGCCGGACTGGCGCTCATGCCCCTGGCGCTGGCCTCCTTCGCCACCTCTCTGATCAGCGGCCGCAGGCTGCACGGGGCATCGCCTCGGGCGGTGCTCGGTACGGGGCTGGGACTGAGCGGGATCGGCTGCGCCCTTCAGGCGGTACCCGGCAGTCACTCGTCCGTGGGATTTCTCGCGCTCGGATTGACGGTCACCGGTGTCGGTGTGGGCCTGCTGGGCCCGGTACTGGGAGCCGCGGTCTTCGCCGCGCTTCCGCCGGAGCGGGGCGGCATGGCGGCCGGAGCCATGACCACGTTCCGGCAACTGGGGCAGACGCTCGGGGTCGCGGTGTTCGGGGTGCTGTACCGGCAGGGCTCCGCCGTGGGTCTGACTCGGGTGTTGACGGCCGCTGCCGTGACCGGGGCGGTGGGAGCCGTGTCGTCCTTCGTATGGGGGCCGAAGGGGCGGGCTCGGTGGAGGGCGGGGGCGAAGGGGAAACGGAGGTCGGAGGCCGTGGCGGAGTAACCCGGCCCAGGGCGCCCACAGCCGCGACGCGCGGCGACCGTGCCAACGCCTACGCCTACGCCTCCCACCCGATTACTCGCGATCTCATATCTGAGATACCGTCTACCTCATGGCAGACGATTACCTCGTACGCATCGGCAAGCTCATCCGCGACGCGCGGCAGCACCGGGGCTGGACCCAGACGCAGCTCGCGGAGGCTCTCGGCACCAGCCAGAGCGCGGTCAACCGTATCGAGCGCGGCAACCAGAACATCAGCCTTGAGATGATCGCGCGGATCGGCGAGGCGTTGGACAGTGAAATCGTCTCGCTCGGGTACGCGGGTCCCATGCATCTGCGCGTCGTCGGCGGCCGGCGCCTCTCCGGCAGCATCGACGTCAAGACGAGCAAGAACGCGTGCGTGGCCCTGCTGTGCGCCACGCTCCTCAACGCGGGCCGCACCACGCTGCGCCGGGTGGCCCGCATCGAGGAGGTCTACCGGATCCTGGAGGTGCTGGGCAGCATCGGCGTCCGCACCCGCTGGATCAACGACGGCAACGACCTGGAGATCGTGCCGCCGGCCGAACTGGACCTGGACGCCATGGACACGGAGGCGGCCCGCCGCACCCGCAGCGTCATCATGTTCCTCGGCCCGCTGCTGCACCGCATGGACCACTTCAAGATCCCGTACGCGGGCGGCTGCGACCTCGGTACGCGTACGGTCACGCCGCACATGACGGCGCTGCGCCACTTCGGCCTGGAGATCACCGCGACGGAGGGCACGTACCACGCCGACGTGGACCGGACCGTCGCCCCCAAGCGCGCGATCGTGCTGACCGAGCGCGGCGACACCGTCACCGAGAACGCTCTGCTGGCCGCGGCCCGCCACGACGGCGTCACCGTCATCCGCAACGCCTCCTCCAACTACATGGTCCAGGACCTGTGCTTCTTCCTGGAGGAGCTGGGCGTACGGGTCGAGGGCGTCGGCACCACCACGCTGACCGTGCACGGCGTCGCGCACATCGACCGCGACGTGGACTACGCGCCGTCCGAGGACCCCGTCGAGGCGATGAGCCTGCTGGCGGCGGCCGTGATCACCGAGTCCGAACTGACCATCCGCCGCGTCCCGGTGGAGTTCCTGGAGATCGAACTCGCCGTCCTGGAGGAGATGGGCCTCAACAACGAGCGCAGCGCGGAGTACGCCGCCGACAACGGCCGCACCCGCCTCATCGACCTGACGGTCCGCCCCTCCAAGCTCCAGGCCCCCCTGGACAAGATCCACCCCATGCCGTTCCCCGGCCTGAACATCGACAACGTCCCGTTCTTCGCCGCCATCGCGGCCAGCGCCCAGGGCCAGACCCTCATCCACGACTGGGTCTACGACAACCGCGCCATCTACCTCACCGACCTCAACCGCCTCGGCGCCCAGGTCAAACTCCTCGACCCGCACCGCGTCCTGATCGACGGCCCCACCCGCTGGCGCGCAGCAGAAATGATGTGCCCCCCGGCCCTGCGCCCCGCGGTGGTCATCCTGCTGGCGATGATGGCGGCGGAGGGGACGTCGGTGCTGCGGAATGTGTATGTCATCAACCGGGGGTATGAGGATCTGGCGGAGCGGTTGAATTCCATTGGGGCGCAGATCGAGATCTTCCGGGATATCTGATCAGTCGGTGGCAGGATCCAGGCCGCTCGACTGCCGTGCCCTGACCGACCGCGAGGAATTCGGGCCTCGGGCTCGGCGGAACACCAACGGAACGGGCACGGCGGCGGGCGCCCCGGGACCGCTGGGCTTCCGGGCCCGGAGGTTCGGGTTCCCGCGGCTGCCACGCGATCGGCCCCGGTGGGGGCAAAACGGCATGCAGGTTGAAGCAGGGCCATATTTCGGATCATCCTTGGCCTCATGAGCCTCTCCTCCACCGGTCCCGACACACTCCCCGCGGGCGACTACGCCCACGACTGGGCCTTGGTCGACGTCGAGGCCTCCGGTCTCATGGCCCGACGGGACCGGGTGCTGTCCGTCGCGGTGGTGACCGTCGGGCCGGACGGCGAGCGGACCGGGGAGTTCTCGACTCTCCTCAACCCCGGGTGCGATCCGGGGCCGGTGGAGGTGCACGGGCTGACCGCCGAACGGCTGCAGGGCGCACCGACCTTTGACCAGATCGCCGGGCAGATCGCGGAGCTGCTCCAGGGCCGGGTGTTCGTGGCGCACAACGCCCAGTTCGACTACGACTTCCTGGCTCATGAGTTCGCCCGCGCGCGGCTGTGGCTGCCGGTGTCGCAGCGGCTCTGCACACTGGCCCTCAACCGCCAGGTGGATCCCCCGACGGACGACATGAAGCTGGGCACCCTCGCCGCCCACTACGGCGTACCGCAGCAACGCGCGCACGACGCGCTGGACGACACCCGTGTGCTGGCCGGGATCCTGCGGGCCTCGCTGCGCGACGCGGCGCGGCTCGGTCTGCCGTTGCCGCTCGTCCCCTGTCCGCCGCGGCAGGACTCGTCGTTCATGCCACAGCCGCCCAAGTCGCCCTGCGCCTACAGCAACCCAGGGCGGCTCGTTCCCGGTCGGCCGCTCCGGCAGGGGATGAAAATCGCGATCACCGGTTCGACGGCGGCCTCACGCGCCGAACTGGTCGCGCGGGGCGTCGCCGCCGGCCTGAACATGATGAAGTCCGTCAGTCGGCACACCAGCGCTCTCGTCGGCAATGAGCCCGCTGCCGTATCGGCGAAGGCCCGGCGTGCGGTCGCCGAAGGGGTGCCGGTCATCGACGAGCGGACATTCCTTCGCCTGCTGGCCGACGTGCAGCCCGGGACGCCCCACGAGGGGGTGGCTGCCGCTGTCGTGCCGGAGACGGCCGCGGGACAGGTAGAGGCATCCGATGCGGCGGGGCCGGACGCCGCCGTTGCGCCCGCACCGGAAACGCCTTCCCATCCTGCGTCTTCCGCCGACGTGTCCGTTCCCGTCCCGCGTCGACCCGTTGTTTCCGCCGGTACGTCGGGCAAGCCGCTGGCAGGGCGACGGATACTGGTTCTCGGTGGTACGCATCCTGTCGCCGTGGCGGCCCGTACGCGCGTCGTCGAACTGGGCGGGTCAGCGGCAGTCAACCTCTCAGCCAGTGTCACGGACGTCCTGCTGCTTCCCGGCGGGGAACAGGACCGCCGCATGCGTCGCGTCACCGCCCTTGAGCTCCCCGTGCGCGACCAGAGCTGGCTCGCCGCCGCGCCGACGGCCACCGCCCAGGCCCCGGCAGCCGCCCGGTCGCACGCGCCATGGGTCCTGCCGAGGGGCGGCGTCATCGACTTGCCCGTGACGACCGGAACACGCGCACCCGAGTGGCACATCACCGCAGCCTGGGAACCGCAGGCCAACTGCGAGATCGATGTCCTCGCCTTCCTCCTCGACGAGGAAGAACAAGTCACCTGTGACGAGGACTTCGTCTTCTACGGCGCTCCGGAAAGCCCGGCCGGAACTGTGCGGCTCCTCACCGGCGGCCCGGCCGAACAGAGCATCGCCATCGATCTCGGCTCGCTGCCGCCCGCCACTCGCAAGATCGTCCTGGCCGCGGCCATCGACGGCACAGCAACCTTCGGCGACATCGGCGCGATTCAGATCGGCGCCGCCCCCGGCAGCAGCGCCGCGCCGCTCGCCAGGGCCACCCTGGACGCCGCGACGACGGAACGCACCATGCTTCTCGCCGAGGTCTACCGCAGAGGCCCCCTCTGGCGTCTGCGCGCGGTCGGGCAGGGCTATGACCACGGCCTCGACACCCTCGCACGCGGGTACGGCGTCGACATCACGGACTGATCACCCGCGAAGGGGCGCGGGTCCCGGGAGGCTTCCTACGGGGTGACGCTTCCCAGCCACAGCAAGTCCCGAGCCCGCGTCATGGCCACGAAAAGCTGGCTGCGGAGCAGTTCTTCGCGTTCCCTCGCGGTTTGTGGGACCTCCGTAGTGCCGGAACCGCCGGCAGACGCTTCGTTCGACAGGGCACCGTCGTGCTGGGGCAGGTAGACGTACTTGAACTCCAGTCCCTTGGCTCTGCGGTAGGTGCCGAGCTTGACCGAGTCGACAGCGTGGCCGTCGTAGTGTTCCAGCAGGCATACCGGAATGTGTCCCTGCATGAGCAGCCGCTGGTAGTGGTCGATGGCCCGCGTGGACGGGCACAGCACGGCGGCATCGGCTCGTGCGCCGTCGCCCAGGGCACGCAGGGCGTCCAGGAGCGCCTGGTCGTGTGCGTTCGTGGTCGGCTCCGTCACGCGGACGACCCGCCCATCGTGGTAAGTGAGGTCGACATCGCGGCGGCCGGGTGTACGCAGACCGTCGATGTCCTCGAAGGCATCGTCGGCCACGACCGTGAGCGCGGCTTGCAGAATCTGTTGGCTGTTGCGGTAGTTGGTCCTCAGAATCTGTCCGCGGTCACCGCGGATGTCGATGCCTGCCTCAGCGAGGCGGAACCCGCCCGGGTAGACGGCCTGCTGGCCGTCGCCGACCAGAAGCAGCCCGTTGGGGGCGTCGCCGACGAGAGCATGCAGGAGGCGGACGCCGACGAGTGTGAGGTCCTGGACCTCGTCCACGATGACGGCCTCGTACGGAGACCGGTCCGCGTGACGCGCCGCTTCTGCCAGAGCGAGAGAAAGCACGTCGTTGAAGTCGTGCACACCACGCTCGATGCGCTGGGACTCGTACGTCTCGTACAGCTCCCACACCGCCTGTCGGTGGGCCCTGCGCAGGACCGTCCGGCGCCGGCGCCGGGGCACGCTCGCGTACTCCTGGAAGGTGGTGATGCCACGGCCTTTGATGACGTGGTCGATCTCCTCGCGCCAGTAGCCCGGCCGCGGGTCGATCTCGGCCAGGCGGCTACCGCGCCCCACCCGCTTCCAGGCGAGGCTGAAGGCGGTTTCGGCCTTGTCCCCGTGCAGTCGTACGGGGACGCCGCGTGTCTGCAGGAATTCCTGCGCCCAGGAGTGCAGGCTGCGGAAATCCACTCGGTCCGCGACGGCCGGGGACATGGCCCTGAGGAAGGTGCCCTGCACACGCGGCAGGTTGTTGGCGAACGTGACATAGAGGACCCGGCCGCCGGTGCGCTTGGCCAGGTGAGCCGCACGATGCAGTCCGACCACCGTCTTGCCCGTGCCCGCCGGGCCACTGATGCGCGCCGGGCCGGACCAGTTGCGGCGCACCAATGCGACCTGATCGGGGTGGAGGAAGGTCATCCACTGCTCGATCGGAGCCCGCAGCGCCTCATCAAGTGCCGCATCCCTGAGGCCCTGAAGGTCGAACAGGCCGTCGGACACCGGCTGCTGCCACGTGTCGGGCGTCGGCGGTGCCTCCTGTTCGACCACCGATCCTTCATAGTCGGGAAAGATCCGTTCCAGGTGGTCGGCCATCGCGCGGACCGCCTCCGTACGCAATCTGCGGCACTCCGACAACAGCGCGGGGCCGACCTCGTGTTCGCCCAGGAGCCGGATCCGGCCGAGAGTGGTGTCGACCCGCTGCCCCGCGAAAACCATGAGCGGCTGGACCGCCACGGGAGACATGCCCAACGATGCGACGGCGCTTTCGGCGGCTTTCGTCACCGCGAGCAGCTTTGCCGCGTGCTCGTCCCGCCGCTCACCTCCGGCACAGAGCTTTTCGCCCGACACCTCAGGAGCAGAACGCCAGTTCTTCACGTCGATGACGAAGACGCCGCCGGGGCCCACCAGCAACATGTCCACATTGGCGGTGCGGGTTCCCGGCCATCGACGATCCACAAGCAGGCGCCATCCGCGCTCCGTCAGCACCAATAGCTGGGCAGCGATCCGCCGTTCGCCCTCGCTCGCCGCTTCCCACTGACGCGCCTGTCGGCGAGCGGACCGCCATTGCTCCCGCAGCACCCGTTCCTGCCGACGTGCCTCTTGCGCCCTCCACGCTGCCGATCCGCCTGCCGCCATCCCAAGCCCCCCTTGTCCGCAGTGCAGCGATCATAGGGCGGCCCGGTACCGGAACGGCAGGGTGGACGACGGTGCTGGAGGCGCGGCAGAAGTTCTCGCGCCCGTCGGCGCGGATGTGACGCGGTGATGTCGCTCAATTCCACGGTTCGCGAACAACGGAGCGGGCTCGATCATCTGATCAAGCCGAACAGCTCATACAGTTCGTCAATTGTGCGGGCCGCTGCCAGCATCCGACGGAAGCCGGCATGGGCGGTGTGGCGGGCGAGGGTCGAATACGCCTGCAAGCAGTCGGTGTTCATGAGCGTTTGCGGTACGACGAGGAGGAAGACGTCGCGGATCGGATGGTGGTCGGTGCCTTGCCAGGACAGGTGTGGTGGAATGCGGGCGAAGGCGGCCGCTGGGGCGTCGAGCATACGGCTTCGGATGGGCAGTATTGCGATGCCGTGGAATCCGTTGGTGCCTTGAGGCAGGCGGATGCGTGCCGCGCGGGGGGCCGCGACGGCGTCTGCGGTGTGGAGGCCTCGGGTCAGCAATTGCAGTGCTTCCCCCTTGGTGTTGACCTGCGCGTGGAGGTGGATGCGTTGTTTGGGTAAGTAGTCGGCGAGGGGTGTGGTGCTTTGAGGGCGGGTTTGCGGGTGGCTGGTCATGCTTCTGCCCGTGTGGGTTCGGGAGGTGCGGGTTTGTTGTGGGGCGGGCGGAGGATTTCGGCGGAGAGGACTGCGGCCGCGCAGAAGGCCACGGGGAGGAAGAAAGTGATGTTCAGGGGGAACAGGTGGGTGAGCGGGCCGATGATGGCGGGGCCCGCCAGCATTCCCACATAACCCAGGCCGGCCACCCTGGAGACGTTCGCTCCGGATGATTCCGGGTCCACGTTGCCGGCCGCGGTGAAGAACTGTGGAATGCAGCCGGACAGACCGATTCCGAAGAGGGTCCAGCCGATGAGGGCCAGCGGTACCCATGGGGACAGTGCGGCGACCGTGAGGCCGAGGGCCGCGAGGGCCGCGCCGTACCGGACGACGAAGACCCGGCCGAAGCGGCCCACCACACGGTCGGTGACGAAGCGGCCGATGGTCATGGCGGTGGCGAAGCCGCCGTATGCCAGGGCGGCCGTCGCGGCGGGTGCGTCCAGGACGTCCTTGAGGTGGAGCACGCTCCAGTCGTTCGCCACGCCTTCGCACAGCATGAGCATCAGGGCTAGTACGCCGAGCGCCCAGACTTGGGAGGGGGTGCGGCGTTTGGGCGCCGACTTCTTGGACGCGGGCGGCGTGGAGTCGGTCTGCCGCGGGGCCGGTGTGGCCGGTGAGGGGCGTTCGTTGGGCAGCATGCCGGGGACCAGGGCGAAGGTGATCAGTACGCCGGTCACCGCGACGGCGGCGAGGGTGGCGGAGGGCCGCCAGTCCCAGCTGATGGTGCGGGCGCCGATGAGCGACGCGATGACGCCGCCGACCGAGAACACCGCGTGGAAGGCCGACATCACCGGGCGGCCGTAACCTCGCTCGACCTGAACAGCCTGGGTGTTCATACTGACGTCCAGGCAGCCGTTGCCGAAGCCGAGGGCGAGGAGGGCCGCCGCCAGGGTCCAGGGCGAGTTCGCCAGGCCCGGGAGGACGACCGTGGCGCTGCACAGCACGCCGCCGGCCAGCACGATGGCGCGGCTGCCGAACCGGTCGGCCAGCGCCCCGCAGACCTGCATGCCGGCGAAGGCGCCGCCGCCCAGGAAGAGCAGCAGCCAGCCCAGTACGGCATGGGTGATGCCGACCTGGTGCTCGACCGCGGGGATGTGCACGATCCACATGCCCATCACGAAGCCGTTGAGTGCGAAGGCAACGAAGGTGCAGATACGTGCCGTGCGCAAGCGCCGGGACGGCGGCGCTCCGGGGGATGGCGGTGCTCCGGGGGGTGGTGAGGTCTCGGGGGATGGCGAGGTCCCGGGGAACGGCGCGGGGGGAGGCGCAGTGGGTCGTCCGGCGGGCCTCCCGCCGGACGACCCACCGGGCGATCCACCGGACGATTCGGCGGCTGGGGCAGTCGATTCACTCATCATGGGTGACCGTAACGCACATCAAGTTTGTTCGGGAGAACTGTGCGTGGTTTTTCGACACCGCGCGCCGCGGGGGGAGCGGGGCGTCACACGTGGACGATGTTCACGCCCGCCGCGCGCATTTCCTCGGCCACCGGCGTGCCCTGGGCCGCGTCGGTCACCACCACGTCCAGCTGGTCGACCGAGCAGATGCGGCCGAGCGCCACCCGGCCCAGCTTCTCGGCGGTGGCCACCAGGATGATGCGCCGCGCCGCGCGCGCTGCCACCCGCTTCACGTGCACATCGTCCAGGTTGTAGGCGGTCGCGCCGTTGGCCGCGTCCACGCCGCAGCATCCGAGGATGAAGGTGTCGTACCGCAGGTCCTCGAAGGTGCGCAGCGCCGTCTCCCCGTAGAAGGACAGCTCGCCGGGCCGGACCTGGCCGCCGGGGAGCAGCAGGCGGATGCCTTCGTGCTCGGCGAGCGGCATGGTCGCGTGCAGGGACAGCGGGGTGACGGTCAGCCGGCGGCCCGCCATGGCGTGCGCGACGGCGACGGCCGTGGTGCCGGTGTCCAGGGCGACGGTCTCCCCGTCGTTGAGCATCCGCACCACCACGTCGGCCAGCTTCGCCTTGGTCTCGCCGCCGACCATGGCACGTACCGCGTACGGCGGTTCCACCCCGCTGAGCAGCGCGCTGACCGCGCCGCCGTGCACCCGGCGCAGGGCGCCCCGCGACTCCAGGAGTTCGAGGTCCCGGCGGATGGTCATCTCCGACGTCTTGGAGGAGCGGGCGAGTTCGGCCACGGAGGCCCGGTTGCGTTCGGCCAGCAGGGCCAGGATGAACCGGTGGCGTTCGGAGACATTCATGTCGCTGATGTAGCACATCAACACATCGGGTGCGACTTTCCGCCCTTCCGCCCGTTGGGTGCGGAGGTTCATGATGGGGTTGGCGGTTGACATACACCCATGGCAAGTGTGTACTCACACACACGTTGTGTGAGTACGGTGCGGCGAGTACGCGTCGGTACTGCTAGGGCGGGCTCGACGGGCGGTGCGCGCCTCGCCGCCTCCTGGAGCGGATTCCTTCGAGGTGATGTCATGACCGCGGTGCTCTTCGACATGTTCGGCGTGATCGCCCGGCACCAGTCCCCCGCCGCCTGTGACCGGCTGGAGAAGACGGCCGGGGTGTCCGGTGACGTCTTCTGGGAGAGTTACTGGGGGCTGCGGCAGCCTTATGACCGGGGCGACCAGAACGGCGCGCACTATTGGCGGCAGGTCGCCGACGCGCTCGGTACACGCTTCGACGAGGAGCGGATCGCGGAACTCATCGCCGCGGACGTGGCGAGCTGGAGCCGGGTCGACGAGGAAATGGTGGAGTACGTCGGGCGGCTGGCCGACCGCGGCACCACCATCGGCCTCCTGTCGAACATTCCGGTGGAATTGGCGGCGCATTACGAGGAACACCAGGAGTGGCTGAAGCGCTTCCCGGTCCTGGCCTTCTCCTGCCGCATCGGCCACGCCAAGCCGGAGCCCGGCGCGTACACCTGGTGCAGTACGGCCTTCGGCCTGCCGCCCGAGCGCATCCTGTTCGTCGACGACCGGGACGTCAATGTCCGGGCGGCCGAGGCGCTGGGCATGCGGGGGCATCTGTTCACGTCGTTGGCGGAGTTGCGGCCGGCGTTGGACTGAGCCTGGCGGGTACACGCCGTACACCGGCACGCGCCACTCGCCGGTACGCGCCGTACACCGGCACGTGCCACGCGCCGGTACGCGCCGTACACCGCCGGCGGCACGCGCCGCACACCGCCGGCACGCGTCCCGCACATTCGGCACGCGCGCCCTCTCATACCGGCGCCGGGGCGGGGGACCTGACACCCCCGCCCCGGCGCCTTGTCGTTGAGGCGGCCACGCCCGCGGCTGCCGGCCCCCTCCCCCACGCCCACGCAAACTCCGTTCAAAGCCCCACCAACAATGTTTGAACTTTGCGTAAGGTATCGAAACGAACGGCGCTCTGTTCCGTATGTCGCTCCTTGGAGTGTTGTCGAAGGCCCGGCCCGCGTCGGCGACGGAACTGCGCCAACGTCCACTTGTCCGGTCGGCCTGCCGTACAAGTGGGCTTCGGAGCAGGTCAGAAGCGCGCGTTTGAACCCCTGAACGACGTGGCCCACACACCCGCCGGATGCATTCCAGCCTATTGGCAATCGATCAAGCCAAATGAACACGTCCCCTGTTACGGTCGATGGCGTCAGAGCTTGAAGAGCCCGGCACCACGCGTCGCAACCGCTGACCGGGCCCCATGGTCACGATCCCGCCGTCGCCGCTGAGCGACGCCCCCGCCCGACCGGTGAGAGCACCGTCCGGGCCCCGCAGCTGTGCGGCCGTGCGTCAACGGCCGCCGGCTGCCCACCTTCACCACGCCGTACCCGGCCACCCGGCTCCGCGGCGGTTCGGCACGCCCGGCGGCCCCGCACACCCCGGCACCACCATGCCTTCACAAGGAGAACCGTCCATGGACACCACCAACGTCCGCGATCTGCTCTACTACCCGGTCAGCGCCCGGAAGATGGCCCGTGGCGAGGGGGTCTTCCTGTACGACGAGGAGGGCAACGAATACCTCGACTGCGCCTCCGCCACCTTCAATCTGAGCCTCGGCTACTCCCACCCGGCCGTGATCGCGGCGATGAAGGAGCAGCTGGACGTCTTCGCCCATCTCACCTCGTCCGTGCAGAGCGATCCGGTCAACGGGCTGGTGCGCCGGCTCGTGGAGGTGTCCCCCGGGAATCTGACCAAGGTGCATCCGAAGGTTTCCGGGGGCTCCACCGCCAATGAGGGCGCCATCAAGATGGCGCAGCACGCCACGGGGCGTTCGGAGGTCATCTCCCTGTTCCGCAGCCATCTCGGGCAGACCATGATGATGACCTCGATGTCGGGCAACGCCTTCCGCAAGGAGCCGTTCCCCTCGCTCTTCCCGCGCACCCTCCAGGTGCCGGACCCGTACTGCTTCCGCTGCTTCTACGGGCAGCAGCCGGATACCTGCGGGATGATGTGCGTCGACCGCATCGAGGACTTCCTGGAGTACGCGAGTACCGGGCAGGTCGCCGCGATCATCGTCGAGCCGATTTCCGGCAACGGCGGCAACATCGTGCCGCCGGATGGCTATTTCCCGAAATTACGGGCCTTCTGCGATGAGCACGACATCGTGCTGATCTTCGATGAGATCCAGACCGGCATCGGCCGTACGGGGCGGATGTTCGCGGCGCAGCACTTCGACGTGGAACCGGACGCGATCACCACCGCCAAGGGGCTGGGCGGCTCGGGCGCGCAGGTGGCGGCGATCCTGACCAACGAGCGGCTGGCGGGGCTGCCGGCCAACCACCACTCCTTCACCTACGGCGCCAACCTGCTGGCGGCCGCGGCGGCCAACGTCACTCTCGACATCGTCCGGCAGCCGGAGTTCCTGGCCGGCGTACGGGCCACCGGCAACTACATCCTGGGGCGGCTCGCGGACATGCGGACCCGCTACCCGGCCATCGTCGACGTGCGCGGGGTCGGCCTCATGATCGGTTTCGAGATCGCGCACCCCGACGGCAAGCCCGCCGTCAAGCTGACCAACCACCTGGCGGGCGCGGCCGCGCAGCACGGCCTGATCCTGCGCACCTCGCGATACGGCTACGGCAACGTACTCAAGATCCGGCCGCCGCTGATCCTCACCCTCGACCAGGCCGAGCTGCTGTGCGACCGCCTGGAGAGCCTCTTCCGCGCGGAGCTGGCCGCATGACGCCGCCGGCATCGCTGAAGAAGCTGCTGACCGGCCTCGGCCAACACGTCAGGGCCGAGCTGTTGACGTACGCCGACCGGGGCCCGGCCCGGCAGGTGCACGGTGACTCGCCGGGCGGCGACGCCCAGTTCGACGTGGACGAGGTCGCCGAGCGGGCCGTGCTGGACCATCTGCGCGCGCACGCCCATGTGCCGCTCGCGGTCTACACCGAGGACGGTTCGCTGGTCGAGCTGGCGCCCGATCCGGAGTATGTCCTGGTCGTGGATCCCATCGACGGCACCCGGCCGGCCTCGGCGGGCCTGGAGATGGGCATGGTGTCGATCGCCGCGGCGCCGCTCACGGCGTCCGCGCCCACGCTGGACGATGTCACCGCGGCACATCTGCTGGAGATCAAGTCCGGCGCGTGGATCCACGGTGCCGACGGCGAAGGGCTTTCGTACGGCGGGTTCCCGCACGCGTTGCCCCGGCTGAGCCGCACCACCGACCCGGCGAGGATGTTCTGGTCGATCGAGTTCAACGGCCATCCGATGCACCTGATGTCGGCGGCCTACGCGCACCTGGTGGACCGGTCCGCCAACACCGGCGGCGTCTTCGTGTTCAACAGCGCCACGTTCTCGGTCTCGCGCATCATCACCGGTCAGCTCGACGCGTACGTGGACATCGGCAACCGCGTGCTGCGCGACCACCCCGGCACCGAGGCGGCGTTCCGGGCGGCCGGGCGCGGCTCGATCCTGCACCTGTTCCCGTACGACATCGCCGCCGCGGTGTACCTCGCCAAGCGCAGCGGGGTCACCATCACCGACGCGTACGGCGACGACCTGGGCACCACCGCGTTGCTCGACCTGGATCCGATGAACCAGAAGTCGTGTATCGCAGCGGCCACCCCGCAGCTCCACCAGGAACTCCTCGGCGCCATCCGGTGGGACATCCCGGGCGCCGCCCTCACGACCTCAGGAGGAACGCGATGAAGGCCCTGGTCCTCACCGAGCGGCACACGGTGTCGCTGGTCGACCATCCGAAGCCGGCGGTCACGGCGCCCGACGACGTGGTGGTGCGGGTCGTACAGACCGGCATCTGCGGTACCGACCGCAGCGTGCTGGTGGGCAAGTTCCCCGCCGAGCCGGGTGTGGTGATGGGGCACGAGGCGGTCGGTACCGTCGAGGAAGTGGGGTCCGCGGTCACCGCGCGCAAGCCGGGTGACCGGGTCGTCATCAACCCGACGCTGTACTGCGGCAGTTGCCCGCCCTGTCTGCGCGGGCACTGGGACTTCTGCGCCAACAAGGCCGGTACGGAGGTCGGCCTCGATCTGGACGGCGCGTTCGCCGAGTACATCCGGCTGCCCGAGCGGTTCGTCCACGCCGTGCCCGAGGGCATGGACTTCGACCGCGCGGTGGGCGTGGAGCCGCTGGCCTGCGCGCTGAACAACGTCGAGGCGGGGCGCCTCCGGGCCGGTGAGACCGCGGTGATCGTCGGCGGCGGCCCGGTCGGCGTGGTCTGCGCGATGGCGGCCCGGCATTACGGCGCCCGGGTCCTGCTGACCGAGCCGGACCCGTACCGGCAGGAGCTGTGCCGCGAGGTGTTCGCCGGGGACTTCGGAGAGGGCTCCGGCACGGACACCGGCGAGGACTCCGACGGCCGGGTCACCGTGCACACACCGGACGACCCGGACCTCACCGGGCGCGGTGACGTGGTCATCGACACCGTCGGCAATCTGCTGGAGCAGAGCCTGACGTACGCGGCGACGCGCGGCCGCGTGGTCGTCATGGGCTACAACAGCAACGCGTCGGCCACCGTGCGGCCGCTGGAGATCCTCCAGCGGGGGCTTCAGATCATCGGGGCCGGGGACTACAACAGCAGGCTGTTCCCCCGGGCGATCGAGCTGGCCCGGTGGCTGCCGCTGGAGCGGCTGGTGACCCACCGTTTCCCGCTGGAGCGCTACGAGGAGGCGTTCGCGGCCCTCGCCGCGGCGCCCGGCACCCCGTACTCGGCGCTCAAGGTGGTGCTCGTACCGGAGTGACCGGCGGCGGAGAACCCTTCCGGCCGGCTGAGCGGTGCCGGCCGGAAGGGCCGTGGTGGTGGTCCGGTACGGCGGCCTGCCGACGGCCCGTCAGGGGAACGGCGGCCCGTCATCGTCAGGAGAAGTCGACGGCCGCCAGCACCGGGCCCGCGACGAGGAGGGCGTACTGGATCCAGATGGTGATGCGCCGGGCCCGGAGGCCCGGGGTGTCGGGGAGGCAGAACGAGACCAGGCCCGCGACGGGGGACAGCATCAGCGCCACCTGAGCCGCGCCCGCCAGCGGCCCGCTCGCCCCGTCACCGCTGTACGCCTGGTTGAGGACGATGACCGCGAACAGCACCCACGCGACGGCGAGCAGCGGGAAGCCGAGGAGCGCGAACACCCGCAGCGCCGCCTTGGAGGGCGCGAACGGGTCGCCATCGGGGAGGTCCGGGGAGGTGGCGGCGGGTACGGGTGCGGTCGGAGGGGCCGATGTGGTCATGATCGCCAGTCTTCCCGTGGCGGGGCGGTGCGGCATCGGTGCGGGTACTCAGGGGGCGGTGGGCACCTACTCAGACGACCCGCCCCCTGTGTGGGCAGCCACGACTGCGAAGGTAAAGTCCGCCCCTGCCGCGAAAGATCCACCACGGGGGCGCGAGATGAGCACGGTGTGGCTGTATGACCCGAGCCGGCAGGGCGGGCGTTGGGAAGCGCCGCCGGACGGGCGGGTGTTCCGGGAGATCCGGACGACGGCCGGGCAGCAGACACCGCCGTACGACCGCAAGGCCGCGCGGACCGTCGCGTACGTCGAGCGGCAGCTGCCGTCCGGTGGTCATGACGCCTACCGTGCGGCGCGCAAGGACGGCGTGCGCACATTCGACCTGTGGGAGTCGCCGCACCGGGAGCGGCTGCTGGCGCGCGTGGTCACGCGGTCCGCCGCCAAAGGGCGGCCCGCGTCCTACGAGGTGCTGGGCGCGGACGGCGCGTCCCTGGCGGTCGTCACGCGGGCGCCGGCCCGGAGCGACGGCGTGGGCCGGACGCGCTGGACGGTCCGGCAGGCCGGCCGGGAGCCCGCCGTCGGCCTCAAGGGGCGGCTCTTCTGGTGGTGGGTGTGGTGGCTGATCCTGCCCGTCCAGGTGCTCATCGTGGTCGGCAGCCTGGTGTCGGGCAGTGGTGACGGTGCCCGGATGCCGCGCCGTATCCGCTGGTACGCGGGCGGCCGGCGGAGCCCGGTCCTGGACTGGGCGAGCGGCGTGGGGGACTTCGAGCTGGACGTGCCGGCCGACTGGTGGGATCCCCGGGTGACCGCCGCCCTCGTCGCCCTGCTCACCAGTCATGCGGGGCTCCTCGGCACGGCGTGGGACGAGGCGGAGCGGTAACGCGACGTCCGGCGGGGCGCGCGGCCGTCCGGTCGCCGTCGGCCGCGTCCCCGGCCCGTGGACCGACGGTGAACACTGCGAATCACCGGCACCGCGTGCCGTAACTTCCGATGAGGCGGACCCCACAGCCAAAGCCTGCCAAGAGCTGCCAAGACCCGCCAGACCTGCCAACCCCCCCGCCCCTATTTGCCAATCTTGCGAAGGCCCGCGATAGCCCCACGGCCACTAAGGTGTGCCGCGCGGCAGCGACGGAGGGGGCATCGTGAGCAAGATCTACGCCGGGGCGCGGCTGCGCCGGCTGCGGGAGGAGCGGGGGCTCAGCCAGGCCGCGCTGGCCCGCGTACTGGCCATCTCGCCCAGCTACCTGAACCAGATGGAGCACGATTCGCGACCGCTGACCGTGCCCGTACTGCTGCGGCTGACCGAGGCGTTCGGGGTGGACCCGGGCTTCTTCGCCGAGCGGGACACCAGCCGGGTGCTGGCCGACCTGCGCGAGGCGCTGGCCGACGAGCTGGCCGCCGCCCGGGTCTCCCCCACCGACCTGTCCGAACTCGCCTCGCGGCAGCCCGCCGTGGCCTCCGTCCTGCTGGATCTGGGGCGGCGCAACCGGGCGCTGACCGAGCGGCTGGCGGAGGTGGCGGAGGGGCGGGACGGCGGCGCCGACCCGGCCGCGCCGCTGTCGCCGCACGAGGAGATCCGCGAGTTCTTCTACCGGCGGCAGAACTACCTGCACGAAGCGGACACCGCCGCGGAAGGGCTCGCCGCCGAACTGGGCATCCGCCCCGGCGAGGTGGGGCGCGCGCTGGCCGCCCGGCTCACCGAGCGGCACGGCGTACGCCTCGTCGACACCCCCGACGGGCCCCTGCACCACTACGATCCGGCCGCCCGGGTCCTGCGCCTGTCGGCGGGGCTGCGCCCCGGCCAGCGGGCCTTCCGCATGGCCACCCAGCTGGCGCTGCTGGAGGCCGGTGACGAACTGTCGCGGCCCGCCTCGGAGGACTTCGAGGAGGGCTCGGCCACCTGGTCGCTGGCCCGGATCGGGGTGGCCAACTACTTCGCGGCGGCGCTGGTGCTGCCGTACGGGCCGTTCCACGCCGCGGCCGAGGAACTGCGCTACGACATCGAGCGGCTGACCGACCGCTTCGGCCTCGGTTACGAGACGGTGTGCCACCGGCTGAGCACCCTGCAACGGCCACGGCGGCGCGGGGTGCCGTTCTCGTTCGTACGGGTCGACCGGGCGGGCAACATGTCCAAGCGGCAGTCCGCCACCGGCTTCCACTTCTCGCGGGCGGGCGGTACGTGCCCGCTGTGGAACGTCTACGAGGCGTTCACCGCGCCCAGCCGCATCCATGTGCAGATCGCGGCGATGCCGGACGGCCGCCGCTATCTGTGGACGGCGCGTACCGTCACCCGGCACCGCGGCGGCTGGGGCGATCCGGGCAAGACCTTCGCCATCGGCCTGGGCTGCGAGATCCGGCACGCGTCGCGGCTCGTGTACTCCGACGGGCTGGACCTGGACAACGCCGCCGCGGCCACGCCGATCGGCATGGGCTGCCGGGTCTGCGAGCGGCTGGAGTGCCCGCAGCGGGCGGTGCCGCCGCTCGGCCGGGCGCTGGCCGTCGACGAGAACCGCAGCACGTTCGTGCCGTATCCGGTGCGGGAGGAGTGAGGTCCGCGGCCGCCTGGTACGGCGAGGATCGACGGTCCGGGCGGCCGGCCGCTCTGGACTTACTAGGACGTCCAACTATATGTTCGTGGGCACGGCCCGCGGTGCAGGGAAGCCGGTGCGAATCCGGTGCGGTCCCGCCACTGTGACCGGGGAGTGCGACGTCGAGCAGGACGCCACTGACGTGAACGCGTCGGGAAGGCGGGCGGCGCGCGGTGATCCGGAAGCCAGGATACCGGCCGCGGGTGTTGTTCCGTGTTGTCCACGAGGATGGAGCAGACACGCATGGCACCGGTGCGTACCCACAGCCCAGGTGATCCGGCCCGGCCCGCGGCACCGCCCGCGGACTGACGGTTCCACGTCCACGCCTTTCGCGTCCCACGGCCCCGCCGCCCACCGCGCGTCATCCGCGCCGCCCGCGTGCCGAGCCGTGCCATCCCCGGATCTCACCTGACGAGAGCAGGCTCCCATGGTCCGAGAACTGACCCATTTCATCGGCGGCAAGCACACACCGGGAACATCGGGTGCTCACGGCGATGTGTACGACCCCAACACCGGCACCGTGCAGGCGCGCGTCCCGCTCGCGGACCGGGCCGAGACGACGGCCGCGGTGGCCGACGCGGCGGCGGCCCAGCCGGCGTGGGGCGAGTGGAACCCGCAGCGGCGCGCCCGGGTGCTGCTGAACTTCCTGCGCCTGGTCGAGGGCGAGCGGGAGTCGCTGGCCCGGCTGCTGTCGAGCGAGCACGGCAAGACGGTCCCGGACGCGCACGGCGACCTCCAGCGCGGCCTGGAGGTGGTGGAGTTCGCCGCCGGCATCCCGCACCTGCTCAAGGGCGAGTTCACCGACAACGCCGGTACCGGCATCGACGTGCACTCACTGCGCCGCCCCATCGGCGTGGTCGCCGGGATCACCCCGTTCAACTTCCCCGCGATGATCCCGCTGTGGAAGGCCGCACCGGCCCTCGCCTGCGGCAACGCGTTCGTGCTGAAGCCGTCCGAGCGGGCGCCGTCGGTGCCGCTGCGGCTGGCCGAGCTGTTCCTGGAGGCGGGGCTGCCGCCCGGCGTCCTCAACGTCGTGCACGGCGGCAAGGAGTCGGTGGACACGCTGCTGGCGGACCCGCGCGTCGAGGCGCTGGGCTTCGTCGGCTCGACACCGGTCGCCGCGCACATCTACGCGACCGCCGCGGCGCACGGCAAGCGCGCCCAGTGCTTCGGCGGCGCCAAGAACCATCTGATCGTGATGCCGGACGCCGACCTCGACCAGGCGGTGGACGCACTGGTCGGCGCCGGGTACGGGTCGGCGGGCGAGCGCTGCATGGCGGTGTCGGTCGCCGTACCGGTGGGCGAGGAGACGGCCGACGCGCTGGTGGCGCGGCTCAAGGAGCGGATCGGCGCGCTGCGCATCGGCCGCTCCGACGACCCGCACGCCGACTTCGGGCCGCTGGTCGGGCGGGACGCGCTGGACCGGGTCCGCGCGTACGTGGACCTCGGCGTCACGGAGGGCGCGGAACTGGTGGTGGACGGGCGGGACTTCACCCTGCCCGGCCACGAGGACGGCTTCTTCGCGGGCGCCTCGCTGTTCGACCGGGTCACCCCGGACATGCGGATCTATCAGGAGGAGATCTTCGGTCCGGTGCTGTCGGTGGTGCGGGCCGCGGACTACGAGGAGGCGCTGCGGCTGCCCACGGAGCACCCGTACGGCAACGGCGTGGCGATCTTCACCCGGGACGGGGACACCGCGCGGGACTTCAGCCGCCGGGTGAACACCGGCATGGTCGGCGTCAACGTGCCGATCCCGGTGCCGGTCGCGTACCACACCTTCGGCGGCTGGAAGCGGTCCGGCTTCGGCGACCTGAACCAGCACGGCCCGGACGCCATCCGCTTCTACACCCGTACCAAGACCGTCACCTCGCGCTGGCCCTCCGGGGTCAAGGAGGGCGCGAGCTTCACCATCCCGACGATGGGCTGAGCGCGATGAGTGTCATGACCACCGCCGCCACGGCCGCCTCGCTCACCCCGGACCAGCTCGCCATCATGGAGACGACGCTGGACTTCGCACAGGAGCACATCGCGCCGCACGCCGTGGCCTGGGACCAGGACAAGCACTTCCCCGTGGACGTGCTGCGCAGGGCCGCCGCGCTGGGGCTCGGCGGGATCTACGTACGGGAGCGGTCCGGCGGCTCCGCGCTGAGCCGGGCGGACGGCGTACTCGTCTTCGAAGTGCTGGCCACCGCCTGCCCGTCCATCGCGGGCTACCTGTCCATCCACAACATGGTCGCCTGGATGATCGACCGGTACGGCGACGAGGCGCAGCGCGCCCGCTGGCTGCCCGGCCTGTGCTCGATGGCGGACCTGGGCAGCTACTGCCTCACCGAGCCGGGCGCCGGGTCCGACGCGGCGGCCCTGCGCACCCGCGCGGTGCGCGACGGCGACGACTACGTCCTCACCGGCGTCAAACAGTTCATCTCCGGTGCTGGGACCTCGCGGGTGTACGTGGTGATGGCCCGTACCGGCGAGGAGGGGCCGGGCGGCATCTCGGCATTCGTCGTCGAACGGGACGACCCGGGGCTGTCGTTCGGCCCCAACGAGAAGAAGATGGGCTGGAACGCGCAGCCCACCCGGCAGGTGATCCTGGACGAGGTGCGCGTCCCGGCGGACCGGCGGCTCGGCGCGGAAGGCGACGGCTTCCGGATCGCGATGAGCGGCCTGAACGGCGGCCGGCTCGGCATCGCCGCCTGCTCCCTCGGCGGCGGGCAGAGCGCCCTGCACGCGGCGCAGGCGTACCTCGCGGACCGGGAGGCGTTCGGCGGACGGCTGCTGGACGCGCAGGCGCTGCAGTTCCGGCTCGCCGACATGGCGACGGAGCTGGCCGCCGCCCGCGCGCTGGTGCGGCAGGCCGCCGAGGCGCTGGACCGGGGCGATCCGCAGGCGCCGCAGCTGTGCGCGATGGCCAAGCGGTTCGCCACCGACACGGGCTACTCCGTCGCCGACCGCGCGCTGCAGCTGCACGGCGGCTACGGCTACCTGAGTGAATACGGCATGGAGAAGATCGTCCGCGATCTTCGCGTCCATCAGATCCTGGAAGGGACGAACGAGATCATGCGTCTGATCGTGGCCCGCGGGCTGACCGGAGCGGAGGCCGGCGGCAGCCGCGCCAAGGCCGGAACGGGGGCCGCCCGATGACCGGCGACCGCACCCGTGAGGGCTCCGTGCCCGACGAGCCGGTACGCGACGGCTCCGCACCGGACTCCGCACCCGACGGGCCCGAGGCCCCCGCCGCCTCCGTACTCCAGCGGACCGAAGGCCGCGCGGCATACCTCACGCTCAACCGGCCCAAGGCCCTCAACGCCCTCGACCACACCATGGTGCGCCGGATCGACGCGGCGCTGGCCGCGTGGGAGCACGACCCCGCGGTCGAAACCGTCGTGATCAGCGGCGCCGGTGAGCGCGGGCTGTGCGCGGGCGGCGACATCCGCGCCATCCACGCGGACGCGCGGTCCGGCGGCGGCGCGGCGTCCGCGGCGTTCTGGCACGACGAGTACCGGCTCAACGCCCGTATCGCACGCTTCCCCAAGCCGTACGTCGCCGTCATGGACGGCATCGTGATGGGCGGCGGCGTCGGCGTCTCGGCACACGGCAGTGTGCGGATCGTCACCGAGCGGTCCAAGGTCGCGATGCCCGAGACCGGCATCGGCTTCGTACCGGACGTCGGCGGTACGTACCTGCTGGCGCTCGCGCCCGGCGAACTGGGCACCCACCTGGCGCTGACCGGCGCGCCGGTGGGGGCCGGGGACGCGCTGCTGTGCGGGCTCGCCGACCACTTCGTCCCGTCCGGGCAGGTGGCGCGCCTGACCGCGGACCTGGCCACCGCCCCGGTACCCGAGGTACTGCCGCGATACGTACAGGAGGCACCCGAGGGCGAACTGGCGGCCCACCGCGAGTGGATCGACCACTGCTACGCGGCGGGCACCGTCGAGGAGATCGTGGACCGGCTGCTCGGCAGCGGCGTCCCGGAGGCCAAGGAGGCCGCCGAGACGATCCTCGCCAAGTCGCCCACCTCGTTGAAGGTGACCCTGGCCGCGCTGCGCCGGGCCCGCGATCTGGGGCCGCTGGAGCGCGTCCTGGACCAGGAGTACCGCGTCTCGTGCGCGGCGCTGTCCGCTCCGGACCTGGTCGAGGGCATCCGCGCCCAGGTGATCGACAAGGACCGTACGCCGCGCTGGTCCCCCGCCACCCTCGCCGAGGTCACGGACGAGGACGTGGCCCGCTTCTTCGCGCCGCTCGGCGACGACGAGCTGGGGCTCGCCGACGGTGCCGGTACGCAGGAGGTGCCCTGGTGAGCGCGGAGACACGGCGCGGGGCCGACGAGGCCCTCGCGATCGCCTTCATCGGACTCGGCAACATGGGCGGCCCGATGGCGGCCAACCTGGTCAAGGCCGGCCACCGGGTGACCGGTTTCGATCTCGTACCGGAGGCGCTGGCGACGGCCGCCGAGGCTGGTGTCGGGCCCGCCGCCTCGGCGACCGCGGCAGCGGCGGACGCGGACGTGGTGATCACCATGCTGCCCGCCGGACGTCATGTCCTGGCCCTCTACGAGGACGGCGGGCTGCTCGCCGCGGCCCGCCCCGGCACCCTCTTCCTCGACTGCTCCACCATCGACGTGGCCGACGCCCGCGCCGCCCACGAGGCCGCCGTACGCGCAGGTCACCAGTGCCTGGACGCGCCGGTCTCGGGCGGCGTGGTGGGTGCCGAGGCGGCCACGCTGACGTTCATGGCGGGCGGCGGAGTGGCCGAGTTCGCACGGGCCGAGCCGCTGCTCGCGGCGATGGGCAAGAAGGCCGTGCACTGCGGTGCGGCGGGCGCCGGGCAGGCCGCGAAGATCTGCAACAACATGATCCTCGGCATCTCGATGATCGGGGTCAGCGAGGCGTTCGTCCTCGGCGAGAGCCTGGGTCTGTCCCACCAGGCCCTGTACGACGTGGCCTCCACCGCGAGCGGGCAGTGCTGGGCACTGAGCGTCAACTGTCCGGTGCCGGGCCCGGTGCCGGGCAGCCCCGCCAACCACGACTACCGGCCCGGCTTCGCGGCACCGCTGATGGCCAAGGACCTGGGCCTGGCCGCGAACGCGGTCCGCGCGGGCCGCGTACAGGCCGAACTCGGCTTGCGCGCCGCCGAGTTGTACGCAACATACGCCGAGCACGAGGGTGCGGCGGAGGACTTCTCCGGCATCGTCCGCACGATCCGGCAACGGTCCGGCGGCGCACCGCAGGCCCAGCACACCGAACAGAACGGAACCCCCGCATGACCGACACCAGCCCGGCCGCCGCCAAGGCTCAGCCGTACGAGACGATCCTCGTCGAACGCACCGGCCGCACCGCCACGCTCACCCTCAACCGCCCCAAGGCGCTCAACGCCCTCAACCTCCAGCTGATGAACGAGGTCGTGGCGGCGACCGCGGAGCTGGACCGCGACCCGGACATCGGCTGCATCGTCATCACCGGCTCGCCGAAGGCGTTCGCGGCCGGCGCCGACATCAAGGAGATGCGGCCGCAGTCGTACATGGACATGTACCTCAGCGACTGGTTCACCGCCTGGGACCGGCTGGGCGACCTGCGCACCCCGACCGTCGCGGCGGTGGCCGGGCACGCCCTGGGCGGCGGCTGCGAGCTGGCGATGCTCTGCGACATCCTGCTCGCCGCCGACACCGCGGTCTTCGGCCAGCCGGAGATCAAGCTCGGCGTCATCCCCGGCATCGGCGGCTCCCAGCGGCTCACCCGCGCCGTCGGCAAGGCCAAGGCGATGGACCTGTGCCTGACCGGCCGCACCATGGACGCGACAGAGGCCGAACGGGCCGGCCTGGTCTCCCGCATCGTGCCCGCCGCCGACCTCCTGACCGAGGCCCACGCCGTCGCGGAGAAGGTCGCGTCGATGTCCGCACCGGTGGCCATGATGGCCAAGGAGTCCGTCAACCGCGCCTTCGAAACCACCCTCGCCGAGGGCGTCCGCTTCGAACGCCGCCTGTTCCACGCGGTGTTCGCCACCGAGGATCAGAAGGAGGGGATGGCGGCGTTCGTGGAGAAGCGGAAGCCGGAGTTCCGGCATCGCTAGCAGTCGCGGCAGGCCGAGCACGCCTGCACCCGCTCACCCTTCCCGATAGAGCTCCCTCGCGATGATCGACCGCTGCACCTCCGTAGCCCCCTCGTAGATCCGAGGCGCACGGACCTCGCGGTAAAGATGTTCGAGGAGGTGGCCTCGGCGCAGGGCGCGGGCGCCGTGGATCTGGACGGCGGTGTCGACGGCTTGCTGGGCGGTTTCGGTGGCCAGGAGTTTGGCCATGGCGGAGCGCTTGGCGATGTCGGGGGCGCCGCTGTCGTACGCGGTGGCCGCGGCGTGGACGAGGAGGCGGGCGGCCTCGATACGGGTGGCGGTCTCGGCGAGTTGGTGGGAGACGGCCTGGAGGTTCTTGAGGGGGCCGCCGAAGGCGGTGCGGTCGGCGGCGTGGGCGAGGGCGGCGTCCAGGGCCGCCTGGGCCATGCCGACCGCGAAGGCGCCGACGCTCGGCCGGAAGAGGTCGAGGGTGCGCATCGCGACGCCGAAGCCGCGGTCCGGTTCGCCCACCACGTCGTCGCGGGTCACCGGTACGCCGTCGAAGACCAGGGTGCCGATCGGGTGCGGGCTGAGCATGTCCAGCGGGGTGCCGGACAGGCCGGGGCGGTCGGCGGGGACCAGGAAGGCGGTGATGCCGCGGGACCCGGCGCCGCCGCCCGTGCGGGCGAAGACGGTGGCGAAGTCGGCCTCCGGCGCGTTGGAGATCCAGCACTTCTCGCCGGTCAGCCGCCAGCGGCCGGCGTCCGGCGGGCCGTCCGGTTCGGCGGCCAGGGCGAGCGCACCGGCGTCCGAGCCCGCGTCCGGCTCGCTCAGCGCGAAGGCGGCCACCGCGCGGCCCGCGACGACCTCCGGCAGCCAGCGCGCCCGCTGCTTGTCCGTACCGGACTGGACGACCGGGTACGTGCCCAGGCCCTGGAGGGCGAGCGCGGTCTCGGCCTCGGTGGATTCCTGGGCCAGGGATTCCCGCAGCAGGCACAGGTCGAGGGCGCGTACCGGGCCCTCGGCGGGGAACAGGCGGCGCAGCAGGCCCAGTTCGCCCAGGGCAGCGACCAGCGGGCGGTTCACGCGGCCCGGCTCGCCGCGGTCCGCCAGCGGGCGCAGCCGGTCGGCGGTCAGCGTACGCAGCTCGGCGCACCACGCCTGTTCCTGCGGCCCCAGTGCGAATGCGGTCACGGGCGGCTCCCTCGTCTCGGGCCCGGGGCTGCCGGGCGGTTCGCTCGGGCCCGGGGTCACCGGGCGGTTCGCTCGGGTCCGTACGCGCCGTCGGCCACCGTGCCGCGTGCCGGCCGCGCCACCGGACCGTATCGCGCTCTGTTGACTGCCGTCACGAACACGTTACGCTGACGGCGGACCGGCACGGCAGTACCCGGGCGGAACTCGGGGGAACCCTGGGCGAACCCGGGTGGGTTTACCGGCACTTGGCCGGCGCTTCCTGGTCGGCGGCCGGTTCTGCTCGTCCCCACGTCGTCCGCAAGGGGGCACACCGGCATGGAACTGACGCCGTCGGCGCACGCCGACACCTTCGCCCGAGACCACCTGCCCCCGGCCGACCGCTGGCCGCACCTCACGGACCTCGGCTATCCCGACCGGCTCAACTGCGGCACCGAACTGCTCGACGCCACCGCCGAGCGGTGGGGCCACGACCGCCCGGCGTTCCGGGACGCGGCCGGTGCCGTCTGGACGTACGGGGAGCTGCGCGAGCGGGTGAACCGCATCGCGCATGTGCTCACCGACGACCTGGGCGTGCTCCCCGGCCACCGGGTCCTGCTGCGCGGCCCCACCACTCCCCCGCTGGCCGCCTGCTGGCTGGCCGTCATGAAGGCGGGCGCGGTGGCCGTGACCGTGCTGGCCGCGCAGCGCCCGCAGGAGCTGGCCACCATCTGCGGCCTGGCCCGGGTGGGGCATGCGCTGTGTGATGTACGGGTGGTGGACGATCTGGAGGCCGCGGAGGTGCCGGGGCTGCGCATCACCCCGTACGGCGGGGACGGGCCGGACGACCTGCTGCGGCTCGCCGGGGCCAAGCCGGCCGCGTACGAGGCGGTGGCGACCGCGTCCGACGATGTGGCGCTGATCGCCTTCACCTCGGGGACCACCGGGCGGCCCAAGGGCTGTATGCACTTCCACCGCGATGTGCTGGCCATCGCCGACACCTTCTCCGCGCGGGTGCTGCGCCCCACGCCGGACGACGTGTTCGCCGGGAGCCCGCCGCTCGGCTTCACCTTCGGGCTCGGCGGGCTGGTGATCTTCCCGCTGCGGGCCGGCGCCTCGGCGTACCTGGCCGACTGGGGCGGTCCCGAGCGGCTGCTGCGCGACATCGCGCGGCACCGCGTCTCCGTACTGTTCACCGCGCCGACCGCCTACCGGGTGATGCTGCCGAAGCTGGGCGCGCACGACGTCTCCTCGCTGCGGCGCTGTGTCTCGGCGGGCGAGAACCTGCCCGCGGCGACCTGGCGGGAGTGGGAGAAGGCCACCGGGCTGCGCATCATCAACGGCATCGGCGCGACGGAGCTGCTGCACATCTTCATATCGGCCGCCGACGAGCAGGTCCGGCCGGGGACGACGGGGCTGCCGGTGCCCGGCTTCGAGGCGCGGGTGGTCGGTGCGGACGGCCGTCCGGTGCCGGACGGGACGCCGGGGCTGCTGGCGGTGCGCGGCCCGACGGGCTGCCGCTATCTGGCGGACGAGCGGCAGCGGGAGTACGTGCGCGACGGCTGGAACCTGACCGGCGACACCTATGTCCGGGACGCGGACGGCTACTTCAGCTACGTGGCACGGGCGGACGACATGATCATATCGGCCGGGTACAACATCGCCGGGCCGGAGGTCGAGGACGCGCTGCTGCGCCATCCCGATGTCGCCGAGGCGGCGGTGGTCGGGCGGCCCGACGCGGAGCGCGGCCAGGTCGTGGTGGCCCACCTCGTACTGCGGCACGGCGTGCCGGGCGATCCGGAAACGGCCGCGGCGCTGCGCGAGTTCACCAAGGCGGCCATCGCGCCGTACAAGTGCCCGCGCGAGATCGTCTTCCACGACGCGCTGCCCCGCACGCCGACCGGCAAGCTCCAGCGCTTCCGGCTGCGCGGCGGTGGCGCGGGCGGCCCGGACCATACGCCGTGACCGGCCGGGCCGGTGCCGGCGGCCCGGGGTACCGCCGTACCGCGGCCCGGCGGCTGCGGCTACGATCGCGCGCGGGGCGGCCACGGCCCGGCAGCCGTCCGTGCGCGTCCCCGTGGCCGGGCGCCGCGGACCGGAGCACGACAAGGCGGGAAACGACCTCGTGAGCGACCAGTACGCGCAGCGCACGCCGCGGTCCCTGATCGTCACCTTCTACGGCGCGTACGGGCGCGGCGCCGAGGGCGGCACCGACGAAGCGCCGGGCCCGGTGCCGGTCGCCGCGCTGATCCGGCTGCTGGGGGTGCTCGGCGTCGACCCGCCGTCGGTGCGCTCGGCGGTCTCCCGGCTCAAGCGGCGCGGGCTGCTCGTCGCCGCCCGTACGGAATCGGGGGCCGCCGCGTACGGGCTCTCGGAGGCGGCGCGCCAGCTGCTGGACGACGGCGACCGGCGGATCTACGGCCGGCCGGACCCCGGCCCTTCGGACGGCTGGGTCCTGGCCGTCTTCTCGGTGCCCGAACAGGAGCGCCACAAGCGGCACCTGCTGCGCTCCCGACTGGCCCGGCTCGGTTTCGGCACCGCCGCGCCGGGTGTGTGGATCGCCCCGGCCCATCTGTACGACGAGACCCGGCACACCCTGGACCGGCTGCACCTCTCGGCGTACGTGGACCTGTTCACCGGCGCCCACGCGGGCTTCGAGCCGACCGCCGACGCGGTGGCCCGCTGGTGGGACCTGGACGCGATCGCCGCGCGGCACCGCGCCTTCCTCGACGACCACGAACCGGTGCTGCGCCACTGGTCGGGCCGCCGCCCCGTACCCCCCGAGGCGGCGTACCGCGACTACCTGCTGGCGCTGGACGCCTGGCGCCGCCTCCCCTACGCGGACCCCGGCCTGCCCTCTCCCCTCCTGCCCGAGGGCTGGCCGGGCGGCCACGCGGCGGATGTCTTCGGCCGGCTGCACGCCGAACTGCGGGCCGCGGGCGACCGGTTCGTGCGCGGGGCGGTGAACGGGGGCCGGGCGGCGGCCACCGCCTGACGCCGGTGTTCAGCGCTTCCTCGGGTGGGCCGCGGCGGCTGCCATCGGGCGGGGCCGGGCGGCGGCGATGGTGGAGACGACGTCCTTGAAGGAGCCGCACATACGGGTGCCGGCCACCGCCGCCAGCTCGCCGAAGCTGCCCACCCCGTAGGTGACCGCGACCGGCTCCATCCGGGCGGTGACCGCCATCCGCATGTCGCCGACCGTGTCACCGACGTACGCGCTCTCCCAGGGCGGCACGCCCAGGTCGGCGGCGGCCCGCAGCACCATCTCCGGGTGCGGCTTGCCGCGCCGGACCATGTCCTGGGTGACGACCGGGCCGAGCAGGTCGCGGATGCCGAGCACGTCGAGCAGGGCCTCGGCGCTGCGGGTGCCCTTCGAGGTGGCCACGGCCAGCTCGATGCCGTGCGCGCGCAGCGCGGACAGCCCGGCGGCCACACCGGGGAAGAGCAGGCGGGGGCCCTCGCGCAGCACCTCGTACGCGAACAGCTCGCGGTAGCGGCCGATCGCGGCCACCACGGTGTCGTGGTCCTCCGGCATGCCGAGCAGCTTGCCGAAGGCCGGTCCCGGCGGCTTGCCGATGGCGGCGGCGGCCTGCCGGGCGGTGACCGGGCGGCCGTGTTCGGAGGCGACCTTGACCAGCAGCCGGCTGATGGCGGGGAGCGTGTTGGCGAGGGTCCCGTCGAGGTCGAAGACGGCGGCCTTGATGGTCTCGCCGACCGCGGCCCGCGCGGCGCCCCCGGGACGTGGCACGGCTCCCGCTGAATCACGCATTGCTCGACACCTTCCGATTTCCTGATGGGTCCTGTGCAGCTGTGGATCCGGTCGGCGTCCGTGACGCCGCCGGGCGCGGGAAGACGTGCCGGCCGCGCCCGCGCGGACGGCGGGGATCGGGCCGTGGCACACCGGTGTCCGGAAGTGACGTGCCCGCACCGGAGTGACACCTCCGGAAGAAGCACGTTCCATGGTTCGCCTTCGCCGATTTAAAAACCGCCTGCGCTGTTTGTCAATGCGTCCCACGGAGTGGCACCCGGTGCAGCCCAACGCTCCATGTCGGCGCCGGGACGCCGGAACTGACAGGGTGTCGTGCGATCAACAAACTCCCTCACCTCTTCTGCACCACAGAAATACGCGAGCATCACACGTCACTCGTCGGCCCAGTTTTCGAACCGCATGGTTGGTTTTGTATGTAGACTGCGGCGCGTCCACAGCCGGACTACAGACAGGACGGACACTGTGCCGACGCAGCATCGAGCGATACAAAGCCGCCAGGCCCTCATCCGGTCGGCAGCCCAGGCGTTCATCGAGAAGGGCGTGCCCGCCTCGGGAATGGTCGACATCAGCCGTCGCGCCCGGCTGAGCAAGGGAGCCCTCTACTTCCACTTCGCGTCCAAGGACGAGCTCACCCTCGCGGTCCGGGACGAGGCGCTGAGCGCCGTACGCGACCTGGAGAACGAACTGGCCCGCGCGCCGCACCCGGCGGGCGCCGCCGTACGGGACTTCGCGATCGGGCTGCTGGGCCGGGCGGACACGGATGTCGTCGTACGGGCCGGGCTCCAGCTGCGTCCGGAGACCGCGCCGGGGATCGCCCGGCCGGAACTCCAGCAGCACTGGTACGAACTGTTCCTGGCGAAGGCCACGGCCGACCGGGCGGCCGGGAAGCTGCCGCCCGCCGACGACCCCCGGCGCTCCGCGCAGCTGCTGGCCGCACTGGTCGTCGGTCTGCTGCACCTCGGCCAGGAGGACCGGACGTGGTGGGACAAGGACGTGGTCACCGACATATGGACACAGTTGCTGCCCGGCGAGGCGGAGCCGGGAACGGGCGGCGGGCAGGCCGCGTCAAGGGAGGGCGTGCAGGCCGCGTCAGGAGCGGGCGCGCCGGCGCCGGTTCACAGCTCCACCAGGACAGCGCCGGTGTGACGCCCCTGGACCAGCTCGCACAGGGCGCGCGGCGCCTGGTCCAGCCCGTGCAGCCGGGTGTGCGCGAAAACCAGGGAACCGTCCCGTAATCCGCGCCCGAACTCCCCCATCCATTCCCCCGGCAGGTCCGAATGGTCGTAGAGAGAGAAGCCCCGCAGCGTCACCCGGCGGGTCACCACGAGCGAGGAGTCCAGCTCGACCGGCGCCGCCACGCCCGCGCCGTCGCCCAGTTGCCCGGACAGCGCGCCGACCAGCGCGAACCGGGCGCCGGTGCGGGCCACGGCGAGCGCCGCGCGCAGCTGCTCGCCGCCCACGGTGTCCAGCAGGACGTCGATGCCGTCCGGCGCGGCCCGGCGCAGTTGATCCTCGGCCGGGCCGGCTCCGCGGAGCACCACCTCGTCGTAACCGAGCGTCTTCCGGAGGTAGGGAACCTTGTGTGCGGACCCCGTGCTGCCGATGACCCGGGCGGCGCCCAGCCGCTTGGCGATCCGGCCCGCCATGCTGCCGACTCCGCCCGCTGCCCCGGTCACGAACACGGTGTCGCCGGGACCGACCCGGCCGGCCCGGGTCAGCGCGCCCCACGCCGTGGCGCCCTGCGACAGGTGCGCGGCGGGGTCGGGCAGCGCCTGCGGGTCGACGCGGCGTGCCCGCGCCTCCTCGACCACGGCGAACTCCCGCCAGCCGTACGGGTGCACCACCAGGTCACCGGGGGCGAAGCCGCAGGAGGCCCGGACGACCTCGCCGACGGCCGCCCCCCACAGCGCCCGCCCCGGCACGAAGGACGGCATGGGCAGTTCGGCGTCGGTCATCATCGAGCGCATCGCCGCCGTCACGGCCATGAAGCGGTTGCGGACGAGCAGTTGGCCGTCGCCCGCGACGGGCAGCGGCGCCTCGGCGAGCGTGAAGCACTCCGGGCCGAGGGCGCCTCGGGCGCGGGCGGCGAGGCGTACCTCCCGATGCGTGGCGGGGAACGGCGGTACGGCCGGTACGGGAGGGGCGGGCGGGGCGGCGGGGTCGGTCGGCCCGGGTACGGCGGGGGCGTCGGCCAAGACGGGGCTCCTGTCGGGTCGGCGGTTCCGGCAGGACCGGGCGAGGCCCTACCACCAACCGGTTTTCAATACCGCATGGTTGGCTTTTTTAGAGTTTCGAAAATAGACTGACAGACCGGGCTCGTAAGGTTGCCCCAGGCACAACAACTCCCCCCGAGAGCATACGGAGGACGATCGGTGGTCAAGCAGGAACGCGCAGTGCGCACTCGACGTGCCGTCCTCGAGGCGGCGGCCCAGGTCATCGGCACGCGCGGGTACGAAGCGGCCACGATGGCGGAGATCATCCAGCGGGCCGGCGTGACGAAGGGCGCCCTGTACTTTCACTTCGCCTCCAAGGACGCCCTGGCCCGGGCCGTCATCTCGGAACAGACCGATCCGTTCATTCCGCAGGTCAGCGACTCCCGGCTGCAGGACGCCATCGACTTCACGCACCAGGTGGCGGTGGCGCTGCGGGACGACCCGCTGCTCCAGGCCGGCACCCGTATCGCCGTCGAGACGACGTTCAGCGAGGATCCGCTGGTCCCGTACCAGGCCTGGATCGACATCATCACGAAGATGTTCGCGGACGCCCGGGAGAACGGGGAGCTGCTTCCGGCCATCGCGCCGGAGCGGGCCGCGGAGTTCTTCGTCTCGGCCTACATGGGCATCCAGCTCTTCTCGCACGCCGCCAGCAACCGTCACGACCTGCCCGAACGCGTCACGGCCCTGTGGAAGCACATTCTGCCCGGGCTGGCCTCGCCGGGCGCGATGAGCCACCTCGATCCGCACGGCCGCTCGGTGCGGACCGCGGCCTGAGGGCAACTTCCCGCGCCCGGCCGCACGTTGACGTGCGTCCGGCGCGCCGCCATGCTTACCGCGCACCCTCTCCGGGCGAACGGCGCCGCCCGCGTACCGCCGCGCACCACCGGTTCCCCGCTCCACAACCCACGCGTCAAGAAATCCCGTGGAAGCACTGGAAAACAAACCATCCGGTTTGTATCTTAGTCCGCGTTGGTCCGCCGCCGAGGCTCATACCGTCCGAGCGGAGTGAGCCGCCATATGGGAGGGAACTCGCATGGTCAGCGCCACGCTCACCGCGCCGTCCACCGCAGCAGACCGTCGTCCGTTCGCCGGGCGGGAGCACATCAGCCTGTCCGACCTGCCGCCGATGACGACGACCGTGCCCCGGCAGTACGTGCACCGGACCGCGATTTCCGAGGTGTTCCTGACCGACTGGCGCCGTGCGGGGACCGACGCCTGGGTGGTGAGCGCCCAATGGCCGCGGGCGCACAGTTTCTACAGTCCGGTGGACGGTCTGCACGATCCGATGCTGCTGGTCGAGACGATGCGGCAGGCCAGCATCCTGCTCAGCCACGTGGCGCACGGCGTACCCCTGGACCACCCGATCATCTGGCAGGACCTGCGTTATTCACTGGTTCCCGAGGCCCTGCACGTCGCCGGCACGCCCGCCGAGATAGAACTGCACATCACCGACCACGACCTGGTGTACCGCGGCAAGCGGCTGGCCAGCGCCCGGCAGTCGTACCGTGTCCTGCGCGACGGCACCGAGCTGGCCGCCGCCGAGCTGACCTTTTCCTGCCACAGCCCCGCCGTCTACCGCCGCCTGCGCGGTGAATACAGCGACCTGCAGCGTGCCAACGACCGCAAGCTGGAGCCGGCCGAGCCGGTGGCGCCGCCCCTGGTGGCGCGCGACCGCACCGGTGACGTGGTCCTCTCCCCCACCGACCGCGCCGACCGCTGGCAGCTGCGGGTGAACACCGCGCACCCGGTGCTCTTCGACCACCCGGTGGACCACGCGCCCGGCATGCTGATGGTGGAGGCCGCCCGGCAGGCCGCGCACGCCGCCGCGGGCCCCGGTTTCTCGATACCCGCCGAGCTGGACTGCTCCTTCCACCGCTACGCCGAACTGGACGCGCCGTGCTGGGTCGAGGTGGCCGCGGCGGGCCGTGACGCGCGGGACCGCCTCCTCCTGGACATCGACATCCACCAGAACGGCCGGTCCGTTTTCACCGCCCGTACGGCCGGCCAGTCCATTCGCTGAACCGACGCCCGGGGCGGCCCACGACAGGGCGCCCCGGGTTCCGCCCCTTCACTCAGGAGCTCCGCACCGGAGGCGGTGCGACGTCTGCCCTCCGTGCCTCACTTCCCCTTCAGGGAACGGAAGGGAAGCGTCGCTCCGCCTGGTGCCGGGCAAGTGATGTGAAGCAGCGGACGCGCCTGGCTTCACCGGGCCAGGCGCGTCCCCGCGGGCGGTTCGTGCGCCCCCTCACCCCAGCGTCAAGCGCGGCTTCGGTGCGTCCGTGCGGCCGGTGGGCGGGGTGCGGCTGCCCGCCCGGTACGGGAGGGGCCAGGGGGCGCCGGGGCCCGAGTAGTTCTGTTCGGCGGCCGCGTGCAGGGTCCAGTGCGGGTCGTACAGGTGCGGGCGGGCCAGTGCGCACAGGTCGGCGCGGCCCGCCAGGACCAGGGAGTTGACGTCGTCCCAGGAGGAGACGGCGCCCACCGCTATCACCGGGACGCCGAGCCGGTTGCGGATGCGGTCGGCGAACGGGGCCTGGTAGGAACGGCCGTACTCGGGCTGCTCGTCGGGGACGACCTGGCCGGTCGACACGTCGATGGCGGCGGCGCCGTGCGCGGCGAAGGCACGGGCGATCTCCACGGAGTCCTCGGCGGTGGTGCCGCCCTCGGCCCAGTCGGTGGCCGATATCCGGACGGTCATGGGCCGGTCGTCCGGCCAGACGGCGCGTACCGCGTCGAAGACCTCCAGCGGGAAGCGGAGCCGGGCGGCGAGGTCGCCGCCGTACGCGTCGGTGCGGCGGTTGGTGAGCGGGGAGAGGAAGCCGGAGAGCAGGTAGCCGTGGGCGCAGTGCAGTTCGAGGAGGTCGAAGCCGGCGCGGGCGGCGGACCGGGCGGAGCGTACGAACTGGTCGAGGACGGCGGCGAGTTCGGCTTCGGTCAGGGCGTGCGGTATCTGGTTGACGCCGGGGCGGTACGGGAGTGCGGAAGGTGCCACGACCGGCCAGTTGCCCTCCGGCAGCGGCTGGTCGATGCCTTCCCACATGAGGCGGGTGGAGCCCTTGCGGCCGGAGTGCCCGAGCTGGACGCCGATGGCGGTGCCGGGCGACCGCTCGTGCACGAAGTCGGTGACGCGGCGCCAGGCCGTCTCGTGCTCCGGCGCGTACAGGCCGGTGCAGCCGGGGGTGATGCGGCCCTCGGGGCTGACGCAGACCATCTCGGTCATCACCAGCCCGGCGCCACCGAGGGCGCGGGCGCCGAGGTGGACGAGGTGGAAGTCGCCCGGTGTGCCGTCGCCGTCGGCGCTGTACATGTCCATCGGGGAGACGACGACCCGGTTGCGCAGGGTCAGGCCGCCGAGCCGGAAGGGGGTGAACATGGGCGGGGTGCCCGCCGGGACACCGGCTTCCTCCTCGACTGCCGCGACGAAGCCCGGGTCGCGCAGCCGCAGGTTGTCGTGGGTGACCCGGCGGCTGCGGGTGAGCAGGTTGAAGGCGAAGCGGTGGGGTGGCTGACCGACGTACTCGGCCAGGTCCTCGAACCAGGCGAGGCTGGCGCGGGCGGCCCGCTGGGTGGAGGCGACGACGGGCCGCCGCTCGGCCTCGTACGCGGCCAGCGCGTCCGGGAGGGCGGGGTTCTCCTCCAGGCACGCGGCCAGCGCGAGGGCGTCCTCGACGGCCAGTTTGGTGCCGGAGCCGATGGAGAAGTGGGCGGTGTGCGCGGCGTCGCCGAGCAGCACCGTATTGCCGTGCGACCAGCGGTCGTTGACGACGGTGCGGAACGCGATCCAGGCGGAGTTGTTGGAGCGCAGCGGCCGGCCGCTCAGCGCGTCGGAGAAGACCTTGGCGCACCACTCGGCCGACTCGCGCTCGTCGCAGCGGTCCAGTCCGGCCCGGCGCCAGACCTCCTCGCGCATCTCGACGATGACGGTGCTGGCGCCGTCCGGGTTTTCGGGGTCGGAGTCCGCGCGGGTGTACGGATAGCCGTGCAGCTGGACGACGCCGTGCTCGGTCTCGGCGATCTCGAAGCGGAACGCGTCGAAGGCGAAGTCGGCGGCGAGCCAGATGTAGCGGCAGCGGTGGGTGGTCAGGCGCGGGCCGAAGACGTCGGCGTGCGCGGTACGGGTGAGACTGTGCACGCCGTCGGCGGCGATGACCAGGTCGTGGCGCGCGGCCAGTTCGGCGGCGGGCGGGGCTTCGGTGCGGAAGTTCAGCCGTACGCCGAGGGCGCGGCAGCGCTCGTGCAGGACGCGCAGTAGCGTACGGCGGCCGAGGGCGGCGAAGCCGTGGCCGCCGGAGGTCAGGGTGCGCCCGCGGTGCACGATGTCGATGTCGTCCCAGCGCACGAACTCCCGCCGGAGCGCGCGGTGGACCTCGGGGTCGGCGTGCTCGATGCCGCCGAGGGTCTCGTCGGAGAGGACGACGCCGAAGCCGAAGGTGTCGTCGGGCGCGTTGCGTTCCCAGACGGTGATGTCGCGGTCCGGGTCGAGGCGCTTGAGGAGGACGGCCGCGTACAGGCCGCCGGGGCCGCCCCCGATGACGGCCACCTTCCGGGCGCCCACCCTTACTTCCCCTGCCACTTCGGGGGCCGCTTCTCGGTGAAGGCGGCGTGGAATTCGGCGTAGTCGGCGCTGTTCATCAGCAGGGCCTGGGTGGCGGCGTCCATCTCGACGGCGGCGCCCAGCGGCATGTCCAGCTCGGCGGTGAGCAGCGCCTTGGTCTGGGCGTGGGCGAGCGCGGGCCCGGCGGCGAGCCGCTGGGCGAGGATGTGCGCGGCGGTGTCCGCGCGGCCCTCCTCGGCCAGTTCGCCGATCAGGCCGATGCGCTCGGCCTCGGGGGCGCGGACCGGTTCGCCGAGCATCAGCAGCCGGGTGGCGTGGCCGAGGCCGACGACGCGCGGCAGCAGGTAGGCGGCGCCCATGTCGCCGCCGGAGAGGCCGACCTTGGTGAAGAGGAAGGCGAAACGGGCCGAGGGGTCGGCGACGCGGAAGTCGGCGGCCAGGGCGAGGACGGCTCCGGCGCCCGCCGCGACGCCGTGCACCGCGGCGATCACCGGGAACGGGCACTCCCGTACGGCGCGCACGACCTGGCCGGTCATCCGGTTGAAATCCAGCAGTTGCGCGGTGTCCATGGCGAGCGTGGCGCCGATGATCTCCTCGACGTCGCCGCCGGAGCAGAAGCCGCGGCCCTCGCCGCCGAGGACGAGGGCGCGTACGGACCGCTCCCTGGACAGCTCGGCGAGCAGGTCGCGCAGGTCGGCGTAGGCCTCGAAGGTCAGCGCGTTGAGTCGGTCGGGGCGCGCGAGGGTGACGGTGGCGATGCCGTCTTCCCTGGTCACGCGCAGATGCTGCCATGCGTCGGTGGTACGGGCCGAACCTGTGAACGGGCTCATCGGGCCACTGCCCCCTTCAGCCGGACGGCTGGTGCCGGAACGCGATCGCGTTTCGAAGTTATCACCGTTGCGTGACCGTCGTCACGAGTACGCGATAACGCACCGCGGCCTCCGGCGGCTTGTCGCCACCGGAGGCCGCGCCCGGCCGGGGGGTCACACGGTCGCGGGTGCCTCCGCAGGCGCCGCGGTTTCGCCGTCCGGTTCCGTACCGCCCCGCCCGAGCCGGGAGTTCCGCCGGCCGTACAGCGCGTAGACGACCGCGCCGGCCGCGAGGAACACGGCGAACTGGAGCCAGGTCGCCGGGCCCGTGCCGTAGATCAGATAGCCGCAGAAGACGATGCCGAGCAGCGGGGCGAGCGGGAAGAGCGGCACCCGGAAGCGGCGCGGCAGGTCCGGGCGGGTGCGGCGCAGCACCATGACGCTGACGTTGACGACGGCCATCACGGCCAGCGTGCCGATGGTCGTCAGGTTCATCACGACGTCCAGCGGGACCACCGCGGCCGGGACCGCGAAGACCACCGCGACGATCCAGGTGCCCGCGACCGGGGTGGCGGTCTTCGGCGAGATCCGCTCGAAGACGCGCGGAACGAGTCCGTCGCGGGACATCGACATCAGGATCCGCGTCTGCCCGTACATGACGGCCAGCACGACGGAGGCGATGGCGACGACCGCGCCGAAGGCGATCACGCCGCCGCCGACCGCGGAGTGGGTGACCTGGTTGACGACGAGGGACAGCGCGGCGGGCTGGTCGCCCACCCGGTCGGCGGAGAGCGCGCCGATGGCGGACAGCGCGACCACGCCGTAGAGCACGGTGACCACACCGATGCAGATCATGATCGCGACGGGGACGTTCCGGCGCGGGTTCTTCACCTCTTCGCCCGCCGTGGTGATCGCGTCGAAGCCGATGTACGAGAAGAAGGCCACCGAGGCGCCGGAGGTGATGCCGGCGACGCCCTCCGGGGCGAACGGTGTGAGGTTGCCGTCCTCGAAGGCGGTGAAGGCGATGGCGCAGAACAGGACGAGGACCGCCAGCTTGAGCACGGCCATCGCGGCGGTCGCGCGGGCGCTCTCGCGGATGCCGCGCACCAGCAGCACCGCGGCGAGCAGCATCACGACAACGGCGGGGACGTTGACGACGCCGCCGTCGCCGGGCGGGTTCGACAGCGCGGCGGGCAGCTGCCAGCCGGTCAGGCTGTTCAGCAGCTCGTTCAGGTACTGCCCCCAGCCGACCGCGACCGCGGAGACCGAGACGCCGTACTCCAGCAGCAGGCACCAGCCGACGAGGAAGGCGGCGCGCTCGCCGAGGGTGGCGTACGCGTAGGAGTACGAGCTGCCGGACACCGGGATCGCGCCGCCCAGCTCCGCGAAGGAGAAGGCGGTGAAGACGCAGGTCACGGCGGCGAGCACGAAGGAGACGACGACGGCGGGGCCGGACCGGGCGACGGTGTCGGACAGGCCGACGAAGATGCCGGTGCCGACGATGGCGCCGATGCCGAAGCACACGAGCTGGAAGAGCCCCATGGTGCGCTTGAGGCCGTGGCCTTCGAGGTCCGTGCCGGATTCGGCGACGAGGAGGTCGGGGGACTTGACGCGCAGTCCAGAACCTGACGGACGCATGGGGTGGTTCTCTTCTCTGATGGTGCGGTGGTGCGGTGGTGCGGTGCGTGCGGCGGTGGGCCGGGCACGGGGCGAGGTCCGGGACGGTGGGCCGGACGTCGTACGCCGGTTCGATGGTAGCGGTTATGCCTGCATGATCGCTCATTGGCCCGTATAGCCATGCAATACGGGCGCACCGGCCCTTGCGGCGGACGTACCGGACCCGGTCGGGTACGGCGCGGCGCGCTAGCCCGCCATCGTGGCGACCAGGACCGCCTTGATCGTGTGCAGCCGGTTCTCCGCCTCGTCGAAGACGACCGAGTGCGGCGACTCGAAGACCTCGTCCGTGACCTCCAGGGAGGTCAGGCCGTGCCGCTCGTGGATCTCACGGCCGACGGCGGTGCCGAGGTCGTGGAAGGCGGGCAGGCAGTGCAGGAACTTCACGTCCGGGTTGCCGGTGGCGCGCAGCACGTCCATCGTGACGGCGTACCCGCCGAGCAGCGCGATGCGCTCGTCCCAGACCTCCTTGGGCTCGCCCATGGAGACCCAGACGTCGGTCGCGACGAAGTCCGCGCCGCGCACCCCCTCGGCCACGTCCGCGGTGATCGTGACGCGGGCGCCGCTGCGCGCGGCCAGCTCCTCGGCCCGGGCGACGACCTCCTCGTCCGGCCACAGGCCCTCGGGCGCGACGATCCGTACGTCCATGCCGAGCAGCGCGCCGGTGATCAGGTAGGAGTTGCCCATGTTGTAGCGGGCGTCGCCGAGGTAGGCGAAGGCGATCTCCGGCAGCGGGCGGCCGGGCACGTGCTCGCGCATGGTCAGCACGTCGGCGAGCATCTGGGTCGGGTGCCAGCGGTCGGTCAGGCCGTTGAGGACCGGGACGCCGGCGTACCGGGCCAGCTCCTCGACGGCCTCCTGGGAGCTGCCGCGGTACTCGATCGCGTCGTACATCCGGCCGAGCACCCGGGCGGTGTCCTTGACCGACTCCTTGTGCCCGATCTGCGAGGCGGCCGGGTCGAGGTAGGTGGTCGAGGCGCCCTGGTCGGCGGCGGCGACCTCGAAGGCGCAGCGCGTACGGGTGGAGGTCTTCTCGAAGATCAGGGCGATGTTGCGGCCCCGCAGGTGCGCGACCTCCTCGCCCGCGCGCTTGGCGGCCTTCAGCTCGGCCGCCAGGTCGACGAGCCGGCCGAATTCCGCCGCGGTGAAATCCAGCTCCTTGAGGAAGTGGCGGCCCTTGAGGTCCGTCGCCATGGTGGCTCCTAGGTCGCGGCAATCGGTACGACTGGAAGTGTATACGACCATCCGTATCTCTATACAGACCGCCCCGGGCGGCCCGTCCTCCCCGTCCTTCCCCGCCACGAGGGGGCCGGTCCCCTCCCGGGGGCCTATACGGGGTCGCGTTCCACCGGGCAGCTCATGCAGCGCGGGCCTCCCCGGCCCCGGCCCAGCTCGCTGCCCGGAATGGTAATGACCTCGATGCCGCGCTTGCGCAGGAAGGTGTTGGTGGTGACGTTGCGCTCGTAGGCGACCACCACGCCCGGCTCGACGGCCAGCACATTGCACCCGTCGTCCCACTGCTCGCGCTCGGCCGAGTGCACGTCCTGCGTCGCGGTCAGCACCCGGATGCCGTCCAGGCCGAGCGCCGCCGCCATGGCGCGGTGCATGTGCTCCGGCGGATGGTCGGTGACCTTCAGTTCCTGGTCGCCGGAGCCCGGCTCGATCGTGTACGAGCGCAGCATGCCCAGCCCCTCGTACTGGGTGAAGGTCGCGCCGTCGACCATCGTCATCACCGTGTCCAGGTGCATGAACGCCCGCCGCTTGGGCATGTCCAGCGCCACGATGGTGCGCGCCGACCCGGCCGCGAACAGGCCGCGCGCCAGCATCTCGACGGCCTGCGGGGTGGTCCGCTCGCTCATCCCGATCAGGACGGCGCCGTTGCCGAGCACCAGCACGTCGCCGCCCTCGATGGTCGACGGATAGGCCGCCTGCCCCTCCGACCAGACGTTGAAGCCGCCGCCCCGGAACAGCTTGTGGTGCCGGTAGATCGCCTCGTAGTGCACGGTCTCGCGCTGCCGGGCCGGCCAGCGCATGGCGTTGATCGACACCCCGTCGTACACCCACGCCGAGGTGTCGCGGGTGAACAGGTGGTTGGGCAGCGGGCGCAGCACGAAGGCGTCGAGGTCCATCACGTGGAAGCGCACCGAGGTCGGCTCCGGGTGCGCCGCCAGGTACTCCCGCTTGGTCATGCCGCCGACCAGTGCCTCCACCAGCTCCGGGACGGGCAGCGCGTCGAAGACGGCCCGCAGGTGGTCGGTGGCCAGCGGCCCGTACTCCTTCTCGTGGAAGACCCGGTCCAGCACCAGCTCGCGCGCCTCGGGAACCTCCAGGGTCTCGGCCAGCAGGTCCCCGAACAGGTGCACCGCGACGCCCCGGTCCCGGAGGATGTCCGCGAAGGCGTCGTGCTCGGCGCGCGCCCGGCGCACCCACAGCACGTCGTCGAAGAGCAGCGCGTCCTTGTTGGTCGGGGTGAGTCGTTTCAGCTCCAGGTCGGGGCGGTGCAGGATGACGCGGCGCAGCCGCCCGGCCTCGGAGTCGACGTGGAATCCCATGGGGCCATCTTCGCGGTTCGGGGGCCGCGGCGGCCCCTCGAAGAGCGATGACGTTCCGGCGGCACGGCGTCCCGCCCCGGCAAACCAACCTCTGGTGGTCTCCCCAGGCCCGTCGGGCGGGGGTTCTTCTTGATCCGCCGGTGCGGACAGCGTCGGTCCCGTGCGGCCCAGCCGCCGCAGGCCCGCTGTGCCGGGTCGAGTCCCCGGCCGGCGACGAGGCATGGCTGGTGACCCGCCACGCCGAGCTCAGGGCCCTGCTGCTGGACGAGCGGCTGGGCAGCTCCCACCCCGATCCGGCGAACGCGCCCTGCTTCGTCCGGAGCCTGTTCCTCGACATGTTCATCACCGACGCGACTCCCGAGGCCGCGCACCAGCTGCACGCGCGCCTGGTGGAGCTGCTCTCCGGCCTGGCCGACGTGGACTCCCCGCGGGTCGAGGAGGCCAAGCGGGCGTTCTTCGCCCACCTGAAGGAGCTGGCGGCCCGTAAGCAGGCCGACCCCGGCGACGACGTGATGTCCCGGCTGCCCGGGCCGCGGCCCGGCCTGCCGGTCGAAGAGCTCCAGGTGATGGGCGGACGCCTTTCGGCAGGATTCACCGAGCTGCCGATGCGGTGGTGACGGCCCCGCGCGGGGCCGGTACGGCTAGGACCCCGCCAGCGCGATGACCGCGATCAGGATCACGGCGACGGCTATCAGCATGAGCAGTGCCGTGACCCAGAGCCGGCCGGCCGTGTCGTCCTCGCGGCCGTAGGGGTCGTCCGGCGGGCGGGTGTCGCGGGAGCGGCGGCCGGGGAGCCGGAAGCCGCGGGCGGCCGGGCGGGGGGCCGGTGCCGTTTCCTGCGGCGCCGTCGTCCGGGTGGCGGTGTCGAACAGCGCCTTCCAGCCCTTGTCGCCGAAGCCGGTGGGCCGGCCGTCGTCGAGCAGCTGCCGCAGTACCGCGCGGCCCCGCCCGCCGTGTCCGTGCCACAGCTCCGCGAGGACGCGGGGCAACAGGCCGGGGGCGCTGCCCTGTTCAGCGTACGGGCGCACCAACTCGTCGTAGAGGAGCACGGCGGTGCGGACCCGCATCCGGCCGTCCGGACCGGTGACCGGGTCCTCGTCGCGGTAGCCGCCGCCCGGGCCGAGGAACAGGTGGGCCAGCAGGAGGCGTTCGCAGACGGCGCGGGCGTCGTGGACGGTCCGGTGCGGGGCGCGGTCGGCGAGGACGCGGGCCGCGCGGTCGGCCTGTGCCGCCGGGAGGGCGCCTTCGAGCACTTCCAGGAGCACCTCGTCGGTGCTGTTGTGCAGGTAGCGCGCGGCGTCGTCGCCGTTCTGGTGGAGCGCTCTGCGCAGGACCTCCGCGGTCACGTCGCGGGGGAAGCCGGTGCCGGCCCGGACGGCCTGGCGCGGGTCGTGGGACTGCCCGCCGCGCTCCTCGTACGGCGTGTCCGGCGGGTCGTACGGCTGGGCCCGGTCCTCGCGGGCCCGGTCGTACGGCTGGGCCCGGTCGTACGCCTGCGGGTCGTACGCGGGCCGGTCCTGGCCCCCGTGCCCCCGCCGGTACGGCCGCTGTTCCTGGTCCTGCCGCAGGTGGTCGAAGACCCGGTCGTCGTACGCCGCCTCGCGGGCCGGGCCGTCCGCCCGGTCCGTACGGGAGCGGCGGTGGTCCACGGCGTGGCTGAGCCACTTCAGCGCCTCGTGCACCAGGCGGACGCGTTCGTCGAGGCGTTCCTGCTCGAAGACGCGGCGTTCGGCCAGCGCGCGGCGCGTCTCGCGCAGGGCTTCCGGGTCGTAGCGGTGCTCCAGGTAGTGATCGACCAGCCGCTCCGCGGCGTCCCTGGCCTGGCCGCCGTGGTCGGGCGGGCCGTCGTCCGGACCGTCGCCGCCGGACGTGGCGCGCCCCGCCCGTGCCGGATCCAGGCGCGTCAGCTGCTGATCCTGGGTGGCCGAGACGGGCCAGCGCGGCACGAAGACGTAGCGGAACGGCCCGCCGTCCCGGGTGTCGTGGGTGGCGAAGGACCAGGAGTCGGGCAGCGCGGGCCCCACCAGTTGCCGCAGCCCCCACAGGACGGGGACCGGCCCTTCGCCGCCCGTGCGGTCCAGGACGGACAGGCGACGGCGCGGGCGGCGCAGGCGCTCGGCCAGCACCGCCGTCAGCTCCTCGGGGAACCGCCCGGTCCGCTCGGTGAGCGCCGGTGCCGTGCGGTCGGCCGCCGTCCACAGCGTCCGGGCCGGTACGCAGTCCAGGGTCCGGCCCTCGACCTCCCGCAGGTTGACGCCACTGCCCTCCCAGCGCCAGTCGTGCAGGCCCAGGCAGCGGCCGGGCGTGAGCACCGACGCGCTGCCCAGCAGCGCGTGCGAACAGGTGCTGGGGCGGCCGCCGCGGTCCCGGTCGGGAATCCGGCGGATCAGCAGGACCGACTTCTCGTGCCCCGCCTCGGCGGGCAGTTCCACCCGGGCCAGGCTCTCGCGCGCCGTTTCGTCGGGGACGCGCAGCAGCGGGGCGATCCTGCGGTAGATCGGCTCCAGCCCGTCCCGGTTGCCGGACCAGGCGACCGGCCCCACCCCGGCGCCGCCGACGGCGTGGTCCGCGTCCCAGCGGAAGACGATCTGGTGCACCGTTTCGGTCGCGTTCACAGCCCCACCTCCTGAGGGTCGGCTCCCGGCAGGAGCCCGCACATCGCGAAGACCGACAGCAGCGGGGTGAGCACCCGCCGCGGCCGGACGCCCTGCGGGAAGCCGCCCGCGTCCTCCTGGCCGCCGGTGGCGGACGCGAAGTGCAGGGTGCACCGCGCGCAGTCGGCGAACGGCTTGAGCCAGGCGGGCCCGCCGTGGTGCCGCAGGAAGGCGTAGACGTCGCGGCTCTCCGCGCGCAGTGCCCGCGCCGACGGCCGGGCGTTCTCGGGGGCGGTCAGCCAGCGCGCCACCGCCGGCTCGAAGCGGATCAGGTCGCTCTTGCCCACCACGATCGCGGCCGCCGCGTCCACGTACGGTCCCTCGTGCCGCACCCGGTCCAGCACGGTGCCGAACGAGCGGTCGCCGAGGTCGTCGGCGCGCTGCTTGGTGCGTTCGCGCACCGCGTCCAGGTACGGCAGCGGCAGCGCGCGCAGCGGGTCGACGACGAAGATGAACGCGCTGACGGCGGCCAGGAAGCGGGTGACCCGGCCGGTGCGCTCCAGGTCCTCGCCGGACAGGTCGAAGAAGACCACGGGCCGCGTGGTGCCGCCCCGGCTGACCAGCAGCCCGTCGGCGAACTCGGCGAAGTCGGTCTGCTCGGTGTGCGCCAGCATCTCGCCCGCCCGCAGCCGGAGAACCCGGTCGTTGAGGTAGGCGCGGTGCGAGTCGGTGTGCAGCGGTACGGCCTTGAGCCCGTGCGCGTCCAGGGCGCCCCGCTCCACCTCGCCGATCATCGAGGCGAGCAGGTGGGTCTTGCCCGCGCGGGAGCTGCCGACCAGGGCCACCGTCAGCGGTTCGCCGTTGGTGAGGTAGGGCGCGGGCAGGTAGTGCTCGGGCATCCCGGCCGTGTTGCCGCAGACCTGGAACGCCTCGCGCAGCGCGTCCTGACGGCGCAGCGGATTGTGCTCGCCCGTCAGGTCCAGGCGGACGAAGGTGCTGGTCTCGTCGCGTACGTACAGCCGGTCCTCGTGGAAGGCGATCGGGTCGAGGCAGTACGGGCACACCACCGGGCGGGGCCCGGGGCCCATCGGGTACATGCTCACCGGCGTCCTCCCATGCCCGTACGGTCGGCGCCGAAGAGCGCGCGCAGTCCGCGGCCCGGTGTCCGGCCGGGCCCGGGTTCCGCCGCCGGGTCGTCGTCCAGTCCCAAAGCGATGCGTTTGCGGGCCAGTTCTCCGTCGAAGGCGCGGCGTCCCGGCTCCAGGGGGTCGGCCGGGAGCGGGCGCCCCTGGAGCGGGTCCTGCCGGTTGAGCATGCGCAGCACCTCGACGGGACGGCCGCGCTCCTGGGCCGTGGATGCGAACGCGGTGGACAGCACGCCGAGCGCGGGCAGCCGCGCGAGGTCGCGCGGCGGCCCGTCCGGGTCCCCTTCGCGGCCGGTGACCAGGTGGTACATCACCTGGGCCACGCTCCACAGGTCGTCGCGCGGGTCGGCGGTGCCGTGTCCGGCGCGCTGTTCCGGCGCGGCCCAGGGCGCCTCGCCGAACGCCTCGCGGGGGTGACCGGCGCGGGTGGCGAGGCAGGGTTCGGGCAGCCGGACGTGGCGGCCGTCCCACCGTACGGTGTGCGGCGTCAGGCCGCGGTGCACGACCTCGATGGCCTCCAACAGCCGTACCGCCAGCACCAGTTCGCTGCGGATGCGCTCCTGCTCCTTGACCGTGGCCCGGCCCGCGAGCGCCGCCAGCGGGCGTCCGCGGGCGGGCTCGTAGAAGACGAACGGCTCCCGTACGTCCAGGTGGTAGCCGCCGAACCGGGCGAACAGCTGGTGGTACGGGGCGTCGCCGAACGCCCGGCGCACGGCGAGGCCGACACCCACCTCCGCCTCCAGCCGGTCGCGGGCCCGGTGGTCGCCGCACGCGGTGTGCGCGAGGCGGTACTGCATCACCCGCCAGTCCTCGCCCAGCGTCATGGGCCGGGCGCGCAGCGGGTGCCGCTGCTGCCCGGCGGGCAGCTCGTCCCAGCAGACCGCCGGCAGCCGCGCGGACGTGCCCTCGTCCGTGAAGAAGACCAGCTCCGTGCGGTCACGCGCCGGGCGGCCGCCGTTGCGCGCGGCGCCGTCCCCGGGCACGGCGCCGTCCTCGGGCGCGCGGCCGGATGTCCGTACCGACTCCTGCCGGTCCGCCCACTCGTTCATGCCGTCCCCTCATTCGTTCGCGTTGGCGGGCAGTTCCGGCCCGGTTCCCGGCCCCGGCTCCGGCTCCGGCCAGGTGGCGTCGCCGTCGCCGCGCAGCCGGACCGTGCGCACCGATCCCGTACGCAGTGGCAGCAGCCGGAAGACGCCCGCGTACCGGCCGGCCGGGGTCCACACCATGTCGTCGGCGCCGGACGCGGGACCGGTCCCGTGCCCGTCGGCGGGCGGCGGGCCGTCGCCGTGCCGGGTCACGTCCGGGGCGAAGCGCACCCCGCGGGCGGCGTGCCGGTCCCGGGAGAGCAGCCGGCGGTGTTCGGCGGCGCAGAGCGGGACGGTGCCGGTGCCGTCGCCGTGCGCCTGGAGGACGCGGGTGACCCGGTCGGGGGCGAGGCCGAGCAGGACGGCCGGGTCCGGCCGGGACGCGGGGTCCCGGGCGAAGGCGGGGGCCGCGGCGACGCCGTCCCTGGCCAGCCGGGCGCTCTCGTCGTCGATCAGGGCCCGTACCTCCCGGTCGACGGGGAGCGAGGTGGCTGCGCCGGGGTCGCGCTCGATGGTGCCCCAGTACGGGTCGAGGAGCCCGGCGATACCGTCGGCGAGGTCTCCGACGAGGGTGGCCACCAACTCCGGTCCCCCGTCGCCCGCTTCGCGCTCCAGCCAGGGGACGGGCACATCGTCGGACGGGGTGTCCGGCGGAGTGTCGGGCGAGGTGGCGGCCGGTGCGGGTGCCGAGCCGTCGGCGGCCTTCCGGGGCGGCGGGTCGGTGTCGGCGAGCGGGTCCTGCCAGGGGGTGCCGTGCGCGGTGTCCGGCTCCCCGGCTCCGTCCCGTCCGCCGGGCTCCGGTTCGCGGTCCCAGTCGTCCCAGTCGTCCCAGCCCTGCGCGGTGTCGTCGTACCGGGGGTCGGCGGTCTCGAAGGAGGCGTACGACGGCTGGGGCGCGGTGCGCTGGTCGTACGACGGGCCGAACCAGTCGTCGTCCAGGAGGCCGGCTGCCGGTGCCCGCCCATCCGTCCGCGCACCGCCGTCGCGGCCCGCCGCGGGCGCGGGTTCGCGGCCCTCGGCGGCAGCCGCCGCGCGGCGGATCATCCCGGCCACCGCCCGCGCCCCGTCGGCGCAGTACAGCCGGGCGTCCGCCAGCAGCCAGTCGTGTACGACGGCGTCCGCCAGCAGCCCGTCGAGGGCGTGCAGTACGTCCCGCCCCTCGGGGCCGCCGCCCGCCGCCCACCAGGAGTCCAGGGCCTCGGTCCACCGGCGTACGGCCAGCAGCGGCACCACGATCAGCGCCACCAGCAGCGCGCTCAGCCCGAGCCAGGCGGGCACCGCGAGGGCCTGGCCGAGGGTGATGCCGACGGCGGCGCCGACCAGCCCGGCGCACAACTGCGCCAGGGCGCCCGACTGGCCGCCGCCGTCCAGGTGTCCGTCCCCGGTGCGGCCGGGGCGGCGGGCCAGGGCGAGCGTGCTCAGCCCGGCGGCGGCCAGCGCCGTCAGCGGACCCAGCGCCCAGCCGGGCCCCGGCCACAGGCCCGCCGCCGCGGCGACGGCACAGCCGCCGGCC
>NZ_JOCQ01000038.1 GCF_000720725.1 Streptomyces rimosus subsp. rimosus
CCTCCCTCCCACCCACCGCCAACCCCCCGGTCCGCGATACTGAGCAGGTGGGAATGCGGATAGCGGTGCTCGGGCCGGTGCGGGTTGTCGACGGGGACGGGGTGCTGGTCGACATCGGGGGCGCGCGACCGCGGATGCTGCTGAGCCGGCTGGCGCTGGCAGGAGGCGAAACCGTGTCGTCCGACGCGCTCATCGACGGCCTGTGGGGAACGAAACCTCCCGCAGGCGCGCTCAATTCGCTGCACGCGCTGGTGTACCGGCTGCGCAAGTCCCTGCCCGACAGCGAGCTGCTGGAGTCGTCGGGAGCGGGCTACCGGCTCGCGGTGCCGAAAGCGCATCTGGACGCAGCCCGTTTCGAAGAGCTGGCGGCGCGGGGCAGTCGGGAGCTCGCCGCGGAGGCCCACGAAGAGGCGGCTTCCCTGCTGGGGGAGGCACTGGCGCTGTGGCAGGGCCCGGCACTGGCCGATATACGGCAGGCCCCGTTCGCCGGTCCGGCCGCGGCCCGGCTGGAGGAACTGCGCCTGGCGGCGTTCGAGAACCGCTGTGAGGCGGAGCTGCGGCTCGGCCGCCATACCGAGGTCCTGGCCGATCTGGAGGCGGCGTCGGCAGACCACCCGCTGCGGGAACGACTGGCCGCGCTGCGCATGCGCGCCCTGCACATGGCGGGCCGGCAGTCCGATGCGCTGGCGGTGTTCGAGACCGTACGCGGCAGACTCGCCGACGAGCTGGGGGTCGACCCCCCGTCCGGGCTCCGCGAAGCCCACCTTGCCGTGCTGCGCGGCGACGCGGAGCCGCCCGCCGTACGGCCCGCGTCGGCACCCGGCCGCCTGCCCGCGCGGCTGACCTCGTTCGTCGGCCGGGAGCGTGAGCTGGCGCTGCTCGACGGGCTGATGGAGTCCTCCCGGCTGGTCACGGTCGTCGGCACCGGCGGTGTGGGCAAGACACGGCTCGCCGTGGAGGCGGCTTCCAGGCACCGGGCCCACCGGCAGGGCCGGCTGTGGCTCGTCCCGTTGGCCGGAACGCGTGGTGCCGAAGGGGTGATCGACGCCGTCCTGGGTGTGCTCAGTGCCCCGAACGTGCCACGGTCGCCCGGCGACAGCCGTACGGATCCGGTGGACCGGGTGGCGGACCTGCTCGGCGGGGGAGAGGCCGTGCTCGTCCTGGACAACTGCGAGCAGGCCGTCGACGCGGTGGCGGTGTTCGCGGAGCAGCTCCTGGAACGGCGCCCGCGGCTCACCGTCCTGGCCACCAGCAGGGAACCGCTGGAGGTCATGGGCGAGTCGCTCTGCCGCCTCGGCCCGCTGCCCCTCCCGCCCCGCGGTGCGGATCCGGTCGAGGCCGCCACGTCGGCCGCCGTACGGCTCTTCGTCGACCGGGCAGCGGCCGTACGGCCCGGCTTTACGCCCGACGCATCCACGATGAGGGCGGTGGACGAGGTGGTGCGCAGGCTGGACGGTCTGCCGCTCGCCCTCGAACTGGCCGCGGCGCGGCTGCGGTCGATGAGCGCCGAGCAGATCGCGCGGCGGCTGGACGACAGGTTCCGCCTGCTGTCCACGGGCAACAGGGCGGCGCAGCCGCGCCAGCGCACCCTGCACGCGGTGATCGAGTGGAGTTGGGAGCTGCTGACCGGTCAGGAGAAGGCGCTGGCACGGCGTATGGCACTCTTCCCGGCGCCGACCGGGGCCGAGGCCATCGAGGCGGTCTGCTCGGACGGGGCCCTGCCGGCCGGCGACATTCCGTATGCACTCGGCTCGCTGGTCGACAAGTCCCTCGTGGAGCGGACCGGGGACGCCTACCGGATGCTGGAGACCGTACGGGCGTACGCGGGGGAGCGGCTCTTCGAGGCGGGTGAACGGGAAACGGTACGGGACCGTCTCGTCCGCCACTTCACCGATGCGGCCGAGCAGCACGAGCCGCTGCTGCGCTCCGCCCGGCAGCAGGACGCGTTCGCGCTCTTCGCGGCCGAGTACGACAACCTGGTGTTCGCGCTGCGGACCGCTGTCGACGGTCGGGACGCGGGCGCCGCGGCCCGGCTCCTCGGTCCGCTGTACTGGTACTGGAGCGTGCTGCGCCACGACGCGCGGGCCGACGCCCTGGTGGCCGGAGTGTGCGAGCTGGGCGACGCGCTGCCCGAAGACGCCCGCGCCGCTTTCACCGCGATCCACCTGCTGACCGGAAACGGTGGTCCGGCCCCCGACGCCGAGCGGGCGCGTGCCGTGATCGAGGACTGCGCGCGCACCGGGGCGCTGGAGCGCTATCCGATGCTGCTGCTGGTGACGCTTCCGGCGGGCGGTCTGCTCGGCCTGGACGATCTGGTCGCACGCCTGGTGGGCGAGGTGCGCGGGCGCCCGGACCGGTGGGCCACCGCCTGTACGTACCTCGTGGAAGCCTTCACCTGCCACGATCGCGGCGACTGGGAGGGCCGCGCGAGCGCGACGGCCGGGGCTCTCCGGGAGTTCGAGGCGGCAGGCGACCACTTGTGTACGGCGATGGCGCTGGCAGGCATGGCGCAGGTGCATTCCGTGCGGGGTGAGCACGATGAGGCGGTCGCCTGCTATCAGCGCGGGCTCGCCCTCGTACCCCAGGATGAGACCCAGCACCGGCTCGGGCTCGCCGCCGAACGGATGCGCGGCGGCGACCTGACGGGCGCGGGGCACGACATCGACCGGGCCGAGCAGGCGGCCCGGGAGCGCGGTGACGACCTCCTCCGGCTCGGGACCCTGGCCTGCTGGGCCGACCTGCACCGACGTGCCGGAAGACTGGAACAGGCCTGTCGCCGGCTCAGTCGCATGGAGGCGATCGGCAGGGAGACGTCGCTGCCCGATGAGGCGGTGGCGGACTGGACCGTACCGGCGCGGATGGCGGCCCACCTGGCGGCCGGCGACACCGTACGGGCACGTGAGCTGCTGCCCCGGGCCGTACGAGCGGCCTTCGCCCACCGGGACATCGCTCCGGCCGCCCAGCACCTGGCCGGGCTGCTGCTGGCGGAGAACGACCCGGCGGGCGCGGCCACCGCGCTCGGCATGAGCCGGGCCATCCGCGGTGCCTTCGACGAGGGCGACCCCGAACTGCGCGAACTCGCCGCCGAACTCGTGCGGCGGCTCGGCCGCGCGGAGTACGACGCGGCGTACGGCCGGGGCGCCGCCATGCCGCGGCAGGCGGCACTCGATCACCTGTGTTCGGCGGCTGACAGCGGCTGACGGCCACTGGCGGTTCGAACACCGGCGGTTCATTCACCGGTGGTTCGGCCACCGGTGGTTCGGTCACCGGTGGCGACCGGTGGCGACCGGCGGTTCGGCCGCGACAGCCGCTGACAGCGGCCGGCCCGCACTGTCAGTACATGATCAGAGCTGTGTCATCACCGATCGGCACTGTCGTCCTCGTACCAAAAAACGGGCGGACAACCGGATCCCGACCAGGGACCGTGGCGCCCGCAGGAGAGGAAACGACATGACGCACCCTGTCTCTGGGCACACCGGACGCGAGAAGGTCCAGCAGATGCTCGACTGGGCGGTGGCTGAGGTGGACGTGCCCGGCATCGTCGCCGAGGTCCGCGATACCGGCGGGAGCTGGTTCGCGACGGCGGGAGTCGCCGACATCGAGACGGGCCGACCGCGCCAGGAGGGCGAGCACGTGCACGTCGGCAGCGCCGGCAAGGCGTTCACGGCCGCCGCCGTGCTGGCGCTGGAGGCCGAGGGCCGGCTGAGCATCGAGGACACGGTCGAGAAGTGGCTGCCCGGCGCCCTGGACGTCAACGGTTACGACGGCAGCGAAATCACCATCAGGCACCTGCTCAGCAACACCGGCGGCCTGTTCATCACCGGCCTGGCGCCGGAGATCTCGCGCCGCTACGCCACCCGTTCCGCGTTCGCCGAGCACCGCTTCGACGCCTGGACCACGGACCAGCTGCTCGAACTCACGGTCTCCCAGCCCCCGATCCACGAGCCGGGCACGGCCTTCGCCTACTCCAACGGCGGCTTCTACCTCGCCGGCATGATCATCGAGAAGGTCAGCGGCAACACCTACGCCGAAGAGGTCGCGCGCACCATCACCGAGCCCCTCGGCCTGAGCCGCACCTACGTACGTCCCGCCGACGAGACCGGCTACCGGGAGCCGCACCCGAGGGCGTACTCGGGACTGTTCATGAAGGACGGCGTCGACCCCGCGGACATCACCGCGGACAACTGGCAGACGATGTTCGAGGGGCCCGGCCTCCCGCCCCTGGACGTCACCGAGTACAACAGCTCGTGGGCCTGGTCGGCCGGGAACGTCGTCTCCACGACCGGTGAGATGATCCAGGTGTTCAATGCCTTCGCGTCCGGCAGCCTGCTGCCGCCGGCCCAGCACCGTGAAATGTGGACCATGCTGTCCACCGAGGGCGCCAACTGGATGCCCCACTCCACGTACGGCCTCGGCGTGTTCGAACTGGACCGTGCGGTGACCGGCGGCCTGCACCTGCGCGGCATGGGCGGCAGCATGCAGGGCTCCCACCTCTTCGCCGTGGGCACCCCTGACGGTGAGCAGACGATCGTCGTCCACACCAACACCGAGCTCAAGACCTGGCAGATCCTCTTCCGGGCTCTGGAGGCCGTGTTCGGCATCCCGGCCGTCCCGGGGGTGTGACGGAAGGGTCCGGCCCAGCCCCGACACGGGGGTGCGGGGCCGGGCCGGACCTTGACGTCGGTGGCGGACGGATAATCGCCGCTCGTTTGGGCCATCACGCGTCCCGTATCCCGCCCGGCACCAGGCCACCGCGTACCTGCCCTGGACCGGCGAGTTCTCGGCAGGCGCGTGGATCAGCTTCCAAGCGCTCCCGAAAGCGAACGCGCTGCACACGCCCTCAAAGCCGCCTCCGGGAAGCCGAAGCCCTTAACATCAGCAAAGTCTGTCCCCTTCAGCGCCGTCCCGTCATACACGATGAACGTCCAGAAAGGCCCGTCCGTGCATCGCTGGCTGTCCGAGGGGCGTCGATCGGCGGTGAGCCTGGCCGTCGCGGTGTGCGCGGCAGTGATTCTGCCCAACGACGGCGTCGTACGCATTTCGGCAATAGATGTCGGCGTGTTCGTACTTTTCTCCTACTTGCTTCCCTACCTCGCGCTCACCTTGACGGCCTTCTTGAGCGTTGTTCCGGAGCAGGTCCGCGCCTGGGCGCAGCGCGAAGCTCGCGGCACGTTCATGCAGCGTTACGTCCTCGGGACCGCACCCGGACCGGGAGCGTCGCTGTTCATCGCGGCTGCCGCGCTGGTGGTGGCGGTGGTGTGGCTTCCCGGCCATCTCAGCACCGCTTTCTCCGCCCTTCCGCGCACGCTGGTGGCTCTTGCTCTGGTCGTCGTCGCATGGATCTGCGTGGTCGTGGCTTTCGCGGTCACCTTCCAGGCCGACAATCTCGTGGAGGACGAGCGGGCACTCGAATTCCCCGGAGAAGAGTCTCCGGCCTGGGCCGACTACGTCTATTTCGCTTTGGCGGCAATGACGACGTTCGGCACCACCGACGTCAACGTGACGTCTCGGGACATGCGGCGAACGGTGGCGGCGAACACCGTCATCGCCTTCGTCTTCAACACCGTCACGGTCGCAAGCCTGGTATCCGCACTGGGCGGTGCCTAGCACTTCAGCACTTCAGCACTCCAGCGGTCAGGCTACGGCGTAACGCAGAAGGCCCGCACCTGTCCGAGACCCCTGCACTGCACCGAGCTGACCGTCTTGAAGTGCCGCACGTTCGGCTGAATGTCGCCGATCAGTAAACATAGACGTCCTGACGGCGGACGCTGTTCGAAGGCGACGGATGGATGTCAGTGACGCCGTTGGGTACACCCAACGCCACAGATGAGTCGCAGGCGTGGGGCCCCGCTTAGGTGTACCGGAGCAACGATCACTCCGCTGATCAAGAATTGTTGCGCTGGTTGGCTTTGAAACGCGCTTTCTTCTGACGATTCCCGCACGTGTTCATGTCGCACCATTTGCGGGTGCGGCTTTGGCTGGTGTCGAAGAAGGCGGCTTGGCAGGTGGGTGACGCGCACAAAGCCAGTTTTCCGTCTCGCTCGCCTGCGATGATACTGATCGCATCGGCGGCGATCACGCTGAGGGCATCTTCCACGCAGGAGGCCGGGCTGAGCTGCCATCGCCGCTCACCCTCGGGCGTCAGGATGGCCGCGGCCCGCCCCTGAGCGCTGCAGTCATTGATGACCTGGACAGCAGGGGCGGGGAGAGAGTCCTGGATGGCGGCTGCTGTCGCGGCGGCATGAATCGACTCCCTCAGTTCCCGAGCGAGGTCGAGCTGGGCGACGGTGCAGGAGTCAACGGCGAGGCCGTTCACTGCCAGCCAGTCGACGAGTCGGTGCGGCACGGGAATGCGCTCCACGGCTTCACCATGACGCTCCGACAGAGTCGCCGTGAAGCTGGTCGCCAGCACCTTGCCAAGACGGAAGTCGGGGAACCCAGCACGCATGGAACCACCTTAGCTGGTTGCCGTGTGGTCCGGAGAACTGCTAGAACCGCCATAGCCGGTTCGCGGTGGATCGCGGCCGGCTCCGCGATGGTCAGGAGGTCTCATGCCCCGCCCAACCAGCGACGTTCAAACATTTGAAGCCCACGCGACGGACGCCGACCTCGACGATCTGCGTGCGCGACTGGCCGCGGCGCGGCTGCCGGAGGCCGAGACGGTTGACCGTGCCGCGCCCGGCCCTCGCCGATGGGAACAGGGTGTTCCTCTCGCCGACCTCGTCGGTGTCGTGAACTACTGGCGCACCGGGTACGACTGGCGGACGTTCGAAGGGCGTCTCAACCGGATCGGCCAGTTCCGTACGACCATTGATGAACTGGGAATCCACTTCCTGCACCGCCGATCCGGGCGCGCAGATGCCACTCCGCTGATCTTGACGCACGGCTGGCCAGGCAGCATTGCCGAGTTCATCGATGTAGTGGATGAGCTGGCAGACCCGAATGACGCAGACACGCCGGCGTTCCATGTCGTCGTCCCGTCGCTGCCGGGCTTTGGTTACAGCGACAAGCCGGCCGCCACCGGGTGGGGGACCGAAAAGATCGCGGCCGCCTGGGTGGAACTGATGGGAAGGCTCGGCTACAGCAAGTTCGCCGCCCACGGCGGCGACTGGGGAGGTAATATCACCACGGTTCTCGGCGGCAGGTTCCCGGCGCACGTGCTCGGCATCCACACGACGTTCGCGGAGGCGCCGCCCGGGTTGACCACGGACGGGCTGACGGCGGTCGAGCGCAAGTGGACCGAGGAAACCCGCAATTTCTGGCGCCACCGCGCGGCGTACGCGAAGCAGCAGGCGACCCGGCCGCAGACCATCGGCTACTCGCTCGTCGACTCACCGGTTGGGCTTCTTGCCTGGATCCTTGACAAGTTCGCCGAGTGGTCGGACACCGAGGACAGTCCGTTCGAGACGATTTCCATGGACAGAATTCTCGACGACGTCACCCTGTATTGGCTGACGCGGACCGGCGCATCGGCGGCCCGCATCTACTACGAGAGCCACAATTCGCTCGACCCCGAGCTTCGGGTCGACGTCCCGTCAGCCATCAGTATGTACCCCCGGGACATCGAGAAATGTCCGCACACCTGGGCGCAGGAGCGGTACCGGCACATCGTCCGATGGAGGTCGCCCGAAAGCGGGGGGCATTTCCCGTCGCTGGAGGTTCCCGAGTACTTCGTCAAAGACCTGCAAGAGGGTCTCGCGGCAGTGCTGGCCGCCAATCGGTGAACACGGCTGGGTGCCGGCACTCGATCACTGCCTGATCCGGCTCAAGGGGGGGGAATGGTTTCATCCGCCCGCTGCGGGCCCTGGAGGACTGGGTGATACCCCGAGCGTCTTGCCGCCATACATCGCATCGGCGAACGCCCCCTGGTCTCCTCCAGCGGTGTCCGCGCGTCGAGGCGGCGAGCCTGGTCCTGGTAGGGATCCACGTGAGTCGAAGCGGTGGGCCTGGTAGGGATCCACGTGATCGGTGCCGAGCCTGCGCGGCGAGGCGGCGGGTGCCGGCCGGTCGGGCCGAGGGCAGTACCGGCATCAAGGTTAACGGTCGGTAACTTTAGGTGATCATGGAATGACTCGCAGTGCATTTTCTCGGGTGAGTGGCTGGACACCTGCACGGTCTGCGACGGCATAAGGGATGAGAGTGCTCAGGCGGTCTCAGCCGTGGGGGAGCCAGCCTTTTCGAGGAAAGTAGGTCCACACATGACCGGCGTTCCAACGCCATCCTGTCCTTCGGGGGGCGCCGCCACGCGGCGGGCGAACCCGACTCCGTCGAAGCTTCGCCCCGTGGACACGTGGTGACGGCGAGCCGGGCCGTGACACACACGGCAGCCAACGGACAGCCGCCCATGGTCTTCGACTCGTTCGTCGCCAAGAACCGGACCGCCTACGTCAGGTGGGCCTACACCCGACTCGGTTCCCTCGAGGACAGCCGCGACGCGGTCAACGAGGCGTTCCTGCGGCTGTACCGCCGCTGGAACGACGCGTTGGCCAGCGCCAGCACGGATGCCTACGCCTGGAAAATCCTGCACGACACAGTCGTGGACGCCCTGCGCACCCGCGACCGCAACCCGTGCAGCGGCGGGGGACTCGCCTTCGAGCCGCACGTACGGCCCATCGCGGGAATTCCGGACCGGGAGATCGACCAGGTGCCCCTGCGTATGGAACTGCACAAGGCGATCAGCGAACTGTCCCAGCAGCAGCAGAAGTGCGTCACCTTGCACTACCTGCTCGGCTGCCCGGTGACGGAGGTCGCGCACGTCACCGGCCTGGCGGTGTCAACGGTCCACTCTCACCTGTCCTCGGCCCGTACCGCACTGGCCAAGGCGATGGGGGAAGAGGGCACCGTGCCCGACCATGAGAAAGGTGATCATTGATGATTGAGGACATCCTGCGCGGTGCGCAGATCCGCACCCCCGCCTACACCCCGGCCCAGCAGGCTGAAGACGACCGCCTGCTGCGCGAGCGCATCAACGCCGTCGTGCGGCGCAAGGAACTTGCCGTGCTGATGGGCGCGTCCACCTGGCTCGGCCCGGACTCGCCGGAACTGGCCGGGCTGATCATCCAGGGGGACGCCCCGGCCGGCGAAGCGGTCCGGTCCCGCGCCCGCGACGACCTGACCGCCTTGTGCAACCTGGCCCTCCGGGCCCCCGGCGCCACCGACCGCCTGACGAACTTCGTCGTGGGCGATGTCCGCAGTACCGACTACCGGGGAGCGCTGGTCTTCGGCTGCCTGCTCTACCTCGGAGGGCACGCCGACACCGCACGCTTCTGGTGGCGCTACGCGGCCGGAGCGGAGAATACCCAGGCGGCCTACTGCCTCTTCCTGGAAGGCCTGGTCCGCGGTGACCTCGGTGAGGCCGTGTACTGCTTCCGGCATTACGACGCGGGAGCCTTCCTGTGCGAACAGGACGACGAGAGCAGCCTGAGAGGGCCCGACACCCGCGCCGAGGAACTTGAGACACGACTCGGCGACTGCGTCACCGAGGTCGACACCCGCAGGCAGGGAGCCGTTCTGATCCCGGAGAAGTTCCTGACCGAGCTCGTCGGCTGACCCGGTACCGACAGCGGCCCTTCGCGCCGGGCGCGCGAAGGGCCGCTGCCCCCGGCCAGCAATCGCAGGCTGGGGCGATCGTCCCTGTACGCGCTGGTATTCGACGGGGGTGTGGCCGCAGCCCGTGACCAGGCGGCGCAGCGAGCGTGGGCGTCAGGCCGCGGCTGGCGCCGATGCGGTCCGGCAGGCGCCGGCGTACGAGGGCTGCGGGCGGAAGCGGGTGGCCGGGCGGTGCGAGGCGTACGGCTACCGGCGCCGGACCGAGACGGCGATCGCGGAGGCCGGGCTGGTCGTGGAGGCTGGGCTGGTTGCGGAGGCCGGGCTGGTCGCGGCCACCTGGTCCGCCGACCTGAGCGACCCGGCGGCGTGCGTGCTCACCTGCTCCGCGCTCCAGACCGCGGAGCAGGCACTGCCGGAGTACCGCAGCAGCGCCCTCGCATGGCTGGGCCGCACCGGGAAGCCGAGGCGCGGCGGGCATACCAGACGGAGCAGAGGCGCCGCCGATACAGGCACAACCAGGACGGCGCGGACGCCGTCGCGGTTCGCTTCGCGCAGCTGCTTCAGCCGCACTGCGAGCAGCTACTCGACCGTGCGCTCCAGAGCCGCGTCGACGGCCCTCATCACGGCCGGCTGCCCGAGCTCGCCGGCCGCGCCCCCGATGGCGTCACGGCTTGGGCGGGCATCGCGTGACGACCGAGCTGAGCGGCGTCATCCAATCAGGCTCCTGACCATGCCGACCGCGGCTCTTGCGGTGCGCAGCCGCCGCCGGGCAGTCGTGCTGCAGGACATGCCGCGCCGGGCCCGTACGGGAGCGGGATGACCGCACGCCCCGGCCCGACGGCAGGCCTGGCCCTGGCCCCGGCCGCTACCCGCGCGGACGGCCGACTCGGTGTCCGGCATCTTCCGGCTTCATTGCCGAAGGTCCCAGATCGCGGCCTGTTGCCGCTTCACCTCTTCGATGCGGTCTGCCGGAAGGAAATTGCGAAAGAGGTCGGACTTTCCCTCCGCGACTTTCACGAAGAGCTCCACGATCTCCTCGGGATCCTTCTGGCTCTCCCCGGTCATCTCGCCGTAGTCGTCGGTGAGCCGGACCTCGACGCCGAGATCGGTGGTGAAGTGCTCGGCGCTGATGGACTTCTCCCGGTCGAACCAGACGCGTAGCGCGTCCCCCATCCGGTCGTTGAAACCGGTCTGGTACGGGCCCGGATTGATGGTGCACACCTGGACGCCCAGCGGTTTCAGTTCGTCGTGCATCGCCTGGGCGATCGACTCGATGGCGTACTTGGACGCGCAGTACGGGCCCAGATACGGATTGGTCGTCAGACCCGCAATGGACGACAGCCAGACGATGCGGCCGTTGCCACGTTCTGCCATCTGCCGGGCAAATCCCTGGGCCAGGGCGAGATGGCCGAACACGTTCACTTCGAAGACCCGCCGGACCAATTCCAGGGGAATCTCGGTCAGCGGGCCCATTTCTCCGACGGCCGCGTTGTTGAACAGCACGTCCACGTCCCAGGTGTGTGCCTGGCGGCGGTGCAGCGCGTCGGTGACGTCCAGGTTCTCCACCCGGAGCCCGATACCGCGCCGGTCCGCTTCCTCGATCAGCGCGGTCATCTGCGGACGGTTCTCGGCCGCCGCGATGACGTGGTGGCCGCGCCCGGCGAGACGCAGGGCGGCGTCACGGCCGAAGCCGGAACCCGCGCCGGTGATGAGAATGCGCTTGCCATCCGCCACGGCAACTCCTTTCCACGGGCGATAACCGGTTCACGGCGGCAGTCCCACCCGTTCGACGACATGCACAGACAGTATCCGAATCGACACTCTTTGTGCGTGAACCTTGGCAGAAGCCGTGCCTCGCCGAGCTCGGGCCTACGGACCCGGCACGTCAGATCGCTGTCCCCCCCCATGACCCGCCTGGTGCGGCGATTAGTGAGTGTGAGTGCTGCTGCACGTACCCAAACCGCTGCCGCACCCGTTCCGGGCCGCTGCCGCCGCGCCCCGACCACGCCTCCGGCGTCACACATGTCGAGCCCGAAAAGCGAAAGGACCACCAAAGCGAAAGGACCGCCCCCGCAAGTGGACTCGCACCTACTTCCCCCGTTCCCGGACCCGAGACCAGTGCGAGGTGCCAGACCGCGGCGAGCGCGAAAGACCCGCTCCGCGCGGTGCCGGCCACGCTGCCCGACAAGCTCGTTCTGGCCTGTGGCGGGGCTGTCCCGCCCGCCGTGGTCGATCTCATCCACGGCGAGCGGCAGCGGGACCAGGCCGTGGGGGTGAGGCGGCCACCGGTCGGGCCGACAGGGGCGGGACCACTATCTGGTGTGCGGCAGGGTCCGGGGACGGTGTACCGTGGACCGGTTCCTGTGCCGAGTTTTCGGCGGCAGCGACTGAATTCCCTGTTTCTTCTGTATCGATCTTGAGGTGGCGACCTATTAACCAGGCCATGTAGCCGTCCGCGTTCCCCACGTGCTGTTTTGTCGCACGTGTCCGGGGGCGGACGTCGCGCTGGCCTGAGTTGCGTCACCCTTCCCCGCAGTTTTCTTTCCCGGGTGCAGCTCTGCCGTCTGCCCCGGGTTTCGTGTTCTCTCGCCCCGGTGCGGCTGTCGGCAGGGCTCCCCGATTCCTTTGGATCAGGAGTTCCCGTCGTGTCTTCCTCCGCGCTCGACAGCGAGCCACACCAGACCACCCAGCCCCCAACCCACCCAGCCCCCGGGCTGTCGACGATGGGCTTGGCTGCCTGGATCGCCCTCTTGGTGCTGCTGGGCGCCGAGCTGATGGACATGATCGACCAGTCGGTCGTCCTGACCGCCCTGCCCGCGATCCAGGAGTCCACTGGCGCCGGACCGGATACGGTGCAGTGGCTCACCACCGGCTACTCACTGCCCATCGCCGTAGGACTGATCACCGGCGGACGCCTCGGCGACCTCTACGGCCGGCGCAGGATCCTCCTTGTCGGCACCGTCGTGTTCACCACGGCCTCGCTGCTGTGCGGCGTCGCTGCCGGGCCGGGCATGCTGATCGGCGCCCGCGGGCTCCAGGGCCTGGGAGTGGCCCTGATGATCCCGCAGATCCTGGCCACCCTCCATGTCACTTTCGCGGGACAGAACCGCAGCAAAGTGTTCGGTCTGTACGGGGCCGTCATGTCGCTCGCCAATGTCCTGGGCCCGGTGCTGGGCGGCCTGCTGACCGAGGCGGACCTGTTCGGGCTGTCCTGGCGGCCGATCTTCCTGGTCAACGTGCCCGTCGGCCTCGCCGTGATCCTCCTGGGACGCAAATTCATCCCCGAGTCGACCGTGAAGAAGGCCGACCGGCTCGACCTGACCGGGATGCTGCTGTCCGCGCCGGCCATCGTCCTGATCATCTTCCCGCTCACCGAGGGGCACCTCCATCACTGGCCGCTGTGGTGCTTCGCCCTGCTCGCCGCGGGCCTGCTCGTCCTCGGCGTCTTCCTGCGCCACCAGCAGCGCAAGCAGGGCAACGCCCCGCTCGTGCCCCTGTCCCTCTTCCGGAGCCGGCAGTTCTCCGGCGGCATGGCCGCGCAGCTGATGCACGGCCTGCTGTGCGGGCTGTTCTTCATGACCTGGACCCTCTACCTCCAGCACGGACTGGGCATGAGCCCCTTCCACGCGGCCCTGGCCTTCGTGCTGCTGTCCCTCGGAGAGCTGGCCGGCGCGACGCTCGCGGCGAAGAGCGGCGGGCGCTTCGCCCGCAGGTTGCCGCAGACCGGAGCCCTCATCACGCTCGCCTCGACGGCCGCCTACGGGCTCCAGGGCGACACAGGCCAGGCGGATGTGACCCTCGTGGCGATGACCGCTCCAGTGGTACTGATCGGCTTCGGCCTCGGCATGGTCGGCGGCCCGCTCGCCGACCTGTCGCTGGCCAAGGTCCCGCACAAGGACGCCGGGTCCGCCTCGGGCCTGTTCAATACCGCCATCCACCTGGGCATCGCCCTCGGTACCGCGCTGACCGCCCTGGTGTTCTTCGCCACCACCGGCGGCTCACCTGACGCCGCACTCAACCGCGACGCGTTCATCACCGTGCTGTGGTGGGTCGGCAGCCTCCTCGCCCTGATGTGGGCCCTGATGTTCTGCCTGCCCAAGCAGGCCAACGACCAGGCCGACTGAGCCGCTCCCAGGGTCCGGCCGCGACGTCGGCCGGAACCTGGGCCCTCAGCCATCCCCGTCCTCGCCGTCCTGTCTTCGGCGGCGTCCGGATCCTGGAAGGTACTGGGCCCCGACCCGAGAACCCGTGCGCTCCGCCAGAACGGTCACGGCGAAGCGGCAGATTCTGTCAATCCGCGGGTCGGGAATATGGGAACCCACGTGGTTCCGCGTTCGACGTCCTGGCCATCGGTGAGCGTACGGACTGCCGCCCACGCCGGTACGAGGAGCGCCGCGCCACCTTGCTCGAATTGCTGGAGGGCGGCCCGCCGCAGATCCGCCCGGTGCCGGACACGACTGTCATCGAGGAGGTGCTGAGCCGGGTGGGCGGGCTCGGTGGTGTCGAAGGGGTGTTGTTGCCAGGTTTTGTCACTGACCAGTTGACCGTTCGGCGCTATGAAGGCGGCTGGTCGGTGCTTCACGGGATGGGCGGAGGATCATGTCGAGGCGTCCATCGGAACCGGTCCACTCTTGATCGGCCTCGGCGGGTGTGAGGCGTGGACCGGTCTCGATGGTGTCAGCGTGTGAAAGGACCACCCCCAGTCCGCCCAGCACCGCGAGCGAGACGGTCCGTTCGATGCTGGAGGAACGCCTTTCCCAGTCGTCTGTCATTGCGGTACTCCTCATAGGTCATGTCGTTTCATAGGTCATGTCATCTGGGACGGAAGGAAGAATGGCGTCGACTGCCGGCTGCAAAGGTCGCTGATCGCCCTGGCGACGCCCCCGGCCACGCCTGTTACGACAGCTCCGGGAAGGCATCCGGCTCTCCCGGCGATGGCACCACCCACACATCCGGCGTCCATACCGGTGGTGACTCCCTTGGCTGCATCGTCCAGCCACTTGGGGTCGGTGACGACGGGGAAAGCTGTGGAGTCCGCGATCTGTACCGATTGGATGAGGGTGTTGCCGTCGACGCGGTAGCTGGTCGGTACGGGGTTGCCATTGGCGTCCACGGCCCAGAGGGCGTCGAAGCCGCCGAGGAATCTGCCGCTATCGGCGAGGGCGGCGACGGCGTCGTTGTCGAGCTTGACCAGGTGGGCGCCGTCGGGCAGGCCGATGCCGTAGCGCTGTTCGCGCGGGGCGGTGGCGTCCTTGAGGACGGTCAGGGCGCGGATGCGCCGTCGGTGGTGGGCTGGACGGCGAGGTCGGTGGCTTTGGCTGCGGTGGGGTAGACGGTGGTGTTCTTGCCGGCCTTGGTGCCGGTGACGTTTTTGCTGCAGGGAGGGACGATGGATACGGCGTCAGCCGTCGCGGTGTTGGCCTGGGCGTCCCCGCTGGCACGCTGGGGGATCGTGGTGCCCGGGGCCGGGGCGATGTCGGTGGTGCCGGTGGCCTTTTCGATCACGGCTGCGGTTCGCTCGTCCGGGGAGGGGCTGTCCTTGGCGAAGACAGCGGGGCGGCCCCGAGTGTGAGTGTGGCCGCGCTGATGGTGGCGATGATGGTGCTGGCTATGCGCCGGCGGTGGTTCATGAAGACCTCTCGTGGGCAGATTCGCGAGCTTCTGGTGCCAAAGGGGTGCATATGCCAGCGGCAGCGGCAGGCTGGTTGACTGTGGCTAGGCCCGCTACTGACGAGACCGCAGAGATGAGCGGCACAGGTGCCGTTCAGGCTGCGGACCGCAGTGCCGGTGGCGGGCTCATGCCCGTCTGAGTCGAGGCAGATCTTCGTTGTAGTGGCGTGGATAGTGAGGCAGTGACGAAGCTGGCCGAGCAGCTTGGTGGAGCGGTTGCGGGGCCAGCGGCGTGCCAGTCGCCGGTTTCGCGGCATCTTCGGTAGTGGCACATCACTCCGTTGCTGCTGGTCAAGGCGCCGCTCAGTATGGTCGGCGCGGAAGCGGGGCGACGGGTCGTGCCTCGTGCGGCACAGTTCGCAGGCGGTCGTTGTCCATGCTGAGGCGCTGGATGGTGGCGATGGCGAGTTCGAGCTCTCCGGTGAGGTCTCGCTTGTCGCGGCGCAGGCGGGCGTTGTCGGTCTTCAGGCGGGGGGCTTCATTCACCGCGTGCCGGCGCCTGACCTTGTCGCCGTGCCGCCGCTGGCGCGCCCGGTCGCGTCGCTTGCCCTGAAGAGAGATTCATGTGCTGGGCCTGTGGCGGGGAACCGCGATCGAGGCGGCCGACGGCCGCGGTGACGAGCAGGCACGGGGACGATGTACGCGGGTCAGGCATCGTCCGTCGGGTCGTCCACGTGCTTGAGGGCGCTACGGGCTTCCGGCCGGTCGGCTGCGGCGAGCGTGGACCAGTAGTCGTACGTGGCGACTGTCGCGACCATCTCGAGCCGGCGTTCCCGGAGCTTGGCTTCCTCGGCTCTATCCTCGTCCGTCCAGCCAGGGGAGACAGTGTGCTGCTGTTCCCGCCAGTACCCGGTCTCCCGGACGTCGTGAAACTTTCGGTGGGTTCGGGGGAGTGGGGCAGGCGCCGGTAGAGGGCGTGGAGGTCGGCGGTGGGCGGTGGTTTGCTGGAGGTCGCGCTGGGCGGTGATCAGGTCGTCGGGGAAGTTGTCGGTCACGTCCCGGAAGGGTGCTCCCGTGCGAATCATGTGGCGAGAGTGGCGCGCGGTGCGATCGGGTGGCAGGGCCCGGCGGGCACCAGCTTCCAGGCGGGGTACTGGTTGGCAGGTAGTCAGCGCCGGGGTGCGTCCTTGGGGGTGATGGGTACGAAGCCGGTCTACCGAAAGGGCGCCATGAACACTGCAACGTACCTGGTTGTCACACCCGTCACAAGGAAGCTGCAGATCGCTGTGGGCATGTGCTCGTTGGTGTTCACCATCGGCACCGCTGTGCACAACTTCGTCATCATCAACAACGAGCTGGTGGAGATGATGATGCGGGCCAGCGGAAGCGCCGATCCGACGGCTTCCGCGCCGGGCTTTACCCTGGGGCTGCGGATCGTCGGGTGTCTTTTCATTCTCGGCAACGCGGCAGGCGTCCTGGCACTGCGCAGCCGGTCGTGTGCCGTGTGGTGGCTGGTGTTCGCCGTGAACTGCACGCAGGGGCTGGGGTTCTGGGTCATCCCGCCTTCGATGTGGGACGCCGCCACGGACCTGTACGGCACCTGGGGCATCGTCCCGAGCGCGGTGACGGACGGCGGTGCGCTCCTCCTCACCCTGACCATGGTTCTCGCCATGGTGAAATACCGGACAGCCTGGGCACAGCAACGCGTGGTTACGGCGGGCGCGCCGCAGGTGCCGGGGTCATCGAGCGCAACGCAAAGCAGGCGGGGGTGAGTCGCGGGCCCGCCGCGGACTCCCGGTGCAGCAGGCCATTGCCGCGGCGGAGCGGTTCTGGACGGTGCAGTGAAGCCGGTGCCCGGGCCTGGCGCGAGGCCGGGCTCGGCCCGCCCGGCGGTGTCGCCGTACTGCAGACCATGATCACCCGCCACGGACAGTGCAGCACCGAACTGGCTCGCCTTCTGGAGTAACGGCAAGCCGAACGCGATGCGGCGCGGGCCGCGAACCTCGATGCGGCGCTGGCAGCGCACCGGGACCTGACGCGCGCACTGAACCATCGCGGATGACCTGGCAAGACCGGCGGATCCGGAAGACCGAGACGCCCGGGCGGCATCTGTGGCGCTGGTGCCTCCGGGCCTCAACGGTCCTCCGGGCCGTCGGCGTTCGGCAAGGACTCACCCGATGATGGCGGCGGCGGGCTCGTGCTGCAGGCAAGCGGCAGCTTGAGCGGACGCATCAGCGGCTGACAACGCGGAGTGTCCGGTGTGTTCACCTTTCCGGGTGAAGTGCCGCCCTCGCGGCATTGGGGAGGGTTGTCGATGGGCAAGTCCCCGGCACGGGTGACGAATTAGGTGTCCCGGACCGGCCCTTCGGAAGGGCGTGCGGTGAGTGTGAGAGAGATGCGCCGATTCAGGCGTGATCCGCTGGGATACATCGAAGACTGTGCGCTCCAAAGTGGTGCGGAGGTGTTCCGGCTTCCCTGGGGCGCCTGGTGTGTGAGGGACACCGAACTGGCGCTCACGGTGCTGCGTGACCCCGTCTTCCACAGCGGCATGTCCACGTTTTTCGGAAGCATGCTGCCTTCGCGAACCGCCCAGGTCGCCCTCGGCCGCGCCGTCCGGGACCTGATGCGGGCGCACTTGCCCGCTTACCGTCAGTGTGTGGCCGGGGCGGCGGCCGGGCTGGGCCCGGTCAGCCAATGGCCCCAAGCAGGGCCGTTGCTGGTGTACCGGTGCACGGCGGACGTACTGCTGCATCCCGGCGCCCCGTCGGCGCTACGGCAGCAGATGGCGCAGGCTGTGGCGGCCGGCCTGACCGCCCGTCAGCCGACCATGCGGCAGCGGGCACGAGCGGAGATGCTGCGTCCCAGGCTGCTGTCCGCGATCACCGAACATGTCCGCAGCCGCCGGACGCAGGGCCCCGCAGCAGACGAGCCGCGAGACGTGCTGGACGCCGTGATCGGAGCCGGCCCTGAGGAATTCACCGACCGGACAGTGGCCGATCTTTACCTTCTGCTGTTCCAGTCGATTGTGGGCAACATCGGCTACGCGGTGGCGTGGTCGCTGCTGCTGGCCTGTCTTCACCACGGGCCCGGCCGGTCGTGGCCGTGGCCCGCCGATTGGCTGGTGCGTGAGGCTGCGCGCCACCGTCCGTTCGTCTGGATGGTCGGCCGCCCCGTCCCCCACCCCCTCGAATTCGGTGGCCTGCCGTTCGCAGCGGGCACGGTTTTGTCGGTCAGCCCGTACCTGCTGCACCACGACCCGCAGCGCTGGGACCGTCCTGAGATGTTCCGGCCCGAACGCTGGAACGAACCAGGTGGGCAGGGCCCCTACCTCCCCTTCAGCGCCGGCCCGTTCACCTGCGCCGGTGCGGCCGTCGCCCACAGCCTGACCAGCGAGGCGGTCACTGCCCTGGCACAGGATGCCCGCCTGGCTGTGAGTGGCGGTGATGCCCGGCCTCTGGTGTCCGGCTCCGTCCTGCCCCGCCCCTTCACCCTGTGCCGCACTCTCAAGGCCCCCGCCCAGGCCGCGTTGACGAAGGGAGGTGAATGACATGCTCGCTGCTGTCCGGCGCATCATCTGGAACAGGCCCGCCAGTTACTGGGAGCCGGATGTCTGGCTCTGACAGTTCCGGTCTGTTCTGGGCCCGCGCACCATGGCCATGGTGCGCGGGCCGCTCCGGTCGCCTCCGTCGGCCCGGCCGCCGGCGGCCCCCAGCACGAACCTGCCTACGGACGGGCTGCAGGAGCCCGCCTGCGAGGGGCTGCGGGCCGCCGAGGCCAAAGGGAGGCCGCCAAGACCACCAGCACCACGGGCTGGTGTTCCGCTGTCGCGGCCTGAGAGACAACACCGTGCGCGCTGCCTGTCCGGGTGGCCGGTCCATCGCCGCCCTCGCCCGCGGATACGGACGTCAGCCCCGGCATCGTCCGCACCGCCTCATACCCCAACGCACCGCCGCGGGTGCCGGAAACGCCTCGGCCCTGGAGCTGCCGGTCACCGGTGATGTGCCGCACAGGGCCGCCGGTTTTCTCCGCGCCGCCGATCTTGAGCTGGCCAAGCGGGCATGCTCGGTTACGGCGTGGCCGGGGCTGCATGCTCGGTGTCCCGGCCGCGTGCCCGGGGTCCGCTGCCGGTTCATCGACGCGGCGGGGAGCGCCCCGGCGGCGCGGGATGTCGGACCGGCCGACCGGCCTGCCGCGCTGCCGTCGCGTCGTGCGGGCTCGGTGCCAGCTACTTGAGGAGGCGGGCCGCCTTCACCTGCTGGAGGTGGATGACGACGTCGTGCGACTGCGCGAGGCGGATCTGCGGGGCGTCCGCGATCCCGGGGTAGGTGGCGCCGATGTTCTTGACGGTGTGCGGCGCGGCGAGCCAGGCGCGGGCCGCCGCCGGGGTGTGGCGCAGGTCCACCATGAAGTCGCGGTGCCGTACCCGGTCGAGGGTGTGCTCGGCGGTGCCGGGTGCGGCCGGGCCGGCGGTGAAGCGGCGCACGCCGCCGTCCGGGCCGAAGGCATTGAACGAGCCCCGGTCGAAGGTGAGGCCGACACTCAGGTAGCCGCCGCCCAGCTTGTCGCGGAGGAAGCCGCCCTGGACCTTCGGATAGCTGCCGGGGACGTAGGTTCTGAGGGCGATGTGGCCGTTGTGGGCGGCGAGCACGATCTTGTCGCCGGTCCGCTGCTGCCACCAGGCGACGTTCTCCGCCATGATCCGGTCGCGGTGGAGCATGGCGTCGGGGATGCTGCGGGGGTCGTCCCAGTCGAAGGCGTACAGCGTGGTCATCTGGTGGATCGCGGTGGCGTGCTGGACGGCCCAGGCGTGCGCGTCGGCGTCGGCGCCCGTGCCGGGCCGCTGTTTGAGCAGGTCGACCGCCCGGCCGGTCCGCTCGGCGAGCTTCTTGCGTTCGGCCATCGGCTTCGCCAGGTAGTCGTTGACGTATGTTTCGGCGTCGGTGGCGGGCCGCAGGCCCCGGTACAGCTCGGTGAGCTGCGGGGCGAGTTCGGGGCGGGCCGCGGCCGCGTAGGCGCTCACCCTGTCGTACAGCTCGGCACCGGCGAAGCCGCCGTCGTCGCCGACGAAACGGACCGGGTCCTTCGGGTGCTTGACGTTGTACGCGCGCATCCACTGGAGCAGATCGCGGTACTCGGCGTTGTTCCACCACCGGTAGGTGCCCTGGAACTCCTCGTCCATGATCTGCTTCAGGTCGCCCTGGCCGCCGAGGAGGTAGGTGTTGAGCCGCAGTCCGGTGCTCCACGGGGCTTCGAGGGCGAAGGCCCGGAAGCCCTTCTCCTCGACCAGGTACCGCAGGATGCGGTGCTTGACGGTGAAGAACTCGTGCGAGCTGTGGGTGGCCTCGCCCAGGCCCACCACCCGGGCGTCGCCGACCATCCGGCCGAAGGGGCGGAGGTCGGCCAGGCCGCCGCGGGGTTCGGTGGTGCGCAGCGGGTGGGCCACCCGGCCGAGGGCCGCCTCGGGGAAGCCGAACGCGGCGGCCGCGGCGGCGTCCTGCGGGCCGGTCGGCGCCGCGGTGTCGGCGGAGGCCGGTGCGACGGCGGGGGCGGGCGGGGTGGCGGAAAAGGCGGCCGGGGCGACGGCCAGGGTGGCACCGAGCGGGATGAGCAGGGCGGCGAGCAGGGCCTTGTGCATGTTCATGGCCCAACTCTCGCCGCGCGGGGCGCCCCGGACCATCCACTGAGCCCCCCGATCGGCCAGGGGGTTGGATACACCCGTCGAGGTGGCGGGGGCCGGGGGCGCCGGGGGCTGGCCCCCGGTCCCGGTCGCGGACACAGCCACACGGCTCAACCGTAGGCACTGCGCGTTGCGATACGAGAACAGGGCGACGAGGAGGCGGACCGGGGCTGAACCGCATACCCATCCGCGGCTGAACTGCACACCCGTCCGCGCGGGGCCTGCGCTCCCGCGCCATCTGACGTGGTACCGGGCAGGAGAGCCGCGGTACAGAGAGCCCGTTCTCATCCGGTGAGGGCCGGGAAGTCGCGGGCGGCGGGCACCGGCCGGGGTGGCGGGCCGGGTGCGCAGGCCGGTAAGGGGGGCGGTGCCCTGGGCAAAGGTGACGCCTGCGCGGTGGTCCATGGTCTGGTGCGCGCTGTCGAGGCCGCCGCCGGCGTGCGGGCTTCGACGGTGCGGGCCAGGCGGAGGACGGCGGCGCGCGAGTAGGCCTGGCCGGCTGCACCGTGGGGTGTGCCTCACTCAGCTTGTTCTTCAGGATGCGAGGCCGAAATGGTCTCGCCTTACACCGCTCACCTGGCATGCGCCGGACGCGGAGACGGTAGACGGCCTTCGTCTGATCATGTGCTCCGGCCGAGGTGCACCCATCGAGACGAAGGCCGTGAAGGTGAGTCTGCTGCCTGACGCCGGTCCCGGCAAAGCGTGCGCGCAAGCGTCAGGCTTCCCTGCGTTGTTACGCGGGATGTGGCGAGCCCTTCGTATGGTTGACCCGCCCGGGGGTGTCGGGTGTGGCTCTCACGCTTCTGCCGCTTGTGGCTGTTCCGGATTGGCCGCCCGGCACCCCACGACGACTCGGCTGCCCATGAGGAATTGCGAATGATCGCACTGTAGGGAATCGGCAGCGAGGTCGTTTGTGGGAGGCACCAGGCGGGCAGGCCGAAGGCGTACGGGAGGCTTGCCACTGCCCTGATCGGTGGTGGGCAGCAGCAGGACGGAGGCCCTGAGAAACCGACAAGGCCGGGAGGACCGGCCGACCGTTGCCGCCTCGTCCACGTCCGTGGCGGCAACGGCTGCAAGCAATCCCTCGTGCGCCGTTCTGGGCGGTCCGGTGATCAAGCCGGGCTGAAGCCCCCCGGGCCTACTCGCCCCGCTTGCTCAGCGGTATGGGGGCGTCGAAGACGTCGACGACGAACTCCGAAGTTCCGCTGCCTTCGAAGTCGACGTCGTAGTGGCTGTGCAGCAGCGTATGGATTCTCACCCACCGTCCCTCGACCGTTGCATCCGCCGCCACCTGGAGCGCGCCGCGAACAGGACCGGCCTTGCCTGCCTTCTCCTTGCTCGTCCAGGTCCGCGCGAGCTTCGCCCCCTCAGGGATGGCCCAGGTGCGCGGCTCGGCACTGGCCGGTACGGAAACCTCGTCGTTGAGCAGGCGGATGACCCACCCGATGCCCCCGGCGCGCTGCTCATTCGACATGCGGATACCAAGCCCGATCATATAAGCCCCCTCAAGGTACTCCTCGAGTTCCTCGTCGATCTGTCCGAAGAACACAGCCTTGCGAACGACCTCGACCGGCCCGCGCTCGGTGAAGGCCCCCATGACCGGAGCGCACTTGTCCTTGAGGTACTGCTGCACGGCCATGCGCACGGCCTTGGGCACACGGTCGAGCACCTCTCCAAGGGCATGGTCGTCCCGGTCGTACAGAAAGGAGTTCAGTGCACTGACTAGTTCGCCGGTCAAGTGGAGCTCACCGGCTCCCAGTGTGGCCACCGCCTCCAGCTCGTCCCCAGGACTCTTCACGAGGGCGAACACCCTGCTCCGGCCAGGGCTGGTGTGCACGATGAAGGAATGAATCATTTCCTGTCTCACATCACATCTGCAGGAGCGGTCGCCGGTACGAACATGTGCCTGGACCGCAGAAGAACGGGGGGACCCGGCAACCGACGTGTCGCACGAGCTACCGGCTCGTCCGCATGGGTCGGAGGTGAGGAGCTGTCAGACCCGGCGCTTCAGCCCGGGATCCGCATGGCCGTCGGCAGCCTAACCAGGCGGCATCAGCGGGGGCAAGACGCACCCGCCACCTCCCAGGCCCGGCGCTCCTCGGCGAGTCAGTGACGGTGAAGCGCTTCGTACACGGCCCTGCCGGTGCCTTCTCTGCGCCACCGCGGCGCTCCGAGCGCTGCGCTCGCCCAGTGCCACTGGGCGAGAGCCAGGGTGCGAGGTGCCGCCCTGACCGGCTGATCGGAGCGATAACCAGGACATCTCGGCGACAGGGCAGCCGAGGCCGTCGGCGAGCGCTTGGACGAGCGGGCGCCCACACCCTGCTGCCGATAGGCATCGGCCACCCAGACCAGTTCGATCTGCGGCCGCAGGATGCCGTCCGCGTCGACGAGCAGCGACTCGCCGCCGAGGTTCTACGGCCGATGCTCGGTCTTATCTGCTACCAGGTAGCCGTCATGGAGGCGCCGAGCCTCTCCGGCATCGACAGGCACCGGTCCGGCATAGCATCAACGCCAAGAACGGGTCGGTCCTGGGCACAGCCGGGGAAGGGCTCGGTGCCGGGAGGAATGCGGTTGATGCGGATAGCGAAGCGAGGTGCGCTCGGCGGGGCGAGCAACGAGGGGGGTGCCAGCCACCGGGCCGGCGTGGCGGCTCTACTCGCCGTCTACGGGCTGCTGGCGGAGCCGGTCCCATGGCTGCGTTCCGGTGCGCCTCCGGTCCTGCTGCGGATGGAGGCGGACCTGCACGTCGACGACGTCGTTGTCGACCTCGGCGATGGCACGCGGGCCTTCATGCAGGCGAAACTCAGCGCCGGGCGCAAGGCGTTCGAGGACACAGTCGACCAGTGGTGCCGTGCGATCGCCTCCGGCGAGTGCAAGCCGGGTGACGAACTGCTCCTCGTCGTCGCCCGAACCACCGGGCCCTGTCAGAGCCTGGGCGATGCTCTGGTGGCCCGACGCGGCGGCGCCTCCCCGACCGCTCCTGCGGCTCGGCATCTTGACCGGCTGCGGCAACTGGCCGCCGGACACGGCCTCGACGCCTCGGGCATACAACGTCTGCTGGACGCCGCGGCGATCCGCGTCGTGGATGCCCGGGACGACGGCCCCGACGAGGCGCTGGGCACCGCGTGCCTGAACGCGGCCATCGTTCCGGCAGGACACGGACAGGCTGCCTTCCGCGCCCTGCGCGCCGCAGCCCGCACCCAGGCCGAGCAACGTGCCTCCTCTGACCAGGGCATCTGGCGGAGCTGGCTCACAGACGCCCACCTGCCGCTCACCGCCGACGCCTCCGGTTCTGCCGCGGCCCGGCTGGAAGCCCGGGAGCAGGCCATCAAGCACTACCGCACGGAATGGGCGCAGACCCAGGATGTCCTGCCTCTCGCTGACCTCGGGCTGGGACTCACGTCGATGATCGTGCCGGGCATGACCAAGAACCTTCGCGCAACACCGCCCAGTCGCGAGAACAACGAAGACAGGCTGATCGACGCGGTACGCCGCCAGGGACGACTCTTTCTGGTGGGACGGCCGGGAGCGGGAAAGACCGTGGCTTCCCGGCTCATCGCAGCGCGCTGGGCCGCGAACGATCGCGCGCCTGTCCCCGTATGGCTGCGCCTCCGCGACCTGATCCCACGCCTGCCCGCCACCGGCCCCTACCGGCTGGAGGTTCGTGATCTCATCGGTGCCGCGCTCGGCGACGCCCAGCCTCTACTGACCGAAGCGCTGCTAGCCCGCGTCGAACATGGCCAAGCCCTCCTCGTCCTGGATGCGCTCGACGAGACCCTAGGGCGCCGGGATCCTGTCGTGGAGGCCGTCGCTGACCTCCTCGACCGCCTACCCGCGGACCTGGACGTCCTGGTTACCTCCCGGCACTCCTGCCTCCACTCTGCCGGGCTGCTACGGCTGCCCGTATACCGGTTGCAGGACCCCTGCCATCTGGCCGACACCCTCGACCGGCTCCTGGTCGCCGTGGCCGAGCAGCTGGGCGATGAAGCAGCGGACGCCGGGTGGAAGGCGGAGCGCAGAGCGCTTGTCGCACACTCCCGGCACGCCGAGCCCGACCTGTGGCGTGTTCCGCTGCTGGCCACACTGATGGTGCTGCTCATCGCCCAGCAGCCGACGCGAGTTGTCCCCTCGGGACGCGGCAGCGTGCTCCAGGAGGTGATCGACAGCAGCGTCCGCCTATGGGAGATGCGCCGAACCACCCTGACTGTGCCGGATACCGCCCCCGAACTGACTGCAGATGTCCTCCTGGACTGCTTTGACGACATCGCCCGGCTGGTGGCCGCCCACGCACCCCATGGCGTCACGCCCATAGCGCGGTCAGCGACCGCCTCCAGCAGCACTGGGGCAAAGCGGCCGGTACAGCCGCTGCCGCCGCACGGCACATCCTGGAGCACTGGGATGCCACCGCCGGGGTGTTCATCTCCGACATCCCCCAGGGCACCCTCACCGCCCGCACTCGCCTGTTCGCCGAGATCGGGGAGGCACGCTGGGCTGTGCGGAACGCAGCAGCCCTGAGCGAGTGGATGGACGAGGCCGCCCTCGAACGGCCGGATTCCGGTCTGGCCAGCGAGAACCTCGACACCTCACAGAGCGAACAGCTATGCGCCGCCGCGGCCGCGATGAGCCCTCGGCTGAGAGCCGTCGTCACAGCTCTGTGCCTACAGCAGCAGGCCCACCGCAACGGCAGAAAACTCACAGACGGTGAACTCGACGTCCTTCAGGCAGCCCTGGAAGACCTCGCCGACGATGACGCCGAGGAGGACCTGGGACGCGTCCACGGCTCCGACGAGCTCATACGCGCCGCTGTCACCCACCTGGTGCCTCGACGGCCGGAGACCGCCTCATCCGTCGCAGACATCGCCACCAGCATCACCCTGGACACACTGGAGTGGCTGGAGGCGGAGCTCCCAAGACTGGGCCACACGGTCACCCTCAAGGCCATCCGACAGCTCGGCAGCTCGAATGCACTGACATGGCTGGCTGAGTCGGCTCTGGACATGACAGTGACCTTCCATCTCCTGACCACCCTCGACGAGGAACCCGTCATGCTCGCGCCGGCGCAGGCCTGGCACCTCGATGAGGCAGCCGCGTTCATCGGCGTCCTCGGATTGAGAACCGTCGGGGCATTGAGAATCTCGGCGGCAGCGGTACGACAGCAGCCGGACCTGACCCGAAGCCTTCTCCGCCTCACCATCAAAGCCTGCGGCTACGACAGCACCCTCATCAGCGCCCAACTGCGCAGCCTCAGCCAGGAGAACCCCGAAAGAACCAACTGGAGCCTCCTGTACCATCCCAGCACCCGCGCCCCCGCACCCGGACACGCCGCCGTCCTCATCGACGACGACTTGCTCCTCCGAGCTCTGCGGCAGGGCAACACCTGGCTCGTCACTCTCGCCTTGGCGCTGGCTGCGACCGCCCAAGTGCCCAGCCACCTCGGCACACGTCTGGTGACGGAACTGCCCACCCTCGGCCCGCGCACCCGGCTGCGCACGGCCCAGTTCCTCGCCTGCCGCTGGCCCGATCTTTCCCTCCCCGACGACGTCCTCGTCCGGGCCGGAGCAGCACGTGCTCGCGCCGCAGCCCTCGCCGACAGTCTGCGACACCGTGACGCTCACCTGCTGCTCTCCGACCCCGATCTCCTCGTCCGTGAGCAGACCGTCCGCGGCCTCACCGACATCCCCACGCCCGAGCTGCCCGTGCTCAAGGAGGCTCTGACCGTGCCAGCTCAGCAGTGGACCTGTCTGAACTGCGGGACAGTGGTTCCAGCGGAGGTGAAGGAGTGCGAGTGTGGCCACACCCGGCCGCGCGTCGAGATCTCAGAATGACGTCGCATCGCTGTCGGGCGTGATCTGGAGCCGAAACGCACGAGCCGGCATACACGTGCGACGAGCGCGGGAGTGCAGACAGGCCTGACCGCCTCGCTGGCGAGTCACGCTGCCCGCAGCCGAGACCGGATCAGTCTTCGGCGCACCCACGACCCCACGGGCAGCCCTGCATCTCAAACGTTCTCCAGCCCGCACACGCTCATCAGACGTGGGGACGACGGCATCAGCCGTAGCGCGTAGCAGTGAACTGCTCCTTGGCCATCGAACTCGTCTGCCTTCCCGCTCCTGCGTGTCCAGCAGTCCCAGCACCGACTCGGAGTGCGGGACACCTCCCACAACGCTTCGGCTACCGCTACGCGCTGCAGGACACGGTGAAAGGTTCTCCTCGGCCAGGGCCTTGGCATGAGCGCATGCGCCGGCGAGGTGATGTGGCTGCTCGCTGGCGCATCCGGCCGCCAGCTAAGGCTCGGTGATCATGTGAACGTGGCCCGCTCATCCCAGGTTCTGATCCGAGGGAGCATCGGCTTTCAGCGAGGCATCCAGAGCGAGGACATGGGCGGTGACACCTCGCTCGGCCAGTTCAGGTCGGTAGGGGACATCCGGCGTGAGCATCTCGTGGATGCAGCGACGCAGCCCGCTGCCGTAGTAGTCGACCGGCTCTAGCCACGGCACCCGCTGGAACAGATCGGTGCATCGGTCGGTACTCGGGTCGGCCAGGAGGGCTCGGAGCTCATCGGGGACGGGGTCGCCGACCAGGCACAGCCAGGCGAGGCCGGCGCCGATGCGGATCTCGGACGATCGGTCGGGATCCGACCACAGCTCCCGGGTCCACGCCGGAGCATTTTCATCCTGGTGTTCGCGGGCGAGCTGGGCGATCGCCAGGATCAAGCTCACACGGACCACCGGATCGTCTTCCACCGCCAGCCTGCGGTGCAGGGCTGAGGAGACGCGCTGAATCTCGCTGGTCACCGCCGCCAGGACGAAGGCGGTCGCGGAGCGAACATCGGGATCGGCATCGGGCAGAAGAGGGAACAGAAGGTGCAGGTCATCCGTAATGGCATCGCGAGCAGCCTGAATCGTCCAGTTCGTCGGACACATCGTGGTGCCCTCCGCCTCCAACGGATCCTCGGTGACTTGGAGAAGACCTTCGCGTGTTCCGTCCCCGAAGTGCTGGCATCGCCCGATCTCAGCGACCAAGCGAAGGGTGCTCGCCCGGAGCCCGGGAAGCCCGGTGGCCGCGATCCGGAGCAGGAACGGTACTGCCAGCGCTCCCACCGCGATCGTGCTGCCCTGATGATGGAGATTTTCCCACAGTTCCCCCAAGGCGCGGCCGGCGGCTTCGGCGTCTCCTGAGGCGAGCATCCCGAGGCGACCGGGGACTTCCTCGCCCGGTCCGTGGAAGTGCGGGAACCGCTGCCAGGGAATCTCGTCGTATTTGAACCCGTCCTTGGCCTCCCGCGGGATCGCGCCCATGACCGTCCGCATGTCGGCATCCGTGCCTGCCCACGGCTCGGGCCATCTGGCCCAGCGCTCATCATCCATGGTTTGGCCTTCCGGTTCACCGACACCACCCGAACCCCGGGAGTCTAACGACCAGTGATCAAGAGCGCGGTCCGCCGCTGTCGCACTCCGGTGGCACCACACCACGGCGACGTCATTTCTCATGAGCATCCACAGCAATCAAGGCAGCCAACTGCTGCCCGGACCACCGATCAAAGGCTGCTACTTCACGTGAACGAAGCCACACGGCTCACCTCCGCTCGCGCGGAGAGACACGACCACCTGGATGATGCGATGCTCTGCGCGGCCGCCGCCACCGCCGACCTTGACGATCCGGCCGACGTCGATGCCCTACGCGCCCAGATGGGTGCCGAAGTCCGGAAGGAGATCCACCACGCCTCGGCCCCGTCCTGCTCGCCCGCATCCCCGAGGCCGACGCCGAGGTTCGCATGGCTTACGAGGCGACGCTGCGTGCCCGGCACCGCTACCCGACCCGCGAGGCCACGAAAGCTGACGCGGTTCAGGCTGCCCAGCAGGCCCGGCACGCCACCGCGCGCCGCCTGTTCAAGACCCGTACCCAGGTCCTGCGCCAGTAGGCAGGCGCGGTCCGGGCGGCTCCCGGGCCAGCGGCCGGCACCGGACGCGTACGCGGCGGCCGCGGCACGGGTACGCGTCGCACAGCAGGCGCCCCGGCCCGCACCGGCTGCTGACGCTCCCGTGCGGACCCGGGAGACCGCCTCGGCCGGCTACCGGCTTGCCCTGGCCGCTCACACCACCGCGGTACGGCAGTCAACCGGCGCGGGGAACGTTCCCCGGTCGCCTTGGCGGTGTGGACGCCGGGTGTCACGAAGACGGGGCGCGTCCGACGGTGAGGGCAGCGCCGGGGGCTCTCATCTGCGGTGGTACACCCGGCGCCGTCGTGTGGCCCGTAGAGCATGGGCAGTCCGGACGGCGCAGGAACGGTGGAATCGGCCTCCGCGCGGCGTGGGCCGTGCTGAGGTGCTGCCAACGCGTGAAGAGGTGTGTGATGCCAGAAATCTTGACGAAAGTGGATGACCGGACGCAGCAGGTGGTGTGCGCTGCGGCCGGTGGTGGGCTGCGCTCCGGGACGCAGCTCGCGGAGGTGGACTTGTGGGGTGTCCGGGTGGTGCTGTCCTATCGTCTTGATGAGGCCGAGCACGAACGCCGCATCCGGTCGCAGGCGGGCTCGGTGGACGAGCTGTGGGCGTTGAATGCGCTGCTGAAGCTGCCGATGGGCGAACCAGCCCCTGCCTCATTACTGAACGACTACGACACGGTCTGCTGCGCGACTGCCCTCCCGGGATGCTGCGGCGACGCGGGAGCACGGTGGAACGGCTGGCGGTGCTGCCGCTGTGGGTGGATCTGGCGGTAGTACCGGCGCTGAACAGCCTGGCCTCGGCCACCAACCCTACGCGCCGCAGGCGATCTGGCTGGACTGTCGTGGCCATTGGTCTGGAGGGTGACCTGGTATTCGGTGCGGCCGTCGGTGCGGTCCAGGCGTGGCGCCATGACGGGCGCGTACTTCCAGGTGCCGCCGTCGTAGGCATACAGGGCCGGCCGGTCGCCGGGCGGTCAGCACCACACCCGCGGCGCGGGTCCGTCCTCGGGCCGCCACGGCGGACCTGCTCGGGTGCGTCGATCTGCGCGCTCACGCCTTTCATGATGCGAGCGGGCACTGAGCTGAGGTCTGTGTCACGGCCTCGGTCCGCGCCTTCTTCCACTGCCTGAGCAGCCGTCGGCGGAGGCGGGACAGCAGGGGATGTCGAAGTTGATGGAAAGGCCCGGATCGAAAGGTCCGGGTCTTGCCGTGAGGCGGTGTCCGTAGTCGTCGAGCGGTCCACAACGTGGGCGGGTGGACACCTGCCTGTCGCCGCCACCGCCGTCATTGCCGTGCGCACCTCCACCGGCGCCCTGACCTTCCTGGTCATGGCCGCGCAACTGTCCCGCCCGTCGCTGTACCTGGACGGCTGGCAGGCGTTCGTGCGCCGCGCGAAGGACCTGCGCGCCGTACGCGGCACCACGCAGGTCCGGCCGATGCCCCTGCCGAGATCCGCGCGGACAACGTCATCTGTACCTACCCCAGCGCCGCCCCCCGGGCGGTCGACGGCGCTGGCCGCACCCTGCGGCGCGGCGAACTGGTCACCCTGGTCGGTGGGAGCACGGCTCGGGCAAGACCATCCTCGCCGCTCTGTTCACCGGGCTGCGTCTCGCGGGCACAGGCACGGTCATCTGAAACGGCACCGACCTGGCGACGGCGGACCCGCACAGTGGGGGTCCCGGGTCGGGCGCGTGCCGCAGGAGTTCACCCGCCGGCCCACGGTCCTGCGCGCCAACCTCCACCTCGGCCAGCCCCTCCTGGGCGTCCCCGTCCTGCAAGCCTTGCCGGACGCCGGTGCGCCCCGGGGCGGGTGCAGGAGGTGCGCTGGCAGCAGTGCTGACGCGGCGTGATCCTCTCAATAGAATACAGAGCTGTGCTGTATTCTATTGTTGTGAACCCTGACAACGGTCCCGAAGGACGCGTCCCGGCCGTCTCGCCCCCGGCTCCGAAGGCCCCCGGCCGGCCACGCAGCCGGGAGGCGGACGAGGCAATCCTCGCGGCAGCGCTCGATCTGCTCATCGAGCGGGGCGCCGGCTTGGCCAGCATCGAGCAGGTGGCGCGCCGCGCCGAAGTCACCCGTGCCACCGTCTACCGGCGCTTTGCGACCCTGACCGAGCTGCTGGTGCGCGCGGTCGAATGGGAGTACCGGGACGTGAACTCCGGCTCGATGGACTGGCCGGACATCGACAGCATGGTGACGGCCTGGGCCGAGCACCTCGGCACGCCCCGCGCCCGAAGGCTGATGCGCCGCCTCTACGGCACGGTCGACGACCTGCCCGAACTGCTGCGCGCCTACCACAAGGCCTACGGCAGTCACCGCAGCCTTGCGGTACGCACCACCCTGGAGCGGGCCCGCGCGGCCGGGCAGCTTCCCCCGGACAGTGACCCGGAAATCCTTCAGCAACTGCTCAGCGGCGCGGCTTTGCAGCACCTCGCCGCGCACCCCGACACCACCGGCGCGCAAGAGGTCAAAGCGTACTTCCTCGCCGTCCTGGGACAGGTCGGGCTGTCGACCCCCATACACCAAGGGAGTACCGCACGATGACCGAGACCTTAACGTGGCTGGGACGCGACGCCCGCAGGGCTCGCAAGGCAGGCATGCCCGCCGTCATACGGCGGCAGCGCGACCGGTTGGCCGACATGGTCGCCCATGCCCGGGCCGCCTCCCCGTACTACCGCGACCTCTACCGCGGGCTGCCCGAGCGGGTGGAGGACCCGACGCTGCTGCCGGTCACCGACAAGAAGCAACTGATGGGTCACTTCGACGACTGGGTGGCCGACCGCGCCATCACGTACGACAAGGTGCGCGCCTTCAGCGACGACCCCGACCGGATCGGACAGCGCTTCCACGGGAAGTACATGGTGGCCACCACCTCGGGCACCAGCGGCCGACGCGGCCTCTTCGTCCTCGACGACCGGTACATGGACGTGGGAGCCGCACTGACCTCCCGCGCGCTCGCCACGTGGCTGGGGCCCGCCGGCCTCCTCCGGGCAGCCGCGCGCAGCGGTCGCTTCGCCCAACTCGTGGCCACCGGCGGGCACTACGTCGGCTTCGCCGCGTATTCCCGCACGCTCCAAGCGGGCGGGTGGCGCAGCAAGCTGATCAGGGCCTTCCCGGTGCACACGCCGATGGCGCAGCTGGTGGCCGCACTCAACGACTACCGCCCCGCCTTCGTCATCGGCTACGCCAGCACGATCAAGCTGCTCACCGCCGAGCAGGAAGCCGGCCGCCTGCGTATCGACCCGGTGCTCATCCAGCCGGCCGGCGAGACGATGACCACGGACGACACCGACAGGATCGCCCGTGCCTTCCGCACCACGGTCCGTGCGATGTACAGCGCCACCGAATGCACCTACCTCAGTCACAGCTGCGCTCACGGCTGGTATCACGTCAACAGCGACTGGGCCGTGCTCGAACCGGTCGATGCCGATCACCGGCCCACCCCGCCCGGTCAGTTCTCGCACACCGTGCTGATCAGCAACCTCGCCAACCGCGTACAGCCGTTCCTGCGCTACGACCTCGGTGACAGCGTTCTGCTGCGGCCCGACCCGTGCCCGTGCGGCAACCCGCTGCCCGCGATCCGCGTGCGAGGGCGCGCAGGCGACATCCTCACCTTCCCCACCCGCTGCGGCGCCCCCGTACAGCTCGCCCCCCTGGCCTTCGGCACCCTCTTCGACCGCACTCCCGGCATCGAGCTGTTCCAGGTCGAGCAGACCGCCCCGTCGGCCCTGCGGGTACGTCTGCTGCCGGCCGCCGACGCCGACCCGGACCGCGTGTGGCAGAGCGCCCACCTGGAGCTGACCCGCCTCCTCGCCGACAACGCACTCGAGCACGTCTCGGTCCAGCGTGCCGAGGAACCACCCCGGAAGACGGCCGGCGGCAAGTACCGAACCGTCATTCCATTCGGCCAGCCGGGCACCCGGCCCTGAGTTTGTTCTTGAGGTGTCCCGTTGCGTTCGGGGAGGGCTTCGGGTCGTCTGACGGTTGTGTCCACGTCGGGGCGGGTGGCAGGGCGCCGGTTCTTCGGGCCGGGCCCGACGATCCGCGCCCGGGCCAGCGGCCGGGCCGTACGTATGCCGAACTGGCCGGTGGGCCGCTGGACAGTCTGCTGCTCGACGTCACCGGCTGGACGCCGGACGAGCTTGCTACAGGCGCCGCGCTGATGACGGAGCTCGGGCAGTTCGGCGCCGGCGGCCGGGCGCTGTACGATCCCCGGCCGGCAGACGCGGGCCGGTGGGACTGGGGCGGCGACATCCCCTGAACACCGGGCTGCTGTCCGGCACGTACGCATCAGCTGCGGCGGGCCTGCCCGAGGCGCCATGGTGTCGAGCGGTGCGGCGCGGTACATGTACCGGCATGGGCTTACGGCGGGTTCGGTGGGCCGCGGTGGTGGCGCGAGCACGGCAGATCGCGGTCGGCTACGGGGAGGGCAACTGCACGCTGCGCCAGCTGCACTACCGTCTGGTCGCCGAGGGCGTGATCGCGCATTCGCCGCCGATGTACCGCCGGCTGTCGGCGCGGTGCGCCGAGGCCCGGCGCCGGGGCGACTTCCCGGACCTGGTCGACACCCTGCGCGAGGTCCACGTCCCGTCCGCCTGGCCGGACGCCGGGACTTTCCTGCGCGAGGTGGCAGACCGGTTCGGCCTGGACCGTACGCAAGGCCAGCCGTGCGCGCTCTACCTCGCGGCCGAGAAGGACACGCTGCGCTCGCTGATGACCGGCTGGGTCGGGGAGCTGGGCATTTCGGTGCTGGTGGTGCGCGGCTTCGGCTCCCAGTCCTCCGTCGACGTCGTCCGGGCCCGCGCAGCCGGCGACGTGCGGGAACACCGGCTGCTGTTCGTCGGCGACTGCCATGCGTCGGGGGAGGACATCGAGCGCGACTTCGTCGCCCGCACCGGCTGCTGGTCCACGGTCGAACGCGTCGCCCTCACCTACGGGCAGGTCCTCGCCTACGACCTGCCTCCGGCGGAGGGCAAACGCGGCGATCCGCGCTGGCCGGCCTTCGCCCGCCGCCACGGCCTCGACCCCGCCCGCCCGGTGCAGTGGGAGGTCGAAGCCCTGGACCCACAGGAACTCAAGCGCCTGGTCCTCGCCGCCGCCGCACCCCACATCGACCGCACAGCCCTGGCCCGCCAGATCGCGCGGGAAGCCGAACGGCGGCGCGCCCTGCGGCGCTTCGCCGGCAGTTGGCCGCACGGCTCCCGAGTCCCTGCTGAGCAGGCGGAGGAAGCTGGGGCAGCTGAGTCCACGGTGGCCTCTCCGGTGGTGCACGATCCCGCCGCGGTGGAGCGGTTCTGGACGGCGGAGCGGATGGGAGATGCCGAGCCCTTGCCGATGCCGGAGTTCGATGAGGACGAGTACGACGGTCCGAGGTAGGCGTGCCGTGCTGGTGTCGGCACCGGCATCTGGACGCCGTTGGCCGGGCCCGCCGCGCCTCGCCCACCTTCCCTTGGCCATGGACGCCGGGCCCCAGGATCAGGCCGCTCACGCTGGCGGGCGCGGCTGGCCCGGGTGGAGCAACCTTCGGTCTGGCACGCCGCGTCGTCCCGTCTTGCGGCAGGCTGGGCGCTACGAAGAACCATGGCCACTAGAGCGTTTCTGACGGCAAGAGCCGTCAGAAACGCCCTAGGCGGGTGGCAAGCGGTTTGGACGGAGCCGGTGCTCTTCCGCTCAGGGCGGTGCCAGTCGACGGCAGATGCTCGGGTTGGGAAGAATGCTCGGCATGGGGATGCGGGAAGCACGGGCGGCGGAGCAGTGGCGCAAGGTGGGGACTTTCGGCACGATCACCGAAGGCGGGCAGCGTCTCTGCACGATCTGTGGCACACGCGTGCATTCCTACCAGTACCGTTTCCACCCACCCGAATCCTCGCTGTTCGAGCGGTGCATCGGGCTGGCCTGGTGTGCGGGCTGCCGGGTCTACTGCGGATCGATGGTGCACGTCTCCCGCGAGACGGTCCTCGAGGACGCCCTCGCCTCGCTGCCCCGTGACCGATGCGAGCACCTGCAGCGAAGCGAGACCGCGTTGCTCGACTACCTGGACAGCAGGACACACGACAGCAGCGCACAGCCTGGACGATAACCCCTTGAGAGTCTGTGTCGTCAGCGTCGTCGGCCGCCCCGTATTCCGGCCTGCCCCGCGTGCGCGCCGCGCCGCCTTGTTGCGTACGGCCGGGAGGTGTCGGAGCTCGTCCGAAGGTGGTCCCCGCGCGCGGGGACCACCCATCAGGTGGCGGCGTTGGGCGGTTGTGGAGATAGGGGGAGTGCGAGGGCGGCGATGAGGCGGGTGACGGTTTCGTTCTGGGTGGTGGCCTGTAGAGCGGTGATGCCCAGTTCTCTGGCCGGAGGGAGGTTGACCGGGTTGTCGTCGACGAACAGGCAGTGCTGGGCTGGCAGGTCAAGGCGGTCCAGGGTGCGCTGGTAGATCCTGGGGTCGGGCTTGGCCAGGCCTTCTTGTTCGCTGATGACGTGCACGTCGAACAGGTCCCATACGCCGTAGTGCCGGTAGGGATCGAACGGGTCGAGGCCGAAGCTGTTGGACAGCAGTGCCAGCTTCAGCCCGGCCGCGCGGGCGGAGTGGGCGAGACTGAGCAGGGCGGTGGCCGGGCGGACGGCTCCCCAGGCCCGGCCCATCAGGTCGTGGTCCTCGGCCAGGCCGAGGAGGCGCGCGGTGCGCCGGTTCCACTCGTGCTGGGCTATCTCGCCGATCTCCAGGGCGCGGTACAGGCGACGTCCCTCGGGGTGCTGTTCGAGGGTGTGTTCCCAGGCGCGGGCGGAAAGCCCCTCGGCCAGGCACCAGGCATCGTGGGCTTCGCGGATGCCGTCGGTCAGCACGCCGCCGAAGTCCAGGATCAGCGCCTGGTAGGGGAAGCGGTGGGGCATGGCGGTCTCCGTTCTTCGTCCGTCAGATCCCGCACCAGTCAGCCGGGCGGCGTGGCTGGCTGCCCTGGCCGGCATGGGCGGGTGGGGTGCGAATGCGGTCGTGGTGACGAGGCCGGCGACCCGCTGTGTGAGCTGAGGACTGTGGTCGTACGGTACGCGCCCGTGCGACCGTGGAGCGGCGTCTGTGTGCAGGTCCATCGTGGCGGGACGAAGCTGCACCAGTCACCACCGACTGGAGGAGGGGTTCGTGAGCGGGGCCTGACGCAAATGCCGGGTAGAGGTCGCGACCGCGCTTGAACAACCCGCACGCGCGGGGACCACATCGACGGTGGCGGGCGGGCGGGCTGTGCGAGGCGTGCGGCTACCGGCGCCGGTCCGACGTCGTGATCACCGAAGCCGAGCTGGTTGCGGCCACCTGATCCGCCGGCCTGACCGACCCGGGCAATGTCGTTGCCGTCACTGATCAGGGCCGCGTGTCGCTGAGCACCAGCATTGAGGCCGCTCGCCAGCAGCTCCTGGAGTTGGAGGAGCCGGGCGAGCTGGAGGCGGCCCCGGCAGCGGCGGCATTCGCGCTCGCCTTCAGCGCCCTCCATGTCGTGCAGCAGGTCCTGCCGGGGTACCGCAGCAGCGCTCTCGCGCGCCAGGGCCGGACCGAGGAAGCCAAGGCGGAAGGCGCAGCGGGTGTACAAGACCGAGCAGGCCGCAGTCTGGGCCGAGACGGCCGCGGCCGCGCTGTGGGAGTACCGGCTGCCCGAGCTCGCCGCGTGCCTGCTGGACGACGACATTCCCGTCTGCCGACGGGCTGTCGCTCGCCGCTGAGGCGGCACCAACCGATATGAGACAGCACATCTGCTGTGGTCGGGTAGGTTCACCGGGAGGAACAATGAGGTGGCCCGCCTCTCCCCGTTCGTACGGCACCACGTCAACATGCTCGGCCGGTACTCGTTCCAGCTCCCCGAACTGACGGGCGGCCTGCGACCGCTGCGCGACCCGGGCTCGGCCGAAGAGGTGTCACCCCGGTGCGGGTGACCGCCACTGCCAGGGCTGTCCCGGCGGTGGCGTTTGCACTGGTCACCGGCTCGTAGGGTGCCGGGAGCAGTAACGCCGGTGGAGGGCGTGGCGGCTATGCGTAGCGGCGAGGGCGGTAGGCGGCCGGCGAGGGTTCCGGGCTGCTGCGGGACCGGGCAGGGGTGCGGGCGGCCGCCACACCGGGTGGGTGCGGCGGCCGTGGGTGGCATCGGCTCGTGGTTCGAGTCAGTCAGCAGAGCGGCGGATCAGCCCGGCGTCACTGCACCCTCAGGCACTCCGAACCACTCCTCCAGCGCTTCCGCCAGCCCGGCCGTCGACGTCGGCGCCTTCGCCCTCGCATCGGCTGCCCAGGCCGTGAAACCGTCCGGACGGACGAGGACCGCCGCCAGTTCCGGGCGGGACGGGCAGCCGGCCGTCAGGGTGTCGACGCGGCCGGCATATCCCGCAGCCAGGGCCCGGAGCTCTGGGTCGTCGGTGAGGTCGAGCAGGAGTGCCCGGCCGCTGTGGAGGTGGTCCGCGAGGCGGCTGCCGTCGGTGAGTTCGAGGTCCGGGGTGCTGCGGCCGGTCAGCGGGTGCTCGCCCGGCAGCTCGTAGCGCACCCCGCCGCCGTTGAGTCGCGCGGTGAGGTACGTGGTGCCCGCGACCGTTCCCGCCAGGTCGCTGACGATCTCGCGCAGGGCCCGGGACTGTGCATCCGGGCGCATGGCTGCGACCTGGGACCGGGTCCAGTCCAGGACCCACGCACCGACCGGGTGCCGCTCGGAGGTGTAGGTGCCCAGCAGCCTTTCCGGTGCCCGGCCGCCGATCACCGCGGCGAGCTTCCAGCCGAGGTTCATCGCGTCCCCGATGCCCAGGCTCAGCCCCTGGCTGCCGAACGCGGAGTGCACGTGTGCCGCGTCGCCCGCCAGCAGCACCCGGCCTTTGCGGTAGTCGGTGGCCTGGCGGGCGTGGTCGGTGAAGCGGGTCGCTGTCCGCACACCGGTGATCGTGACGTCCACGCCGGAGAGGCGGCGCAGCCGCGCCTGGAGGTCCTCGGCGGTGACCGGCGCGTCCCGGTCGGTCGGCGGGCCGTCGAACTCCACGGTGACGACGCGGCCCGGCATCGGCCCGTAGGCGTACACCCCGGTGTCCGTGGCGGTCCAGCCGATCTTCAGGTCCTCGGCGCCGGTCAGCTCCACGACCGCCTGGTGACAGGTGACCTCCGGTTCCGTCCCGGGAAAGTCGAACCCCGCGAGCTTGCGGACCGTGCTGCGGCCGCCGTCGCAGCCCACGAGCCAGCCGGCGCGTATGGCCCCGTGGCTGGTCCGCACGATGACGGCCTCGTCGTCCGCGTCGAAGCCGGTCAGCTCCACTCCCCGGCGCACGTCGACGCCGAGCTCGTCCGCCCGCCCGCCGAGCAGCCGCTCGATGTCCTGCTGCGCGACGAAAGCGATCTCGGCGGCGGGTCCGGCGTCGCCGAGGCCCGGCTCCGTACGGTCGACCAGGTCGGCGCGCAGCATGATTCCGGAGAAGTGCCCGACGATCCCGAGCCCTTGGCCCGCGGCCCCGCCTGCGTCCCTGCTGTTCCGTTCGCGTATGAACGCCTGGAAGCGGTTCATCGCCTGCCGCTGTACCTCGGCCAGCGCGGGCAGCATGCCACGGCGGTAGAGCGCCTCGGCGCTGGGTGTGGTGATCGCCCCGCCCTTGATCGTCGAGTCCATTTCGGTGCGGCGCTCCAGGACGGCCACCCGCGCGCCTTCGAGCCGCAGTTCGCAGGCCAGCATCAGGCCGACCGGGCCGCCTCCGGCCACCACTACGTCATAGTCGTCATAGTCCATGGCGCCGACTATGACCGAGGGGCGAAAAGGCCAAAAAGGCGCAGCGGTGTCAAGGGACCAGCCCCGCGAGGGGAATGGGGTCGGCACAGGCAGCGCTGAAAACGATCAAGGAATGAGGCTCATCGGCTGCTATCGCCGGGAGCGAGCAGGCTCGTGAGCTCGGAGATCGCCTCCGGGGACGGCTTGAAGTAGCGGCAGACGTTTTCCGGCTTCTTGTGCCGCGACTTCGCCATGAGCATCACGAGCGACGAGCCCCGCTCGCCGAGGGTGGATGCCTGCATCCGCTACCTCACCAGCAAAGAACCCTTCCTCCGCTACGACCATGCGCTCGCGACCGGCGTCATCGAAGGCGCCTGCCGGCGCCTGACTGTTGACTGACTCGATATCAACGGCGCCGAAGCCGTACTGAAACTCCGCGCTGATCAACAATGGCGACTTCGATACCTACTGGCGCTACCACCTCACCCAAGATCACCACCGCATCCACCTAGCCGACGACCAAAACCGATACAGACTTATGGCCTGATCAGCACTGTCACTACAGCAGAGCTACACCCATCCGAGACAGAACCCCTTCTCAGATGTCCGTCGAAGCGGATCAAACCGGGAGTTCAGCCGGATCCGGAAGGCGTCACCATATGCCTGCGGGATGTGCACGGAGTCGTGGGGCTGCGGTACGCGGTGGCCACCCGGATGAGGAACGCGGTCTCCGCGGCTAGGTCCGGGCCTCCTGAGTGGGTCAGCCTGGCCGGGTCCGTGTGGGGCGCTACGCCCGCCAGTTTGGCCTGGCGGGCTTCTTTGAGCATACGGGCGAGCGCGTGGGCATCCCCAGGGAAGGAGCCGGATGACCCCGGTGCGCGGGTGGCGGCGCGGTCCGCCGGCACGTACTCGCGCAGGACGAGGATCGCGTCACGGATCTCCACGAGCCTGCGGTAGATGATCAGGTCCCGCGGTCCCTGCGGCCGCAGGATCTCTCCTAGGTAGTTGCGCGGCTTGCACAGCGCGACGGAGGGCACGGCATCGACGAGGTCGCGCCACAGTGGCCACAACTGATGCAGTTTTCTGGCGTCGTCGAGGGCTCGCCGGGTGTCGAGCAGGGTCGGGATGGCGATCGAGGCCGCCCGGAGCAGACCGTGCAGGCCCATGGCGAGGGACAGAAGCGGCGGGATCCACGGCGCCCGCAGCGGTATGTAAAGGAGGTACCCGACCCAGAAAAGTGCGGCGAAGGCGGTTCCCAGGCCGAAGAGCGCCAGGCTTGTCCGTAGGGGGCCCTTGACGCTGCGTCGGCTATGGCGCCAGCACACGACGGCGCATGTGGTGTCGGCTGCGAGGTGCATGCCCTGCAGAGTGAGCCAGAACTCCAGGGACGGCAGCGGCGCGCCGTGCGGGGCGATCGTGTCCTGCGCGTGGGGGGGTGCCATCGCGTCGAGAACCACGAGCGAGAGCAGCAGTGCCGCGCCGAGCAGGTGCAGGCGTTTCCTCGGTGGTCCGCTGCCCGTGACGACGCGGAGGAAGTCGAGCACCACGACGGCGGAGAAGGCCCCGAACAGATGCATGGCCAGCTGGGTCATGTGCGGATCACGGGTCACGACATCGAGGGCCCCGTCGACCGGACGGAGACGAAGGGTCATGGCTGCCGCTGCCGCCGCAACTGCGATGCACAGCCCGCGCTGGCGCCGGTCTCGGCGGGCCGCCGGTATGCGCAGCAGCACCGCGATCCAGATAGCCCCCGTTCCCATGTCCTCAATGAACCCACTGCATTCCGTGAGCTCAAAGAGCATGCGGACCTCCGACTCCCCAAGCGGCTTGCAGTTCGCCGAGGACACCCGCCGACGGAGCCGTCCGTCGATGGGCGGTCTCCGTTTTGATGAGGCTCGCCAGCATCTCCGCTTCCTGCTCCTGGACTGTGGTGTAGCTCGTCCGGGCGAGCAGCCGTCGTACTGTCCGCGGGGTGAGGCCGGAGAACAGTACGGTCAGATCGGGGGTGCGTGGCGATCGAAGTGAATAGTGATTGCAGAGGAGATGGCCGATTTCGTGGAGGATAATGTGCTCCTGATGGAGCCTTGTCGTCTGTGATTCGAAGAATATGTGGTCGTCACTGTCCGTGGAGATCCACACTCCGCAGGTCGATTTACCAATGGCGGTGGATGGGAGCGGGTGCAAGTGTATAGGGCGCTTACGCTGTTGCGAGAGGTGCTTGCATAAGGACTCCACCGAGAAGTCCTGGGGCAGATCCAGCCTGTCCACTATCAGCCGGCAGCGCCGGTGAAGTTCTTTGAAGCGAAGGGGCATGCGGGTGCCTTCATTCTCATTGACTTGGCGCCAGTGGTACAGTCGCGCACTGTCCGACGTGTCACTGTCGTGGCTCGTATAAGACCCTGAGAATGGTTCGGTATGCCGCGTGCCGCGTCAACCATTTACCGGCTGCGCCGACGCGATCCGGCCAAGATCTTCTGCTTTCCCGCCACGGCGAGGTTCGGCGGGCAGGCATTTCTATGGGCTCGGACTGTCCCCCGCGACCTGTTCGGCAGGTGGGGCGGCGTCCGGAAGGTGTTGAATTCGTCGGGCTTCGTTCACCATGGTCAGCAGTGCGTCAAGCGCTTCGGAAGACAGGCCGTCGGCGCGCAGGGCGAGGTTGCGTACCCGCACGTCTCGCAGCGCGGTCGCCAGCTTGAGTTCCGAGGCGATGCGTTCCGCGGCGTCATCGTCGAAGAAGTACTCCGGTGGGACCCCGAAGAACTCGGCGAGCACGTCGAGTTGCTCCAGGGTCACATTGCGCTTCTTGCCGGTTGCCAGCTCCCACAGGTAGGTCGCCGAGATCGTGCCACCCGTGGTCTCTCTGATCTGCGCGGCCAGTTTCGCGTAGCCCGGGCGGTGTCGCTCGTCCGGGTAGAGAGCGGCGATCAGTTCGTTGAGCCGCTGGCTGAACCTGGCGATCAGACGCCGGCCTCCCTGACCGCGTGGGAGTTCGCTCTCGTTCATCAGCCGTCCTCTGCTGGAGACTCGGCCCGCCACCGGGCCGTCCGCTGTGTTGGCCGATGCTACCGGTATCTACCCGGCACCCGTCCGCTTGTGCGGACGGGTGCCGAAGAGCTTGAGATCTGCGTGGTGCCTGTGTCAGGCCAGGAGCCGCTCTCCTTGGCCCCGGCCCACCGCCTGGGCGATCAGTGCGCCCACAACGAAGCAGCCGCCGCTGACCAGCGAACCGATGCGCATGCCCGACTCGAAGTCTGCGGTGCCGGCGACCAGCGCACCGAGCAGGGCCACTCCCACCGCGCTCCCTACCTGTCGGCTGGCGTTGAGCGCTCCCGACGCGATCCCCGACCGGTTCGGCGGTGCCGACTCGACCACGGCTGCCACGGCCGCGGGCATCGTGAACGCCGTACCGAAACCGATGGCAGCCAGCGGCAGTACCAGCGCCCAGTACGGGGTCGAGCGCCCAGCAACCAGCAGAGCCAGGAAGCCGGCGGCGCCGATCAGCAGACCCAGTGTCATGGGTGTCCGGGGGCCGGTACGCGCGGTCATCCGCCCACCCAGGGCGGAGGCCAGTCCGGCCATCGCCGTCTGCGGCAGGATCGCCAGGCCGGCCCACAGCACCGCGTAGTGGCGGTACTGCTGGAAGTAGAAGGTGACGACGAACAGCTGTCCGTAAAAGCCGATGTTGAGCAGTAACCCGACGGCGGTGGCGCTGGAGAATGTCGGGTGCCGAAACAGCGACAGCGGCAGCATCGCGTGCTCCCTGCGCCGCTCGACGAGGACGAAGGCCACCCCGCACAACGCGAAGAGCGCGGTGGCGGCCATGACCACCGATGAGGTCCAGCCCCGATGGCCGCCTTCGATGACGGCGTACGTCCCGGCGGCGAGTGTCAGGATGCCGAGGAGCTGCCCGGGCAGGTCCGCGCCGCGTACCGTCTGCGGTCTCGGTGCGAGCACGTGCCGGGCCGTCAGGGCTATGCCGAGCAATCCGAACGGCAGGTTCACCCAAAACACGGAGCGCCAGCCGAGTGCGGAGACGAGCAGCCCGCCGAGCACGGGGCCCGAAGCGGCTGCGATGCCGCCGATGCCGCCCCAGACGCCAATGGCCCGGGCACGGTCCTCCTTGTTGGTGTACGAGGCGCGGATCAGCGCCAGTGAGGTGGGCACCACCAGCGCGGCGGCAAGGCCCTGCAACAGACGCATCAGGATCAGGAACCACAAGGACGGGGCAAGGCCACACCCCAGCGAGGTGCCGACGAACAGCCCCAGCCCTGCCTGGAAGACGGACTTGCCGCCCAACCGGTCGCCGAGCGAGCCGGCCGACAGGAGCAGCCCGGCGAAGACGATGGTGTAACCGTCCGCGACCCACTGGGCGCCCGCCAGGTCGCCACCGGTCCCGAAGTCCTGGCCGATGGGCGGCAGTGCGACCGTGACCACCGTCGCGTCCAGCATCACCATGAAGAAGCCCAGGCACAACGCGATCAGGGGAAGCCGCGAGGTGACGTCCGGTCGGGCCCGGGCAGTGGTGGCCGCACCATTCGGACTCCCTAACTCTTGCAGGGACGTGGGTGCTTCGCCACTTCGTTCCATGTGTGACATCAGGCCAGCCGCGCCTTCACTTCCGACGAGTCGCGGACCGCGATCGCATCGAGCTCGACTGCCGCGCCCAGAGGAAGCCTTTCCACCATGAACGCCGTACGGGCAGGCGGATCAACCGGGTAGAAAGCGCCGTATACTTCGTCGAACGCAGGCATGTCATCATAGGTGGTGAGCCATACCCGCATGCTCACCACATCCTCAAGTGTCATTCCCGCGGCCTTGAGAGTCGCACGCACGTTCGCAAGCGCCTGTCGGCCCTGGGACGCAATGTCCTCCGCGATAAGCTTTCCGTCCGTGTCGACGCCGAAATGACCGGCAAGGTAGGCGGTGTCACCCACCACCACGCCGGGTGAGTAGCGATAGCCGGGAAGCTTTCCTCGGGTGATCAGCTCGCGTCCCACCATTACCTCCATAACTGCCATGGGCATGAATCCCCGCCCTCCCGCACCGCAGTACGCGCGCCGGGACACGCCCTGCGGGTGAAGCGGGAGAGCGACGGGTCCCAACGTAGCCCCGGAAGACTTCGAGCCAGGTCGAAATGTGCTGCCGCCCAGAACCGGCCGGCCCAGTGGGTGCGGCGTACACGGAACCGTGGCAGCATCGGGAACAGACGGTTGTCAATTTCTTGGAGAGCTATGCGCGAGTTAGCGGGAGACGCCAATTTCCTTACCCCGGCCGCCCTGATCGGAGACCAGACTCGGGCGCGCATCCTGCTCGCCTTGCTGGACCACCGGGCGCTTCCGATGACGATGCTCGCGGCGGAGTCTGGTGTGGCGCCCTCCACAGTCAGCAGTCACCTGTCGCAACTGGTGGAGGGAGGCCTGCTCACAGTCCGGCGCCAGGGCCGCCACCGCTACTACAGCCTCGCATCGGTCGAGGTCGCCACCGCGCTCGAGTCGCTCGCCAGGCTGGCCCCGCCGTTCACCCCCCGATCCTTGCGCTCCGGCACCCGGGCCCGCGCCCTGCGCCTGGCGCGCACGTGCTACGACCATCTCGCCGGCCACCTGGGGGTCAGCGTGATGCGCGCGCTGATCGACCGGAAAGTTCTGGCGGGCGGGGACGGGGTGCACGACCCGGATCGATCGGTGCGGGACCGGCTGTCCGCGCCCGGCTGGGACCTGACCTACGAGGTCACCGAACACGGCTGGACGGTGCTGGCTGACGTGGGCGTCGAGCCCCCGCGTACGGATCGTCCGCTCGTGCGCTACTGCGTCGACTGGACGGAACAACGCCATCATCTGGCCGGTGCCGTGGGCGCCGCGCTGCTCGACCGGCTGGTGGAGATCGGATGGGTCGTGCGGGCGCGGAGCAGCAGGGTGATCCAGGTACCGGACGAGGGAGCCCAGGGATTGCGCGAGTGGCTGGGCGTAGAGATGGACGACCTGCGCACGCGCGCCGCCGCATGATCCATACTGCGCAAGGTCAGGATCAACGGTGACGCGCGCCGCCGCGCGTCACCTCACCACCGGTAGGCGAGGAACTTGCCGTCGAGGACGATGACGACGCGGTCGCCTTCCGGGTTGGGCACCCGCCGCAGGTCGAGGCGGAAGTCGACCGCACTCATGATCCCGTCTCCGAACTGCTCGTGTATGAGCTCCCGCAGAGCGGAGCCGTAAAGGCCAATGGCTTCGTGGAACCGGTAGACCGTGGGATCCACCGGGGAACTGCCGGACCGGCCGGTGTCGCGGATCGGGGGCAGTCGCAGGGCTTCGATGACGCTCGGCTCCAGGTCCAGCAGAGCTCCGGCGGCTTCGGCCTCGGCGGGTGCCAGGGGGTGAGATCCCAGCAGTGCGGCCGTGGTCCATACCAGGGGCCGGCCCATTGCGTCGGCGATGTCCTGCCAACTGACATCGGGTCGTCGCGCCTTGGCCGCGCGTACGGCCTGCGTTGCGTCGATTCTGTCGATCACTGTGGTGTCCTCTCGCAGGGTTCGGGCCTGGTGCCGCCACGCTCGGCGGCCGCTTCGCTGGCGGAGCGGGTGTGCAGGCGGTGATGCGTCAATGCCCGGTCCACGAGTTCGCCGGCGGCGCCTTGATAACCGGCCGGGTCGAGGATCTCGTCGAGCAGATCGGGAGAGAGGCTCTCTCGCACGACCGGGTCGGCCCTGACCGCGCAGGCGAAGGACTCACCCCCCGCCGACGAGGCGGCGATCCTGCCCAGATGCCGCTTGGCCTCGGCTTTGCCAACAGCGCTCCGGAGATGCACGACAAGCCGTTCGGCGACGATCTGTCCCTGGGTGAGTGCAAGGTTGCGTGCCATGGCACCGGACAGCGGTACAAGCCCCTCGGCGAGTTCGGCGGCCGTGTATGCCGCGCCCCCCGCGATCCGGAGCGCCTCGCGCAGCGGCTGCCATTCCGCGTGCCACGCGCCTGCCGAACGCTCCCCCTCGGCTGCCATGCAGTGCAACAACACAGTCGCATGGGAGGGCAGTTGCAGTGCGGCTGACACCAGGAGTGCCGACAGGACCGGGTTCCTCTTCTGCGGCATCGCCGAAGACGCCCCCCGCCCTTCGGCACCGGGTTCGACTGCCTCCGCCACTTCGGTCCGCACGAGGTTCTGTACGTCTGTGCCGAACTTGCCCAATACCCCTGCCATCACGGCGAGTTCACAGCACACCCGGGCCACGGGCTCTCGGGCGGAGTGCCACGGCAGGACGGGTTCCGCCAGCCCCACCTCCTCGGCAAATACCGACATCAGCTCCAGGGCGGCCGATTCGCCGTTGCGCCCCTTCACTCCATCCAGCGTGGCGTACTCGTGATAGGCCGCCAACGTGCCGGCTGCCCCTCCCAGTTGGACGGGCAGCTCGGTCCGTAGCGCCTTGAGCCGCTGTCGGGCCCCGTCCGCTGCGTGCAGCCAACCGGCGGCCTTCAAACCGAAAGTCGTGGGCACCGCATGCTGGGTGAGCGTACGAGCCGCCATAGGGGTATCCCGATGACGTTCCGCAAGCCCTTCCAGCGCCGAGCAGACACGGTCGAGATCGTCCGAAATCAGGTCCAGGGCATGTGCTGCGAGCAGCATGGTCGCAGTGTCAAGGATGTCCTGGCTCGTACTGCCGAGGTGCACGTCGTCCGCGGCGTCCGGATACCGCCCGGCCACCTCGCGGGTGAGCTCCTGCACCAACGCGACCACCGGGTTGGCGGCCTCACGGGCCCGGCGGGCCAGCATCACCGGATCGCACCGCCACCCGCGCGCCGAGGCCGCGATCGCATCGGCCGAACTCCAGGGAATCATCCCGATCCGTGCCTGGGCGCAGGCGAGCGCGACCTCGGCGTCAAGCATGGCGGACAGCCACGCCTCGTCCGTCAGCGCGGCCTCGACCGGTGTTCCTGCCCGTATAGGTGACATCAGCCCGGCGTCCCTGGCGCCGGCCGGCCCGCCGGCCCCCGGCCCCGGGTGCTCCGGTGTCTCCTTACGCTCCTCCGGCATCACAGCGCGCCCCCGGGCACACCGGGCGAGAACGGAACTGGGGCATGGCCAACCGGCTGCCGGTCCTCGCTGCGCAACGCCGCACGCGCGATGGCGTCCGCATCGGCGAGCGTGACCGAGTTGACGCCGGGGCGGATGCCCGCTGCCGTAACCCAGTGCACCTGCTCCGTCGGCACGCCGAAGGCGTACCGGGCCGGGTGCGGCTGGCCGGCTGCGTCCAGCAGGGGATAGGGACGTGGCCCAACCGCGACCGCGCCCGTGAGGTAGCCGGGCCCGGACGGCTCACCGATGTGGTAAGGGCGGCAGCCGCCCGAGTCGAGTAGCTCACGTAAGAGGGGATCCCGGGTGCGCCGGAGGTCGGTTGCCGGCAGACGCGCTTCGATGATGACGGAGGTAGACACCGGGCGGTCGCCTGTCAGATCGGACGTGATGTCGAAGCGGCCGGTGGCGGAGTTGGCACTGATGCGCATGCCTGGCCCCACCAGTGACAGGATTCCTGCCTCTACCAGCGCGGCCATTTCAAGGATGCGCGTACGAGGTGGGCCGATGGAGAGGAAAGCGTTCATGGGCGTGTACCAGCGGTCGAGGTCGTCCCGGTACGACGGGCCGGTGATGCCTTGGTGGTCGACGATGAGCCGGATCTCGTTGCGCAGGTCGCGCAGCACGTCGAGAGCTGCTTTGAGCGGATTGGACACATTGCCCTGCGCTGCCTGGGCGGCATCGAGGCGCAGATGGCCGACGAGCCACCGGTTGAACTCCTTGACGCCGTCGAAGGACAGACCGGAGTGCGGAAGGTTCACCTGGCGCCAATCCCACTGGTCCCCGGCTCCGATGCCGTGCTCACGCAGGACGAGCCGCTCGTCCTCGGTTCCGGCGACCTTGGCGTACTGCTCGAGGAACCTCGCCGCCGCACACCCACATCTGCGCTGGGCAAGCAGCGCGGCGTAATAGGCCGCCCGCACTTCTTTGTCTATCAGCGGCCATACGTCGCGCAGGAAGATCACCCCATCGCCCTGATTGGCCCGCCGCTGGAAGGAGCCGATCACGTCGGGGGTCAGGAAGAGCGGAACGTGACGCTCGGATACCCCCTTCTGGTTCTCACCACGTGCGTGGTACGGGATGCCGCGGCGCGAGCCGGCGATCAATACCGGCTCCTCACCGGAGGGCTCGTAGACCAGATGGCCGCCCCGCGACCGGTAGGTGCCGCCCCGTCCTTCGGTCAGCAGCGCCATGTAGTCGAAAAAGTTCAGTCCGAGCCCGCGCAACGCCACAACGGCACCCGGGAAGACGGCGGAGAGGTCGGCCTCGGCCGGGTTCTGCGGTGGCAGGTACAGGCTTCCGCACTCCTGTGCGAAGCCGGCCAGGTGTGCCTCGTCCTCGGTCGGTTCGCAGTCCAGATGTCCTTGGGCAAGGATCACCGCATCCAGCCCGGTCAAGGGACCGCCCTCGGCGAGCTCCAGGGTCTGGCTACTGTCGAGCCCGTCCATGACCCGCGTGGCAGTGGTCCGCCAGACAGTGACCTGTACCTGCTTCGGTGCCGTACTGACGATATGTTTGAAGGCCCAGCGCAGGTAGGCGCCGTAGAAGGCCCGGCTCGGATACGAGTTGGGCCCGAGACGCTTGGCTTCCTGGTGCAGGCCGAGGTCGTGATCGAGCTGACCGGTGAAGGAGAAAAAGCGCGCCCATTCGTAGAGGCTCGGTCCTTCGGCCACCGGTCCTTCACAGGCGACCGAATCGTCCGTGAAGACGGTGATCTGGGAGGCCACTGTGTTCATCAGCAGTTCCCGGGCCTGATCCGTGCGCCACACGCGGCCTGCACCCGCCGGGAACGGGTCGACAACGTGCACGCGAATGCGCCTTTCCGAAGCCACCGCAGCCGCGTTGGCACAGATTCTCTCGACGACCGACAGCCCACGTGGCCCTGCTCCGACCACCGCGATGGTCCGGAGCGGGAGCGTGTCCAGGTGCGGTTGCAACTCTTCCTCCACGACAACTGATTGAGTGGGGCGATTGCTGCGCAGGGCGCGTCAGGGCACGAGCTTCCCCGGATTGAACCGGCTCTGGGGATCCAGCGCCTGTTTCACACTCCGCTGCAGTGACAGGACGGCACTGCTCATCTCGCGCCGCATTCCGTCTCGTTTGAGCAGGCCGATCCCGTGTTCGCCGGTTACGGTTCCGCCGAGGGCGATGGCCGCGTCCATGATCGCGTCGAAGACGTGATGCACGCGGTCCATGGCCACGGCGTCTGAACCGGGCGTCATGATCAACGGATGCAGATTGCCGTCGCCCGCATGGGCGATGTTGGCGACCGGCGTGCCCCATGCGGCTGAGATCTCTTCGATGTGAGCCAGCATCTCGGGCACGTGGCCGCGTGGCACGCAGACGTCTTCCGTCAGCACGGGCCCGAGGCGGGCCAGCGCCGGGTAGGCGAGTCGACGGGCCTCGAAGAGCGCTTCGGCCTCCACGGGATCGGTGGACCTCTCGGCCCAGGAGGCGCCAGCGCTCCTGAAGCAGTCGAGCAGTACCCTTGCTTCTTCCTCCGCGGCGTCGGCCGGTGCATCGCTGCGAGCCAGCAGGAGAACCGCGGCGTTGGGGTCCATGCCCATCCGCTTCCACGCCTCGACGGCCCTGAGGCAGTGCCGATCGACGAGTTCCAGGGCAGCGGGCGTCGCTGCGGAGGCGGTCACCGAAACGACCGCTTCGCCGGCGGCGGTCAGGCTGTCGAAGAAGCCGACCACCGTTACCGGTGGCCTGCTGTTGCGGCTGCGGAGCCGCACGGTGACCTCGGTGATCACCCCGAGTGTGCCTTCCGAACCGACGAACAGCCCGAGCAGGTCGTACCCGGCCACACCTTTAACGGTACGGCCGCCGAGCCGCACCACCGTTCCGTCACCCACGACGGCCTCGATGCCCAGCACATAATCGCGGGTGACTCCGTACTTCACACAGCAAATACCGCCCGCGTTGGTGGCCACGTTGCCGCCGATAGTCGACCAGGCAGAGCTCGCGGGGTCGGGCGGGTACCACAGTCCTCGCTCGGCGCACAGGCCTTTGAGGTCGTCGTTGACGACTCCGGGTTGCACGATGGCCGTCTGATTGTCGGTGTCCACCTCAAGGACCCGGTTCATCCGCTCGGTGCCGATCAGCACGCATCCGTCGACGGCATTGGCGCCGCCAGACAGCCCCGTGCCCGCCCCGCGGGCCACGACCGGCACGCCGAACTGCGCGCACGTGCGGACGGTTTCGCGCACCTCAGGTGTCTCCGTCGGCAGCACGAGCGCGCGAGCCTGCCCATGACGTGCTCCGGCGGCCTCGTCGTGCAGAAGACCGCTCGGAATGTCCTCCCGTGCCAGGACGCGGGCGCGCGGTGTACCGGCCCGGAGGGCTTGAACCAAAGGGTCGTGGCGCACGAACGGTCTCCTGACGACAGAGGAAGAACGCTGAGGAAGGAACTCGAAGGGCGGGCGGCGCGGGGCCGGCCACGGCGGAAGAAGGACGGGCACGCCTGGTGGTTCGTATCGGGTGTGGGGCCCGATACGAACCACAGCTGTGAGCGACGCACCGGGCCCGACAAGGAACGCTAGCTACGCCGTCGGTGGGCCTGTAGCTCTGCCAACAGGGCAGCCCGCAGATAGACGCCCTTGGTCACGCCTTCGAAATAGTGCACGTTGGGCACGTCGTCCGTGTCGGGCGGCAGCTCGGGACCGCGAGGCCCCGTGTGGACCACAGGTACTCCGGTGCCGGTCCGGCTGAGCAGCGCACTGTCGAAGACGAACCGCCGGTCGAGCTCGGCGGACCGGGTGTGAGAACGCACGGCACTCTCGTGAAAGTCTGAGAGCTCGAACGGGATGATGCTGACCGCGTCGACCTTGTGCATCACCTCGGTCGCGGATTCCGCCCGGTGCGAGGACATTCCGGCGGCCGACAACGTGCGCTGGATGTCGTCGGGGATCCGAGCGCCGTCCGGGGCCAGGAAGACGATCCCGGACGCACCGAAGGCGGCGAGCCCGTACACCAGGGAACGCGCGTGCCGGCAGGCGGGATCACCGACGTAGCCGAGGGTCACGCCCGAGAGCTGGCCCAGCTTCGACCGCAGCACCCACAGATCCAACATGGCCTGTGTGGGGTGTTCGCGGTCACCTGTGCCCGCACTGACGACGGGGACCTGCGAGATGGCAGCCGCCCGTTCCGCCGCATCGTCGTCCGTGTGGCGCAGCACCAGGACGTCGGCGTAGCCGCCCACGACCCGCACCGTGTCCTCCAGGGACTCCCGGTAGAAATCCCCGGCCCTGGTACTTGTCACGTCGGAGAAGCCGATGACCGCACCGCCGATGCGGTGCGCCGCCGCCTCGAAACTGAGCCGCGTGCGGGTGCTGTTCTGGTAGAAGAGGACACCGAGCAGCATGCCGGGAGCCGACTTGGCCACGCGCTCGGGTGACTGGCCCAGCATCCACTCTGCTCGTCCCCAGACGCTCTCGTAGTCGGAGCGCCGCCAGTTCCGCAGCGAGACGGCGTGCCGGGGCAAGCGCGGCCGTGCCGTGTCGTCACGCCGTTCCGCCCGGGCCTGCGGGACAACGAGGCCGTTGGCTACCACCACTGGCCCACCACGGTTTTGGCCACCCACTTCTGGGTGTCGAGCATGGCGTACCCGGGTGTCACGGGCAGCGGCACGGCGCCGGGCAGCTGGTCCAGGCCGGTGATGGCCTGACCGAGGCGCGACGCCAGCATGCCCTGGGCCAGCGGCGGGGTGCCCGCGAAGATGGGGCACTCACGGTTCTTGATGAACCACTCGTTGAGAATGGGCCGATCCGGGTAATCGGGCATCTCCGGAATGAACCGGCTGATGAGTTGCTCGGCGTTCTTCTCGTTCATCTCCTCATCCTCGGGGACACCGAAGTACTCCTCGGCCGTCATCGAGTCGCGGGTCCACTTGAAGAAGAATGTGCGGTGGCCGAAGACCGGCGTCAGCATCATGAACTGGCAGCGCTCGGAGCGCCGGAAGGCACGGTGCAGGGTGTACCGCGCCTTGATCTCGTACAGTTCGATCTTGTCCAGGACGTAGTCGCACCCTTCGAAGAACTCGTCCACCACCTTCTCGGTGATGCCCTCGGGGTACACCTCGATGTTCACGTCCCGCGTGGTGTTGTACACGGCCTCGGCGACGACCTCAGCCTTGTTGCGGCCCACCGTGTCGATGGTGGCACCGAACTGGCGGTTGATGTTGGAGATCTCGAAGGTGTCCGGGTCGGCGAGCTTGAGGTTCTGCACGCCCATTCGGACGAGTCGCTCGGCGGTCGCGCCGCCGATGCCGCCGACGCCGGCGATTCCGATGACGGCGTTTTTCAGCTTGAGCTGACGCGCCTTCTGCTCCTCGAGAGTGTTGCCCAGCCAGCCAAGGTTGCGATGCACCCGCTGCCAGTAGTACTGCTCATCGGTTTCCGTCGCGACGTAACGCTTGCGTTCCGACATGGCACGACCTTTCTGGTGTTCGTTGGGTACGTGGGTGTGAGGGGGCGTTGGCCGACATGGGGCTGTCCGCCGACGGTCTTCGGTGGCGAAAGGTTCAGGAGCCGGGCGTGACCGCGGTGACCGCGATGTCTTCGATCGTGAAGGCATCGCGCTGGAAGCGAGTGGAGAGTTCCTCGACGGCACAGGCGCGCTCGAGATAGTCCACGACCTCCTTGCCCTCGGGAGTCGAGGCGGCCACGGGCCGCGGGTTGTTGTCCGGGCCGAGGACACAGGGGGCGAAACCGGCCTGCAGTCCGCCCTCGCCGTACGACATGACTGCGAACCCGGTGAGCCTGCCGTCGGGATGGAAGGGCAGGAGGGGGTACCCCTCGCGTGCGCCGATGCGGTGCTCGCCGAAGCGTCGGGAGCTCTCCCGCCGCAGCCGCGCGCTTCCGCGACCGAGATAGGCCGACTTCTGAAGCCGTTCTTCCAGGTCCGGCAGGTCGAACGCGAAGTGGCCGAGACCGTAGAAGATGGGCTTTCCGCGGTGGAATTCGATGCCGCGCAAAAGGTGGTGGTGATGTCCGAGTACCGCGTCGGCGCCGGCGTCCACGGCGGCACGGGCAGTGCGTGTTTCGTGGTCGGTAAGGACGAACGGCCGGGTGAAGTCGCCCCAGTGGAAGCTCGCGATGACCAGGTCCGCCTGTTCGCGGGCCCTCGCGATGTCTCCCCGCAGGTCCGCCATGTCCTCGTCGTCGGGAACGGTGCTGACCCGGGGCATCAGCCCTGGGTTCCATTCGTTCGTTTCCCAGGGGGAGTACAGCGTGTGCGCCCTGAGGGGAGCCAGCCCGGGTGCTCCGGGACGGGCTTCGTAACCGTGGGGAAAGACCGAGGCGTACGCGAGGACGGCCACCCGGCCCCTGTCGGTATCGATGACCGCGGGGGCGTGTGCTGCGGCGCTGTCCTCTCCGGCGCCCGCGGTGGCGACCCCGCTGGCCTGCATGAGACTGCGGGTCTCAAGCAAAGCCAGCGTGCCTCCGTCGACGCTGTGGTTGTTTGCCAGGGAGACCACATTGATGCCACTGCTGGCGATGCTGGAGGCGTGCAGTGGGTCGGCGATGACAGGGACGCCCGCGCTGGGCGCCCGCTCCGGTGTCTTGCTGTAGACCCCCTCCAGGTTCGCGAACGCTACGTCTGCACTGCGAAAGGACTGGCTGACGTGCTGAAACGCCTCCTGCGGCTCTTCCCGGTGCACGAAGACGTCACCGACGGCCACGATGCATAACTCTTGAGTGTGAGACATGGCTTCCTCGACCAGGAGTATTCGCTGAAGCGGATGAACTGATCGGTGAGCATACGCTGGCGTCTGCGTCGTGCGTCAACAGAAGCAAAGGAGGACGGGCGGAGTTGGCGCGAATCAATACCTTTTCAGCAGGCCCATCTGCCTCGCAGTTGGGCCTTGGGCTCCTGGTCACAGGCGGCCGCACTGGACGCTGCCTGGATGGCGCGATCCGCGCCATTGGCCATGCCGGGAACCATGCCGCACATGACGTGGCGGTCGTCTCAGCCACTACATGTGGCCCTACAGGCAGCGCGACGTTCCCGAGCATCGCCGCACTACGCGGTGTCACACCCACTGCGAACGTCCTCGCCCAAGCGGAGGTCCGTACCGATGAGGGCAGAGCGCTTGCGGCATCCGCCAGGCGCGAACTTTGACTGGGGCATGAGGCAAAGCAGCACTTCTGCGACCTGGGGGATCAGCGCGCTGATGACCTTGTCCAGGCTCTGGCCACCCGCCTTGCCTCGAAACCAGGCATCACGCCCACCAGGACCGTTGGCCGGTTGCTGTAGCGACTTCGACTTGGCAAATTCTTCCAGATAGCCCAATGCCTCCACACTTTGGCTGTCTGTGGGAGGCATAGGCAGCATGCCCGACGCGCGGCGCTCGGACCTAGGCCGTTTCGTTTGGATCTTGCGAGGCTTGTCATACTTCCCGAGTGGAGATGCAAGCCGAGGAGGCAGCGCAGCGTTGGCTGGCTGATCAGGGTGTCAGCCAGGTGCGCGACGGGTGGGTGAGCGACGAGAAGCCGGACGCGTTGCTCACCGCCAACGAGGTAGCGCACGCTTGGGCCGGTGATGTGTTTGCCGAAAATCTGGATGCGGCCGACCAGGTGAGGTTGGCTTTCGGGCTGCTGGACCTCCTCGACGAGTACTGGGTCACGTGCGAGATCCGGTTCGCGAATGAGGACACGGAGGGCCCCCTGCCGGCTGACGTGCTGTGGGACGGCTACCGTCAGCGGCTGGAGGCAGACCGGGACGCCGGGGCCATCACCTACTCGCTGTGGGTGGACTGGTTCAAGGACCACGCCACGTCCGCGACGGCCTTCGCCGAAGTTCTCGGTAACGACATCGATCGGGTGGTGACCGAGCGATCGGAAGCCCTGCTCCGCCGAGCCCGTCGGGTTCTGCAGTGTTCGGGGCCGGTGCGCTGGACGGTGAAGGAGCTGACATACCGCACCGCCATACGGCTTCCTGCCCTGCACTCGGCTGTCTTCCGCGGCCTCCTGGCAAGTTTCCACGACGTCTACGGCGACCTGGAGCCGGCTGCCGCACTGACCTTCCTTTGCCAGCTGGATCTCCCCACGGACACTCAGCACCTTGCCGAACTGCGCCACGTACTCGCCGCCGGGCACAAGAACCACTACCGCAGCCCTGGTGCCTGGGACGATGCGCTTCACTCCTGCTCCTGAGCCGTTGGCCTGGCAGACCAAAGAAAGATGCCCGCGATGTGCAGTCCGGCCAGGTAGATGGTTGCGGTCTTCTCGTAACGGGTGGCGATGCCCCGCCACTGCTTCAGACGGTTGATGCAGCGTTCGACGGTGTTGCACTGCTTGTATGCCTCGCGGTCGAAGGCGGGTGGCCTGCCGCCTTGACTGCCGCGCCGCAGCCGGTGGCCGAGTTGATCCGCCGGAACCGGGATCACAGCGCGGATTCCGCGCTTGCGCAGGTGCTCACGGATCGCGCGGGAGGAGTACGCCTTGTCGGCCAGGACCACGTCCGGCCTCGTGCGGGGACGTCCTCGCTGCCGAGGGACGCGGAGGCGGGCCATGACGTGATCGAAGACGGGCGCGTCACCGGCCTGTCCGGCGGTGAGCACGAAGGCCAGTGGCCGACAGTGGGCATCGGAGGCGAGGTGGATCTTCGTGGTCAGTCCGCCGCGAGACCGGCCAATGGCATTGTCATCGGGCTCGCCGGTCGGGGCCCCTTTTTGCGGGCCCCGGCTGCGTGCTGGTGAGCGCGCACGACAGTGGAGTCGACCGAGACGGCCCAGCTGAGGTCTTCCTCGGCGTCGGCCTGCGCGATGAGCGCGGTGAACACCCGCTCCCAGGTGCCGTCGATGGCCCACATCCGCAGCCTGTTGTAGACGCCCCTCCAGTTCCCGTACTTCTCGGGCAGGTGGACCCACTGCGATCCGGTCTGGAATTTCCAGGCGATCGCATCGATCACCTCACGGTGATCCCGCCACCGGCCGCCCCGCTGCGGTGTCCGGTTTGGCAACAACGGCTCGATCCACGCCCACTGCACGTCAGTCAACGGCACCCCCAGACCAACGATCAGGTGATCCAAACGAAACGGCCTAGCCGTTGCAGTTCGGTACTCGCAGCATGCATCCAGCTCCGACGGCCTGTGACCTATGCAGGCCGCGTCAAACTGCCGCACGACGAGCCCTCGAAGCTGGCCAGCCATCTCGTCGGTGACACCGTCACCGACGAGGACTGCCTGGTGTACAGCCTGCGCGTAGACGGCCGCGATCTGGTACGGCCCTTCCTGCTGTCAGCCGCCTCCGGCCCATCGCTCCTGACCAGCGGCACTCGGGCACAGCAGACCAGAATAAGGCTAATGCCCGGGACTATCAGAGTGCTGCATCGCCGCGTGGTGCGATATGGAAGTCGAACGCGAGAGTTCCCGGATCAAGTGCTGTGGCCCCACCGTCTACGGTGAGTACTGCGCCATTGACATAGGATGCTGCTGGAGAGAGCAGCCAGCTGATCGCCTCCGCCACTTCACGCGGGTCGCCCGGCCGACCCATGGGCAAGAGTTTGGTTGCCTCCTCATACGCAGACTCCACACTGCCCTCCCTCAACTTCGCTTCCACGGCAAAGCGCTCCATACGTCGATCGGCCATCTCGGTTCGTACCCAGCTGGGACATACGGTGTTGGCACGCAGCCCCTGACGTCCGTAGTCGACGGCAAGGGAACGGCACAGCTGCAGCAAGGCTGCCTTGGATGTGGCGTACACGGCGTTGCTCGCGCCGTTGCGGAGTGCGGACACCGACGCCACGGCAACCACCGACCCATGTGCCTCCAACAGGTGCGGGATCGCCGCGCGCAGGAGAAAAAGCGGACCGGTGACGTTCGTGCGCATCACGTCCTCCCAATCCTCCATCGACAGGTCGCCGACCGCTCCGCCGCGCCCGATGCCCGCATTCAGCACAAGCCCGTCGAGTCGCCCGTAGGCGTCCAAGGCGGTGTGGACGAGACCGTCGGCGGCCTCCGGGTCACCCACATCGGACGGATATGCCAGCACCCCGGTCTCCCGTTCCAGGCGCCCTAGCGGTTCCGGTCGCCGTCCCGAGACGACCACGCGGTGTCCACCCTCGCGAAGCAACCGGGCAGTGGCTGCCCCAATGCCCGTGCCCCCACCGGTCACGATGACGACTCGCCTGTCCTTCACTTCGGGTCACCCTTCTATTCCTAGATCACAATGAGCGTTCGAGCGTAGACGGAGGTTACGCACTCAGAGCCTCGCTGCCGACGATGTTGAGACAGGGAGCTCGCCCGCTCGGTTACACACACGACAGAGTCCGGATCCCAGGCAGACAGAGTCGCGAGAGCAGATCGTCTCTCTCCTCGGCGACGCTGCGCGGGGGCTCGGCCGCGGTGACGTGGGCGAGGTGCGCCTCCCAATCAGTCTTGGCCGAAGCGGAGGCGCGGCGGGCGTACAAGGCCGAGCAGGGGCGCCGCTGGTGCAGGCACAACCCGAACGGCGCGGACGTGCGAAGGACCGCTACCCCGGCCAGCAGCGCCGGCAGGCGGACCGTCTCTACACGCGCTGGTATTCGACGGTGGTGTGGCCGCAGCCCGCGGCCAGACGGCGCAGGGCGTCCCGCTCGGCACGGTCGATAGTGAGCGCCCAGCGGAGCTTGGTGCTGATCCAGTCGGCGGCGTACGTACAGCGCGCGTCGGCAAGCGGCGGCAGCCAGGTCGCCGGATCCTGGTCGGCCTTGGACCGGTTGGTCTTCGCGGTAACCGCCACCAGCGACCGGTCGGCGCCGAGGTCGTTGGCGTACGCCTCGCGGCGCGCCGCGGTCCACTGGGAGGCCCCGGAGTCCCACACCTCCGCGAGGGGCACCATATGATCGATGTCCAGGCCCTTGGGGTTCGTCACGGTCACGCCGTCGTAGTACGAGAACCAGCGGCCCGAGATGACCGTGCACTTCGGCCCGACCTCCGGGCGCTTCCGGGATTCGGCGATCAGTACCTCGGCGCGGGTGGAGCAGCCGTCCCGGTCGGCGTCGATCCAGTGCTTGAAGCTGGTGCGCTGGCGCCGACCCGGTCGCCGACGCGGTCGCCTACCGCCAGGGCACGCTCTGGCTCAGCCTGGACGAACTCGCCGAGATGAACCGCAAGTTGCTCACGGTGCTGAGCCCCCTGCTCGCCAACCAACCAGAGCCGGGCCGCGCACCGTACCTCCTCAGCCGCATCTTCTTCCCGGCCGGGCAGGCACCCGCTGACGAAGAGCACTCGTAGAGGCCGCATAGACGGACGGGGCGTGCTCAGCCGGCGTCGACCGGCTCGCCACCCCGGTCGCATAGCCTTCGGTACCCGGTTCAGCTGCCTGTCGATTCGCGGTTGGCTCAGACGCAGAACCATGTGGGGCAGGGAACGTGATGATTCTGACGCAGGCGATGGGCCGGCTGTGGGGCCGCCCCGGAAGCTGCCGGTGACCACGGCGTACGTGACGTTGCTCGGCGCCATTGCGGTGGCGGGGAGGGGTACGTGGTCTGCCACTCCGCCTGCCCGGTTGGGGGCCCGCCGGTGTGAAGCCCACGATCTGCCGGCGGACGCGGACGCATACGGACACCGGTCGTTGGTCCTGCGGTTCGGTGCCGCTCCGGGACGCTTACAAGAGGTGCCGCCGCCGACATGAGGCGTCGCTTCACGCCGCCGTTTCCTCCGACGCCCAGCACGCCATTGACGGGATGGGCATCGCAGACCGCATGGACGAGCCGACCTTGGCGGCCCGCAGCCACCATGCCGTCCAGGCCTACCGCGAGAAACTCGCTCTGGAACGGCGCAAGTAGTTCCGTGATGTGCTGCTGCTCTTGGCTCTTCTCGTACCGATATCCAGGCTCCGGCTGCCCCGGCCACACCACGACGTGCGCAGGGGCGTGCTGGCTTTGTGACTGGAGTGGTTCAACGGGCTGGCTTACTGCGTGTACGGATCAAGGCACTCTCGCTTTGGCACGCCGCAACGTATCGGGTAACACAGGCCTGTGCTGCACGGCATCCGTCTACCTGAGTGCCACAACAGCACAGAGTGGCGTGGTTGCAGAGGGCGTGATGCCGACTTGAGGAACCGACGTCGTGGTGAGAGCGTCCGATTACCTGACTGGTGATCATTGGGGGCGTTTCTCGCGTGGGTGTTGTGCTGCCGGGGTGGGCGGATGAGCTGCTGGACCTCATCGGTGTGTCATGGCCGAATGTGGATGAGGACGACTACCGTGAGATGGCCAACGCCATGCGGGAGTTTGCCGACGACATCGACGAAGGCGCCGGCGAAGCTCATACCGCGATTGAGGGACTGATTGGCTCCTCGGGCGGTTCCCTGGCTGCCGAGGCATTGAACGCCCATTGGGGCAAGGTCAACGGCCAGCACCTCAAGGGCCTCGCAGACTGCGGCCGTATGGCGGCTACCGCCATGGACGGCGTGGCGGTCCTCATCGAGGGCGCCAAAATCGGTGCGCTGGTCCAGCTGGGAATTCTCGCAGCGGAGGTGATCGCGGCTCAGGCCGCGGCCCCCTTCACCTTCGGGCTGTCCGAACTGGGTGCGCTGGGGGCGACACAGGCGACCCGGATGATCCTCAAACGGTTGTTCAAGGAGGTCTGCCAGCAGGTCGCCGAACAGGTCATCAGCATCGCCTTGACTCCCGTCGAGGAAGCCCTCGGCGCGATGGTGGGTGACCTGGTCGTCCAGCTCGGCGCTAACGCGCTGGGTGCCCAGAAGGGAGTGGACCTGGGCCGGACTGCCCAGGCGGGTAAGGAGGGCTTCGGGCAGGGCGTTCAGGATGCCAAGGACTCCGTCAAAGCCGCTGCCGGTGGCCAGATGGAGTTGCTCAGCGCCGGCAGCCTCCGTGGGGGAGGGGGAGGACTCGGTACCTCCGGCAGAGGAGGCAGCAGCTCGGGAGGCAGCGGAGGATTCAGCTTCGACAAGGATGAGCACCACCGGGCCGTGACGAGCCTGCAGAGTGCGGGCAAAACATTCCGCAACAAGGCGGGCGGCAAAATCGGCCGGGCCAGGAGCCACCACGGCCGTACCCGTGGCAAGGACGCCATCGCCGATGCGGCGAACGTGATGCTGGACAAGGTCATCGAGGGGATCGAGGACGGCGTCAAGAAGACCGCCAAGCACCTCGACGACAACATGACCCGCGGCATCAAGCAGATGGCCAAGAACCATCACGAGAACGACAAGGGACTGGCCGACCACTTCAAGGGCCTCGGCAAAGGCGGCAAGGGCGACCCGAAGGGCCCGAACAGGGGCGGCTCAGATACTGGCGTGAGCGGTGGCGGAACGCCGCCGAACTCGAAGGACCCGCAGTCCAAGGGCCCCGCGAAGAGCAAGGCCGCCGAACAGGCGGATGCCGACCACCCGCACGACAAGACCCGTAAGGACGAGGGAAAGTGCAGGGACGGCACTGACCCGGTCGACCTGGCTTCGGGCAAAGTCTTCCTCTCGCAGACCGATATCGTGCTGCCCGGCATGCTGCCGCTGGCCTTCAGCCGTAGGTTCGAGTCATCGACCCGCATCGGACGGCACATCGGACCGTCGTGGTCCTCCACCATCGACCAGCGCCTGGAGATCGACGACGAAGAGGTTGTCTTCGTCACCGAATCCGGCATGCTGTTGCGCTACGCCCATCCACAAGCCGGCGAGCAGGTACTGCCCAAGCACGGCCCCCGCTGGCCACTGCTGCGCACGGACCAGGGTGACTGGGCCGTCCACGACCCGCAGACGGGGCAGACCCGCTATTTCAGCGACGCCCTGCACACTCCCGGCCTGGCCCTGCCTGACGAGATCACGGACCGCAACGGGCACTGGATCGCCTTCGACTATGCGGATGAGACGGGCATCCCGTATGCGCTCCGCCACAGCGCCGGCTACGAGCTGAAGCTGACCTGCGACGAGCACGGCCGTCTGATCACCCTGCACCTGGCAGACGCAGCCGACGACGGCTCGGATCAACTGATCAGATCCTACGGGCACGACGACGACGGCAACCTCACCACCGTCACCAACGCCACGGGCGCGATCACCAGATTCGAGTACGACTCCGAGCACCGGATGACCGCCTGGGTCGACTCCAACGGCTCCCGTTACGAGTACACCTACGATCACCGCCACCGCTGCCTCACCCAATCCGGCGCCGAGGGACACCTTGCGAACCGGTTCACCTACGGCGAGGCCGACCCCGAAACCGGACACCGCACCACCACTCACACCAACGGAGAAGGCTCTTCGACCCGGTACCTCGTCAACGAGCGTCTTCAGGTCATCGCAGTCACCGACCCGCTCGGAAACACCACGCGCACCACCTACGACGCGCACGACCGCCCCCTGCAGATCACCAATCCCCTCGGCCACACCACTCACCTCGCCTACGACGAGAACGGGCACCTCGTCTCCCTCGTCCACCCGGACGGTTCGACCAGCACCGCCACCTACACCGGCCTCGGCCTGCCGGCGGAGGTCACCGGCCCGGACGGCCAGAGCTTCCGCCAGGAATACGACGCCAAGGGCAACCGGATCGCGGTCACCGACCCCGCGGGCCGTACCACACGCTTCACCCACGACGAGCGCGGTCACCTCACCTCGGTCACCGACCCACTGGGCAGTACCAGCCACGTCGAATGCGACCGGGCGGGCCTGCCGCTGACCGTCACCGACCCGCTCGGCGCCGTCACGGTCTTCTGCCGGGACACCTTCGGCCGCACCACGTCCACAACGGACCCGCTCGGCAACATCACCCACTACCAGTGGAACCCCGACGGGCTCCTCACCTCCCGCTCCAACCCGGACGCCACCCAGGAATCGTGGACCTACGACGGTGAGGGCAACTGCACCTCCCACACCGACCCTATGGGCCAGGTCACCACCTTCGAATACGGCCACTTCGACCAGCTGAAGGCGCGTACCGGACCGGACGGCGCACGCCACGAGTTCGTGCACGACACCGAACTCAAGCTCATGAAGGTCATCAATCCCCAGGGTCTGACCTGGCGCTACGAGTACGACGCAGCCGGACGGCTGATCTCCGAGACGGACTTCGACGCCCGCACCCAGAGCTACACACACGACGCTGCGGGCCGGCTGACCTCCCGCACCACCCCACTGGGCCACACCATCCGCTTCACCCACGACGCCCTGGGCCGCACGGTCACCAAGGACGTGGACGGTGAGATCACCACCTACACCTACGACGCAGCCACGCGCCTGGCTCAGATCACAGCGCCGCACAGCACCCTCACCTACACCCGCGACACCTCCGGGCAGATCGTCGCCGAGACGGTCAATGGCCGCACCACCACCTACAGCTACGACGCCCTCGGCCGCCGCATATCCCGCACCACCCCCACCGGCGCGACCAGCCGGTGGACCTACGACGCGGCAGGGCGGCGCACCGGACTCGACGCCGCCGGCCGCACCCTGGCCTTCACTCACGACGCCCTGGGCCAGGAACTCTCCCGCGCCCTCGGCGACATCACCTTCACCCAGCAATTCGACACCCTCGGCCGCCTCACCGACCAGCACGTCACCTCAGCCACCGAAACCATTCAGCACCGCGCCTACAGCTACCGCGCGGACGGCTACCTCACCGGCGTCGACGACCACCTCAACGGCGCCCGCCGCTTCACCCTCGACCCCGCCGGCCGGGTCACCACCGTCTCCGCCCACAACTGGTCCGAGACCTACGCCTACGACGCGGCCGGAAACCAGACCCACGCCACCTGGCCCGACCGCCACCCGCTGCCCGAAGCCCGGGGCGAGCGCGCCTACACCGGCACCCGCATCCACCGGGCAGGGGCCATCCGCTATGAGTACGACGCCGCCGGCCGCACCACCCTGCGCCAGAAGACCCGCCTGTCCCGCAAGCCCGACACCTGGCACTACACCTGGGACGCCGAAGACCGCCTGATCGCCTGCACCACTGCCGACGGCACCGCCTGGCGCTACACCTACGACCCCCTCGGCCGGCGTACCGCCAAGCTCCGCCTGACCGAAGACGGCCGACACATCGCCGAGCAGGTGGACTTCACCTGGGACGGCACCACCCTGTGCGAACAGACGACCCTCGTCCACGGCACCTCCACACAGACGACCCTCACATGGGACCACCAGGGTCATACGCCGCTGACGCAGCACGAACGCCTCACCGCAGCCCACGCCCCGCAGCATGTGGTCGACGAGCGCTTCTTCGCCATCATCACCGACCTCGCCGGCGCCCCCACCGAACTCCTCGACGAAGCCGGCAGCATCGCTGCCCGCACCCGCACCACCTTGTGGGGCACTACCACCTGGAACACCCAGGCCACCGCCCACACCCCCCTCCGGTTCCCCGGCCAATACTTCGACCCCGAAACGGAACTCCACTACAACTACTTCCGCACCTACGCCCCCGAAACCGCCCGCTACACCACCCCCGACCCCCTCGGCCTCAGCCCCGCGCCCAACCCCACCACCTACGTCCACAACCCCCATACCTGGTCGGACCCTCTCGGCCTCGCGCCGTGCCACGACGGCACCCAGCCCGCCGGCGTCTCCGGGCAGGCGACCGTGCGATGGGATGTGGATCAGGAACACGCCACCATCCGCGTGGAAGGCAACGACAGATACATGGAGACCGAGCAGGTCATCAACGGCTGGGACGGAACGGGCAGCCCCAACGGCTTCCCCACCACCGGGGCGGGCGCTCAACGACTCGGACCGAACGTGATAGAGCGGACCTTCCAGGTGCCCGATGTGAACGCCGCCATCGATGCCCAGCTAAGATCCATCAACGCAGACCTTGGTGCATACGACGGAATCCACAACAGCTGCGTCACCTACTGCGTGGAAATATTGAGGGCCGGCGGAGTGGACATACCGGCAGGCGCCCGAGGAATGATCGCGCTCAAAAGGACGCTAGGTTAAAGGAAACGCCATGCTGGGCAACGAAGAACATCCCAACTCCGTTCTGGCCGAGATCATTCTGAGCAAGAAAGTCGGAGCAACGCACATCCGCCTGGCCGCGGACCTCATCTCCGTCAGCGCGCAACTCGGCGCAGGCATGCACGGCCCGGTCGGCCTGTCGCTCGACCAGCGAGCGGACATGGCCGAGACTGTCCTGGAGCTGGAGGACGCGTACCGCCATGCATGGCAGGAGGTGAACTCCGCTCCCACGATCGAGCAGCGCATACCGAAACTGAAAAATCTCGAAGAGGCCCTCCGGAACGCCATAGAGGGGACGCTCGAAATCGCTCGACGCCACCGAATCGAGGCTGAACGTTGCCGCCTCGATGGCGACAGTGACGCCTAGAAGGAATTCTTGTCCCTCGTCCCGTGCCGTGGTGACGACGACACAGGCTCCGTTGTGTGGCTGCCGTGATAGACGCCGATCCAGAGTTGTAGGACGTCTGGTTTTCCGCTCTGAGTAGGCGGTCGAGATGCACGAGAGCGGGCATGGTGGATGCTCCCTGCCGATGGGGCGGTACTGGTTTGCTGCCTGGAGCCGTCCCCGGGGTGGAAGCGCCCTCGCCGCCGGATGGCCGATCGCCACCGGCGCCGTCGAGGGCGCGTCCCATGGCTGCAGCATCGGGCTGCCTGTCTGAGCCGCAACCGGAGCCGGCAATCCGCCACCGTCGGCACCCCCTTGCCGCCCGTACGGAGGATCTCCTGCCACAGGCCGAACCACCGGACCGCTCCAGCGGTCTGCCTGTGTATGAAGGCGATCAGTGAGGAGCATCTCGCCGGGCCGGGCCTGGCCGCGGTGGAAGTGGCGGCCGGTGACGAGGAGACCGCGGCGGCGGCTGTGCAGGCTCTGTGCTCCCTATGGTGGTCCAGCGGTCCGTCGCAGCCCTGGCGTGTTCCTGGCGAGAACGTCGTACGGGTACGGGCCTACGTGGATACCCGACGGACTCCGGGCGGATCCTCCCTGGCCTGACCGCGGCCGCTGAGGGCAAGGGCGGTCTGCCCAGCCCTGCGGCCGGGCTGGCACCGAGATGGGTGATGAAAGGAGCGCCTGTGTGCCGTAGACCCTGCTGTGTCGGGGGCGCTGCGGCAGTGCTCCTTCACCGACGGAGAACTGAGCGCGGGTAGGCACCGGGGGTGTGGCTTCTACTCACGTGCCGGGCTGGGTATTCTTCGCGGATTTTGTAGCGGTGACGTCGGGCACTGGGTTGGCGGGAGCGTCGAGGAAGGCCAGGCCGGCTGGGGTCGGGGTGTGCAGTGTCATGTTGCGGTGGCGTACCGCGGTGGTCAGGCCGGCTGCGCGCAGGACGGCGGCGTGTTCGCTGGCGCTGGCCACGGCGATGCCCGTGCGGGCGGCGAGCTGGCTGGTGGTGCAACCCGGGTGGTCGGCGATCGCGCACAGCACGCTGGCGCGGGTACGGCCCAGGAGGGCGGCCAGTGACGGGGGTACGGCTGTCAGGGCTGCTGCGGGCGTCGGGCGGGGCAGTATCGTTGTGTGCTCGTCGTAGCGGATCGGGTAGGTGAGCCAGGGCTGGGGTGTGGTGGTGTTACCGCTGGTGGGCCACCGGCCCAGGAGAGACGGAACCAGGAGCAGTCCGCGGCCTGCCAGATGCACGTCAGTATCGGCCGCGGGGAAGTTCCACTGGAGCACCGGCGGGTTCCAGCTGATGGCGCCGGGCGCCAGGTTGCTGAGCACGCGTTCCATACCGCCCTCAGACATCTGGCGCATCCGCACGGCCCAGTCTGCCGCGGCGAGCGCGCTGATTCGCTGCCAGCACGGCGCGAGAAGCAGCGTGTAGGCCTGCTCCAGCGTATCGACCAGGCGGTGGGCCAGCTTCCGGTCCTCACCAAGGTGGCGCAGCCAGGCGGGTACTGATCGGCGCTGGGCAGCGAAGCGCCCCAATTCCTCGCGGATCTGTGGCAGCGGTGTCGCACGCACCGCCTCGAAGGCCTGCTCGGGATCGGTTTCGGTGACGTGGGTGAAATCGACGCAGTATCCGGGAGGCCAGCGGGGGTTCAACTCGATGAGCATGCGGGCCTGCGGAGGCAGCCGCTGACGCGCTTCGCGTCGCCACGCACCGAAGGGCAGCTGATAGCCGGGGTTTTGAAGCATCCTGACCGCACTGCCCAGCTCCAGCAGAGGCAAGGGGCCCTCCGCCCAGCGTGTCCGGGCCAGGTCCTGCGCCGTGAAATGAAACCGCACCGCCACACCGCGCATTCTGTCCGTCGCACGTTTTTCGGGCTACGCCGAAATAGGTCGTCACGAGCGCCTCTCCAGGCCACCTTGGAAGCCGCGCCAGCGCCACGGTGCGGCCCACCGGCCCGTCCGCGCGGTGCAGTGGTTCCTCGCCTTTCGGGGGTAGGCGGGGGACCACCCCTTTCTTCCGCCCTTCAGCATCAGTGCTGGTGCTCAACGAGGTGGACGATCCCGCGACGGGCACGTGCCCTACAGCGGACGACCTCGAGAACCTTGACCGACTACCGCCTGCTCTGGTCGGCGAGAGCCCATGACGGCCGGCACCGGCCCCGGAGATGCGGCAGCCGAGGGGCGCGGCACACCCGGGCCGGACTCCCGCACCGACGGCACGCCGCGGGGCCAGGACACCGGCCTCGCAGCTGCGCGGACGGGAGCGGGCTGCGCGGTCAAGGAGGTAGCGAAACTTCACGCTCGCGGGGGCTTCCCGTACCGCCGTGGCCTACCAATCTGGTCATGTCCCCGCCCCGAGGAGGCCGCGATGTTCCTGCCTTCGTACACGCTGCGGCCCACGGCGGCCGTGCTGCTGGGCGCCGCGCTGCTCGCCGGCTGCACCGGCGGCAACGACGGTGGTTCCGCCAACGGCAAGCACCGCGAGAGCGCCGGGGCGTCCGGCACCGCGCCGACCCGCACACCCGTGTCCGGGAGCGGCAACGCCGCCTCGTCGCTGATTGCCAAGGGGCCGGGCCCGCAGGCGCACTACACGGTCCAGGCCCAGCCCGCCCCCCAGCACGTGCCACTACCGCACCGTCCACGGCCAGCCCCTGCAGGACGCCTCCTGCACCCCGGGCGCGCTGAACCCGGACGTCACTCCGGCGACGCTGAAGACCACCGTGTGCCGCACCACCGGCTACACCTCGAAGATCCGGCCGCCGGTGCCCGTCACCAGCGTCGAGAAGACCGCCAACGCCCGCTCCTACGGCTACACCGCGAGCCTGCACGACGCCGAGTACGACCACCTGATCTCCCTGGAACTCGGTGGCGATCCCAACGATGCCAGGAATCTGTGAATCGAACCCCCTTCGCCCGGGCACCAGCCCGGCAGCGGGCCCAACAACCCCAAGGACGCCGTGGAGAATCGGCTGCACACGGCGTTGTGCGCGGGGCAGGTCACGCTCGACCAGGTTCAGCAGGCCATCGCCACCGACTGGACCACCGCCCTGGCCACCCTCCACCTCACGTGAACGGCATCCCGTGGGCGGCACGTACCCGGCCGGACACCTCACCGGGCCGAGGCGGATGCAGCGGCCGTCCAGGAGGCCGCGGCCACGGAGGCACTGTGATGGTCCGCGGCCTTCGCGGTCCAGACGAGACTGAAGCCCGGGCGCCGGCCTACGCGGATACCTGACGGACGGGCCTGACCCGTCCGTTGTGATGCAGCGGGGTGGTCTGCGATGACGCAGCGACCGGGCCCGGTCCACCGCGGGTACGGCTGCCTACGTGCCGCCCTTCCCGCTACCCGCCGCCCTCGCACTGGCCCGCCCCGTCGACGAGGTCCGCACCGGCCCGGGGTGGGGCCTCGAGGCCAAACTGGTCGGTTCTCCAGACACTTTGAGCTGTCTCATTGAGTGACATTCACTCCAACCCGAATCCCTCCTTCTGCGGTTGAGTAAGCAGGATGCCTGATCTTCGAGACGGTGGTGTTCGTCTCCAAGGCGTGGTGAAGCGCCACGAGATGGAGCAAGGATCCCTGGACCAGTGGCTGCGGTAGCTTGATCCGTACATGCGGTGGCGTTCTCCGGGCGCTACACGAAGCCGGCCCTTGAGCCGCGCGGGGAGGGGATCGGGCATGTGCACGGAGTTAGGGAGCGGCGGCCCCGTTGGGGTGGTCGTGGTGACGGGGAGTTCGGGGCGGGTCGGCTCGGCACTGGCTGCGGCGCTCGCCGTGGCTGGCTGGACGGTCCGCGGTGTGGACCGGGTGCCGGGGCGTTGGACGAGTGTCGTCGGAGACCTGCGGGACCGGCCCGTGCGGCTGGCCGCATTATCGTCGGCCGATGTCCTGGTCCATGCTGCCGCGCTGCATGCCCCGCACGTCGGGCACCTGGCCGATGAAGAGTTCCGCGCCGTGAACGTCGATGCGACGGCGGGCCTGCTGGACGACGCCGTCCGCCTCGGTGTACGGCGTGTCGTTTACATCAGCAGTACGAGTGTTTACGGGCATGCGCTGGTGCCCACCGACCGAACGGTGTGGGTGGATGAGCAGCTCACGCCGCTTCCGCGGGACATCTACGACGAGACGAAACTGGCCGCCGAGGATCTGGTCGCCACCTGTGCCGTTGCCTCGGTCACCCTGCGCATAGCGCGGTGCTTTCCTGAGCCGTTTCCGGTATTGGCCGGTCATCTGCTGCACCGGGCAGTCGATGTGGCCGACGTGGCGGCGGCGGGGGTCCTGGCCGTGTCGCACGCCGCCGTGACCGGTACGTTCAACATCTCCGGGCCGCACCCGTTCCACCGGGACGACTGCCTTGCACTGCACCGTGATGCGCATGCGGTGCTCGCGGGCCGGGTGCCGGACGTCGTCGCGGCATTTCACGACCGGGGATGGCCGGTGCCCGATCGCCTGGACCGGGTGTATGACTCGACCGCCGCGGTGAACGCCTTTGGATACCGCCCGGTCCGAGGAGTCCGGCAGCTCTTGCGCGACGTTGCGGGACAGAGCGCATGAGTGATCCGGCGGCTGTCCCGCCGGGCGCGCGGCCGGCGACGCCGAAGTTCGAACTGCACGTGCACCTGGAGGGCACGGTCGAACCGGTGACGCTGCTCGGCCTGGCACGGCGCAACGGTCTGCGGCTCCCGGCCGACACGGTCGCGGGCCTGGAGAAGATGTACCGTTTCACTAGTCTCGACCAGTTCATCAACGCCTGGATCCAGACGACGAACTGTCTGCGCACAGCCGAGGACTTCCGGCAGATCACCGTCGAGTACATCGGCCGGGTCGTAGCCCTCGGGTGGCCGCCTATGTCGAGGCCATCTTCTCGCCCGCAGAGCGGGCTCAAAGATGGCGACCGAGCGCGGTGATAGTGTGCACCACTCGACCACCGCTGCGACGGGTCGAGATCAGCCCGGCATTCCGCAGCGTGGCGGTGTGCTGACTAACAGCTGCTCGGTTCCTGCCTACTGACCATCAATGCGTGATGTCGGGAGGGCTGACGGCCGCTGATCCCTGCGGTATGCCGTCTGCATGAGGTACGCACAGGGGGGTGGCCTCACCGCCGAGCGGCGGGCGTTCCGGGAACGGCTGCGCATGGAGGCGGCCGAGCGGTTCGCCCGGGGCGAGGAAACGGCCGCGATTGCTCGGGATCTACGGGTCACTGCTCGCTCGGTGCAGCGGTGGCGGAAAGCCTGGAGCGAGAAGGGACCGCCGCCCCTGGCCTCCAAGGGCCCGGCTTCGCTGCCGCTGCTGAGCGATGAGCTGTTCGCGGTGCTGGAGACCGAGTTGGACAAGGGTCCGGTCGCGCACGGCTGGCCGGACCAGACCTGGACCCTGTCGAGGATCAGGACGCTGATCGGCCGCCGATTCCACAAGAGCTACACCGTCCAGGGAGGGGCGGTCCTGCTCAAGCGGCACGGCTGGACCTGCCAGCTGCCCACCCGCCGCGCAGTCGAACGGGACGAGCAGACAGTGGCCGGCTGGGTGAAAGGAACCTGGCCGCAGGTGGAAGGAACCGGGCGGCACGCGACGCCTGGCTCGTCTTTGAGGACGAGGCCGGCTTCACGCTGACGCCGCCCACCACCCGCACCTGGGCCCGCCGCGGCCATACCCCCGTGGTGCACGTCCGCGGACGCTCCCGGCGCCGCCTGTCGGTCGCCGCCCTGCTCTGCTACAGGCCCGGCCACACGCCCCGGCTGATCTACCGGCCGCGGGCCGACCCCCGACACGACGGGCGCAAGTCCTTCGCCTGGACCGACTACCGCGACCTCCGGCAAGCCGCTCACCAGCAACTCGGCGGCAACATGGTGCTGGTCTGGGACAACCTCAACACCCATCTCGCGGCCGGCATGCGCAGCTACATCGCCGACCGCGACCGGCTCACCGCCCACCAGCTGCCCTCCTACGCGCCCGACCTCCACCCGGTCGAGGGCATCTGGTCCGTCCTGCGCCGCACCACCCTGGCCAACCGGGCCTTCGCTGATCCCCAGGAGCTGATCACCGCCGTCCGCCGGGGCCTACGCCAACTGCAATACCGCAACGACGTGCTCGACGGCTGCCTCCGCGGCACCGGCCTGTCCTGGCCTCACCACGACGACATCACGCATTGATGGTCAGTAAGCAGCCGGAGTTTTCCCTGTACGAGAGCAATGAGTGCGGTCCCTCGGGCGGCACGTGCAACATGACGGCGGCATCGCAGTGCTGTACCGCTATGGTTTTCGCCCCTGGCC
>NZ_JOCQ01000039.1 GCF_000720725.1 Streptomyces rimosus subsp. rimosus
GCGGAGGGCCGGCCACCCCGTACGGCACCGCGAGCCCCACCCCGTCCCGCGCCGCCTCGACCACGAGCCGTACGCCGATCGAGGCGAGCACCGCCCGCGCGTGCGCCCGCAGCCGGGCCGGTTCGGCCATCCGCTCGCCGTCCCGCAGGGCGCGGCCCGCGGCGTGCGCGAAGGCGGCGCAGCGGCGGGCGGTCTCCGTGAACGGGACCCGCGGCGCGGCGTGCGCGGCGCAGCGCGGGGTGCACTCGGACCGTACCTCCCAGGTGCTCACGACCGGCTCCCGGCCACCGGGCCGCGCCGGTCCCCCGCGTCCGGCCCGGCCACCGGCCCCCGCCCCTCCGCCTGCTCCCCCAGGAAGAACCGCCGGTACCGGTCGTTGAGCCGCTCCATGTCCAGCAGCACGAAGAAGTCCGCCACATCGAACTCCGGGTCGTGAGCGGGCGGTCCGCACACCCATGCGCCGATCCGCAGGTAGCCGCGGAGCAGGGGCGGCAGCAGCGACGGGTTCGGGCGGGCTTCCGGTCCCGGCCCGGCGGGCTGCCACGGGTGGTGCGGTGTGACGCCCAGGCCGGGCGGTGCGGCGTGCCGGGTGCGGCCCAGCTCCCACGCGGCGGCCGCCGCCACGCCCCCGTCCCCCAGCGGTACGGAGGCGCAGCCCGCCAGGTAGCGGTGCCCGGAGAGCAGGGTGTAGCGGGCCAGCGCGGCCCACATGAGGTTGATGACGGCGCCGCTGCGGTGCTCGGCGTGCACGCAGGAGCGCCCCGCCTCGATGAGCGAGGGGCGCAGCGCGGCGAGCGCCGAGAGGTCGAACTCGCCGTCCGAGTAGAGCCGCTCGGCGCGGCCGGGCGGCAGCAGCCGGTAGGTGCCGACCACGTCGCCGGTAGCGGTCTCGGTGACGATCAGGTGGTCCGCGAGGGCGTCGACGGGGTCGATGTCGTGGCCCGCCACGGGCGAGTGCAGGGTGGCGCCCATCTCCTCGGCGAAGACCCGGTGGCGCAGGCGCTGGGCGGCGCGTATCCGGTCCGGCGCGTCGGCGATCGAGGTCTCGTACGGGGCGGCGGTGGCGGGCGGGGTGGCGGCGGACACGGTCGCTGGCACGGTCGCGGGGACGCTCATGGGGCTCTCCGTCCGGAGGTCGAGACGTGGTGAGGCCGGCAGGAAACGCGTACGGGAGAAGATGGCGGCCACCGGGCACGGGCGCCCCGGGGCGCTCCGGGGGTGGTGCTGGCTACACCCCCCGTTCCGGGGGTGCGGCCCAGTGGCCTGGGCTTCTCTTCCAGGCAGACTGTTCCCGCGCCCGACGTCCGGGCACGTGAAGGAGAGGGAGCGTACGGATGAGAGTCCGCCGAACACTGGTCGCCGGGGCACGAGGTCTCTGGCTCACCGGCCTGTCACTCGTGGGCTCGGCCGCCCTCTTCTCCCTCACCCTCGTCTCGCTCGCCCTGCTGCCGATCGGGCTGGGCTGGCTGACCACCCCGCCCCTCATAGCCCTGACCCGCCGCTACGCCGACCAGCGGCGGCGGTGGGCGCACGACTGGACCGGTCTCCGCATACCGGACGACCACCGCCCGCTCCCCCGCCCGCAGCCCGGTCTGTCCGGCCTCGTCCAGCACTGCGGCCGGCTGCTGCGCGACCCGGCCACCTGGCGGGAGCTGGTGTGGCTGTGGGTCGACATGGTGGCCGGAAGCCTCACGGCGCTGCTGCCGGGCGTGCTGATCGTGCTCGGCATCGAGGGGTTCGTCCTTCCGGTGCTGATCTGGAAGGGCGTGATCCACGACTACCAGTACGTGTTCCTGTACGCCTCGGACCCGACGCAGGTGGCCCTGATGCCGGTGCTGGGCGCGGCGGTGCTCGCCGCCGCCCTCGTCTTCAATCCGAAGCTGCTCAGGGCGCACTTCCGGATCGCGGCGGCGTTCCTCACCCCGCCCAAGGCCGAGCTGGCCGCCCGGGTGGCGCGGCTCACCGAGACCCGGCACGACGCGGTGGACGCCTCGGCCGCCGAACTGCGCCGGATCGAGCGGGACCTGCACGACGGCGCGCAGGCCCGGCTCGTCGCGATGGGCATGGACCTGGGCACGATCGAGGCGCTGATCGAACGCGACCCGGCCAAGGCCAAGGAGCTGGTCGGCCGCGCCCGTACGTCCTCGGCGGAGGCCCTGACCGAACTGCGCGACCTGGTGCGCGGCATCCACCCCCCGGTACTCGCCGAACGCGGCCTGGACGACGCCGTACGGGCGCTGGCCCTGCGGATGCCGCTGCCGGTGGAGGTGACCGGACGGCTGCCGGGCCGCCCGGAGGCGCCGGTGGAGTCGGCCGCGTACTTCTCCGTGAGCGAGCTGCTCACCAACGCCGTGAAGCACGCGGACGCGGCGCGCATGTGGGTGGACATGGAGCACGCCGAGGGGCGGCTGCGGATCAGCGTCGGCGACGACGGCCGCGGCGGCGTGATCCTGCCCGCGGACGGCACCGGCGCGTCCGGCGAGGGGGGTGTGCACTCCGGCCTGCGCGGACTCGAACGACGGCTCGGTACATTTGACGGCATTCTGGCCGTCAGCAGCCCTGTGGGCGGCCCCACCCTGGTCACGCTGGAGATCCCGTGCGCGTTGTGCTCGCCGAAGACCTCTTCCTCTTGAGGGACGGGCTGATACGGATGCTGGAGGCGTTCGACTTCGAGATCGCCGCCGCCGTCGACAACGGACCCGACCTGGCGCGGGCGCTGGAGGAGGAGCGGCCGGACGTGGCGGTGGTCGACGTACGGCTGCCGCCCACCCTCACGGACGAGGGCCTGCAGTGCGCGCTCGCCGCCCGCCGCGCCCGGCCCGGCCTGCCAGTCCTGGTCCTCTCCCAGCACGTGGAGCAGCTGTACGCGCGCGAACTCCTCGCCGACGGCACCGGCGGCGTCGGCTACCTGCTCAAGGACCGGGTCTTCGACGCCGACCAGTTCATCGACGCGGTACGGCGGGTGGCGGCGGGCGGGACGGCCATGGACCCGCAGGTCATCGCCCAGCTGCTGTCCCGCCGCTCCCGGGACCGTCCGCTGGCCCGGCTGACACCGCGCGAGACCGAGGTGCTGGAGCTGATGGCCGAGGGCCGCTCGAACACCGCCATCGCGAGCAAGCTGGTCGTCACCGAACGCGCCGTCGCGAAGCACACCTCCAACATCTTCGGAAAGCTCCAGCTGCCGCCGTCCGACGACGACAACCGCCGGGTGCTGGCGGTGCTGGCGTACCTGGACCGGGGCTAGCAGCGCTTCGTTACGTCGAGTGTTCCTGCCTGGTGCGATCCCGTCGACACGGTTCAGGCGGCGGTCCGCCAGATCTGTACCAGGCAGAACTGATCCTTCCCGTCCAGAGCGGCGTCATGGCCGGCGGGCGTGGGAAGCACGTCGGAACACCCTCGCAGAGGAGAGGTGAAAGGACCCGCGTCCGGGTTGAACACCCACTGCCACCGCATCCGGTACGTGCCCGGCGACGGCAGCACCAGCGGTATGTCCCACAGCCCGCCGTCGACGGTCTGCAGGCCGAGCTCGCCCTCGGGAAGGTCCACCTCGACCTCCTCACGCCCCGCCCATCTACCGGGCGGCAGCGCTGGTGCGGTGGTCCACGACTCCAGCCGTATCACCGCCGTGCCCACCTCCGAGGGCACCTGCAGATACACCAGGCCCGGCCCCGGCAGCAGCCACTTCGTCCTGTCCGCGTCATCATCAAACGTTTCCGACCCCATGGTCGTATCGACCAGCCCCAACAGCCGGTAGCTCACCGACACGGTCGCATCGCAGGAATCCAGCAACCTACCCATCAAGCACCTCGCGCATCAGGAGAAAAGTCGCTCGACGGCGACGCTCCCGCCGACCGTAAACGGAGGGAAGCAACGCGCGCGCCTGCATATCGCCGTCCGGCAGACGCGCGGCCATCGGCTGCGTCTCAGGCAATCCGGCTTGACCCTCACGCCGCGTGAGGCTGAAAGGTGGGCTGCATGAGCGACTACTACAACGCGTTCGAGATGAGCCCTGTACCCACCCCCGGCCCGGATGCGGTTCCGCCGGAGCCGTTCCGCGGCATCTACGGAATGCCCGCGTTCGTGACGATCCCGACGAGCGATCTGGCGGCGTCGGTGGACTTCTGGACCCGTGGTCTCGGATTCTTCGAGCTGTTCGGCATCCCCGGCACGCTGGTGCACCTGCGCCGGTGGGCGTTCCAGGACGTACTCCTCGTCACCACGGACAGCGTTCCGGAGCGGGCATCGGCGGTGAGCTTCAGTTTCGCGTGCGTGCTGAACCAGGTGGATCCCCTTGTCGAGGCCTGCCGTGCGCTGCGCCCTGACTCGGTCGACGGTCCGCGGGACACCCCCTGGAACACCCGCGACGTGGAGGTGATCACCCCCGAGAACGCCCGGATCGTCTTCACCGCGGCGAAGCCCTTCGATCCGGACAGCCAGGAAGCCCGGAACCTCGCGGCCATCGGGATCACCCCGCCGGACGCCGGACCCGGCGACAATGGGCAGCATGCCTGATACCACTGACGCCGATGGCCTGACCGTCGGTCAGGTCTCGGCGCGGGTGGGCGTGACGGTCCGCGCGCTGCACCACTGGGACGAGACCGGCCTGGCGCGGCCGTCACTGCGCACGGTCGCCGGATACCGCCTGTACACCGCCGTCGATCTGGAACGCCTGCACCGCATCGTCGTCTACCGTGAACTCGGTCTCGGCCTGGACAAGATCCGGGCCCTCCTGGACGACTCGACCGCGGACGTGCCCGGCGCGCTGCGCGCGCAGCGCGCCCAGGTCGCCGAACGGATCGAGCGCCTCCGGCAGCTCAGCACCGGGCTGGACCGGATGATCGACGCCCACGAGCGCGGCCTGCTGCTGACCGTCGAGCAGCAGTCCGCGATCTTCGGTCCCCGGTGGGACCCGGACTGGCCCGCCCAGGCCCGTCAGCGCTACGGCGACACGGCGCAATGGCGGCAGTACGCCGAACGCTCGGCCTCCCGGAGCCCGGAGGAATGGCAGGCCGTCGCCGACGCCATGGCCGGCTTCGAGCGTGCCCTCGGGAACGCGATGGACGCCGGCGTCACACCCGGCAGCCCGGAAGCGCGTCACCTCGTCGAGCGGCACCGCGAAGTCTTCGCTTCGTACTTCCCCCTCACCAGGCAGATGCAGGTCTGCCTCGGCCGCATGTATGAGACCGATCCGGGATTCGCCGCCCATTACGACGGCATCCGCACCGGCCTCGCCGCCTGGTTCCGTCAGATCATCGACGCCGACGCGCGTGCCCACGGCATCGACCCCGACTCCGCGGCCTGGCAATAGGAAGCGGGCCCGCGAGATCGCAGCACGCCAGGAGGGGTGCGTAGCACACCGCGAAGCACCGCTGGAAGCCGCTCCGGCCACCGCGTACGCTGACGATCCGTACGCAGAACCGTACGGACCGCGAGCGAGGAGTTCACCGTATGAGTGCCGCAGCTGAGAAGGAGTGGCTCTACGCCCTCGACATCTCCGACGCCACCTGGCAGCGCGCCCCCGGCGAGGCCGAGGAGGCGGTGGAGATCGCCTTCCTGGAGAAGGGCGCGGTGGCCATGCGGAATTCGAAGGAGCCGGACGTGGTGCTGCGGTACACCGAAGCGGAGTGGCGCGCGTTCGTCCTGGGCGCCCGGGACGGCGAGTTCGACCTCGACCGCCACCTGCCCGCGGAGTAGCCCGCGTTCCCGTACGGCGGCGGGCGGCGCCCGCCGTCGTACGGAGTACCTCGTTCGGGGACGGCGGACGAGGTGACCATCCCAGGATTCACTCGTTTCACCGAACGTGGAGCAGCAGCAGGCAACAGCCCCCCGCCCGGACCACCCCGGCGCCGGTGACGGCTCGGCCGTCTTCGTCGGCGTCGAGCAGGCCGAGGCCGCCCTCGTCGAGCACTACCCGCGGTTGACGCGCCTCGCCTATCTGGTGCTGCCGCCGGAGCTGGGGCGCAACCGCCGCGTCCTGACGGCGCATTCGATCGTCCAGCGCGCGCTGCCGCGCCAGGATTCCCGCACCCCGCTCCCCGTCCTGCCGTCCCAGCGCCGCTCCGGCCGCCCGGCCGCCGACCCGGGCTACGCGTTCGTACGGCTGCGGATGCTGCGCGCCGCCCTGGCCGCCGAACGGCCACGGAGGCGCCTGCCGTTGGCGCGCCGCGAGGTGTCCGTCCCGTCCCTTCCCCCGCTGCTGCCGCGGGTCTGGGGGCTGCGGCTGTTCCCGCGGGCCGGCGGCGCGGACGAACTCGCCCTCGACCGGGCCCTGTCGGCGCTCTCCGGTCCGGCCCGCGCGGCGTATGTGCTGCGCGCTCTGGAGGGGCTGGGCGACGCGGACGTGTGCGCGATCCTGGAGGAGGCCGGGGCGGAGGACGCGCCCGGCGCGCTCGCCGCGGCGGCGGGCACCCCGCCGCCCGCCGGCAGCCGGGACCGCTCGCTGCTGGAATCCGCCGAATTCGACCCCTGCTCGCTCCAGGCCCGGCCCACCGACCTCATGCGGCGCCGCCAGCACATCCGCGCGGTGCTGGCGGCCGGGGCGGCGGTGCTGGTGTGCGGTGCGCTGCTGGGTCTGCCGGGCGGCGGTTGGGGCCCCGATGGCGCCGCGGCTCCCCCGTACGCCCGGAACGCGGCGGCCCAGGCCGCCCTCGACCCCGCCAAGGTGACGCGGGCCCCCGCCGGGGCCTGGCAGAACGCCACACGGCGGGGTTTCGCGGCCTGGCCGGCGCGCGGAGACCGCACACGCGACCGGGCGCTGCTCAGGCGCGCCCTGGCCGTGTGGGCCAGGCCCGGCCCGGACGTGCAGGTCTCCGCCACCCCGGGCACCGCGAAGGGCCCCGCGGCCGGTCCGCCACAGCTGCTCTACGCGGGCGTGGTGGACCGGTCCGCGGTGGTGCTGCTGTACGACGGGCTGCGCGTGGTGCGCTATGCCGAGCCGGCGGACGGGGCGGGCGAGCGGAGCGAGGGCGGCCCCGGCGCGGCGCTGGACTTCGCCCGTACGGACGGCGCCGACGACGCCTCCGCCCCGGCCCTGGTCCTCAACCGCGCGGACAGCAACGTCCGCTATCTGACCGCGCCCTGGATCGACCACGCGGACCTGACCGACCTCCTGAAGCCCACCGGCGCTCCCCAGCCCCTGCACCTCGACGACGGCACGACCGGCCCCGTACCGTCCCCCGCCCAGGCCACCGCCTGCGGCGCCTGGCAGGCCCTGCACCTGGACGGCCGCCTCTTCACCGACCTGGGCGAACTGCTTCCGGCCCGGCTGACGTACGGCGCACCGGACCGGCCCGGTGACCCGTCCGGACCTCAGGCGCGCGCCGCCTGGGCGCGTACGGCATGCCATCTCGGCGGGCTGCGCGGCCAGGGCGTACGCGCCGTCAACTCCTGGGAGTTCGCCCGCGGCGCCCTGCCCGCCGGTGGCGGCACCGCCGCATGGCTGTGCACCCGCGCCGAGACCTGGCGCGGCCCCGGCACCCGTACCTTCGCCCAGATCCAGACACCCGCCAAGGCCGGCCGGCACTACGCGCCCGGCACGGTCGTGGCCCGTTCCGAAGGCGGCCCCGGCTGCGGCCCCCGCGAGCCGTGGGTTCTGGCCGGGGTGCTGTGGAAGGCGCAGGGCGGCCGGTGGTGGCTGGTGGCCGCGGGCAGCGGACAGCTCACGGAGATCACCGCGCGGGGCGGGGTGACGGGCCGCGCGGCCGGTTCGATGCTCGCCGTACCGGCCGCGGCGGGCGGCCAGGCCGAGCTGTCGGCCCGGCTGCCCAGCGGGGCACGGGTGTCCGGGCTGAAGTAGAGAGGTGGCGGCCTCAAGTGGTGAGGCGGCGGCTGCGGTAATTCCCCGCCCCAGCCCTGTTGCCCATCCCATACTCGCCAGTACATTGACGCCATGTCTAATACGGCCTCGCTGCGGCCCGGGTCGGTCGCGTCCGAGCACACCCCGTTGAAGGCCCGCAACGTCGCCTTCGACTGGGCGGACACCCCGTTGCACTGGATTCCCGGCGATCCGGACAGCACCCACACGATCAATGTCCTGCATCTGCTGCTGCCCGCCGGTGAACGGTGGTTCGTGCACGTCTACAAGCAGGTGCTGCCGCAGATCCGCGACGCGCGGCTGCGGGAGGACGTGCTCGGGTTCATCGGACAGGAGGCGATGCACTCGCAGGCGCACGACGACGTACTGCCGCACCTCAAGCGGCTCGGGCTGGACCCCACCCCGTACACCGCGCAGGTCGACTGGCTCTTCGAGAAGCTGCTCGGAGATCGCACCCTTCCGCCGGGTCGGGCACGTCAGTGGTGGCTGATGGAGCGGGTCGCGATCATCGCCGCGATCGAGCACTACACCGCCTTCCTCGGGGACTGGGTGCTCAACGCCGGGGCGCTGGACGCGCGGGGCGCCGACCCGACGATGCTGGACCTGCTGCGCTGGCACGGCGCGGAGGAGGTCGAGCACCGTTCGGTGGCCTTCGACCTGTTCATGCACGTGGACGGCGGTTACCGGCGGCGGGTGCGGACCTGGGCCACCGCCTTCGCCGCGCTCGTCTTCCTCTGGCAGCGCGGCACCCGCTTCTTCATGGCGAACGACCCGACACTGCCGGACGGGCGGGCCAGCTTCAGGGAGTTCGCGCGGGGCGGGCGGCAGGGCGTGCTGCCCACCCCGGGGGCGATGGCCCGTTCCATCCCGCAGTACCTGAGCCGCGCCTACCACCCGTCGCGGTACGGCAGCACCGCGCAGGCCGCCGCCTACCTCGCGCAATCCCCCGCCGCGACCGCCGCCGAGGCGCACCCGCCGCACCCCGCCCGCCCGACAGGAGCCGCCTGAGATGCCGTCCCTCCCCCGCATACCCACGGTCCTGATCGCCGCCGGGGCCGCGCTGGTCGTCCGGCGGGCGCTGCGGCGGCGCATCGGCCGGGCGCCGCTGTGGCCGATGCCCGCCCTGGAGAACCCGGTCTCCGGCCGGGGCCGTTCCGGTCCCCGGCAGCTGCTGGTCGTGGAGCGTGCCGAGGAGGCCGAGGGCGTCGTACGGCTGCGCCTGGAGGGCGCCGGCCTGCCGGGCTGGGAGCCGGGCGCGCACGTGGACCTGGTGCTGCCGTCCGGCGCCGTACGCCAGTACTCGCTGTGCGGCGACCCCGCCGACACCGGCTCGTACACGATCGCGACGCGGCTGATCGAGGACGGCCGGGGCGGCTCGCGGGAGGTGCACGAGCAGCTGCACGAGGGCACGGCCGTCGAGGTGCGCGGGCCGCGCAACCGCTTCCGGCTGGAGGAGTGCCACGCCTACCTGTTCATCGCGGGCGGCATCGGCATCACCCCGATCCTGCCGATGGTGCGGCAGGCCGAGTCCGAGGGCGTGCCGTGGCGGCTGGTGTACGGCGGGCGGACGCGCGCGTCGATGCCGTTCCTGGAGGAGATCGAGAAGCTGGCGGGCGCCGCGTCGGACCGGGTGACGGTGGTCGCCGAGGACGAGGACGGCCTGCCCGACCTGGCCGCCGCGCTCGCCGACGCGCCGCCGCACGCCGCCGTGTACTGCTGCGGCCCCGACCCGCTGATGGACGCCGTCGCCGCGCTGCTGCCGCAGGGGGCGCGCGGACTGACCCTGTACACGGAGCGGTTCGCGCCCGCGGCGGCCGTGCCGGGCGGGGAGGGTGCGCCGTCCAGGGAGGGTGCAGAGTTCGAGGTGGAGCTGCGGCGTACCGGCCGTACGGTCACGGTCCCCGCGGACCGCAGTGTCCTGCGCGCCATCCGCGACCAGGCGCTGCCCGACCTGCCGTACTCCTGCGAACAGGGCTTCTGCGGCACCTGCCAGCAGCGGGTGCTCGCCGGGGAGGTGGACCACCGCGACGAACTGCTCACCGACGCCGAACGCGACGACTCGCTGCTGATCTGCGTGTCGCGGGCGCGTGGGGAGCGGCTGGTGCTGGACCTGTGAAGGCCGGGGGAAGTGGCTGATGCTCGCCCTCCGACCGCTTTGCGGAGACCGCCGTCCGCACTCCGGTCGCTCGATTCCGCGGTGCCGCCCCGGTCGTTAGGGTGTTCGTATGACCAACGGGGCGCGCCGCAGGATGGGTGTCGAGGAACGACGCGAGCAGCTGATCGCGGTGGCGCTCGGCCTGTTCAGCCACCGGGCCCCCGAAGAGGTCTCGATCGACGAGATCGCGGAGGCGGCCGGTATCTCCCGGCCGCTGGTCTACCACTATTTCCCGGGCAAGCAGAGCCTGTACGAGGCGGCGCTGCGCCGGGCGGCCGACGAGCTGGCCGCCCGGTTCGTCGAGCCGCACGAGGGGCCGCTCGGCGCCCGGCTGCTGCGCGTCATGGAGCGCTTCTTCGACTTCGTCGAGGAGCACGGGCCCGGTTTCTCCGCGCTGATGCGGGGCGGGCCGTCGATCGGCGCGATGGAGGCGGCGGGTTCGGGGCGGGCGCGCGCGATGATCGACGGGGTGCGCCAGGCCGCGTACGAGCAGATCCTCGCCCACCTCGGGGTGACGGGCCCGGCGCCGCGCATGGAGCTGGTGGTCCGCTCCTGGATATCCCTCGCCGAGACCACCGCGCTGATCTGGCTCGACAGCCGCGCCATCCCGCGCGGCGAGCTGGAGCGGCAGCTGGTGCACGACTTCGCGGCGCTGGCGGCGGTGAGCGCCGCGTACGACGAGGAGATGGCCGGGATCCTGGGCCGCGTCCTCGCCGAGGAGCCGTCCGACGGCCCGTTCGGGGACCTGCTGACGCGGCTGGTGGCGCTGGCGCCGCAGCCGACGTAGGGCGGGCACCGACGCGGACGGCGCCGCCACCGGCGCGGGACGGGCACTCCGCAAGACGGCGAGCGCGCCAGAATTCGTTGGCCATGGGTGATGGCCGATGGCCGGGCCGGGCCCCGCTCCCCGACGTAACAACCGGAACAGCGCCCCCTCCCACGCGGGCAGCCCCTGCCGCAACGTCCCGCAGACCGCGAACGGCCGCACCTTCGTCTTCCGCACCGGCAGGAACAGAGCGATTCAGTCGGCGTCTTTGCCCCTGAGGTTCCACGGCCCGCAGCACTACCTTGGCTGACGGCCCGGGGAACGGCCCCGGGCCGTAGCGAGGGGGCAGACATGGCGAACGCGGACTTCCAGCCCAGGACGTTCATCCGCCGCAATCAGGCGTGGACGTCCGGTAACGGCGAAACCCTGCTGCGCCTCCAGGAGGACGGCAACTTCGTCGCGTACCGCGACGGCAAGGCGTCCTGGCAGGCGGACGGCGTCTACCCGAACGGCGAGACGGCCGCCTTCGAGATGGACGGCGACCTCGTCGTCTACGACTCCTCCGGCCGGCAGATCTGGCACTCCGACACCGGCGGCAACCACGGCGCGAAGCTCTCCGTGCAGGACGACGGCAACATCGTCATCTACAACGCCAGTGACAAGCCGATCTGGGCGACCAACACGGCCTGAGCCACGGGGCGGGCGCCGGTCGGCGAAGCGACTGCTTTCCGGCCCTGCCCCATCCGCGAGCTCCCGGCCGTGACTCGCGCGAGTCCCGCCTGCGGCACAATTCGCGCATGGACATGATCAGTTATCGCCTCGCCGAGGACACCGACGCCGACGTGACCGCCCTCGTCGCCCTTTATGACGGCGCCGCCCGCTGGATGCAGGGCCGCGGCGTCGACCAGTGGACGCCGGGCGAGCGGGACGCCGCCCACTTCCGGCTGCACATCAAGCAGGACGAGGTGTGGTTCGCCGAGTTGCACGGGGAGATCGTCGGCGCGTGGGAGCTGTGGTGGGAGGACCTGCCCGCCTGGGGCCCGCAGCCGCCCGTGGCAGGCTATCTGCACCGTCTGATGGTCGACCGCGACCGGGCCCCGGCGGGCACCGGCCGCGCGATGCTGGCCCGCGCGGAGCAGCGGATCGCCGCGGCGGGCCGTCCGCTGAGCCGCCTCGACTGCAAGTCGAGCAACCCGCGTCTGCGCCCGTACTACGAGAGCGCGGGCTACCGCGTCGTCGGCGAGCAGCCGTCGAAGGTCGGCTCGGACGGCAGCAGGTACACCGTCACGCTGCTGGAGAAGCGGCTGCTCGGGCCGGACGCGGAGCAGACCACGGAGCAGGCCACGGAGCCGGGCGCATAGGGGTCTCGTAGGGGGCGCACGCAGGGCGCACAGCACCGGCGCGCGATGACCCGCCGCACCACCGGATCGGGTTGTCCAGGCCTTTGTCCGGTGCGGACAGCCCTTTCGGACAATCCCCTGAGCCGACAGAGTGGATGTCACCGGGGCCTGCGGGTCAGGGGATCACGGGGGCCCATGGAGTCCGCTCCGGCGGATGTATGGGGGAACCATGGGATGGATCCCACGGGGGAAACCAGGCCCCGGAGCCGCCTACGCGGCGGATGGGCCGTTCATGGGCAGGGCGGCCCATGAACGGCCCCACCAAGAGCCCCGCCAAGAGCCGCGCCAGGAGCCCCGCCAAGAGCCACGGACACGGCCACGGATACAGCCACGGTTCGCCACTACCGCGCCGCGAACACCGCCACCGTCCGCCCCGGCACCGCGAACGTCCCCGTCCGCTTCTCGTACGACGCCGCCTTCACCACCGGGTCGGCGCCGCGCGCCTGCACGCGGTGCAGCCCGTACCGCTGTCCCGCCAGCGCCGAGACACGCTGGACCTGCCGCTGCGCCGTCGCGTTGAACACCACGACCAGCTTGCCGAGCCGCATGGTCACCACGCCCGGCGTCTCGGCCGTCCCCGACAGCGGGAAGGACAGCGCGTCCTGTACGGCAGCGGCACTGTCCAGGCCGAATTCCGACTCGGCGGCATGGATACGGAGAAGATCCCGATAGGCGGCGGACGCTGCGGTGATTTCCGCGCAGCCGGGGCGCAGGGCCGGGTCGGCCAGCAGCGGCCGGGCGTAGGGCCACTTGTCCTTGTTGTCGGTGGCGGGCGGCAGGCCGCGTCCGAAGCCGTTGCCGTCCCGGCAGTTCCAGTGCAGCGCGTTGAACCAGTCGCCGCTGTCGTGGGAGTTGCGGTCCAGGGATTTGGACCGCAGCAGATCGCTGCCCGCCTGCGAGAGGGCGGGCCCCTGCGAGAGCGCCGCGACGCCCATGGCCACGACCTGCATCCGGGCCCGGTCGGCGGCGGAGGTGCCCTGCGGGAGCTTGTAGGCGAGGGCGTCGTACAGCGTCTCGTTGTCGTGGGCGTCGGCATACGCGAGGGCGTCGCCGGGGGCCGCGGCGTACCCGGCGGGCGCGCCGTTGTAGTCGACCTGCGAGCCCTTGACCGTACGGCCGGAGGTGTCCGTGAAGGTGTAGCCGGCGAGGTTGCCGGTCAGCCCGACCTTGATCAGGTCCTGGTAGTGCAGCAGGCGGGCGCGCTGGTCGGACGGGGTGCCGTTGGCGGGCGAGGAGTTGGGGGCCGTGTAGAGGCCGGAGGCGAAGCCCTGGACGCGCGGGTCCTCGTCGAAGGGCCCGCCGCCGCGCACGGCGTCGCGCGAGCGGTCGTTGAAGGTGGCGATGCCGGTGCCCGCCATGTTGCGCTGGGTGGCCTGGACGAAGCGCGCGTCGTTCGCGACCTCGCCGAAGTTCCAGCCCTCCCCGTAGAGGACGATCGCTTTGCCGTCCACGCCGTCCTTGGCGACGGTCAGCGCGTCCAGGGCCTTGCGCACGGCCAGGATGTTGGCCTTCGGGTGGTGCCCCATGAGGTCGAACCGGAACCCGTCGACCTTGTACTGCCGAGCCCAGGTGACCATCGAGTCCACCACGAGCCGGCCCATCATCAGGTGCTCGGGCGCGGTGTTCGCGCAGCAGGTGGAGGTGGCCACGGAGCCGTCGTCGAGCAGCCGGTGGTAGTAACCGGGCACGATCCGGTCGAGTACGGACAGCGCGTCCTGTCCGCTGGCGGCAGTGTGGTTGTAGACCACGTCCATGACCGTACGCAGCCCGGCCCCGTTCAGCCCCTGCACCATGCGCCGGAATTCCACGGTCCGCGCGCGCGGTGAATCCGGGTCGGAGGCGTACGAGCCCTCCGGCACGGTGTAGTGGAACGGGTCGTACCCCCAGTTGTACGCGTCGCGCGCGGCGGTCTTGCCCACGCACTCCTGCTGCCGCTCGGAGTCGGCGGGCAGCGCCGCCAGGTCGCAGTCGGGGCGGGCCTGGTCGGCACGCCGCTCCGGAATGGTCGCGATGTCGAAGGCGGGCAGCAGATGGACGTACGAGGTCCCCGCGTCCGCAAGTGCCTTGAGATGACGCATTCCGTCCGAGCGGCGATCGGTGAAGGCAAGGTACTGACCGGGGTGGTGCGAGGTGCGGTCCGCGATCGAGAAGTCCCGGATATGCAGCTCCTGTATACGGGCCCGGTTCAGCGGCACCGCGGCGGGTTTCCGCAGCCTCGCCCACCCCTTCGGCGCGAGGCGCGGGTCGGCGAGGTCCAGGACGACGCTGCGCTGCGAATCGGCGGTCAGGGCGGTCGCGTACGGATCGGTGACCTTGTTCGTCACGAAACGGCCGACGCTCGGCGCCCAGACGGTCACGACGTACCGGTACGGCTTCCCCGCCCAGCCCCGCCCGCCCCGCACCTGCCACACCCCACTGGCGTCGTCCCGCCGCATCGGCACCACCCGCCCGTCGAGCTCCAGCGCGACGGTGCGGGCGGTCGGTGCCCAGACGGCGAGCGTGGGACGGCCGCGCCGGAAGACCGGCCCGAGCGGCACCTCGGCGGCGGCCGTCCCGTACAGATCGTCCAGTACGCCGGGGATCTGCACGCCGGTGCTGACGCGCCGCCCGTCCGCGTCCCGCTGCACGGCGACGAGCCGTTCCCGCAGCGCGGCGGGCGCGAGCCGCTGATCACGCGGATCGACGGTGAAGGCCGGGAAGTCCTTCAAGTGCGGGTACGCGGCCCGCTCGGCGGGGGTGAGGGCGGCAGGCGTCAGACGTATCCGTCCCTGCCGCTGTCCCTGTCTCTCCCCCTCCCCCTCCCCCACCGCCCCGAACTCCAGCTCGGCCGCCGCGTGCCGGGCGCCCTTCCACACCACGGTGTCGCGGCCGATCCACTGTGCTGCCGCCTGGGCGGGAGCCGGTGGCGGTGCGGCGTTCGCGGGGAGCGGGGCGGGCAGGACCGCCGCGCACAGGGCCATGGCCACGGCTGCGACGGTACGGCGGAGGGTGCGCCTCACGTAAGGACTCCTTCAGGACGTTCGGGGAAGCCGGCCGTTCCGGGCGGTCAGCCGCAGCTGCGCGCGCCGACGTGCAGCGCCAGCGCGGTGTTCGGGGCGAGCGTGGCGGTGAAGCGCCCGTCGGCGCCCACGGTCACCGGCTTGCGGCTCTGCACGTCGCAGTACGTCCCGGCGGGCAGGGACGTCTGGAACGCACGGGTCAGCGAGCTGCCCTCGTGGTTGACGACGGCGTACCCCTTGTCGCCCCGCCCGAAGGCGATCGCGTCATTGCCGTTGTCCCACCAGTCGGTGACGGCCGTACCACGCGTCGCATTGCGGAACCCGACCATCGCGCGGATCTCGGGCCAGTTGTGCTGGCATTTCCAGCCTCCCTGCCAACAGGCGCGCACCGCACCCCCATTGGGCGGTCCGGCCTCGTGATCGGAGAACTCGTACCCGGAGTGAACGTCCGGCGCCCCGTACGGCCACGCCAGCATGAAGACATTGGCGAGAGTGTAGTCCGCGCCGTTCTTGTAGCTGAGCGTGGAGCCGTTGCGCTCGGTGTCCCAGTTGTCGACGAAAACGCCGGACTGCCCGGAGGGCATATAGGCCCAGCCCTCCCCGAAGTTCTTCAGATACGCCAGCTTCTCGTTCTGGAACACGCGCTTGAGGTCCCGCCCGTAACGGAATTCCTGTGCGTCCCCGTTCCCCAGGTATTCCGTGGGCGATACGGCCTCGCCTTCCCCATAAATCGTTTCCTGCTTCCAGTACACGGACGGGTTCTTCAACTGCCGCTTGATCGCGGCCAGGTCCTCCGCCGGCATGTGCTTGGCCGCGTCGATCCGGAAGCCGTCCACGCCGAGCGACAGCAGGTCGTCGAGGTGCGCGGCGATCCGCGACCGGACGTACGGCTCGCCGGTGTCCAGGTCCGCCAGATCGACCAGTTCGCAGTGCTGGATGTTCCACCGGTCGCGGTAATTGCTGACCCGCTCGGTGCAGTCGTCCATGTCCTGGCGCTGGTAGATGCCCGGGTAGTCGTACTTCGTATACGAGGATCCGCCCGTCCCCGTACCCGACCCGGCCGACATGTGGTTGATCACCGCGTCCGCGACGACCTTGACCCCCGCCGCGTGGCAGGCGTCCACCATGTGCTTGAAGGCGGCCCGGTCGCCGAGCCGTCCGGCGATCCGGTAGCTGACCGGCTGGTACGAGGTCCACCACTGGCCGCCCTGGATGTGCTCGGTGGCCGGGGAGACCTCCACGTAGCCGTAACCGGCGGGCCCGAGCGTGTTCTTGCACTCCTTGGCGACCGAGTCGTAGCTCCACTGGAAGAGTTCGGCGGTCACGTCCTTCGCGCCGGGCGGCGCGGCCTGCGCCGGCTGCGGCGGCGGGGCGAGGACGGCAGCCGCCGCGCCGGAGAGGAGGGCGAGGGCGGCGGCCGTGGATCTGCGGGCGGACGGGCGTCGGCGAGTGGGGGCCATGGTTCCTCCTGAGGGGGTGGGAGGTGTTCAGCCGCTGTTGTATCCGCCGTGGTTGATTGTTGCAAGAGTTTGCGCAAGAGATTGCAGCAGCGTTACGGCGGTCCCCACCACCAAAGCGCCGCGCCCGGCGGGGTGTACAGCCCCGAAGGCCGTACACCCCGCCGGGCGCGGGACGTTCACGCGCTTACGCACGGGCTCACTTCGACCAGCCGGTCCAGCTACCGGTGTCCAGGCGGTGGCGGTACCAGCGCACGCCGTCGCTGCCGACCACGGAAATGGTCGGGTTCCAGGTGCCGTTCCCGTCGATGCGCACACCGCTGCGGGCCACACCGCCCATCGACTCCCAGTTGCTCCAGTCGCCGCCTTCGAAGCCGTAGCGGGTCCAGACGGAGAAGTCGGTGCCGACGACGAACACCTGCTTGCCGCCGTTCGGGAAGGTCTGCCAGGCGATGCCGTACTCACAGATGTAGCTGCCGCCGTGACCGGGCACCTGGCAGGCGGCCGCCGTGGCCTGCGACGGAGTCGCGGCCTGGGCCGGGGCCGCGGTCGCCAGGCCGGCCAGCGTCGCGCCGGCCAGTGCGAGGGTGCTGACCGCGAGGGCGGGCTTGCGGAAGAAGGAAGCGGACATGGGAACTCCTCGACGATTCGATGCGGGTTGCCGTGTCGTACCGTTCGTGCCGGGTCGAATCGCTCGCCCGGCGCTTCCGTGTGTGGAACGGAGGCGCCGGGCGAGCGGTCACCGACACGGCATGAGACTGCCGGGCGTCGAGAACGTTCATCTAATGCTGATCTAACGGGATTTCGTTAGCCCGCAGGACACGCCCCCACGATCACGCGTCCCAAGCCACCGGAAGGCTCTTCACCCCGTAGATGTCCGCGGACTCCGGGCGCAGTTCGACCTCTTCGGCCGGTACGGCCAGGCGCAGCGTGGGGAAGCGGCGGAACAGCGCGGCGAACGCCACCCTCAGCTCGACGCGGGCCAGTTGTTGCCCCAGGCACTGGTGGACGCCGTGGCCGAAGGACAGGTGCCCGCCGGCCTGCCGCCGCAGATCGAGCACATCGGGGTCGGCGAAGCGCTCGGGGTCGCGGTTGGCCGTACTGAGCGACAGGGCGACCGTCGTGCCGGCCTTGACGGTCTGACCGCCCAGCTCGACATCCTCCAGCGCCGTCCTCCAGAACTGCTTGCCGACGCTGAGATACCGCAGCAGTTCCTCCACGGCCCCGTCGACAAGCCCGGAATCGGTGCGCAGCGCGGCCAGTTGCTCCGGGTGCTGCAACAGCGCGAAAGTGCCCAGTGCCAGCACGTTCGTGGTGGTGTCGAGCCCGGCCGTCAGCAGGACCAGGCTGATGCCCTTCAGCTCCTCGTCGGTCAGATCGGTGTCGGTGAGGTCGCTGAGCACGTCGTCGGTGGGGTTCGCGCGCTTGGCGGACACCAGGTCCGCGAGATAGTTCTGAACCTCGGTGTAGGCGGCTATCAGGTCCTCGTCGCTCGTCTCGCCGTTCATGAACGAGTCGACCCGCCCCTGGAAGAAGTCCCGGTCCTCGTACGGAACGCCCAGCAGCTCGCAGATGACGACGGCGGGAATGGGCCGGGCGAACGCGGCCACCAGGTCCACCGGCGGGCCCGCCTTCTCCATGGCGTCCAGGCACTCGGCGGCGACCTGCTCGACGCGCTCGGTGAGCAGCCGCATCCGCCGTACGGTGAACTTCCCCATCAGCGGCTTGCGGTAGCGCCGGTGCTGCGGGTCGTCCATGAGGACGAACTCACCGGGTGGCGGCGGCGGTATCTCGAAGTCGACCACGTTCATCAGCTCCTTGCGCGAGCTGAACCGCGGGTCGGCGAGAACGGACCGCACCATGTCGTACCCGGTGATCATCCAGCCGGGCTTGCCGCCGGGGTGGGTGTAATGGCCGATCGGACCCTGCCCGCGGGCGTCGAGCAGCTCCTTGGGCGGGGAGAAGGGACAGCCGACGCGAGGCCCGGTGGGCAGCGGCGGGACCGTGTGGACGGTGTGCACGGGCTCAGTCATGGCCATTCCTCATCTCGCGATAGTACGCGTTTTGCGTATCGCGAAAGCTACGTTGCATTCACGCGGTCGTCAATCGCCGAAGCGCTGTTCCCGCAGCTCAGCAGCGCATAATTGATGCAATGACGCTGAGATTGAACGCAACGAGGCGTTGCAATGGCTGGCGTCGAAGGCAATACTGACGGCATGCCAGGAGGACGGTTGACCCAGCAGGAGCGTCAGCGCATCGCGGACGGCCTCGCCGACGGACTCTCCTACGCGGAGATCGCCAGGCGGCTCGACCGGCCCACCTCGACCATCAGCCGGGAGGTCGGACGCAACGGCGGCCCCGGCGCCTACCGGCCCCAGCAGGCGCACCGGGCGACGGTCCAGCGCGCGCGGCGCAGCACACCGGCACCGCCACGCGCGGCCGAACCGTCGGGCGGCGCGCTGGAGGAGGAGATCATCGAGATGGCGGTCAGGTCGGGGATGCCGAGGATGACGGCGCGCGTGCACGTCGACCTGGCGATGTCCGAGGACGGCAGGCGCACCGCGGCCGAGCTGACCCGCCGGCTGAAGGTCAGCCCGGCCTCCGTCTCCGTGGCCGTGAACTTCCTCGTCCAGCACGGGTACGTCCGGCGCGAGCGCGACCCGCGGCGGCGTCGCGACATCTATGTGATCGACGACGACGCCTGGTACAACTCGGTCGCGATCAGCGCGCAGCAGACGCTCGCGACGGTGCGCGCCACGATGGCGATGGCGGAGAGGGCCGGGCTCGACACACCCGTCGGGCAACGGACGGTCAAGGCGGCGACGTTCCTGGAGCGGGTCATCCAGGACATGCAGGACTCGGCGGACCGCTGGCGGCACCTCCTGGAGTGAGGTCCAGCTCCGCGCGTACGGTCTTGCCGACCGGCAGCCGGTCGAGGACCGTCCACCGGGTGGCGAGCGCGGCCACGACGAGCAGGCCGCGCCCGGCGTCCGCGTCGGCCGGCGCGGAGGCGAGGCCGTCGGGGGGCGGTGGGCGCCGCTCGGTCCGCGTGTCGGTCACGTCGATCCGCAGCGTTCCCGTACGGGCGAGCCCGCCGACGATCGCGAGCCGCAACTCGAAGTCCCGCCCGGGGACGCGGCCGTGGGTGACGGCGTTGGCGGTCAGCTCCCCCACGACGGCCCCGACATCGTCGGAGAACGGCGTGCCGTACGGAAACCCCCACGCGTCGAGCCGATGCACGGCGAGATGACGCGCGAGGCGCGCCCCCAGCCGCGTACTGCTGAAGCGTTGGGTGAACACACGTACGGTGACGGGGGGCTTGGGTGGACGGGTGATGAGTCGAGCTGGCATACGGCCACGGTTGCCTGTTCGCGGCCGTCGTGGCCAGGCCCCCGACCCGTACGCAGTCGCAGCGTACGAGTCGGCGCCGTAGACGTACGGGTAACGGGCCGTGACCATTTGCGTGCTGAGCGGATTAGCCAACCGAGCACTGGAGGTGGCCTAAATGGCAAGCAGCGTGTACGGCAACGAGCCGGAGTCGATCAACAGCCTCAAGACGTTCGGGGCCGTGGCGAAGGTATTTCGGGAACGAGCGGGTCTGACCCAGGAAGAGCTGGCTCCGCTGGTGCAGTTCTCCGCACAGACCGTCGCCTCGATCGAGCAAGGACGGCGCCTTCCGGACCCGGATTTCATCCTGCGCGCAGAGGAGGTACTCGATGCGTTCGGTGCGCTCAAGGCAGCGGCAGAGCACCTGTCACGCCGCGCGGGGCTGGCGGTCTGGTTCCGGCAGTGGGCTGCGCTGGAGGCGCGTGCCGTTTCCCTTTGCGCCTACGAGTGTCGGGTCATTCCGGGCCTGTTGCAGACGGAGGCGTACGCACGCGCCGTGACCTTGAGCGTTCCTCCACCACCGGACGAACAGGAGGCCGAGGAGCGGGTCGCCACGCGTCTCGCACGGCAGAAACTACTCCACCGGAAGCCGCCGATCGCGTTCAGTTTCATCCTTGAGCAAGCGCTGTTCGAGCGCGGTACGGGTGGCACGGGAGTCACCCGGAACCTCATCGACCATGTGCTCGGCTGCGCAGAATTGTGGAACGTGGAGCTTCAGCTCATGCCGCGTTGGCAACCGCATCATGCCGGGCTGGACGGCCCCATGAGGTTGCTGGAGACTCCGCAGAACAAGTGGCTCGGATACAGCGAGGGCCAGCAGTGCGGGAACTTGATCGCGGGGCCCAAGGACGTCAGCGTGCTGTGCCAGCGCTATGCCAAGATGCGCTCGCAGGCTCTTTCGCCGGAGGAATCCGCAAGCCTGCTCAAACAGATCCGAGGAGCGCTATGAGCACCACAGAGCCGGCCTGGTTCAAGAGCAGCTACAGCGGCTCGCAGGGCGACGACTGCGTAGAGATCGCCACCACCTCCACCACCACCCACATCCGCGACTCCAAGAACATACTCGGCCCCCACCTCACCGTCCCGGCGCACGCCTGGACCGCCTTCCTCACCTACGCGACCGACCTCCCAACCTGACGCGCATCGTCGTTGGCAGTGGACCCTGCTCAAACAGATCCGAGGAGCACTGTGAGCGCCACTGAACTCTCCTGGTACAAGTCCACCTACAGCACTGGTCAAGGCGACGACTGCGTAGAAATCGCCCCCACCCCCACCACCATCCACATCCGCGACTCCAAGAACATATTCGGCCCCCACCTCAGCATCACCCCAGCCGCCTGGACCGCCTTCCTCGCCGTCGTTGACCGCGGCTCCCAACCGCAGTTCCATGGAACGCGGCCCTGACCGACGCGCTCCAGAAGGACGGTGGGTTCCATGGCGGCGGCGTACGACACCCTCGACCAGAAGTTCAGCATCCTCTTCGACTGGTTCGACTGGACCGAGGACGGCTGGCTGACCCGCGAGGACTTCGAGCAGATGGCCGGGAAGTTCACGGCGCTGGCCCGGCCGGGGGACGTCGAGAACCGGACCGCGTTGCGGGACGCCTTCCTGCGGTGGTGGGACGTGCTGCGGGACGCGGACGGCGTGGACAGCGAAGGGCGGGTCGCGCGGCGGACGTTCATCGATCTGATGCGCTCGCACGTCACCAACCCGAAGACCTTCGAGCACGTCGTGCTGGCCATCGTGGACGCGCTGATGAGCGCTCTCGACACGGACGGCAGCGGGCAGCTCACCGCCGATGAGTACGTACGCATGTACGACGCGCTGGGCGTCGACCCGGCGACCTCGCAGCCCGCCTTCCGGCGGCTGGACCGGGACGGCAGCGGGGCGATCAGCCACGCGGAGTTCCGTACCGCCATCGAGGAGTTCTACCTGAGCCCGGACCCGGAGGCCCCGGGCAACTGGCTGCTCGGATCGCCGCTCGCGGCGGGTTAGCGGCGCGCGGTGCGCAGCCAGTTCGACGCGCTGGCCCGGCTGTACGAGGACATGGCCGAGCTGCCGTGGCGGCGGGACCTGGAGTCGTACACGGTGCGGGAGCTGCTGGGCGATCTCGGCGGCCGGTCCGTGCTGGACATCGGCTGCGGCACCGGGCAGTACTGCCGGATGCTCAGGCGGGCCGGCGCCGGGCGGGTGGTCGGGTACGACGTATCCGCGGGCATGATCGCCCACGCGGCGGACCGCGAGGCCTGGGAACCGCTCGGCATCCGGTACACGACCGAGCCGCCGTCGGACGGTACGTTCGACATCGCGCTCGGCGTGTACGTGCTGCCGTACGCGACGACGTACGAGGAACTGGTCGAGCTGTGCGCGGTGGCGGCCCGGGCACTGGCCCCGGGCGGCCTGTTCGTGGCCCTGCCCGTCAATCCCGACTACGACGGCGACCCCGCCTACTACGAGCGGTACGGCATCCGGCTGCACGAGGACGAGCCCCGCGCGGACGCCTCACGGATCACCCTGGAGCTGTGCTTCGACGCGTACCAGGTCGATGTCGCGGCACGCCACTGGACCCGGGCCTCCCTGCAACGGGCCCTGCTCGACGCCGGGTTCACGGGAATCGACTGGCACCCCTTCCGGGTATCCCCCGCCGCCCTCCGCTCGTACGGCGCCGACTTCTGGTCCCCGTACCTGCGCTGCCCGCACGCCGCGCTCATCACCTGCCGCCGGGAACAGCACCCGGCCGGCGGGAGTCAGACGGCGGAGCCGGCGTCCAGGAACCGGTGAAGAGAGGCCGTCATGGCGGTGACGTCGATGCGCGGCTGGACCAGGATGCCGTCGTGAGCGAGGTCGTCCAGCTCCTCCCGGGACACGAAGGTCAGGCCGATGGAGTCCCTTCCGGCGACTGGGCAGCGGCGAGCAGTTCGACCGCGCGCCGCCGCCCGTCCTCGGCCCGCGTCAGGACTTCTCCCGCTCATGCACCGTGACGAACACTCCCCGCACCTTCTCTCCCGCCGCATCCGTCCACGTAGCGCTGAGGTGGCCGAGCGCCGCACCGGCCGTCTCCCCCGCCGTCGGCGCCCGGTGTACGCGCAGGACCAGCGGGCGGGACGACCGGATGTGGATGTCGGTCGCGGACTTGGTCTGCGTTACCGCGTCCGGGCCCGTGGCCCCCTCGTGGCCGGGTTCCGTGAAGTGCGGGAGGACGGTGGGGTCGAGGGCGTCGGTCTCGCTCTGGGCCTGGGGGGCCGCCTTCCCGATGAGGCAGGCGAAGAGCTGGGCCGCCAGGACCGGGTCGTGGGTGCCGTCGTAGACCCAGCGCTTGCCCAGGACGCCGTGTTCCAGCGTGCCGACCAGCGCGTGGTCGGCGCCTTCCAGAGGTGCGCCCCGGTACGTGAACGGGACGTGGTACGCGACCGGTTCGGGCCCGGCGGTGTCGGTGGCCACCATGAATTCCATGCCGACCTCCCCCTCGGGGTCGTCGAGCCGGAAGCCGCCCGTCCTGGTCAGCTCCGGCGCGCGGCCGTCACCCGCGTACCAGGGCTGGGTGAGGAGCCAGGGGGCGAGCAGTTCCAGCTTGGTGGGCGAGAGGGTGGTGTGGTGGATGATGGCCATGGTTCGTCCGGCACCTTTCCCGTGGTGGCTGCGGCGGCACAGCTGAAAGCCGTCGCGGACGGTCATCCTGTCACCTGCGCTGATCGCTGCGAAGCCTTACCGCACGTACGCCGAGGCGGGCGTGGACGTATACGGACGCGAAAACCGAACGCCCCCGGTTTCGGAGCCCGGAGAACGGGTAACCACCAGAACGCACCGTGAGGCTGTCCGGGCTGCGTGGAACCGGCCGCCGCGGCAGCTTCGGACGGGCCGGCCAGGAATGAGAGGCGAACAGCGAAGTCCTCGTCAGCGGGCACGGCAAGGCCTGAGAGAAGGGCCGACATTCCCCGCCGCCGGACGCAGCCTTGACCCCGCCGCCGTCATGGGACGGGTGCCAGCCGATGGGCGGGCGCCGCATGACCACCACCAACCGCGAATTACTGATCGCCCAAGGTGTTCTCGACCTCGCAGACCGCCCCGCGGGCTTCGACCCGCTGGAGCTGCTGCACGACCTGACCGCCCAGGCGGTCGCCCTGCTGCCGGTGCGGAGCGCCGGTATCACCGTCCTGGAGCCGGACGGCAACACCGTCGTGTACGTCACCGCCTCCGACGAACTGTGCCTGGCCCTGGAGGAGGACCAGAGCGAGCTGAACGAAGGCCCGTGCCTCGACAGTGCCCGCGCCCACCGCGCGCTGCCGGTGCTCTCGCTGTCCGAGCCGCCGGGCAGCATCCGGTGGCCGCGCTTCGCGCCCCGGGCCCGCCGGGCCGGGATCACGGCGGTGGCCGCGGTGAACCTGCATCTGCCGCAACTGTCCCTGGGCGCCCTGAACCTGCTCATGGCCGAACAGCCCTACCTCGGCGGCCAGGACCTCCGGCTGGCGCAGACGCTCGCCGACGCCGCCGGTACCGCCCTGGCCTTCCGGCAGCAGCTGGCCGACAAGGACCAGGTGCTCGAACAGTTGCAGACCGCGTTGGACAGCCGTCTGGTCATCGAACAGGCCAAGGGCGTGCTCTCCGCCCGCCTGAGCGTCGACATGGACGACGCGTTCCAGCGGCTGCGCGCCTACGCCCGTTCCCGACAGCAGAAACTCACCGATCTGTCGGCTCGGGTCACCCGGGGTGACGTGCCGGCCGACCTGCTCACCCCCGTCCGGTGACCGGGAACCCGTCACCGCCGGTCGTCCACTTGCCCCCCAGCCCGGTCCGGGGGGGGATGAGTGATGGTCCGCGGTGAGTTCACCGATCTGCTGGACAGCCTGCACCGGGCCGCCGGCACCGGCAGCGACCTGTCCGCCGCCCCGGCGGACGAGGCTGCCCGTCTCCTGCGCCTCGACGCCCTGACCCTCGCCCTGCGCTCCCGGCGCGGCGCGCTGGAACTGCTGTGGGCCGATCCCGCCGACCCGTTCGGCCCGGAACTGGAGGACATGCAGTACACCCTCGGCGAAGGCCCCACCCTGGACGCCGCGAGGACCCGGCGTACCGTCATCGAAACCGACCTGGGCGCGGCCCCCGGCAGCCGCTGGCCGCTGTTCGCCCCCGCCGCGTGCCGCACACCGGCCCGCGCCGTCATCGCCGTGCCCCTCCTGCTGGGTGCCGCCACCGCCGGTGTCCTGACCGGCTACCGCACCGCTCCCGGTCCCTTCCCCGAGCGCCAGTACCAGGATTTCGCCCGGTTCGCCCGGGTGGCCCTGGAACTGCTGCTGCACACCCCGACACACGCCCTGGCCGACGGAACCCAGGGCCCGGACCTGCACCGCGCGGCGGTCCATCAGGCCGCCGGCATGCTCACCGCCCAGCTCGACGTGAGCATCGACGAAGCCCTGGTACGCCTGCGCGCCCACGCCTGGCGCCACGACCTCCCCCTGCTGCACGTCGCCCGCGCCATCGTGTCCCGGCGCCTCCGCCTCAGCCCGGACCGCTGACCCGCCCCGGTGCGGCCGGTCCCGTGCCCCCGTACCACCAGCTCCGACTGGACGACGAACTCCGTGTGGCGGGCAGGGCCGGTGGTGCTGTCGGAGTGCGGGCCGGCGAGGGAGGTGATGCCGGTGACGCCGCGGCGGCGGTCACCGCCCTGACCGGCGGTCACCGTCCCGACCGAATCCGCAGAAACAGGGAGCAGGGCTTTCGTTCAGTACCCGGTGCGCGTACGAGACGATTCCGGCCTGCAGGCGAGACTCCACGCGAAGTTTTTCGAGAATCTGGGCGACATGTGCCTTGACCGTCCGTTCCGTCACGTTCAACCGCAGAGAAATGGCACGGTTCGAGTGACCGTCCCCGAGCAGCCGGAAGACCTGCTCCTCACGATCGGAGAGCAGACACACCCTCTCCAATTCCACGGCCCAGTCGCCTTGACGTAACCCCCGGACAGTAGCCACTTCGCACCGACGGGCCTCCTCCACGTCATGTTCCCCCTTCTACCGCAGCTCGGGCGGGCGCAAGCTGATCAGACGCGGCAAGGCAACCATAGACGGTGTTTCGATCTTGAGCAGATGCACGACCCCGGTGCACCCGAAACCAGCTGAGAGCGCGTTTCTTTTCGGGCATACTCCCGGAGAAAGGACTGCCCGGCATTCGGGCGTGAAAACCGTGAGTGACGCCACTTCGCGCCGGCGGGGGCACCTTCCCCGCCCTCACCTGCAGAGACGGTGAAACCCATGGCCACACCCGGACCCAAACATCCCGAAGGTGCTCGCATCGCTGAGAATGCTGAGCAACAAAGATGAAACGGGCGAGCGAGGGCGCATGGGCGTGACGGGCCGGTCACCCGGTGTCCTGAGCCCCGGCCCGGACGAAGAGCGATTCATCCGCAAGGTCGGCAAGTTCGAAGCTTTTCCGGCGCACCGGCCCGGCGCTTTCCGTGGACCGGGCCGACCCCGTCCCGCGCGATTTTCCCGCGGTGACCGCCGACTGCCCCCTTCCTCCAGCGCTGCTCACCCGATTCTCCTGTCAATTGACCTTTAGGACATGGACGGTTGCAGCGGCCCGCCCTAGAGTCGACCGGCGAAAGATTCGCCTCACCGGGCCCGCCCGGCAGAGGAATACTGCACGCTGCCCCCGGAATTCTCACGAGAAGGTCACAGCACAGTGAGCAGGCCGACCGACATTTTCGATCCAGACCACTACGCGGCGACCCGTCTGCCACGTGAACAGGCCGAAATGCTGCCCCCTTGGGTGTATTCGGACGAGGCGTGGTTCCAGCGGGAGATGGAAACCTTGTTCCGTCCCGCGTGGCACTTCGCCGGACTGGCGTCCTCGGTCGCCAAGCCCGGCGACTTCTTCACCCTGCGGCTGCTGGACGAGCCGTTACTGATCGTCCGCGGTGACGACGGGGAGATCAGGGCATTCCGCAACTCGTGCCGGCACCGCGGCGCTCCGGTGGCCGAGGAGGGTTCCGGGTCGTGCCGGGGCCTGCGCTGTCCTTATCACTCGTGGACGTACAGCCTCGAAGGGGTGCTCAAGCACGCACCCGGCCTGACGGGGTACAGCCGGGAAGAGCTGGCGGGCATGGGGCGAAACCTCCTGCAGGTTCCCTGCGGCGTCCGCGAGGGCCTGGTCTTCGTCCACCTGGGCGACCCGGCGTCCTCCCCCACTCTGGACACCTATCTCGGCAACTACCTTTCCACCGTTGCCGCGCCGCACCGGACCGGGCAGATGGTCGCCGTACAGGAGCGGGAGTACGTGCTGGACTCCAACTGGAAGCTCTATGTCGAGGTCGACATGGAGACGCTGCACACCAAGCACATCCACCGCGGGTCGATCGGTGAGCAGCCCGTCACGATGGCGGATTCCGTGGGCAACTGGATCGGCGTCCACCACGAATCGCCGCACACCCCCGCGCTGCATCCTGGTGAGCGGGACAGCGGATTCCCCCACACACCCGGCCTGACGGGCAAAGCGGCCAACGGCGCGCACTTCTCGATCCTGCTGCCGGGCTTCTTCCTCGTCACCGCGCAGGACGTCATGTGGTGGATTCACAAGATCCCCGACTCGGCCGTCCGCACCCGTGTCCGCGTCGGATACTCCTTCCCCGCGTCGACCCTGGAGCGCGACGACTTCGACGAGGTCTCCAAGCGTTACTTCAAGCGCCTGGACCAGGTGATCGACGAGGACGACTGGATCACCGAGTACCAGCAGAAGGGCCTGACCGCCGCTGCCCCCGGCTGCTACGTCCCCGAAGAGCACGTCGTCCACCACCTGGACAACTGGATCCTCGACCAGGTGCTCCGTGCCGGCTGACCGCCGCTTCCGGTTCCTGCGCTGGAGCGGGTACACGGTCCTCGTCGCGTGCTTCCTGTCCGGCTTCTTCTACCGGTTCGCCCCGGCCACGTTCGCCCAGTCGGTGAGCGCCGCGCTCGGCGCGTCCGCCGCCCAGCTCGGCGTGCTCGCCGCCTGGCACTTCTGGGTGTACACCGCCGCGCAGATCCCCGCCGGCCTGCTGGTGGACCGCTGGGGAACGCGGCTGTGCGTCACAGCGGGATCGCTGGTGACCGCGCTGGGAGCCGGCGCGCAGGCGACGGCCCACAGCCTCTTCCAGGCATCGGCGGGTCCGGTACTGACCGGCCTGGGGCTCTCGGTGGTCTTCGTCGGCGTGATGAAGAACAACGCCGTGTGGTTCTCCGCCCGGCACTACGGCGCCGTCACCGGCCTCACCATGCTGCTCGCCAACGCGGGCAGCGTCCTCGCCGGCAGCCCTTCGGCACTGCTGCTCCACCACATGTCGTGGCGGACCGTCTACGGTTCTGCCGCCGCCATCTCGTTCCTGCTGGCGATGTCGGTCCTGCTGTTCGTCCGCAACGGGCCCGGACCGCAGGCCGAACTGGCGCGGGCCGGGGCCGGCCGTACGGAAAGTGCCTGGCACGGTGTCCGGGACACCCTGCGGAACCGGAAGCTGTGGCCCGTCTTCTGGTGCACCATCGGCACCAACGGGACCTTCTACGCCTTCTCCGGCCTGTGGGGAGTGCCGGTGCTGACCGACGGCTTCCACCTGTCCAACGCGCAGGCCACCGTGTACACCACGCTCGCCCTGGCCTGCTACGGAATCGGCTCCTTCGTGATCGGCTTGGTGTCCGACCGGCTCGGCCGGCGCAAACCCCTGCTGGTGGTCTCGTCGTTCGCGGCCCTGGCCGGCTGGCTCCTGCTCGCGCTCGCGCCCTGGCGGCCCGGCTGGAGCGGCCTCGCGCTCTACCTGCTCGTCGGCCTCGCCGCCTCACAGGTCACCGTGTCCTTCGCCACGCTCAAGGAACTGGTCCCCGGCAAGGTGGCCGCCACCGCACTGGCCGTGGCCAACACCGGTGTGTTCGGCGCGTCGGCGGTCATCCAGCCGCTCTTCGGGTGGATCGTCGACCTCACGCACCATGGGCCGGGGCCGGCCGGCCTGCACAGTTACCGCATAGCCCTGCTCCTGCCCGTGGTCTTCGGCGCGGTGGGGCTCATCGGGGCGCTGCGCGCGACCGAGACCTGGTGCCGCAACACCGAACCGGACCGCGCGCCATCACGGGCGGGCGAACCCGCCGACCCGCTCAAGAGCTGACGCCGGCGGCCGGCCCCGTCGACCCCCGTACCACCAGCTCCGGCTGGAAGACGAACTCCGTGTGGCGGTCCGGCGACCGGTCGCCGTCGGCCCGCGCGCGGATCTCCTCGATCAGCGCGTCCACGGCCGCCGTGGCCATCGCCCGCACCGGCTGGCGGACGGTCGTCAGCGGCGGGTCGGTGAAGGCGATGAGTTCGGAGTCGTCGAAGCCGATGACCGAGACCTCGCCCGGTACGTCCAGGCCGCGCTGCCGTGCCGCGCGGACGACGCCGAGCGCCATCAGGTCGCTGCCGCAGACGATCGCCGTACAGCCCGCGTCCAGCAGGGACGCGGCTGCGGCGTGTCCGCCTTCGACGCCGAACAGGGTGTGGCGGATGAGGCGTTCGGCCGCTCCGCGGTGCAGGCCGAAGGAGTCGCTCAGCGCCGCCGTGAACCCTTCGGCCTTGCGGCGCGACGGTACGTAGCGGGCCGGGCCGACGGCCAGGCCGATGTTCCGGTGGCCGAGTTCGGCGAGGTGGCGTACGGCCATGCGGGCGGCCACCCGGTCGTCCGGGGAGACGAAGGGCGCGGCGATGTCCTCGTGGTAGCCGTTGATGAGGACGTACGGGACGCCGCGGTCGGTGAGGCGGGTGTAGCGGGTGGGGTCGGTGGTGCTGTCGGAGTGCAGGCCGGAGAGGAAGATGATGCCGGTGACGCCGCGGGCTTCCAGCTGCTCGACGAGTTCGTCTTCCGTGGCGCCGCCGGGGAGCTGGGTGCACAGGACCGGGGTGTAGCCGTGGCCGGCCAGGGCCTGTTCGATGAGCTGGGCGAAGGCCGGGAAGATCGGGTTGGTCAGTTCGGGGACGATCAGGCCGACCAGCCCGGCGCTGGTGCGCCGCAGCCGTACGGGGCGCTCGCCGCCGAGCAGGTCGAGGGCCGCCAGCACCCGCTGCCGGGTGCCCCGGGCCACGCCCGCCTTCCCGTTGAGCACCCGGCTGACCGTCGCCTCGCTGACCTGGGCCTGCGCGGCGATGTGCGCCAGCCGGGGGCCGTTGCCCCCGGCCGGCGGCACGTCGGGGTGGTCCGTCACGCTTCCCACCACACGGCGGTGTCCGCCGGGATCATCAGCTCGTCGTCCACGGTGAGGAGGTCGGACGACGCCAGCAGCAGGCGCCAGGACGGCTCGGCGGGGGCGCGGACCGGTCCGGCGCTCGTGTTCACGGCGCAGACGAAGCCGCCGGGGCGGCGGAAGGCCAGCACGCCTTCGGGGGCAGCCAGCCACTCGACCGCGTCGCCCGCGCCCAGGCCGGGGTGATCGCGGCGCAGCTTGAGCGCCGTACGGTACAGCTCCAGCATGGAGGCCGGGTCGCCGGTCTGGGCGGCGACGCTCAGCCGCGCCCACTCGGCAGGCTGCGGCAGCCAGCTGCCGCCCGTACCGAAGCCGTACGGGGCGGTGTCGCCGGACCACGGGATCGGCACGCGGCAGCCGTCGCGCAGGCCGTCCTGACCGTTGGCGCGGAAGAAGGACGGGTCCTGGCGCACCTCGTCGGGCAGGTCGGTGACCTCGGGGAGGCCCAGTTCCTCGCCCTGGTAGACGTACGCGGAGCCGGGGAGCGCGAGCATGAGCAGGGCCGCGGCGCGGGCGCGGCGGGCGTCGCCGCCGAGGCGGGTGGCGTGCCGGACCACGTCGTGGTTGGAGAGAACCCAGGTGGTGGGGGCGCCGACCGGACGCATGGCGTCCAGGGACGCGTCGATGACGGTCCGCAGTGCGGGCGCGTCCCAGCCCGTGTTCAGGTAGTGGAAGTTGAACGCCTGGTGCAGCTCGTCGGGGCGGAGGTAGAGGGCGGTGCGGTCGGTGCTCGGGGTCCAGGCCTCCGCTACGCCGATGCGCTCGCCCGCGTACTCGTCCAGGACCTTGCGCCACGAACGGTAGATCTCGTGCACACCGTCCTGGTCGAAGAACGGCAGCACCTGGTTGCCGAGCAGTTTGAGCTGGTCGGCGCGGCCCATGTCCGGCAGGCCAGGGGCCTTGACCAGGCCGTGGGCCACGTCGATACGGAAGCCGTCCACGCCGAGGTCGAGCCAGAAGCGCAGGATGGAGCGGAACTCGTCCTGGACGGCCGGGCTGTCCCAGTTGAAGTCGGGCTGTTCGGGGGCGAACAGGTGGAGGTACCACTCGCCGTCGGGGACGCGGGTCCAGGCGGGGCCGCCGAAGACGGACTCCCAGTCGTTCGGCGGGAGTTCGCCGTTCTCACCGCGGCCCTTGCGGAAGTGGAAGCGGTCGCGCAGCGTCGAGCCGGGGCCCTCCTCCAGCGCCTGCCGGAACCAGACGTGCTGGTCGGAGCAGTGGTTCGGCACGACGTCCACGATGACGCGCAGGCCCAGGTCGTGCGCGTCGCGGATGACGGCCTCGGCGTCGGCGAGGGTGCCGAAGGCCGGGTCGATGACGCGGTAGTCGGCCACGTCGTAACCCGCGTCGGCCTGCGGCGAGGAGTAGAAGGGGCTGAGCCAGACGGCGTCGACGCCCAGGTCCTTCAGGTACGGCAGGCGCGTGCGGATGCCCGGGAGGTCGCCCATGCCGTCGCCGTTGCCGTCGGCGAAGCTGCGCGGGTAGACCTGGTAGATCACCGCGTCGCGCCACCACTGGGTTTCGGCGGGTGTTCCGGTGGCGTCGGTGTGCTGGGTGGTCATGTCATCCCTTGGTGGTGCCGGCGGTCAGTCCGGCGACGAGGTGGCGCTGGGCGAAGGCGAAGACCAGGGCCGCGGGCACCGCGATGATCACGGCGGCGGCGGTCATCGAGCCCCAGTCGTTGACGTACTGGTTGACGAAGGTCTGCAGGCCACCGGCGAGGGTCAGGTTCTCCTCGCCGGTCATGAAGGCGGAGGCGTACGCGACCTCGGCCCAGGCCGTCACGAAGGTGTAGAAGCCGGTGACGGCCAGGCCGGGGCGGGCCAGCGGCAGGACCAGGCGCCAGAAGGTGCCGAAGGGGTTGAGGCCGTCCACCCGCCCGGCTTCGTCGATCTCCACCGGGATGGTGTCGAAGAAGCCTTTCATCATCCAGGCGCAGAAGGGTACGGCGATGGTCAGATATGTGATGACCAGGCCGGCCGGCTGGTTGAGCAGGCCCAGGCTCGCCATCAGGTTGTACAGCGGCACGATCAGCACCGCGACCGGGAACATCTGCGTGATCAGCAGCAGCCACATCAGCGGGCGCATGCCGGGGAAGCGGAAGCGGCTGACGGCGTAGCCGGTGGTGGCGGCGACGAAGACGCCGACGACGGTGGTGACGCCGACGACGAGCACCGAGTTGCCGAACCAGGTCAGGAACTGGGTGTCGGCGACCACATGCCGGTAGTTGGCGAACGTGAAGTTGCTGACCAGGCTGGTGGTGAAGGCGTCGTTCTTCGGCTTGAAGGAGGTGACCAGCAGCCACAGCGGCGGGAAGACCGCGACGACGGCGGCGATCAGGAGGGTCACGTGCAGGCCGACGGAGGCCAGCGGGCTGCGGCTGTTGCGCGAGAGCTTCGCCATCACCACACCTCTCCCTGCTTGCGGAGCGAGCGGCGGTAGACCACCGCGATCATGGACAGCAGGAGCAGGATCAGCACGCCCCAGGCGGCCGAGCCGGCGAAGTCCCGCGGACTGTCGACAAAGGAGAGCCGGTAGGCGTACGTCACCAGGATCTCCGTGGCGTCGCCGGGGCCGCCCCGGGTGAGCAGGTAGATCACCGGGAACATGTTGAACGTCCAGATGGTGGAGAGCAGGATCACGGTGCTGCTCACCCCGCGCAGGCCGGGCAGGGTGATGTTGCGGAACCGCTGCCAGGCGTTCGCGCCGTCCATCTCCGCGGCCTCGTACAGCTCGCCCGGGATCGACTGGAGGCCGCCGAGCAGCGCGACGAGCATGAACGGTACGCCCAGCCAGACGTTGACGGCGATGACCGACAGCTTGGCCCAGGTCGGGTCGTTCAGCCACGGCACCGCGTCGATGCCGCCGCCCGCGAGGAGCTTGTTGAGCAGGCCGTTCTTCTCGTTGTAGAGCAGCCGCCAGGTGAAGACGGAGACGAAGGCGGGGATGGCCCAGGGCAGGATCAGCGCCAGCCGGTAGAAGGTGCGGCCGCGCAGCTTGCGGTTGAGCAGGTTGGCCAGGGTCAGGCCGATGGCGAAGGTGAGGCCGACGCAGGCCACCGTCCACGCCACGGTCCAGCCGAGCCGGCTCCAGAAGACGCCGTCGCCCAGGATCTGGGTGTACTTGTCCAGGCCGGTGAACGTGTAGGTGGCCGGGATGTGGTTCATCCCGATGTTGCGCTCGACGTTGGCCTCGTTGGCGTCGGTCAGCGACAGGTACACGCCGCGGACCAGCGGGTAGCCGATGATGACGCCGATGACGAGCACCACCGGGGCGACCATGGTCCAGGCGTACCAGTGGGTGCCCAGGGCTCTGCGTACCCGGCCCGGCGCGCCGGCGGAAGCGGCCGCCTTCCGCCGGGACCGGGACATCCGTACCGCGTCCGTCACTTGTAGTCCTTGAGGATCTTGCGGTAGCTGTCGCCGACGGCCTTGGCGGCCTGCTCGGGGGTGGCGGCGCCGGTGAGGACCTTGTTCATCTGGACCTTGACCGGCTCGAAGAGGGAGTTGCCCTGGGCGATCCACGGGCGCTGGACGGCCTTGTCGACGGCGGGCTTGAAGAAGCCGACCATCTCGTTGTTCTTGACGGACGGGAGCTCGTAGACCGACTTCCGGGTGGGCAGCAGGCTCAGCTTCTCGGTGGTCTGCTGCTGCACCTTCGCCGAGCTCATGTACTTCGCGAAGGCGTAGGAGGCCTGGAGGTTCTTCGAGCCGGCGTAGACGGAGAGGTTCCAGCCGCCCTGCGGGGAGCCCTGGGAGGCGCTGCCGCCGGGCACGGGCGCGACGCCCAGGTTCTTCTTGTCCTTGAACTCCTTGCCCGCGCGGACGCCTTCGATGTCCCACGGGCCGCTGATCGCCATCGCGACACTGCCGTCCTTGAGGGCCTTGAGCTGGTTCTCCTGGCCGTCGGTGGCGTCGGTGACGGCGGCCTTGGAGTCGACCAGGTCCTTGATGGCCTTGAACGCCTTCACACCGGCGTCGTCGTCGATCGTGACGATCTTGTCGCGGGCGTCGACCATGTCGCCGCCCTCGCCGTACAGGTACGGCAGGAACCAGTACGGGTCGTCGCCGCGCAGGTAGAGCGCGGTGGCGCCGGTCTTGTCCTTGATCTGCTTGGCGGCGGCGGACAGCTCGGCAAAGGTCTTGGGGACCCCGACGCCGGCCTCCTTGAGGAGCCGCTTGTTGTAGAAGAGGCCGAGGGTGTCGGTGACCTGCGGGACCGCATAGGTCTTGTCCTTGAACTTCGTGCTGCCGAGCGCCTGCGGGAGGTAGTCCCCCGCGTTGTCCAGGGCCGGGGTGTCGTCCAGCGGCGCGAGGTAGCCGAGGTTGGCGAAGTCGGCGACCCAGGCGACCTCGGTGCGCATCACGTCGGGGGCTCCGGCGCCGGCGCCCGCCGCGTTCTTGAACTTGGCGTTGGCCTCGCCGAACGCCACGCTGACGTACTTGACGTCGACCTTGGGGTGCTCCTTCTCGAAGTCCTCGGCCAGCTTCTTGTACGTCGCCTTCTCGGCGTCGTTGGAGGTGTCCCAGAAGGTCACGGTGCCCGACAGCTCGCCCCCGCCCTGCTGACCGCCTCCTCCGCCGCCGCCTCCGCAGGCCGTCGCCGCCATTGCCAGACCCGCGACCAACGCGGTGGTCACCATGCCACGCCGCATGTGAACTCCTTAAGGGAACGCCCGAGATGGCGCCGGAACGCCTCGCTCGGCCGTTCGGAACGCCTGTGATGGCGGACAGGAACGTAACAGCGCGGAAATGAATTCGAAAGACCTTGCGGCAACTTTCTGCAAAGCCGCTGGAACGGTTTGCCGGGGGCGGCGCCCGCGCGCACCGCGCCCCGCGCACCCCGGCAAGCCGCTCACCAGGGGCTTGTGCGCCCACCGGCCCGTCACCCCGTCGCGCCCCGCGCGTTGATCCCGTACACGACCGTCCGCCGATCGACGCCTGGACCCTGCAAGACGATGCATGGACGCTCTGCCCCGAAACGCCCCACTCTCGACAGGGATGCCGGATGACCCAGGACCTGACTTCGACCGACCCCGCCCGCGCGGTCCACACCCCCGGCAGCCGTACGGGCTGGTGGCGCGACGCCGTCATCTACCAGGTGTACGTGCGGTCCTTCGCGGACTGCGACGGCGACGGGATCGGCGACCTGCGCGGTGCCCGGGAGCGCCTGCCCTACCTGCGGGACCTGGGCGTGGACGCCGTCTGGCTCACCCCGTTCTACGCCTCGCCGCAGACCGACGGCGGGTACGACGTCGCCGACCACCGCTCGGTGGACCCGCTGTTCGGCTGCCTCCAGGACGCCGACGACCTCGTACGGGCCGCGCACGCGCTGGGCCTGCGGGTGATCGTCGACATCGTGCCCAACCACACCTCCGACCAGCACCCCTGGTTCCAGGACCCGGAACTGGCCCGGCAGCGCTACATCTTCCGCCCCGGCAAGGGCGCGGACGGCGAGCTGCCGCCCAACGACTGGGAGTCGGTCTTCGGCGGGCCCGCCTGGACCCGTACCGGACGCGGCGACTGGTATCTGCACCTGTTCGCCCCGCAGCAGCCCGATCTGGACTGGGAGAACCCGGACGTGCACACCGAGTTCGAGGCCATCCTGCGCTTCTGGCTCGACCTCGGCGTGGACGGCTTCCGCATCGATGTGGCGCACGGCATGATCAAGGCGGCGGGGCTGCCGGACATCGGCCACAAGGAGCAGGCCAAGCTCATCGGCAGCCAGGTGCTGCCCTTCTTCGACCAGGACGGCGTCCACGAGATCCACCGGACCTGGCGGCGGCTGCTGGACTCCTACCCCGGCGAGCGCATCGGCGTCGCCGAGGCCTGGGCGCCCTCCCCCGAGCGGCTGGCCCTGTACGTACGCCCCGACGAGCTGCACCAGGCGTTCAACTTCCAGTTCCTGACCGCCGGCTGGTCCGCCGCCGCGCTGCGCGCGATCGTCGACGCCTCGCTCGCCGCGACCGCCTCGGTCGGCGCCACCACCTCCTGGGTGCTGTCCAACCACGACGTGGTGCGGCACACCACCCGGCTCGGCGGCCTGCGGCGGGCCCGCGCCGCCACGCTCATGATGCTCGCGCTGCCCGGTTCGGCCTACCTCTACCAGGGCGAGGAACTGGGCCTGCCCGAGGTCACCGACCTGCCCGACGAGGTGCGCCAGGACCCGGCGTTCTTCCGCGGCGACGGGCAGGACGGGCACCGCGACGGTTGCCGGGTGCCGCTGCCGTGGTGCAGCGAGTCGGCCGCGTACGGCTTCGGGCCCGGCGGCAGCTGGCTGCCGCAGCCGCGTGCCTGGAAGGACCTGTCCGTACGGGCCCAGACCGGCGACCCGGCCTCCACCCTGGAGCTGTACCGCGCGGCGCTCGCCCTGCGCCGCGCGCACACCAGCCTCGGCGACGGAAGCCTGGCCTGGACCGAGGCGCCGGACGGGGTACTGGCCTTCACCCGTACCGGCCGATCCGGCCACACCGACCTGCTGTGCACCCTGAACACCCTGGACCGCGCCGTCGAACTCCCCCGCCCCGGACGGGTGCTGCTCTCCTCCACGACGCTCGCGGCCGAAGGGGACACCGCCCTGCTGCCGGGCGACTCCTGCACCTGGTGGGGGCTCTGAGGGACGGCCTCGGCGGGCGGTCCCGCGGCGCCGCCCGCCGCCGGAAGCGCGGGCAACGTGGGCAATCCGGGAGGCGACCGGTACAGTCCCACCCATGACCGCCCGGCTGGCCGATATCGCAGCGCAGGCGGGTGTCAGCGAGGCCACCGTCAGCCGGGTGCTCAACGGAAAACCCGGTGTCTCCGCGACCACCCGCCAGTCCGTGCTGGCCGCGCTCGACGTGCTCGGGTACGAGCGTCCGGTACGGCTGCGGCAGCGCAGCGCCGGGCTGGTCGGCCTGATAACGCCGGAGCTGGAGAACCCGATCTTCCCGGCGTTCGCGCAGGTCATCGGCCAGGCGCTGACCCGCCAGGGCTACACCCCGGTACTGGCCACCCAGACGCCGGGCGGCTCCACCGAGGACGAGCTGACCGAGATGCTGGTGGACCGCGGCGTCGCCGGGATCATCTTCGTCTCCGGGCTGCACGCCGACACCTCCGCCGACATGCAGCGCTATGAGCAGCTGCGCGGCCAGGGGGTGCCCTTCGTCCTGATCAACGGCTTCTCCGACAAGGTGCAGGCGCCGTTCGTCTCGCCCGACGACCGGGCCGCGATCCGCCTCGCCGTCACCCATCTGGCGGCACTGGGCCATGAACGGATCGGGCTGGCGCTCGGCCCGAAGCGCTTCGTGCCGGTCCAGCGCAAGATCGAGGGCTTCCTGGACAGCATGGGCGAGCAGCTGGGCCTGGACCGGGCCGCCGCCCAGGAGCTGGTCCAGCACTCCCTCTACACCCTGGAGGGCGGGCAGGCCGCGGCCGCCGCGCTGATCACCCGCGGCTGCACGGCGGTGGTGTGCGCGAGCGACATGATGGCGCTGGGCGCGATCCGGGCCGCGCGGCAGCAGGGCCTGGACGTGCCCCGGGACGTCTCGGTCGTCGGCTTCGACGACTCCCCGCTGATCGCTTTCACGGACCCGCCGCTGACCACGATCCGGCAGCCGGTCACCGCGATGGGCCAGGCGGCCGTGCGCGCGCTGCTGGAGGAGGTCGGCGGCACCCCGGCGCCGCACAGCGAGTTCGTCTTCCACCCGGAGCTGGTGGTTCGCGGTTCAACCGCTTCCGCTCCGAAGACCGCCCGGGTTCCCGGTCCGGCGGTCTCCTCCGATACGGATGAAAGCCGTACGTAAGGGTTCCCCCTCCCCCTGAAGTGCTACGCGGGGCCTTCCGGGACCCGACCAGAGGGTGATCGGCCGCGGACCCCTTTCTGGCAGACTGTCTGCCTATGGGTGAAGCGCATGTGAAGACTCTTGACGGCCGTGCGGCCGTACCGCCGCCCACCGAGGACGACGCGCCGAGCGTGTCCTCCGGTGGCCGGCTGGCCCGCCTGCGCTCCCCCCGTACCCCGCGGCTGTGGTTCGAGATCCTGCTGATCGCGGTCAGCTACTGGATCTACTCCATGATCCGCAACGCCGTGCCCGAGCAGAAGGCCCAGGCGCTGAAGAACGCGGACTGGATCTGGCGGGCCGAGCACACCCTCGGCATAGCGGTGGAGAAGACCGTCAACCACGCCGTCGACTCGGTGACCTGGCTCATCGTCTCGATGAACTACTACTACGCCACACTGCACTTCATACTGACCATCGGGGTGCTGGTATGGCTCTACCGCTGGCACCCCGGCCGGTACGCCGCCGCCCGCCTCGCGCTCTTCGCGACCACCGGCGTGGCCCTGCTCGGCTACTACCTCTACCCGCTGGCCCCGCCCCGCCTGATGAACGGCGGCGGCTTCATCGACACCGTCATCGTCCACCACACCTGGGGCTCGATGGCCTCCGGCAACCTCGCCTCGATGTCCAACCAGTACGCGGCGATGCCCTCGATGCACATCGGCTGGTCGCTGTGGTGCGGCGTGATGATCGCGCTGATCGCCAAGCCCGTGTGGGCCAAGGTGCTGGGCCTGCTCTACCCGGCCACCACCCTCGTGGTGATCGTCTCCACCGCCAACCACTTCTGGCTGGACGCGGTGGGCGGCATCCTGTGCCTGGCCTTCGGGATCGGCCTGGCCTTCGCCTGGTACGCGGCGCTGCCGCACCGGCTGCCGCGCCGGGTCGCCGCAGTCTGAGACCGCCGCGCCCCCGGCGCATCTCCCCGGGTCAGGACGCCCCGTAGAAGATCGTCTCCACCACCGCACGGGCCCGGCGCGTCGTGCGCCGGTAGTCGTCCAGCATCTCCCCGACGTGCCCCTCCTCGTAGCCGAGGTAGCGGCCGACCGCCGCCAGCTCCCGCGCGTCGGCCGGGAACGTGTCGCCGGAGCGGCCCCGTACGAGCATCACCGCGTTGCGCACCCGCGACGCGAGCACCCACGCCTCGTCCAGGATCTGCGCGTCCTCCGTGGCCAGCAGCCCGGCGTCGCGGGCCGCGGCCAGCGCCGTCCGCGTACGGGTCGTGCGCAGGCCCGGCTCCGCCCAGGCGTGCTGCATCTGGATCAGCTGCACGGTCCACTCCACGTCGCTCAGGCCGCCGCGGCCGAGCTTGGTGTGGGTGGTCGGGTCGGCGCCGCGCGGCAGCCGTTCGGTCTCCATCCGGGCCTTGAGCCGGCGGATCTCCCGTACGGCGTCCTCGCCCAGCCCCTCCACCGGGTAGCGCAGCGGGTCGACCAGCTCGATGAACCGCTCCCCCAGCTCCGCGTCGCCCGCGACCGGCTCGGCGCGCAGCAGGGCCTGCGCCTCCCAGACAAGCGACCAGCGCCGGTAGTAGGCGGCGTAGGAGGAGAGGGTGCGCACCAGCGGGCCGGTCTTGCCCTCCGGGCGCAGGTCGGCGTCGATCGGGAGCGGCGGGTCGGAGGACGGCAGCTGGAGCAGGCGGCGCATCTCGTTGGCGACGGCGTGCGCGGCCTTGGCGGCCTCCTGCTCGTCGGCGCCTTCGCGCGGCTCGTGCACGAACAGCACGTCGGCGTCGGAGCCGTACCCCAGCTCGTGGCCGCCGAAGCGGCCCATGCCGATGACGGTGAAGCGGGTGGGCAGGGTGTCGCCCCACCGGTCGCGTACGGCGGCGCGCAGCGCGCCCGCGATGGTGGCGGCGGTCAGGTCGGAGACGGCGCCGCCGACCACGTCGGCGGCGTGCCCGCGGTCCTGCTCGGCGGGGCGGCCGTCGGTGCCGTACGCGCCGATCAGGTCCGCCGCCGCCGTACGGAACAGCTCGCGGCGCCGTACTCCGCGAGCCGCCGCGACGGCCTGTTCGGCGCCCTCCGCGCGGCCGACCGCGGCCAGCACCTCCTGCTCCAGCGCGGCCCGGCCGCGCGGCTGCAGCCCGTCCTTGGCGCCGAGCAGCGCGACCGCCTCGGGCGCACGCAGCAGCAGGTCGGGGGCGAAGCGGCCGGCCGACAGGACGCGGGCCAGGTTCTCGGCCGCGGCGCCCTCGTCGCGCAGCAGGCGCAGGTACCAGGGCGTCTTGCCGAGCGCGTCGGAGACCTTGCGGAAGTTGAGCAGTCCGGCGTCCGGGTCGGCGGAGTCGGCGAACCAGGCCAGCAGGACGGGCAGCAGGGTGCGCTGGATGGCGGCCTTGCGGGTGACGCCGGAGGCCAGCGCTTCGAGGTGGCGCAGCGCGGCGACCGGGTCGGCGTAGCCGAGGGCTTCGAGGCGCTGGCCGGCGGCCTTGGCGGAGAGCCGGGTCCCGCCCTCCTCCAGGTGCGCCACGGCGTCCAGCAGCGGCCGGTAGAACAGCTTCTCGTGCAGCCGCCGCACCTCGCGGGCGTGCCACTTCCACTCCTTGCGCAGCGTCTCCACCGGCTCGGTGCGCATCCCCATCGAGCGGGCCAGGCGCCGCAGGTCGGGCTCGTCCTCGGGCATCAGGTGGGTGCGGCGCAGCTTGTGGAGCTGGATGCGGTGTTCGAGCGTGCGCAGGAAGCAGTACGCGGCGTCCAGGGCCTTGGCGTCCTCACGGCCCACGTAGCCGCCCGCGGCCAGCGCCGAGAGGGCATCGAGGGTGCTCGGACTGTGCAGCGTCGCGTCGCCGCGGCCGTGCACCAACTGGAGCAGCTGGACGGCGAATTCGACGTCGCGCAGCCCGCCGGGCCCCAGCTTCAGTTCGCGGTCGACCTGGGCGGCGGGGATGTTCTCCACGACGCGGCGGCGCATCTGCCGTACGTCGGTCACGAAGTTCTCGCGCTCGGAGACCTGCCAGACCAGCGGGGTGACCGCGGCCACGTACTCCTTGCCCAGCTCCGCGTCGCCCGCCATCGGCCGGGCCTTCAGCAGGGCCTGGAACTCCCAGGTCTTGGCCCAGCGTTCGTAATAGGCGAGGTGGCTGTTGAGGGTGCGGACGAGCGGCCCGTTGCGGCCCTCGGGGCGCAGGTTGGCGTCCACCGGCCAGATCGTTCCCTCGGCGGTGACGTCGGAGCACACCCGCATCATCCGGCCCGCCAGCCGGGTCGCTGCCTGGAGGGCCTTGGGCTCCTCCTCGCCGTCCCGCGCCTCGGCGACGAAGATGACGTCCACGTCCGAGACGTAGTTCAGCTCCCGGCCGCCGCACTTGCCCATCGCGATGACCGCCAGGCGGCAGGCGGCGGCGTCGGTGGGCTGCTCCTCGGTGGCGATCTCCAGGGCGGCGCGCACCGTCGCGGTCGCCAGGTCGGCCAGCTCGGCGGCGGTCTCGGCCAGGTCGGTGGTACCGCACACGTCGCGCGCGGCGATGCCGAGCAGGCAGCGGCGGTACGCGGCGCGCAGCGCGTCCGGGCGCGGCCGCTCCCGGCCCGGCTCGCCCCAGACGCCCTCGGCGAGCGCCGCCTCGAACTCGGGCGTGGCCGGGTGCAGGTCGGCCGCCTCGTACGTGACCAGCGAGTGCCAGTCCCGCGGATGCCGTACGAGGTGGTCGCCGAGCGCCTCGGACGCGCCGAGCACGCCCAGCAGCCGGTCGCGCAGCGGCTTCGCGGTGATCAGCGTGGACAGCAGCGTCTGCCGCTCGTCGTCGTCCTGCGCCTCGGCCAGCCGGACCAGCGCGGTCAGCGCCAGGTCGGGGTCGGCGGTGGCGCCCAGCGCCTCCAGGAGCACCGAGTCGTCCCGTACGGCGGCCAGTTCGGGCGCTTCGAGAAGCCGCCCGGCCGCCGACGGGTCGGTGAAGCCGTACCGCAGCAGCCGGGAGAAGGCGCTGCTGCGCCGCCCCTGGTTCTGCGGAGCGGGGTGCGCGGTCACAGGACCGGCAGCATCTTGCGCAGCTCGAAGGCGGTCACCTCGGAGCGGTATTCCTCCCATTCCTGCTTCTTGTTGCGCAGGAAGAAGTCGAAGACGTGCTCGCCGAGGGTCTCCGCGACCAGTTCGCTGCGCTCCATCAGGTCGATGGCCTCGCCGAGGTTCTGCGGCAGCGGCTCGATGCCCATGGCGCGGCGCTCGGAGTCCGACAGCGCCCACACGTCGTCGTCGGCGCCGGCCGGCAGCTCGTAGCCCTCCTCGATGCCCTTGAGACCGGCCGCGAGCAGCACCGCGTAGGTCAGGTAGGGGTTGGCGCCGGAGTCGATGGAGCGGACCTCGACCCGGGTGGAGCCCATCTTGCCCGGCTTGTACATGGGGACGCGGATGAGCGCGGAGCGGTTGTTGTGGCCCCAGCAGATGTACGAGGGGGCCTCGCCGCCGGCGCCCGCGGTGCGGTTGGCGCCGCCCCAGATGCGCTTGTAGGAGTTGACCCACTGGTTGGTGACGGCGGAGATCTCGCCCGCGTGCCGCAGCAGGCCGGCGATGAAGGAGCGGCCCACCTTGGAGAGCTGGTATTCGGCGCCCGACTCGTGGAAGGCGTTGCGGTCGCCCTCGAAGAGCGAGAGGTGGGTGTGCATGCCCGAACCCGGGTATTCGGAGAACGGCTTGGGCATGAACGTGGCCTGTACGCCCTGCTCCAGCGCGACCTGCTTCATCACCAGGCGGAACGTCATGATGTTGTCGGCCGTGGACAGCGCGTCGGCGTAGCGCAGGTCGATCTCCTGCTGGCCGGGGGCGCCCTCGTGGTGGCTGAACTCGACCGAGATGCCCATCGATTCGAGCATGGTGATCGCCTGGCGGCGGAAGTCCATGCCGACGTTCTGCGGGGTGTGGTCGAAGTAGCCGGAGGAGTCCGCGGGGCTGGGCCGGGTGCCGTCCACCGGCTTGTCCTTGAGCAGGAAGAACTCGATCTCGGGGTGGGTGTAGAAGGTGAAGCCGAGGTCGGAGGTCTTGGCGAGGATGCGCTTGAGGACGTAGCGCGGGTCGGCGTAGGACGGGGAGCCGTCCGGCATCAGGATGTCGCAGAACATCCGGGCGGTGCCGGGGGCCTCGGCGCGCCACGGCAGGATCTGGAAGGTGCCCGGGTCCGGCTTGGCGATCATGTCGGACTCGTATACGCGCGCGAAGCCCTCGATCGCGGAGCCGTCGAAGCCGATGCCCTCGTCGAACGCCTGCTCAAGCTCGGCGGGCGCCACCGCGACGGACTTCAGGAACCCCAGCACGTCGGTGAACCACAGTCGTACGAAGCGGATGTCGCGCTCCTCCAGCGTACGGAGCACAAACTCCTGCTGCTTGTCCATGGCTCACCAATCCTCGCAGGTCAATCGGCCTGTCCACCCCCGCCGGTCAACGAGGTGTGGCACACCAGTATCACGTGAGGGGGTTACCGTCACATTACGCACCCTCGGCCGGGAACAGAACCGCCGGGCCGCACGGCGGCACCGGCACGTTTGCCCGGGAGCGGCGGACGGTACCCCGGAGAAGGGCGGACCTGTTCATCCCGCTTTGTTCCGCGGACGCCCGGGACCGCACCGCCGCGCCGGACCAGCCCTGATCCGCGCGCCCTGCCCCGAGTGCCCGCCGACGGCCGAGGAGAACCCGTGAGCAAGCACTTCGACGTCACGGCCGTGACGTTCTACTTCGACTCCGCCTGCCCCTGGACCTGGCGCACCGCGCGCTGGCTGACGGACGCCACCGAGCGCCGGGGCATCCCGCTGTCCTACCGCGCCTTCGACCTGACCGACGGCGCGCCGCTGGACGAGCTGCCCGACAAGCGCCGCCCGGTCGCCGCCGGGAGCCGCTGCCTGCTGCGCCTGGCCGAGGCCGCGCACACCGACGGCCGGGACACGCTGACCGGCAAGGTCTATGCCGCGTACGGCGCCGCCGTGCACGACGACGGCGCGGACCCGTCGCCGGAGCTGGCCGAACGGTGCCTGACGGAGGCGGGCGCCGCGGCGTACGCCTACGTACTGCACGACGCCGCGCTGGACCGGCAGGTGGCCCGGGCCCGCGAACAGGCGCAGGAGTTCTCCGGCAAGGACGCGGGCTCACCCGTCACGGTCCTCACCACGCCCCGCGGCGAACGCGGTTTCTTCGGGCCCGTGGTGGCGCCCACGCCCACCGGCGCGGAGGCCGACCGGCTGTGGGACGCGTTCGTCGGCGCGGCGTCCGTACCGCGGTTCTTCGAGCTGCGGGCGCGGCGGACCGCGAAGCCGTGAAGGCTCGCAGGTTCAGCGTCCGCGCGGCGGTCCTTCCAGGTCCGGGTCGGCGGTGAGGGACAGGACGGCGGTGGCCACCGCGTCCGGCGCGTCGGCCATAACCAGGTGCCCGGCCGGGGCGGCGACCGCGAAGGTGCCGCCGAGCTGGGTGGCCAGCGACCGCTGGCGCTCCAGCCAGCGCAGTTCGCGCGGCGTCTCGCTGCCGTCGTACGCGGCCAGGACCGTCACCGGCACGCCGCGCAGCGGGTGTTCCGGGCGCAGCGCGGCGACCTCGGCGGCCTGGTAGGCGTACGTCGCGTTCTCCAGGGCGCAGGCGCGCAGCACCCGGCTGGTGCGATAGACGCCGGCCTCGTGCGGGCCGCGCGGGTGGTTGCGCACGGTCGAGGCGCGCACGGTGAGGCGGCGCGCGGTGGGGCCGAGGGCGCGCGGCAGCCCGGCCGCCGACAGGACGGACGCGAGGCCGCCCGCCCAGGCCGTACGGACCGTACGCGGCAGCCGCGGGCGCGGGTCCTCCTCCACACTGCCGTCGACGAGCACGAGACCGGCGACGCGCTCCGGGTGGAGCCGGGCGAACGCCTCGGCGTGGAAGGCGGCCAGGCTGTGGCCGACGACGGCGCACGGTCCGGGCAGGCCGAGCGCGTCCAGGACGTGCGCGATCCGGGCGGCCTCGCCCGCCGCGGTGGGCGGACCGGCGGCGGGCGCGCTCAGCCCGAGGCCGGGCCGGTCGAAGCGGACCACCGTACGGTGCCGGGCCAGCCGGGCCACGACCGGATCCCAGTCGAACCAGCTCATGCCCAGCCCGCCGCTCAGCACGCACACCGGCCCGTCGCCCTCGCGCAGGACATGCAGCACCGTGCCGTCCACGCGCAGCATGCGGCCGGGGGCCGTGCCTTTGTGCTTGTCGCCGTCCCCGCTCATGCTGTTCCCCCTTCCCTCCCCGTAGTGGTTCCCGCTCGCCCGACACACCACGCGAGCAGGCCCACGTACAGGGCGACCAGCAGGACCTGGAGGCGCTGGCCGACGCCGAGCGCCCAGGTGCCGTGCCCCTCGGTGAAGGCGGCGATGGAGCTGAGCGTCCAGACGGTGGCGGCCAGTTCGGCGGCGGTCACCCCGGGCGCGACCCGGCCGAGCGGCGCCCCCCAGCCGTACCGGCGGGCGGCGACGGCCAGCAGGACGAGACCGGCCAGCGCGCCGACCATGGCCAGCGAGCTGCTGATCGCGTGCGCGGTGTGGGTGGCGGGCACCAGGCCCGCGGTCTCGCGGGCCGCGCACTCCGGGTCGCTGGTCGGCGCGCAGCTCAGCGGCAGCCGGGAGTCGACGGCGGTGGCGGCGCCGAAGAGCGCGAGCGCGGCCCAGCCCGCCGTGGCCCAGGGCCGCCGCTCCAGCGTGAGCAGCGCGGCCACCGCGCCGGCCAGCACCAGTACCCCGGCGGCCAGGTCCGTGGCGCGGAAGAGGCCGCCGAGCGGCTGGTCGGCGGCGGCCAGTTCGCTGACGTACGTCCGTACCGGATCGAGCCCGGTGGACAGCACCACCTCCAGCACCCAGGCGGTGTAGGCCACCGCTCCGAGCAGGAGGAGGACGGGGGCGGCGCGGCGGCTGTTGCTCGTCTGCTCGGACATCAAGGTCAAGGATAAGCAAAGTCGAGGGCCGGGAAGGGCCCGGGCGGCCCTGGGGCGGCATACCCCGCAGGGGTAGGGTACTGGGCAAGGGTTCCGGAAGGCGGTGCGGAGATGCCGTACGAGACGCGTGGACGCGGGCAGGGGAAGGCCGCCGCGTGGTGCGGCCGCCTGCTGCTGTTCGCCGCGCTGATCGTCGGCATCGTCGGGATGCACACGCTGGGGCATCCGGTGGGCGGGCACGGGACGGGGGCGATGCCCTCGGCGCACCAGGAACATGCGCAGCCGATGCCGGGCCCGCACCAGGACCACGCGGCCCAGGAACTCACGGTCCGGGCCTCCTCCCCCATCGCCGACGACCACCACGCCATGAACCCCGGCGCGGTCTGTCTGGCCGTGCTCTCCCTGTGGGTGCTCGTCCTGGTCCGTACGGGACGGCTGCTCGGGCGGCGCGCCGCCGACCTGCTCGCCGCCGTACGGGCCCGGCTGCTGCGCGTCCTGAAGCCCTTTCCACCCCCGGTCCCCCGGCACAAACACCTCGCCCGGCTCTCGGTCCTGCGCGTGTAGATGCGCGGCCGGCCGCCGACGCCTGCGCGCGTCCGCGGTCCGGCCCCCGCGCGCTCACCGCTTACCGACAAACCGACTTCACCACGAGGTGTTTCTTCCGCATGCGTACGCACACCCGCCGCGCCGTGCTCGGCGCGGGCATCGCGGCCGCCGGCGGCGGCCTGCTCGCCGCCTGTTCGACCGCCGACCAGAAGGGCAGCGCGGGCCACTCCGGCCACGGCGCCGCCGACAACCCGGCTCAGGCGCCGGGCGACTACGTCTCCCCCGACGGCCCGGAGGTGGCCGCCGCCGAGGCCAAGCGCGGCTCCGGCCCCGTACGGAAGGTCGCGCTGACCGCCACCGCCGCCAAGCTCGACCTGGGCGGCCGTACGGTCGGCAGCTGGGCCTACGGGGACGAGCTGCCCGGCAAGGAGGTACGGGTCACCGCGGGCGACACCCTGGAGCTGACGCTCGCCAACCACCTGCCCGAGGCCACCTCCCTGCACTGGCACGGTCTGGCCCTGCGCAACGACATGGACGGCGTACCGGACGTGACCCAGCGGCCGGTCAAGGCGGGCGGCTCGTTCACGTACCGCTTCGCGGTCGCCCACCCCGGCACGTACTGGTTCCACCCGCACTCGGGCGTGCAGCAGGACCGCGGCCTGTACGCGCCCCTGATCGTCGAGGACCCGAAGGAGCCGCTGAAGTACGACAAGGAGTGGGTCGTCGTCCTGGACGACTGGGTCGACGGGGTGGACGGCAGCACTCCGGACGCGGTGCTGGCCGAACTCTCCAAGGGCATGGGCGGCATGGACCACGGCTCCGGCTCTGGGGGCATGGACATGGGCGGCCACGGCGGCATGGACCACGGGGGCATGGACCACGGCGCGCACTCCATGGGCGGCACGGACAAGCCGTCCCCCGGCGGCCCCTCCCGCATGCTGATGGGCGCCACCAGCAAGCTGCTCGGCGGCGACGCGGGCGACGTGGACTACCCGTACCACCTGGTCAACGGCCGTACCCCGGAGGACCCGCAGACCTTCCGCGCCAAGCCGGGCGACCGGGTCCGCATCCGTTTCATCAACGCGGGCGGGGACACCGCCTACCGCGTCGCGCTCGGCGGCCACACCATGACGGTGACGCACACCGACGGCTACCCCGTCGCCCACGCCACCACGGACGCCCTGCTGCTGGGCATGGGTGAGCGCTACGACGTGGTGGTGACGGCCGAGGACGGCGTCTTCCCGCTGACCGCGCTCGCCGAGGGCAAGAAGCGCACCGGGCTGGCCCTGCTGCGCACCGGCGGCGGCGCGGCGCCCGACGCGTCCGTACGGCCGAAGGAGCTGGACGGGCGGCTGCTGACGGCCGACCGGCTCAAGGCCGACGGGCAGGTCCGCCTGGCGTCGCGCACGCCGGACCGCACGATCCGGTTCGACCTCACCGGCTCCATGGCGAAGTACGACTGGGCGATCAACGGCAAGAAGTACGCGCCGTCGCAGCGCTATCCGGTGCGCGCCGGGGAGCGGGTACGGCTGTCGTTCCGCAACAGCACCACGATGTGGCACCCGATGCACCTGCACGGGCACACCTTCGAGCTGCCGGACGGCGGGCCGCGCAAGGACACCGCGATCGTGCTGCCGGGCCGCAGCCTGGACGTCGACCTGGACGCCGACAACCCGGGGCTGTGGATGCTGCACTGCCACAACGTCTACCACGCGGAGTCCGGGATGATGACGGTCCTCGGGTACCGGAAGAAGTAGGCGGGTACGGGGCTGCCGGAACAGGCGGTACGGGGCTGCCGGGGCCGATGCGTCTGCTCCGCCTCCGGCAGCCTGCTCCGTCTCCGGCAGCCTCCGTCTTCCGTCGGCGGACGCGGTGTCACCTGCGCGGTGTCACCTGTGCCGGCGGCGGATCGGCGGCGCGGAGGCCGGGCGGTGGGGGTGGTGGCGCGCGGCCAGGACAGCGATGGCGCAGGCACACGCGGCCAGTGCCGCTTTGCGGTGATCCGACATGGGGGTCAGCGCCGGCCGGCGCCCGTGCCGGCCGGTCCAGGTCGTCAGGTGCCGTCCGAGCACCCACTCGCGGAACAGCCACCAGGCGGTCATGGGTCCGGTGAGGCACTGCACCGCCAGCCAGCCGGGCAGGCAGCGCAGCGTCGTCCGCCACCCGACCTGCCGTACGGCCACGCCGACCGACGCGGCGCCGATGGCCACCCAGAGCGGACTCCACCAGGTGCACAGGCCACGTACCGGGCCCCGGCGCGCGAGGTGGAACGGCAGGCCGAAGATGGCCACACCCCCGATGAAGGCGTCGACGACCTGCGAACCCACCACGATGAACGACGCGCTGTCCAGCATGGGGGCACGGTGCTTGACCATCGTCTGGGCGAATCCGGCTGTCCAGCGGTGCATTTGGGATACGAGTTCGGCCCAGGAGGTGGGCTCCTGGGTGTAGACGAAGGCCCCCGGGGTGAACCTGACCTGCTGGGCGCTTCGGTGGAGCATCCAGGTCAGGTTGAAGTCCTCGGTGATGGTGTGGTCGGGGAAACCGCCCGCCTCGCGGAGCACGTCCATGCGGTGGCAGTTGGCCATGCCGCTGAGGACCAGTTGCCGCTGGAGCACGTCCTGCATGGGGCGCGCCCAGCCGTTGGAGATCGCGTGGTAAAGCGTGCGGTACTGGCTGTAGATGGTGCGCGTGTCCTTGGGACGCGCCGACGTGCAGGTGCCGGCGCAGCCGCTGCGCAGCGTGCCCATCATCAGCTCCACCGCCCGTGGGCTCAAGGTGGCGTCCCCGTCCAGGGCGACGAGGGCGTCGCTCGTGATGCGCGGCAGGGCGAGATTCTGCGCGAGCGCTTTGGATCCGCCCTGTCCTTCGATGACCACGACCCCCATGCGGCGAGCGATTTCAGCGGTCTTGTCCGAACAATTGTCCGCGACCACGATGATCTGGTCGATGGGGTATGTCTGGGCACGGCAGGAACGTATGGTTTCGGCTATCGAAGTTTCTTCGTTGTGCGCGGGTATCACCAGAGAGACGCTTTGCGGAACTTTTTCTTCCGATGTGTTCGCAATAGTGCCGGCCTGCTGCACGGCATGGCGGCTCCGGTACGGTTCGCGGCTTCCAGGGGTCGGCTTCCGGCCGCCGCGAGAACGTTCCCGCAAGGCAAGGCTGACCGCCGCGGATGCCGTCAACAGCGTGGCGCCGATTCCAGTGCCGGTCAACATGGACACGGACATGTTTTTCCCCTCCCGGTACTCCGGCGGATCTTCGGTCGGCTGATTCGCGTCCTCTTGCGCCCGGACCGCGTCTGATAGGCCCGGCGCCGCCGACCGTTCCTGCGCATGGCGCGAATCGGCCGGGCGTCACATACGCTCCGGGACTGCCCCCCCGAAGAACATTATCCGGGGCCCGGCTCGCGCAAGGGGGCCGCACACGCATTCAGCCAGGCGATGAGGGCAGGACGCCGGACGCGGAAGTTGCGGTTTCATGGAACAGCGCCTCCCCACTGGCGCGAACTCTCCTAGACAGCACGCCTGAACGGGGGCTTAGCCTCAAGGCGGACCAGGGAACCGGACGAGGGGAAGTCGACCATGCCCGCCATCGGGATATCGCCGTTGAGCATCGACCTCGTAACCAGCCTGGATTTGGGGCCGGCGCACAGCGAAACCGTACAGGTGAACCTGTCCGAGAAAGGGGTGCTGCCCAAAATCGACGTCTACTTTCTCGCCGATACCACCGGCAGCATGCAGTCCGTCATCGACCAGGTGAGCCACGGCGCGGAAAACATCATGCGTCAGCTGACGCAGGCCGCGGAGAAAGTAGGCGCGGACGTCTTCTTCGGCGTCGGCAATTACCGTGACCTCAACGATCCGCAGGACCAGTGGTTCGACCACCAGGTGTCGTTGACCAGCGAGCCGGATCGGGCCAGGGAAGCCATCAGCCGCTGGTCCGCCAATGGTGGCGGGACGGATATCGCAGAGGGGCAGTTCTACGCCCTGGACATCCTCGCCCAGCCGCCCGGCGGGTCGGTCGGCTGGCGTCCCGACTCCAAGCGCATCATCGTGTGGATCGGTGACGCGCCCGGTCACGACCCGATCTGCACCGCCATACCGGGAGTGGACCACGAGATCACCCAGGAGTCGGTCACCGCGAAATTGCAGCAGCAGGGCATTTTCGTGCTGGCCATCAGCACGCCGTCGGGATACGCGCCGGGACTGAACGCGGATCCCAAGCCGCTGTCGAAGAGCGACGCGTACAAGAACTGCCGGATCGGCGGCGAGGAAGGGCAGGCCACGAAGATGGCCGGGGCCACCGGCGGGACGTTCGACGACGGGATCAAACCCGAGCAGGTCGTCCAGACGATCATCGATCGCAGCACGGACCGGATTCGCAAGATCGGCGCCATCAAGCTGGTGCCGGACCAGCGGATCGCTCCGTTCGTCCGGGTGCAGCCGCCGACCCGCGGGCCGATCGAAGGCGGTACGGCACAGCCCGTCCTGTTCACGCTCTCGTTCCCCGCCGCCGCGCCGTCGAAGGCTCCCGCGCCTTCTTCGGGAGCCGCGCCCGTCACCGTCGAGGGCAGGATCGATGTGAAGATCGACGGGGTGACCACCGGGTCGATCCCCGTGAAGATCGCCGTGCCGGACCTGAGCGGGCACTACACGATCCAGTGCACGAAGAGCGGCCTGAACCTCCAGCTGGAAACACCGAGCTGGAAGGGTGACGGCGCCAACGTCGTCCAGAACATCTCCACCGGAATTCCGGCGGAACAGTGGGACGTGAAGCCGGTCGAAAGGGGCGGCTACCGCATCAAGAACCGGGACACCGCCCTGGACCGCTATCTGGAGGTGGCGAACCAGTCGGACGCGGACAACGCGGAGATCCTGACGCGGAAGAACCCGGACGGGGAGCACAAGGAGTGGCTGCTCGTTCCGGTCGGCGCCTCGGACACCTTCGGCCCCGTGTTCCGCATCCAGAACCGGAAGACCGGCAAAGTACTCGACGTTCTCGGCCAGAGCAAAGAACCCCGTGTCCGGGTGGTCCAGTACCGCTACTGGGGCGACTACCCGACGTATCAGCAGGAGCACAATCAGCACTGGTACCTCCGGCACGTCGACTGAACCGGGGAAGGCTCCGGGTAAATGAATGTCCCGCACGACGCGCAGCTGGTACTGATCAGTGCGAGCAGCGGCAAGGCAATCACCGCCCACGGCTGTCGAATCCGTCAGTCGTGGGCGGGCTCGCGCGACGACTTCTCGCAGCGGTGGCGACTGCGCCCGGTCACCGGGGCCCGGCACACCTTTCGCATCGAGAACGTGCGCAGTGGCTTGCTGCTGACGGTGGCCGATACCGCCGCCGGCCAGGGAGCGGACATCGCGCTCGAACCAGGACGCGGCAGCCGGCAACAGTGCTGGCGTCTCGCCCCGCTGCACTTCGACCAATACGCATTGGTGAACCTGGCCAGCGGGAACTGCCTGGATCTCTGGGACGCCCGGCCCGACGACGACGCGGAATTCGGCCAGTCCCCTTTCTGGGACGGGCCCCAGCAGCGATGGCGGCTGCGGGAGGTAGAGCCCGTCCGGAAGACTCGCGCGCTGGTGACACTCGTCCGCGACGAGCCCGAATTCTTTCCCATCTGGCTGGGCTACTATTCCCGCTTCTTCGCGCCGCAGGACATCTACGTACTCGAACACCAGCCCCGGCCGGGCCTTCCCGCCGACGACCGGTTCGTCCATATACCGGTACACAACGAAGTGTTCAGCAGCGACTGGCAGCGCGATGTCGTCCAGCGGTACCAGCACGATCTGGTGGACCGCTATGACACCGTGCTCTGTACCGATGTCGACGAGATCGTCGCCCCGGATCCCGGCCTCGGCGATCTCGGTGCGTACATCGACCGGTTCAGCAGCGACCATGTCAGCTGCAACGGTTACGAGGTCCTGCATCTCAAGGACAGTGAACCGGCCTTCGATCCCGTTCAGAACGTGCTGCGCCAGCGGTCGACGTGGTTCCCCAACCCGCTGTATTCCAAGCCGCTGCTCGCCCGTGTGCCCATGATGTGGCGCAGCGGCTTCCACGAGCGGTTCGACGGCCGCGCCGACCACGACCCCGACCTCTACCTCATCCACCTGCACCGTATGGACTACGAGATATGCCTCCGCCGCCATGAACGCCGCAGTGGCCATCTGCGCACCCGGGACGATATCGACAACAACCGCGGATACCAGAACCGGATCGTCGATCCGGACGCGTTCCACCACTGGTTCTACCGGGACCGGGTCAATGGCGACCCCCTGTACCCCGAGCCCATTCCCGAACGCTGGCAGGGCGTGGTGTGAGCCGCTCCGGACGGCCCTGCGGGCGGCCGCCTCCGATTCGGCGCCCGACCTGCCGGAACCAAACACCCGGCACCGGACCGAACGCTCAGTAAGCTCGGCCGCGTGCCTCGCCTGCGGATCGCCCTGAACCAGACCGACGCCTGCGTCGGTGACCTCACCGGCAACACCGAAACGATCGTGCGCCGGACCCGGGAGGCCGCCCGGCGGGGCGCGCACCTGATCGCGTTCCCCGAGATGGTGCTGACCGGCTATCCCGTCGAGGACCTGGCGCTGCGGTCGTCGTTCGTGGAGGCGAGCCGCACCGCGCTGCGCGCGCTCGCCGCCCGGCTCGCCGACGAGGGCTTCGGGGACATCCCGGTCGTCGTCGGCTACCTGGACCGCTGCGAGCAGGCGCAGCCGCGGTACGGGCAGCCCGCGGGCGCCCCGCAGAACGCCGCCGCCGTGCTCCACCACGGCGCGGTCGCGCTCTCCTTCGCCAAGCACCACCTGCCCAACTACGGCGTCTTCGACGAGTTCCGGTACTTCGTGCCGGGCGAGACGCTGCCCGTGGTCCGGGTGCACGGCGTGGACGTGGCGCTGGCGATCTGCGAGGACCTGTGGCAGGACGGCGGCCGGGTGCCCGCGGCCCGGTCGGCCGGGGCGGGGCTGCTGGTCTCCGTCAACGCCTCGCCGTACGAGCGGGACAAGGACGACACCCGGCTGGAGCTGGTCCGCCGGCGCGCCCGGGAGGCCGGCTGCACGATCGCGTACCTGGCGATGTCCGGCGCGCAGGACGACCTCGTCTTCGACGGCGACTCGATCGTGGTGGACCGGGACGGCGCGGTGCTCGCGCGGGCGCCGCAGTTCGAGGAGTGCTGCGTGGTGCTGGACCTGGACCTGCCCGCAGCCGCGCCCCGGGCGCCGTCCGGGGTGGTGGACGACGGGCTGCGTATCGAGCACGTCGTCCTGACGCCGGACCCGCTGCCCGATGACGCGCCGCGGGAGACCGGCGGGCAGGCCGCGCGCCTGGAGGACACCGAGGAGATCTACGGCGCGCTGGTCGCCGGGCTGCGCGGCTACGTCACCAAGAACGGCTTCCGCAGCGTGCTGCTCGGGCTGTCCGGCGGGATCGATTCCGCGCTGGTCGCGGCCATCGCGTGCGACGCGCTCGGCGCCGGGAACGTGTTCGGCGTCTCGATGCCCTCCCGCTACTCCTCCGAACACTCCAAGGAGGACGCGGCCGAGCTGGCCCGGCGTACCGGACTGCGGCTGCGTACGGTGCCGATCGCCCCGATGTTCGACGCGTACATGGCATCACTGGAGCTGACCGGGGTCGCCGAGGAGAACCTCCAGGCCCGGCTGCGCGGCACGACGCTGATGGCGCTCTCCAACCAGGAGGGCCACCTCGTCCTCGCGCCGGGCAACAAGTCCGAGCTGGCGTGCGGCTACTCGACGCTGTACGGCGACGCGGTGGGCGGCTTCGGGCCGATCAAGGACGTGTACAAGAGCGACGTCTTCCGGCTCGCGCGCTGGCGCAACCGGTCGGCCGCCGATCACGGACGTACACCGCCGATCCCGGAGAACTCGATCACCAAGCCGCCGAGCGCCGAGCTGCGCCCCGGACAGGTGGACACCGACTCACTGCCCGACTACGAGATCCTCGACGCGATCCTGGAGCTGTACGTCGACCGCGACCAGGGGCGCGAGCAGATCGTCGGGCGCGGGTACGAGGACGAGCTGGTGGTGCGGGTGCTGCGGATGGTGGACGCGGCCGAGTACAAGCGGCGGCAGTACCCGCCGGGCACGAAGATCTCCGCCAAGGGCTTCGGGAAGGACCGGCGGCTGCCGGTCACGAATCACTGGCGGGAGTCGGTCTGAGTGGTGGAAGCCGGTGCCGCCCGGCAGGACGGCGGCCCGGCCCCGGTGCCGCCGCACCGGGACCGGGCCGCCACGGACGCGCTCAGGCCCGGAGGAAGTCGTAGGACTTGACCTTGCCGTTGTGGTCCACGTTGACGGTTGCCGACGACATCGCCGCGTCCATCGTGTACGTGGTCCGGCCCTGGTCACCGAAGTCGCTGGTGATCGGTCCGGGGTGGTTGGCGGAAAGCACGCCGACCGTCTCGCCGTCCGGGTCCTGGATGGTGGCGGTGCCCTTCTTGGCGTTCCACGTGAGGGTGTAGTGGTTGGCGATCTTCACCTTTTTGTCGTGGCCCTGGGCGGAGGCCGCCGCCGCGGGCTTGGCGGGGGCCGCGGAGTGCGCCGGGGCGGCGACCGCGGCCACGGCCGGTACGGCGACGGCGGCACTGGCCGCCGCGGCGACGACCGCGGTGCGCAGGCCCGCGCGCTTGCCGGTGCGGGCGGCGGACACGGACGCGTCGCCTGTGCGATGGGCTGCGAAGAACATGCTGCTCCTTGTGCTCGTCGTGCTGTGCGATGTGCTGTGCGTTGCGCTGTACGTCGTGCTGCGTCCGGGCCGGGCCCGGACCTGGCGTGAGCCGCCCTCGCGGGCCCACACCGAAAACGCTAGGAAGCCCCTGTTGCCGCTTCCCGGCAGCCGTGTAACAGCCGCCACGCGGTCCCGCCAAAGGCCCGTTGCACACAGCGGACGCACAGGTCACACATATCCCGCGCTTACGCACGCGAAGGGGCCGCGCCGTACGGTCGTACGACGCGGCCCCAGGAGGCAGTGCCGGGGTTGCTTCAGCTGTGCGGCTCAGCCCACCCGGTCCGGCAGTTCCGCCGGCACCTCGTCCTCGCTGCTCGCGACGACGCGGGAGGAGGCGGCGCCGCGGTCCAGGAGTCCCGCGGTGACCGCGATCCCCAGGCCGACGACGGCCAGGACCGCGCCGACCAGCGCCGGGGAGGTCCAGCCCCAGCCCGCCGCGATGGCCACCCCGCCGACCCAGGCGCCGCCCGCGTTGGCCAGGTTGAACGCCGAGTGGTTGGAGGCGGAGGCCAGGGTCGGCGCGTGCCGGGCCTTCTGCATGACCAGCATCTGCAGCGGCGTGGTGGTCATGAAGCCGACCGCGCCCAGGATGACGACGCAGATCAGGGCCGCCCACTTCACGTGCACCGCGAAGGTGAAGACGACGAGGGTCGCGGCGAGGGCCGCGAGCGCCCCGTACAGCGTGGGCCGCAGCGCGCGGTCCGTCAGCGGGCCCGCGGCCAGCGCGCCCAGCGTCATGCCGGCGCCGAAGAGCGCCAGGACGAGCGGGACGGAGCCTTCGGCGAAGCCGGAGACCTCGGTCATCATCGAGGCGAGGTAGCTGTAGACGGCGAACACGCCGGCGAAGCCGAAGACCGCGGTGACCAGGCCGAGGACGACCTGCCGGTTGCCCATGGCGCGCAGCTCGTGGGCCACGCCGCCGTGCTCCTCGTGCGGCATCTCCGGGACGAGCCGGGCCAGCGAGGCCATCGCGACCAGCCCGATGGCGGCCACCACCAGGAAGGTCGCGCGCCAGCCGAGGTGCTGGCCGAGCAGCGTCGCGGCGGGCACGCCGACGATGTTGGCGACGGTCAGTCCGAGGAACATGGTGGCCACGGCGCGGGCCTGCCGGCCTTCCTTGACCAGCCGGGCGGCGACGACCGCGCCGACGCCGAAGAACGCGCCGTGCGGCAGCCCGGCGAGCAGCCGGCCGGCGATCAGCAGGCCGAAGTTGGGCGCCAGGGCCGAGGCCAGGTTGCCGACCGTGAAGACGGCCATGAGCAGCAGGAGCATCCGCTTGCGTGGGACGCGCGCGCCGAGCGCGGTCAGCAGCGGGGCGCCGATGACGACGCCGAGGGCGTAGGCGGAGACGAGATAGCCGGCCGTGGGCACGGACGTACCCAGGTCGCCCGCGACATTGGGCAGCAGGCCCATCATCACGAACTCGGTGGTGCCGATGCCGAAGGCGGAGACGGCCAGCGCGAGCAGCGCCAGGGGCATGAGAGACCTTTCGAAAACGGTGCGTACGGACCCCCCGGCGCGGTGGTGCGGTGAGCGGTGCGCAGGGGATCCGTACGACGGCGTGATGCTGGATGTCCGTAAGTTCTTCTACGGAACAAAGTCTCCCAGGCCATTCATTCCGACGGGAGAACGGAATGTTACGGATGAGGGGCGGGCGCCCGGGCCGGCCCACGGGAACGGCCCCCGGCGGCGGGGCGAGAGCGCGCTCACCCGGCCGTCGGAGGCCGTCGGAAATCGTTGCGGCTTTGTCAGATCTTGACCGACGCCGCCAGCGGAAGGTGATCACTGCCGGTCCGGGGCAGCGTCCAGGAGGACACCGGGTCGATCCCCTTCATCATGATCTGGTCGATCCGCGCCATCGGGAAGCCGGCCGGGAAGGAGAACCCGAAGCCGTCGCCCGCCGCGCCCTGGGCCGAGCGCATCTGCGCGGTGACCGGGGCGAGGGAACGGTCGTTCATCGTGCCGTTGAGGTCACCCAGCAGGATGACCTGCTTGACGCGCTCCTTGGAGATCGCGTCGCCGAGGGCGGCCGCGCTGTTGTCGCGCTGGTTGGCGGTGAAGCCCGCGTTGAGCTTGACCCGTACCGACGGCAGGTGCGCGACGTAGACGGCGACCTGCTTGCCGCCGGGCGCCTGGACGGTCGCGCGCAGCGCCCGGGTCCAGCCCATCTTGATGTTCACCGGCGCCGCGTCGGACAGCGGGTGCTTGCTCCACAGCCCGACCGTGTTCTGCACCGTGTGGTACGGATACGCCTTGGCCAGCCCTTCCTTGTACTTGGGCAGCGCGTCACCGGTCAGCTCCTCCAGGGCCACCACGTCCGCGCCGGACTTCACGATGTCCCGGGCCGTGCCGGCCGGGTCGGGGTTCTCGTCGCTGACGTTGTGGGTGACGACGGTGAGGTTGCCGCCGGTGCCCTTCTTGTCCGTGACCTGCCCGCCGAAGAGGCCCACCCAGACGATGGCGGGCAGCAGCAGCGCGATGATCGCGGTCGCGGAGCGGCGCAGCACGGCGGCGATCAGCAGCACCGGGACGCCGATCATGCCGAGCCACGGCAGGAACGTCTCCAGCAGGCTGCCCAGGTTGCCCACCTCGTTGGGTACCTGCGCATGCAGCATCATCAGCAGCCCCAGCAGAACCGCCAGTACCGCGAGCACGATGCCCCGCCGCCACATGCCCTCCGGGCGCCACCAGTCACGCAGGCGCCGTGCCCGGGAGGCATTCCGCTCAGGGTCGTGGCCCCGCCCCGACTCCGTCATGTATGCCTGCGCCATGCCGCCGTCCTCACTGCCTTGCCTCGTGCGCCCCACCTGTGATCTCCGACCCTAGGCGATGGCTCGTAATGCGCTTTCTTACAAGTGATGACGGCAGGCTCGGGGCGTCGGGTTCCTGGTCACGGAGCCACGGCGGCGGCTGTGACAGAACGGGCATAGTCCCGTCATGGAGCGGTCAGGTACGGGCGGGGAACCGTACGGTCAGGCACGCGGCCGTACGCCGTACAGCACCGTGTCCACGATCTCCTCGGCCAGCCCCTCCGGCAGGTCCGCCCACTCATGGAGCAGGGCCCGGGACAGCACCGGGCCGACGAAGAGGTCGGCGAGCAGGTCGATGTCCCGGTCGGCCCGGATCTCCCCGCACGCCATGCCCCGGCGCAGCACGGACAGCAGCACCTCGCGGCGGGCCTGCACGACCGTCTCGTGGTACTCCCGCCAGAGCGCCGGCTGCGCCTTGACGTGCGTGACGATGGTGCGCAGCAGCGCCGAGTTGCGCTTGGCCAGGCCGCGGATGCGCAGGAACTCGATGATGTCCACGAGGTCGTCGCGCACGGACTCGCCGGCCGGCGGCGGGATGTCGGTGTCCAGCGAGCGCATCACGTCGAGCAGCAGCTCGCTCTTGCCGGGCCACCGCCGGTAGACGGTGGCCTTGCCGACGCCCGCCTCCCGGGCGATGCGCTCCATGGACAGCTCACCGATGGAGACCCCGTCCTCGATCATGCGCAGCACGGCCTCGATGATCGCGGTGTCGGCGGCGGCGTTGCGGGGACGGCCGCGGCGGGGGTCGGGGGCGGGGGCGTCCGTACGTACGTGGGTGTCCGCCTGCGTACGCACCTCTGTCCCCGCCGCATCCGTGCCCGCCGTCCGGCTCATGACCGTGCTCCCGCCTTTTCCTGCTCCGCCCGGTCCGCACCGCGCGCACCCGCACCCATCCTGCCTGGCAGGAAGGCCCCGACCACCACCGCGCCGAGCACCGCGACACCGGCCGAGGCGAGCGCGGTGACGTGCATGGCGTGGATGAACGCGTCGTGCGCGTCCGTGATCAGCCGCTGTCCGGCCGGTCCGAGGTGCCGGGCGACGCCGAGCGTGGCCTCGATGGACTCGCCCGCCGCGTGCCGGGCGGCGTCCGGCAGGCCCGGTACGGAGTTCAGCGCGCCGTCGATGTCGTCGCGGTAGACGGTGGACAGCAGCGAGCCCAGTACGGCGACCCCGAGCGTGCCGCCGACCTGCCGGAACGTGTTGTTGACGGCCGATCCGGAGCCCGCCTTCTCGCGCGGCAGGGACTGCATGATCGAGAGGGTGACCGGCGGCATGATGTGCGACGAGCCGGTGCCCTGGACGAAGAAGAGGACCTCCAGCACCCACATCGGGGTATCGGTGTCCAGCAGCAGGAAGCCGGCCATGCTGGCGGCGACCAACAGCATCCCGCCCGTGCAGACGGTGCGCGCGCCGAAGCGGTCGACGGCGTGCCGGGCCAGCGGCGAGAAGATCATCTGGGAGACGGCCAGCGGCAGGATCAGCAGGCCCGCCTGGAGCGGGGTGTAGCCGCGCACGCTCTGGACGTAGAAGACGATGAAGAACGTGACGCCCATCAGCGCGAAGAAGACCAGTGTGATGGCGCCCACCGCGGCGGAGAAGGCCGGCTTGCGGAAGAGGTTGACGTCGATCGACGGGTGATCGATCCGCTTCTCGTACAGCACGAAGCCGACCAGGACGAGCAGACCGCCCAGGACCGTACCGAGCACCTGCGGATCGGTGAAGTCGGCGAGCTGGCCGCCCTTGATGATCCCGTAGACCAACAGCACCAGACCGACGACGGAGAGCAGCACGCCGACCGGGTCCAGCTTCCCGGGCCGCGGGTCCCTGGAGTCGGGCACCAGGAGGATCATCGCGACCAGCGCCACCAGCACGATCGGTACGTTCACGAGAAAGACCGAACCCCACCAGAAGTGGTCCAGCAGCAGACCGCCCGCGATCGGGCCGATCGCGATGGCCAGTCCCACGCCGCCCGCCCAGATGCCGATCGCCTTGGGCTGCTCGTCCCGCTCGAAGACGTTCATCAGGACGGCGAGGGTGGACGGCATCACGAAGGCGCCGCCCAGCCCCATCACGGCCCGGAAGGCGATCAGCTGCCCCGGCGACCCGGAGACGGCCGCCAGCACCGAGCCGACGCCGAACACCGCCAGCCCGAAGAGCAGCACCTTCTTGCGGCCCAGCCGGTCACCGAGCAGTCCCGAGGTGAACAGCAGGCCCGCGAAGACGAGCGTGTACGAGTTGATCGCCCACTCCAGCTGGCTCTGCGTGGCGCCGAGGCCGGTGGGGGCCGGGGTGGCGATCGTCTTCATCGCCACGTTGAGGATGGAGTTGTCCAGCACCACGATCAGCAGGCTGAGCATGAGGACGGACAGGATCACCCAGCGGCGGCGGTGGATGTGCTCGGGGACGTGCCGGGGCGCGGCGGATATACCGGCGGGTTCGGAGCTGGTCATGGGGTCAGCGTACGCCCATTTCGATACGGGGCCGTTCCGTATCGGAGGGCACCATTCCGTATCAGCGGGGCATGCGGGGGCGTGGCCGCCTCACAAGGCGCGGTCCGCCCCTCCTCCCCAGGCCCCTTCCACTCCCCCGGGGCCGCGTGCCAGCATGGAAGGGAGTCCGGAGACGCCGTCAGGGCGCTTCGAGATGACGAACAGGAGCCGTCACCATGACGCAGCTTTCGCCTGCCCAGATTCCGGCCGCGGAGGGGACCACCGCGGCCGGCGGGGGCACAACCGGTAAGGCCGACAGCAGCAAGGCGCTGTACGGAGGAAAGAGCTCGCGGCGGGTGACCGTCCGCGACATCGCCGCCGCCAAGGAGCGCGGCGAGAAGTGGCCGATGCTCACCGCCTACGACGCGATGACCGCCTCCGTCTTCGACGAGGCCGGCATCCCGGTGCTGCTGGTCGGCGATTCGATGGGCAACTGCCACCTCGGATACGAGTCCACCGTGCCGGTCACGATGGACGAGATCACCATCCTGTCCGCGGCGGTCGTCCGCGGCACCAAGCGCGCACTGATCGTCGGCGACCTGCCCTTCGGCGCCTACCAGGAGAGCCCGGTCCAGGCGCTGCGCAACGCCACCCGCCTGGTCAAGGAGGCCGGCGTCGGCGCGGTCAAGCTGGAGGGCGGCGAGCGCTCCGCCCACCAGGTCGAGCTGCTGGTCTCGGCCGGCATTCCGGTCATGGCCCACGTCGGCCTGACACCGCAGTCCGTCAACGCGTACGGGGGCTACCCGGTGCAGGGCCGCGGCGAGGAAGCGGCCCAGCAGCTGCTGCGCGACGCGAAGGCCGTGCAGGACGCGGGCGCCTTCGCCGTCGTCCTGGAGGCCGTACCGGCCGAACTGGCCGCCGAGGTCACCCGCTCGCTGCACATCCCCACGGTCGGCATCGGCGCGGGCATCGGCTGTGACGCGCAGGTCCTGGTGTGGACCGACATGGCGGGCCTGACCGGCGGGCACGTCCCGCGCTTCGTGAAGCAGTACGCGAACGTGCGCGAGGTGCTGGGCACCGCGGCCAAGGACTTCGCCGAGGAGGTCGTCGGCGGCACGTTCCCGGCGAAGGAGCACAGCTTCCGCTGATGCCCTGCCAGGGAGCGCGGCTTCCGTCGATGTGAACGAAGGCCGGGCGGGCGCCCTCGGAGAAGTCGCCCGCCCGGCCTTTCGCCGCGCTCAGTGCGCGAAGACCGTACTGGCCAGGATCACGTGCACGGCCGTGCCGCCGAGAATGCTCAACAGCGCGTTGCGGCGCCACAGATGCAGTCCGACGGTGACGGCCAGGGCCACCAGCGGGGCCAGGCTGCGCTTTTCGGTGAGGGAAAGGTCGCGCAGGCAGTAGGCGAGCAGGATCACCATGACGCCGGCGGGCATGCGGGCACTGAGGTACCGGACGGTACGGCTGGCCCGCAGGGGTGTGAGGGCGGCGAAGGGCAGGGCGCGCAGGCCCCAGGTGACCGCGGTGGTGACGAGGACGGCGGCGACGGCATAGCGCGGATCAGGCATGGCTCGGCCTCTTGCCGGTGGTGAGCTGACGGGCCAGGAGGGCGGCGGCGAACAGGCCGAAGGCGGCCAGGAGCATCTCGCCGGGGAAGAGGACCCGGGCACCGAGGGCGCTGAGCAGAGCGAGCACAGGAGTGGGCAGATCGCCGCGCAGTTCCCGGACGGCATCCAGCGCGAGAACGGCGAACAAGGCGGTGAGGGCGAAGTCCAGGCCGGTGACGTTCCCCGGGATGAGGGAGCCGAGCAGGGCCCCGGCGATCGCGCTGCCCGCCCAGGACAGATGCAGCAGGAACTGCATCCACAGGATGCGGCGGCCGGGCCAGGAGCGGGCCTGTTCGCGGGTGGCCAGCACATACGCCTCGTCGCACAGCGCGAAGGTGGCGTACGTCTTGCCGAGGCGGCCGGATATGCGGTGCACGGGGAAGGACAGCGCGTAGAAGACGTGCCGGACGTTCACCATGAACGAGGACAGCGCGATCGCCGCCAGCGGGGCCGCGGCGGTCACCAGGCCGATGAGCAGGAACTCGAACGATCCGCCGAAGGCGAGCGCCGCGGACAGCCCCGCCCACCACCAGTCCAGCCCCGACTGCGTCACCAGCGCCCCGAAGGCGAGGCCGAGCGGAACGAATCCCAGAACGGCGCCGGCGGATTCCCTGAACGCCGCGGGCGCCTCGGAACGTCCTGCGGACGCGGGGACAGGTACGGGCCGAGTGCGGCCCCCGGTGACGGCAGGGCTTGTTTCCATGGCGAAATCTTAAAAAGAATCGCGGCTTATTTGGTTTCCTTCTTCAGCTCTACAATGACTCCGTGCGCAACGAAATTACCCTCGACGCGGTGGACCGGGAAATTCTGTTCCAGCTCGGCCGGGACGGGCGGCTGACCAACGTCGAGCTGGCCAGGCGCGTCGGTCTGACCCCGCCGCCCTGCCTGCGCCGGGTCAAGCGGCTGGAGGAAGCCGGCGTCATCGCCGGATACCGGGCCGTCGTCGATCCCGAGGCGGTGGGCCGCGGCCTGGAAGTCCTCGTCGCCGTGGAGATATACGCCCAGGACCGCAAGAGCTTCGAGGAGTTCGAGGCCACCGTCGCCTCCTACGAGGAGGTCATCGAGTTCCGCCGTATGTACGGGCGCCCCGACTATTTCCTCCGCGTCGCCGTGGCCGACCATGCCGCCTACGAAGGCTTCCTCACCCGCAAGCTCAGCTGCCTGCCCGCGGTCCTCCGCCTCGAATCGCATATGACCATGAAGGAGATCAGCACCGACCGGTGAGGCGCGCCGTCTGCCGCCGACGGCCTGACCTGGGCTGTCGGTCCGCTGTCGGTCGTTTGTCAGTGGGGGCTGTCATCGTGTGGGCATGACGCGAAAGACGACATCCAACGGCGCGGGGAACGCCGTCGAAGTGCGGGGACTGGTCAAGCACTTCGGCGAGGTGAAGGCCGTGGACGGGGTGGATCTCGATGTGCGGGAAGGCACCGTCCTCGGCGTGCTGGGGCCGAACGGCGCCGGCAAGACGACGCTGGTCCGCTGCCTGTCCACACTCCTGGTGCCGGACGCCGGCACGGCGACCGTGGCCGGTTTCGACGTGGTGCGCCAGCCGCGCGCGCTGCGCCGCACGATCGGCCTCACCGGCCAGTACGCCTCGGTCGACGAGAAGCTCTCCGGCCGCGAGAACCTGTACATGATCGGCCGGCTGCTGGACCTCTCCCGCAAGGACGCCCGCGCGCGGGCCGACGAGCTGCTGGAGCGGTTCTCGCTCACCGAGGCCGCCGGCCGGGCCGCCGCCAAGTACTCCGGCGGTATGCGCCGCCGCCTCGACCTGGCCGCCTCCATGATCGGCAGGCCCGCGGTGCTGTATCTGGACGAGCCGACGACCGGCCTGGACCCCCGCACCCGCAACGAGGTGTGGGACGAGGTCCGCAGCATGGTGCGCGACGGCGCCACGGTCCTGCTCACCACCCAGTACATGGAAGAGGCCGAGCAGCTGGCCCACGAGCTGACGGTCATCGACCGCGGCCGGGTCATCGCCGAGGGCGAGGTCGACGAGCTGAAGACCAAGGTCGGCGGCCGGACGCTCCAGATACGCCCGGCCCAGGCCGCCGAGCTGGACCGGATGGTCGGCGCCATCGCGCAGGCCGGCCTGGACGGCATCGCGGGCGCCACCGCCGACCACGAGGACGGCGTGGTCAACGTCCCGATCGTCAGCGACGAGCAGCTGTCCGCCGTGGTCGGCATGCTCGGCGAGCGGGGCTTCACGATCTCCGGCATCAACACCCATCTGCCCAGCCTGGACGAGGTGTTCCTGGCCATCACCGGCCAGAAGACGTCGGAGGCCGCCGACGGCGGCCCGCAGGACGGGCCGCGGGATCAGCAGGACGTACAGGACAAGCAGTACGAGGAGGTTCCGGCATGAGTGCCGCGACGGTGGCGGCGCCGGGCAAGCCGCAGCGGCCGGGTGCCGACGAGGGCCGCATCGGCCTGCGGGCCCATCTGCGTCACACGAGCGCCCTGGTGCGCCGCAACGCGATGCAGATCAAGAACGACCCGGAGTCGATGTTCGACGCCCTGTTGATGCCGATCGTCTTCACGCTGCTGTTCGTGTACGTCTTCGGCGGCGCGATGGGCGGCAGCCTCGGCGGCGACCGCTCCGCGTACGTGAACTACATCATCCCCGGCCTGCTGGCCATGGGCGGTCTGAACATCGCCATGTCGGTCGGCTCCGGCGTCAACGACGACTTCAACAAGGGGGTGATGGACCGCTTCCGCACGATGCCGATCGCCCGCTCCTCGGTGCTGACGGCGAAGATGCTCGTGGAGTCCGGGCGGATGCTGGTCTCCACCGTCATCCTGCTGGTGCTGGCGTTCCTGATCGGCTTCGACCTGAAGACCGGACCGCTGGAGCTGCTGGCGGCCGTCGCCCTGGCGCTGCTCTTCGGGTCCTCGCTGACCTGGATATTCATGCTGCTGGGCCTGACCATGAAGACCCCGCAGGCGGTGCAGGGCGTCGGCTTCATGGTGCTGATGCCGCTGCAGTTCGGCTCGTCCATATTCGCCCCGCCGACCACGATGCCGGGCTGGATGGAAGCGTTCACCAAGGTCAACCCGCTGTCGAACCTGGCGGACGCGGCGCGCGCCCTGATGAACGGGCAGGGCGCGGTCGCCCAGCCGGTGCTGATCACCCTGGCCTGGACGGCCGGCATCACCCTGGTGTTCGCGCCCCTGGCCGTCGCCAAGTTCCGCAAGAAGACCTGACGCGTCACCTTCGCCCGGCTCGCGTCAGATGAGGGCGGCGGCTTCTTCGAGGGAGAGGCTGCCGCCTTCGGCGTAGGCCCGTTCGTAGGCGGCGGCGTCGAGGACCGCACGGGTCTCGGCCTCGGCGCTCGCCCGGTTCCGCCGGATGACCCGCGGCGGCCGGTGGGAGTTGCTGCGCAGCACGTCGTACGCGCCGATCAGCCGCGCCGCGTCCGGCCCGCCCGCCTCGCCCCGTACGCCCACCAACGCCCGCGCCGCGGTGAGCAGTTGGACGACCGGCAGGTCCGGCGCGACCACCTGCACGAGCTCGTCGCGGAACTTCGGCATCGCCGCACGGAACCGGGGCAGCACATCGTCGTAGCACCCTTCCTCGATGTCCAGCGCGACCATCGCCGCCATCACGACGCCCTGGAACAGCTGCGGGGCGCGCTGCCCGAACAGCTCCTGCACCTCCTCCAGGTGGCCGCGCGCTTCCCGCAGCTGTCCGACGCAGGTGAGGTGCATGGCGAGCGTGAGGTGGGCGAACGGCCTCGCGTCCCGGCCGCCGTTGCCCTTCTTCGTCAGTTCGAGCACTTCGTGCAGCAGGCGCTCGCCGTCCGCCTCCGCACCATCCTCGATCAGGACGTTGCCGAGCCGGGTCCGCAGCAGCAGGATCTGCCCGGACGCCCCCAGTTCCTCGGCGTAGCGCATGGCCGCCCGGTAGTCCTCGGCCGCGAGCGCGTACTCGCCCCGCCCCTCGCGGGCCTCGCCGCGCCCCGCCAGGGCTTCCGCCGCGCCCCACGCGTCACCGAGCCGTATGAAGATCTCCAGGGATTCGTCGGCGTCCTGGCGGGCCTGGGCCAGCCCGTCCCGCCGGTCGTTGAAGATCTTGGCGCGCAGCTGGAGGACGTACGCCAGCTCCCACTCGTAGCCGTACTCCCGGCAGGCGCTCACCGCCTCGTGGACGAGGTGCGCCAGGTCGTCGAACCGGCCCGCCATCATCATCGCGTAGTACCACAGGACGCCCGGCACCTTGCACGTCTGCGGCATGCCGCTGCGGTACGCGGCCAGGATGCCCAGCAGCTCGTCCCGCCACTCCGGGTTGCCCAGGACCGCGATGTCGCTGTCCGAATTGGACAGCTCCACCAGCCGGACCTCGCGACGCGCCTCCTGCAACTGCTCCGGCACCATTGGCGGCGGCGCGTCGATGGGCCGCTCGTACAGGACGGGCGCGGGCTCGACGGGCGCCGCGAAAGGATCGGGGCCGAGCGCCCCCACGGCGGCCGACCAGGCACGGGCGTCGGCGCGGTGGTCACGCAGCGACCAGAACCACTGGAGGGACAGCACCAGGCACAGCGCCTCCTGCTCGTCGCGCACGGCGACGGCCCGGCGCAGCGCGGTCCGCAGGTTGTCGTGCTCCAGCTCCAGCCGCTCCAGCCAGACGCGCTGGGCCGGTCCGCGCAGCAAGGGATCGGCCGTACGGGCCAGTTCGCGGTACGCGACCAGGTGCCGCCGCTCGGTCGCGGACCGCTCCCCCGCCTCGTCCAGCCGCTCGCCGGCGTACTCCGAGACGGTCTCCAGCAGCCGGTAGCGCATCCGCCCGTCCCCGCCCGGCGCGGCGACGACCAGCGACTTGTCGATCAGCGAACCGAGCAGGGCGGCGACATCACGCGGCGCCACCGGACCGCCCGTTCCCTGCGCCCCCGGCCCGTCCCCGCACACCTCCTCGGCCTGGGCGAGATCGCAGCCGCCGGAGAAGACGGACAGGCGGCGCAGCACTGCACGCTCGGGACCGTCGAGCAGGTCCCAGGACCAGTCCACCACGGCGCGCAGCGTCTGCTGCCGGGGCAGTACGGTACGGCTCCCGCTGGTCAGCAGCCGGAACCGGTCGTCCAGCCGGTCGGCGAGCTGGCGCGGGGTGAGCAACCGCAGCCGGGCCGCGGCCAGTTCGATGGCGAGCGGCAGCCCGTCGAGCCGCCGGCAGATCTCCGCGCACGCGACCGGGTCGTCCTCGACGCGGAACCCGGGCCGGGCGGCGGCCCCGCGGTCCGCCAGCAGCCGCAGCGCGACCGGGTCGGGCAGCGGTTCCACCGGCCGCAGCGCCTCTCCCGGCACGGCCAGCGGCTCCCGGCTGGTGGCCAGCACGGTCACGCCGGGACACTCGGCCAGCAGCCGGTCCGCCAGCTCGGCGGCAGCACCGATCACATGCTCGCAGTTGTCCAGGACGAGCAGCATCCGCCGGCTCGCGCAGTGCTCAGCGAGGCGCGCCATCGGATCGTACGTCGTCGGGTCGGCGGCGGCGCGCAGTTCGTCGGCGGTGGTGCGTACGACGGTCTCGCGCGCCCCGAGCGCGGTGAGCACCGCCTCCGGCACGGTCTGCGGATCGTCCACGGGCGCCAGCTCCGCGAACCACACACCGTCCGCCCACCTCTCGGGCGCCGCGGCTGCCGCCGCCTCGGCACCCTCCTGCGAGAGCCGCGTCTTGCCCGCCCCGCCCGGCCCGAGCAGCGTGACCAGCCGGTGCGCGCCCAGATCGGTCCGGATCACCGCGAGGTCGTCCTCGCGCCCGACGAAGGAGGTGGGGCGGGTACGGAGGTTGCCGGGGCGGGGGGTGAGGGTGGGCGCCGGGCGATCGGCCGCCACTGCCTCCGCCTCGTGAGCCACAGCCTCCCCCACCTCCTCCTCCCGCAACAACTCCATGTGCAGGGCGCGGAGTTCGGGGCCCGGGGCCGCGCCGAGGCGGTCGGCGATGGCGGCCCGTACCGAGGCGTACGCGTCGAGCGCCTCGGCCGTACGCCCCGCCGCCCGCAGCGCGCGCAGGCGCAGGGCCTGGAGCGGTTCGTCGAGGGGATGCTCCTCGCACAGCGCCGTCAGCGCGGGCAGGGCCTGGCCGGGCCGGCCGAGGGCGACCTCGGCGGCGAGCCGCGTACGCCGGGCCTCCAGGCGGGCGCGTTCGGCGCGCGCGGCCTCGCCCGCAGCCTCCGGAAGGTCGGCCAGCGCCGGACCGCGCCACAGCGCCAGGGCGTCGCCGAGCAGCGCGGCGGCCTTGACCGGATCGCCGTCGGCCAGCGCCCGCGCGCCCTCGTCCGCCAGCTGCTCAAAACGGTGCAGGTCGACGTCGGCGGGGGCAGCACAGAGCCGGTACCCGCCGTGTACGGAGGCGATCGCCTCCCGGCCGACCGACCGGCGCAGCCGCGCGATCAGCGCCTGCAACGCGCCGGTGGCGTCGGCGGGCGGCCGAGGGCCCCAGACGTCGGCGATCAGCAGCTCGGCGGTGAGGGCCCGGCCGGGCCGCAGCGCAAGCGCCGTGAGCAGCGTACGCAGACGGGGCCCGCCGAGGGCGACGGGCGTCCCGTCGCTCCGGTGGACCTGGGCCGTCCCGAGGATTGCGTAGCGCACCGGACCATTGTCCTGTACGTACGAACGATTCACGGCCCACACTCCCCGCGCGCCACGCCCATCTCGACGACGGCCCCGCACTCACCGCGGCAATACGGTCGGCCGCCGCGGCCTGCCCGCTCCACCCCGCCCGCCCGCCCCGTCCGCCC